>DATLNB010000035.1:0-34013 GCA_035536995.1 Chthoniobacterales bacterium | reverse complement strand
GCTGGAGGCAGTGGGGCGGCGATTAAAACGCAACTACGTCTTCATTTTCATCCTGATCATGGTCGCCTGGGTGACAAAGATCTTCCTTCATGCCTCGATGACGCTGGATGGTTTGCCAGCCTTCTACCGGGCGATGCGCGTCGGGCATATCCCTTCGTGGCTGGTCGCTGCGGTCTTTGTCGGAACGCTCGTGAGCGTGATCGGCATTACAATTTACGTCGGCAAGAAGACGACCGGCGAAGTGTCGGAGTTCCGGACCCATCGATCGTTGTGGAAGATTTGAGTGCGAACCTGGGTCAGATCGCGGAGATCGTGAGCAAAGTCGAGGGACCCCGCGTCGGCACTATCGATATCTGCCGCGCAGACTCGGGGCGCGTCGAGTCCGCCGCGCTCCGCTCCGAATGACTGCGTTCGAGCGGCTCTGCGAGATCGTGGCCCAGCTTCGCGCCCCAGGCGGCTGCCCATGGGACCGCGAGCAGACGAACGAATCTCTCCTGCCGCCGTTGATCGAGGAGGCCTATGAAGTGGCGAGCGCGATCCGGACATCGGACGACGCGAATCTTTGCGAAGAGCTCGGCGACCTTGTGCTCCTCGCTGTGATGCACGCGGAGATCGCCCGGGAGGCCGGACGATTCACTATTGAGCAGTCGCTCGAGGAAGTGACGGCCAAGCTGATCCGGCGCCATCCCCATGTCTTCGCGACCAGTGAAGTGCGAGACGCCGACGGCGTGGTCAAACAATGGGAAGCGATCAAACACGGAGAGAAAAAGGCCAGCGGCGACGACCATTACCTGGCCGATCTCCCGGTCGGTTTTCCTGCGCTAATGCGCGCCCAAAAGGCACAGAAGAAAGCGGCCCGGGTCAATTTCGACTGGCGCAATGTTGGGGACGTGGTCGCGAAAGTGGATGAAGAGCTGGCCGAAACGAAGGAGGCGATTGCCTCGAACGACAGGGCCCGAATCGCGGAGGAGATGGGCGATCTGCTTTTCGCGGTGGTGAATCTGGCGCGGAAAAGCAAGCTGGACGCGGAGAGCACGCTCCAGGCAGCGACAGACAAATTCGTCGCGCGGTTCCACCAGGTCGAAGATGAATTGCGGGCTCGCGGGCAAAAGCTGGGCGAGGTCGAGCTGGAGGAGCTCGACGCAATTTGGAACAGGGTGAAGCGGCGGGAAACAGAAGGGAGTAATGGAGTATTGGAGTAATGGATTGGTTCCCGCGCCCAAATCGTTCTCCCCCATCACTCCATTACTCCATTACTCCACTTCCTCCACTTCCTCCCCGCGTGGTCTGCATTTTACAAACCGCTCTGTCTGGCGATATTGCCCGTCCCCAATGACCATTCTGCTAAACATTCTGCTGGTCCTCTACGTCGTCGTGGCGTTGCTCATGATGCTTGTCATCCTGATGCAGCGGCCGAAAAGCGAAGGCCTCGGGGCGGCATTCGGCGGCGGCGTTACTGAGAACATCTTTGGCGCTCAGACCACCAACGTTCTCACCAAGGTGACCGGCTGGCTGGCTGCGGTATTTTTCCTTCTGACTTTCCTCCTCTCGATCCTTTACGCCCGCAAGGGCAACACCCAGAGCGATCTGCGCCGCGAATTAATGAAGGGCCAGACGCCCGCGCCTGCAGCTTCGGCGACACCGGTCCCCGGTGCCCTGCCCTCAGCGACGCCGGCTGCCGATGCCAACGCCTCGCCCGCAGCTGCCGCGACCTCGACCCCGGCGGCAAGCCCGGGCCCGTCCTCTGCCGTAGGTCCCCCGGGAACAGTCACGAATATGACACCGGCGACGACCGGTCCCGCCCCGTCCGTTCGGCCCTCGGATCAGGCAGTCGGCGCGGTCCCCGTTACGGCGCCCCCGCCGGCGAATTCTCCAGCTGCGAGCGCCGCGCCTTCAGTCGCACCGTCGCCAAATCCTTAATCGGAGGGACGTGCTTCCGCACGTCCTCTACCGCTTGTCATCCTGAGCGAAGCGAAGGATCTCTGAATATTTCCAGGCACGGCCTCGCACAGAAATAGTCAGAGATGTTTCCCCGCCGCGGCCGGGCTCAATATGACAACGTGACGACGCGTGCAGCCTGCTAACGCGATTGCGAAGCACAGCTTCGAAGACAAGTGCGTTCCCAAGCTGGAGCTTGGGAACGAGGATTTATGAAGGACGCGCCGAAGCACGTCCGTTCGAGAATCACGTGCTTAGAGCACCGTTTCCGGCTTCGGACCGCCGGCCTTCTCATTCAAGGCCTGGGTAAATTCCTGCAAGCTCGAGACGATCTGGGGCGCTTTCGTCAGGACAGTGCTCGCGAGTTTCTCGGAATAATCGGGACGGCGCTGCGACATCTCAGACAGCGCCATCATCACCGCAAGCGCGTTGTTTATCGAGTGCTTGATCTCGCTGAACTTCTTCTGCAACTGGACGATTTCTTCGTGGGAAATGTTGCGGTCGTTTTCACTCATGATCGGCGCTTTCGGCTGGAGAAACGGGACGGTTGTGCTTGACTGACAGGTTCGACATTTGTCGTCCGATGCCTGCGCAAACTATCCAGATCAGCGGAGCACGCCAGCACAATCTCAAGAATCTCCAGGTCGAAATTCCGAGGGAAAAACTGGTCGTAATCACGGGCCTGAGTGGCTCGGGAAAGTCCTCACTCGCCTTCGATACACTCTACGCGGAAGGCCAGCGCCGCTACGTCGAAAGCCTCTCCGCTTACGCCCGGCAGTTCCTCGACCAGATGGAGAAACCGGACGTCGATTTCATCGAAGGTCTCTCGCCGGCCATCGCCATCGAACAGCGCAGCGCGGGCGCGAATCCACGTTCCACAATCGCGACGACGACAGAGATTTACGATTACCTCCGGGTGCTGTTTTCCGCGGTGGGCCAGCCGCACGATCCCGTAACCGGCCAGGCCATTCATCGCCAGACCCCGCAGCAAATCGTCGATCAGATTTTGGCGTTTCCGGCCGAGGCCAAAATCATTTTGCTGGCCCCGCTGGTCGAGAACCAGAAAGGCGAATTCCGCGACGTCATTGAGAAGGCAAAGCGGGAAGGCTTTGTCCGGGTCCGGATTGATGGGGAAATCGTCGAGCTCGGCAGGCCAGAGCCCATCCGGTTGAAGAAAACGGAAAAGCACACCATCGAGGCGGTGGTCGATCGGCTCGTCATCCGGGAAGGAGTCCGGACGCGGCTGGCGGATTCGGTCGAGACAGCGTTGCGGTGGGGGACGAATCGGATCGTCGTGCTCCGACAAGCCGATGATGGAGTAATGGAGAAAGGGAGTAATGAAAAACCCAATACTCCATCACTCCAACACTCCAATACTCCACCCAATGAATGGGAGACGGTCCGTTATACGACGGATTACGGGAACGCGGACAGCGACTACTCGTTAGGCGAGCTGACTCCGAAACATTTCTCGTTCAATAGCCACCTCGGGGCTTGCCCGGCCTGTCACGGACTGGGGACCCAGCTGGTCTGCGACGCGGAGCTCATGTCCGACCCGGAGAAATCGCTCAAGGAAGGAGCGATCACGCCCTGGCGTCGCGGAACGAAGCCGATGCTGGCGTATTACCGCTCCCTTCAGAGCGCGTTGGTGAAGCACTTCCGGGTGGACGACTGCATCCCGTTCGCGGATTTGCCAGAGAATTTTAAGCAGGCGCTTTACTACGGGACCGGGGAGGAACCGGTCCAGTTTGCCACCGGCGGCAGCGGGAAAACGCCGAAGACCGCGCGCCCATTCGAAGGACTCGTCCCCCAAATGGAGCGTCTGTATGCGGAGACGGAGAGCGAGTTCACCCGGAACCGGATCCGCGCGTTCATGATCCGGGTGCCGTGCCAGGTGTGCGATGGGGCGCGGTTAAAACCGGAAATCCTCGCGGTGACGCTTGCTCACGCGTCGCCCGCAGGGCGACGGCTACAGAAGAACGAGCTCAACATCCACCAGGTGAGCGAACTCACTATTGAGGCCGCCGCAGAATTCATCCGGAACCTGGAATTGACGGAACAGCAGCGCTTCATTGTCACAGACATCATTCGCGAGATCGATTCGCGGCTCCAGTTCCTCGTCGAAGTCGGATTGAGCTATCTCTCGCTCAATCGGGAAAGCGGCACGCTTTCCGGTGGCGAGGCCCAGCGCATCCGGCTCGCGACCCAGATCGGCTCCGGGCTTGCCGGCGTGCTTTACGTGCTCGACGAGCCAAGTATCGGCCTGCACCAACGTGACAACGCCCGGCTCCTGACGACGCTGCGGCGGCTGCGCGATCTCGGGAATTCCGTCATCGTCGTCGAGCATGACGAAGAAACAATCAGGGCGGCAGATCATATTCTCGATCTCGGCCCCGGCGCAGGTCCGCGGGGCGGCGAGATCGTCGCCCAGGGGACGATTGAGGAAGTCCTGACCGCGAAGAATTCACCGACCGCCGATTATCTGTCCGGCCGGGCGCGCATCGCCATCCCGAAGGAGCGGACCAAACCTCGCTCAACCCAGGTAGGCGATGGCTGGCTCACGGTCACCGGCGCCTCGGAAAACAATCTGCGGAATGTCACCGCTTCCTTTCCGATTGGGTGTTTCACCTGCGTCACGGGCGTTTCCGGCAGCGGCAAATCCACTCTGGTCGACGACATCCTGCGCCGCGCGCTCTTCCGGCATTTTTACAACTCGAAAGACAAACCAGGCAGCCACGGCGGGCTCCGCGGATTGGATCAGCTGGACAAGGCGATCGTGATCGACCAGAGCGCGATCGGTCGGACGCCACGGTCGAATCCGATCACCTACACCGGCGCCTTTACTCCGATCCGCGAGCTCTTCAGCCAGCTGCCTTCCGCACGAGTTCGTGGCTACGATTCAGGCCGGTTCAGTTTCAACGTCAAAGGCGGGCGCTGCGAGAATTGCGAAGGCGGCGGGCTGATCAAGATCGAGATGCATTTTCTGCCCGATGTTTACGTCGAGTGCGAAGTTTGCCGCGGGCAGCGCTACAACCGCGAGACTCTCGAGATCACTTACAAAGGAAAAAACATTGCCGATGTCCTGAACCTCACGGTCGACGAAGCCGCGCGCTTTTTCCGGAATGTCCCATCGGTCTCGGACAGGCTCGTGGCGCTCCTCGACGTCGGCCTGGGCTACCTGCGGCTCGGCCAGGCGGGCACGACGTTATCCGGAGGGGAAGCGCAGCGAGTGAAGCTGGCAACCGAGCTGGCCAAACGCGCGACGGGCCGGACGATCTACATTCTTGATGAACCGACAACGGGCCTCCATTTCGCGGACATTGAAAAGCTTCTCCAGGTCCTGATGAAGTTGCGGGACGCCGGCAACACTCTGGTCGTGATTGAGCACAACCTCGAGATGATCAAGTGTGCGGATTGGATTCTCGATCTCGGGCCCGAAGGCGGCGCCGGCGGAGGGCAAATCGTCGGGATCGGGCCACCGGAAAAAATCGCGGAGATAACAGCCAGCCAGACCGGGCACTATTTGAAACCGTTGCTCAAGCGCTAGCTCCCTTTGCCGGCCTTCATCGAAGCCGTGCCTGACGACTACAGGATCGTTTCCGCGAGATTCGACTTTAGCTTCGTATTCGTCTGGCGGTCGTTCAGCTCGATGTAAACGTAGCTGGGCGGGACTACGCCCTCTTCGAAAGCGACCCAGATTTTCCCGAGGTCTGCGGGGCTGCCGAGCGCGCAGAATCCATAGAGCCGCTTCCCGGTGGAATCGAAGAAGTCCACCCAGGTGCGGGAAGCATTCGTATTGCTGCCGCACGGCGGAAGCGAAGGCGCGGCGGCAAACATCTCCGCCGGATATTCGGCCTTGTTCAGGACGTCGTAGCGGTGCCGAATGAAATTCTTTCCCCGGACGGTGTAGGCCTCGGTGGCCATGAGATAAAGAATTGGTTTCGGCGGCGGATTATTGGCGTTAACAGCCGGGTTCGCCGCTGCTGTTGCAACCGGTTCGGTGGGGCTGGCCAGCGCCTCCGGCGTGGGCGCGGGCGAAGGGCTCGCCTTTCTCTCCGTGGATTCGGTAATGCCAGGCGTCATCAATTTCACCGGTTCCGCCGGGCTTGTGTTTTTCTCGGCGGGGGCGGGCTGGGCGGAGCTCGGGGTCGATACTTTTGATGGCTCGGCCGGGGTCGAGCCGGGACTCTTCGCTGCCGAGGGCGTCGGGTTCGGGGTGGGTGTCTTGGCGCTGATCAGCGGCGCGATCGCCATAACGAGCACGACGAGGAGGACGGGAGTCCATTTCATGGGAGGGGTCCTTTCTTGGGGTTGATGGAGGTGGGGCCCACAGGCTGCCCAAGCCAGCAGAAAAGCTCAAGCACGTTTTTCCGGCTAACCGATGGGTTGACTCGCTCAGCTCTTCGGGAAGATCAGTCTTTGTGACCCAGATCCAATTATTGCCCGAGGACCTCGATTCGCCGCCCGGTTTCCTGTATCGACCCGACCTTATCTCACCTGAAGAAGAAAAGGCGCTCAGTGAAGGCATCGGCAAGCTGGAGCTGGTCGCGCCGACCATGCACGGCGTTGCCGCGAAACGGCGCACCGCGCACTTCGGTCGCAGTTACGAGTTCGCCACCTTCAAGCTTGGCGCGGCGCCGCCCATTCCGGATTTTCTTCTCGAGCTGCGCGATCGCGTCGCCACCCTGACCTCGGCAAAATCCGTGGATTTTGGGGAAGCGCTCGTGACCGAATATTCACCGGGCGCACAAATTGGATGGCACCGTGATGCACCGCAGTTTGGAATCGTGGCGGGCGTTTCTTTGCTCTCTGCCTGCGCGATGAAATTCCGGCCATGGCCGGTAAACAAAACCGCGGGGCCGCGGACCCGGCCGCTTTCTCACCCGCTTGCCCCGCGATCGGCCTACGTCCTCGATGGGGAAGCGCGGTCAAAATGGCAGCATCACATTCCACCTGCCCGGGAGCTGCGTTACTCGATCACCTTCCGCACCCTGCGCGGGCATTGACCGGAAAGAAAAGCGCCAGCCGCGGAAACCCACGGCTGGCGCTCAATTCAGATTTAGCTTTGGCGTTTAGGAGGAAGCTTTGAGGCTGTTAACGATCTTGCCGACTTCCTGCTGGTGTTCCTTCTCCTTCGCGGTCGTCACCCAATAGGTGATGATGACGAGCTTATCCTTGATCGGGACAAAGGTGATGCTGACCGCGGCCGGACCGTCTGCGTCTTTCCCTTGGAAAAGAAGCTCGGTGGCGTCGAAGGAGCCAGCCTTGAACTTGTTCTCCTTCTTGGTCGAGTCGTCGAGCGTGACGTTATGGGACTTGAGCATCTCAAAGACGTCGTCGATCTCCGCATTCATTCCTTTCTCGCTGCCCACGGCAACGACCGCCATGTAGACCGCGTCATCCGGGCTCTGGCCTTCAATACCCGTTTCGACTTCTTTCGGGTTCCACGAGTCCGGCATATCGATCGAGGCGATGGCAAAATCATCGTTCGGGAGCTTGAACGTCTTTGCGTCAACAGGAATGGCGCTCAGGAACGCCACGGTAATAAGAGCGAGAAGTGTTTTCATAGTTTAGTTAGGAAGCGGTGACATTAACTCCAGCCGAGAGGCAGGGGCAACACGATATCTTGCGAACTTGGAGATCGGATGAACGGACAATTCGAGGCGTGGTTACAGGAACGGTTTTCCGGATGGCTCTCAGCTCGTGGCCAGCCCGTTCCCACGGCGGCCCTTCGAATCAGTCCGGCCCTGGCCCCATGGGAAGCATATTATTTCGACCTCGGCCTGCGCGAAGATCTTTTCCGGGTCGATGAGAAACAGGATGTGCAGGGCGAACTGCTCCACGGTCTGATGGATGGAGGAGCGGCAGATGTTGCATCTTACCCGCTCTTTTCGGGTGGTCCCCCGGCACGATTGATCCGGGAAAATGTTTGCCAGCTCGCGGCCGCCTCCTGCCTGATCTATCAGCGCGGCTGGTTGCGCGAGCATGTAAGCCTCGTGCCCGGCAAACCGGAACACCACTCGACCTCGGCTGGGTTTGAGCTCCTCCTGCGGGCAAGCGGCCAGGCTCTGATCTGGGTCGAAGCAAAACGGTCGCGGGCGGAGCTGGAAAAACTCGTCTCGGATCTGCGGGCGTGCTCCCGACGCGGACGGCACGCGCAGAGCGATTGCGGGTTTCCCCAGAATCATCCGAGATATGAATTTGCGCTTTCGGTCCGCCCTCAATTCCTCTGGGCGGTCGCGCCGGACGGCGACCTGTCCTTCGCCGTTCAGTGCGAACAGGGAGGGCTCATGCTGGAGCCGCTCGAATCGCTTCCGCATCGGAGCCGGTTCGAGCAGGGCTGATCCGTTTTCTTACGATCGAATTAGTGGCGCCTGGCGAGCTCGCGGGAAGGAACGAGATGCCCCAGAGGGATCGTGAGCCGCCCGAACGCGCGATATTTGAAGGCAATCGCGCCCTGGCAAAAAAGAAGAGTTAGCCAGCCGCGTAGAACGGCTGGCTAACTCTAAAACAAGCAACTAGCCGCAGCTTGGAGCCGCGGCAGAACGATCCAGGTTAAGGAGTCGCTGAAGGTGACGGAGAAGGCGAAGAGCTGTCGTCGCTCTTCTTCTTCGTCGAGTCCTTCTTGGTCGTGTCGGTCGACGACTTCTTGGTCGTGGACTTTTTCTTGGTCGACGACTCGGTCTTAGCCGGAGATTTTTCCGGGGCGGTCGTGGTCGTCGAGGTTTCGGTTTTGTTGGTGGTGCATGAGCTCATGAGCCCAGCAGCCAGCATGACCGTGAATGTATAGATAAGTGATCGTTTCATAGGTTGTGGTTAAGCAGAGGCACGAGGATGTGCGGTCGCTGCAGGGACTGCAAGCAATTATTTAGGGCGTAAATTGAGGGCGAAAAAGGCGCTCCAGCGCGCGGTGGGAGTCTAAATTCCTGCTCTTGATCGGGAGCCCGATCCTGATCTTGTTATTTCGGGTTTCGAGGGAGCAGGAGCCAGGAATGTTTAAGACGAAATCGGTTCATAGTCCGATTGAATCCGAGGACGGCCTTCGGATCCTCGCGGCCCGGGGCCGCGGGCGCGGACTGCCCCGCGAGCGATTTGACGTCTGGATGGCGAACCTCGGCCCGAGCGAGGAGCTGCGCGACGCCATTCTCGCGGGCAAAATCTCGTGGGCGGCATACAGTCGCCGTTATCTAAAGGAGTTAATGGAAGCCGGTGGAGTCGACGCCCGGAACGGACGGATCAAGAACCACGGACAAAAGTTTACCCTGCGTTTGCTCCAGTATCTCGGGAGCAAACAAACGGTGACTCTGCTGTGTCATTGCGCCGAGGATGAAGAGCATTGCCACCGTCATTTATTGAAGGCGTTGCTCGAGAAGAAGCTCTAAAGAATTGGCTCCTCAGCCTGGCGAAGGATCACTGAACATTTCTGCGCCGGGGGCGCGTTCGAAGTTCTTCTCGCGCGGAAATAGTCAGAGATCCTTCGCTCCGCTCAGCGCTCTCTGGTGTCGGCGGGAGGAGCGCTGTCCCGTATGATAACCGGTTACCCGCGCGCCAGCTCATCGGCGCCGAGGACTAATCGCTCGACTCGAGTGCCCGATTCAAGCGCCGCCACGATCTCCGGGACGTCCGCCAACGTAACCCGTCCGTAAAAAAAATGATCCGGCTCCACCAGAATGCAGACACCGCTCGAACATTGATCGAGACACCCCGACGTGCAGGCACGCGCAACCTGTTTCGCGAGGCCGCGCAGTTTTAACTGCTCTTTCAACGCCGCCCGAATCGCCTCGGAACCGCGCAGGGCGCACGAGCCTTTTGCATCCTCGTCCGCGCGCCGATTTGTGCAGACAAAGAGATAACGCTGGCGCAGCGACACGTTTGCCGGGACGCAGGCTACCGCAGACTACTTTGAGTAGGTCGAGCTGCTGCTCGTGGTCGTTTCGCGCGGCCCGGTCGTGTCGGATCTGTTGGAGCACGAAGTAAAGAAGAACGCGGCCAAAAGGAGCAGAACTGCGGATACCAGTAATTGTTTCATAAGCTTGGTGGTGGAAAGCAGAGCCTGCGGGCCGGTCTCCCAAACTGCAAGCATTAATGGGACGGACCACCCCCGGCCCGACCGTGCTCGCCGAACGGAATCGCTCCTGTTATACGATCCTCGATGAACTGGCGCAGGTTCCTCGGCGAGATGCAGCGCCGCAACGTTTACCGCGTTGCCGTCACCTACACCGTCGTCAGCTGGGTCCTGATCCAGATCGCAACCCAGGTCTTTCCCTTTTTCGGAATTCCCGACTGGGCTGTTCGCCTTGTCGTTCTTCTTCTGCTTCTCGGCTTTCCCGTCGCTCTCGTCCTGGCCTGGGCCTTCGAACTGACCCCGGAGGGATTCAAACGAACCGAAGATGTTCCGCGGCACGAATCGATCCGTCATCAGACCGGCCGAAGATTGCTCGCCTTTGCAGCCGTGGCGGCCGCGGCGGCCGGAGCGCTCTTTCTCTTCCAAGTGTCGCGCGGTAATTGGTCGGGCGATAAAGTTGAAACGGCCACCCCGGCCGGCCCCTCCCTGTCCGTCGAGGAAAAGTCGATCGCCGTCCTGCCTTTCAGCAGCCTCAGTGCCGACCCTGACAATGCCTTTTTCACGGACGGCATGCAGGACGAGATCCTGGCGAACCTCGCCCGGGTGGCCGCCCTGAAAGTAATCAGCCGTAGTTCTGTCGCCGTTTACAAAGCCGGTAACCTGCGAAACGCCCGCGAGATTGGCCGGCAACTTGGCGTAGCCCATCTCCTGGAGGGGAGCGTGCAGCGCACCAAAAACCGGGTCCGCGTGACCGCGCAATTGGTCGACGCGCGCACCGACAAACACGAATGGGCGGAACATTACGATCGCGATCTGGCGGACGTTTTTGCAATCCAAACCGAGATCGCCCAGGCCATCGCCGCGCAGCTCCAGGCGAGACTTTCTCCTGAAGAACGGGCCGCCCTCGAACCTGCGACGCACGACGTCCAGGCGTTCGATCTGTATCTCCGCGCCAAACAACTCATCGCCAGCTTTCATCAGACCGAAAATTGGCAGGAGACATTGCTTAGAGCCGTCAGGCTGCTCGACGAAGCGATTGGACGCGATCCGAACTTCGCGCTCGCCTATTGCTGGCGGACAAGCGCCCACGACAGCCTCTATTGGTATGGGCTCGACCGGACTCCGGAACGGCTCAAGCTGGCGCAGAGCAGCGTCCAAAGAGCGCTCGCCCTTGCGCCTGACCTCGGTGAAGCGCATCTCGCCCAGGCGCTGGTCTATTATCACGGGCAACGCGATTATACCCGAGCTTTCCAGGAACTCGCGCTGGCCCGCCGCCGGTTGCCGAACAGCGCCGAAGTCTTTTCCCTCGCTGGATCCATTGCCCGCCGGCAAGGCCGTTGGGATGACGCCTTGCGCAATCTGGAGAAAGCGTTCGAGCTCGATCCCCGGAACGCGAAGATCGTCAACAGCCTGAGCATTGTTTACGATCTCTTGCGCCGCTACGAAGAGGAAGCCGGCGTTTTCGAGCGCGCGGCCGCTGCCGATCCGGGCACGCGGAATTACTCCAATCTTCTGCGTGCCCAAATCGAATTGGAAAAAGCCGACCTGCGCGCTGTCCGCTCGTTCCTGGATTTGTTGCCGGCTGATTACGACCCGAATGGGGCCGCCACCTGGACGCGGCTCACTCTTGCGCTTTACGAGCGCGATTTCGAGGCCGCTTCCAGTGTCCTGGCTCTCTGGAAAAAACCGGAATTGATCGGCGGCACCGGAACAGTGGTGCCGGTCAGTTACTGGCAAGGAATGATCGCCCAGGCCAAGGGCGATCTGGCCGCGGCTGGCTCCGCATTCAAGAGTGCAAGGGACACGATTGCCACCCAACTGGCCGAGAAACCGGATGATGCCCTTCTCCTCGCAACCCTTGGAGTGGCGGACGCCGGAGTGTCACAAACTTCCGCGGCGCCCGATGACGCGAGGCGCGCTCTTCAGGAAGGAGCGCGCGCGGTAGAGTTGCGACCGCTGAAGGAGGACGCGGTGGACGGCGCGACGGTCTTGTGTTCGCTCGCCTTGATCCATGCCTGGACCGGGAACATCGACGCCGCGCTCGATCAACTCATCTTTCTCGCCAAAACGCCGGGTGGCCCTCCTTACGGGCAACTCAAGTTCGATCCGTCCTGGGATGCCGTGCGAAAAGATCCGCGGTTTGATGAAATGCTGGCAGGGCTCGAGCCACGCCCAAAGAAGTAATCTTTCTTTTACTGGCACTCGGGCCCGCGGTTGCGGTAAAACGAGGACGTGAACGCGGTTCCCTCCGGCCCGGTTTTCCCTCCCCGGCTCTCTTCTCCCATAACGCTCCGGGCAATTCCCGCCCCTAACCCCTTCTCCTCCCATGAACGAACGCGCGTTTCTCGCCCAGCTCGAATCGGCTAACACCGACGAGCTCACTCAAATCCTTCGCCGCCCCACCGCGGAGGAAGAACGCGTCCTCGAGATCTATTTCGGACGCCAGCGGCTGCAACGCCTCCGTAGTCTCGCCCTGGGCACTCAGCAAAGAGCTGTCCCGCGCGGTAATGTGGTGGTGCTGCACGGCATCATGGGTGGTGAGATGACCGTCTACCCGGAGCAGGAAAGCTCGCAGTTCATCTGGCTGAGCTTCCCCCGGCTCGCTATTGGCGCCGTCGGCTGGCTTCGGATGGCGGCCGATCTCACATCCGAGTTCAACGTTAAGCCGACCGGCATTCTCAAGAGATGGTACTCGGACATGATCATGGAATTGTCCGCCGAACGCTGGAACGTCCGGGCGTTCTGGTTCGACTGGCGGCTTGACCTCGCTAAAAGCGCGGCGGCCCTCCATCAACAAATCAACGAGTGGTTCGGCGAATCCGCGCCGGTCAATCTGGTCGCCCACTCCATGGGTGGCCTCGTCTCGCGCACCTACATTCTCAATCACCGCGAGCGTTGGGATAAAGGGGGCAGGCTCATCATGCTCGGGACGCCGAACCACGGATCGTTCGCAATCCCGCAGGTGATCACCGGGGCGTTCGGGGTCGTCCGCAAACTGGCGATCGTCGATGTCGCCCATAGCCGCCGACAGCTTTGCGGGATTCTGAACACTTTCCCCGGGTCGATGCAGATGCTGCCCTCGCCTTTGGTCATGGAAAACATGAAGCCAATGTATCGGGCGGAACAATGGCAGACCTGGGAGGTCGGCCAGAACCTCCTCGACCTTGGACTCGCCAGCCACAAACGGCTCGAGAAGATCGTCGATCCCGACCGAATGGCCTACATCGCGGGCTACAACCAGGTCACCCAGGTCGATGTCCAGGATTGGCTGCGCCTCGACGAGGCAGCCGGTTACCGCGAGTCGCTCGAAGGCGACGGCACTGTCCCGCATCGCCTCGGATTCATGGATCGCGACGGGCAGAAGCTGTTCCCGACGTATTTCGTGGACTGCAAACACGGGAAGTTGCCGGCGCACCCG
The DNA here is from genome assembly GCA_035536995.1 of Chthoniobacterales bacterium. Taxonomy (GTDB): domain Bacteria; phylum Verrucomicrobiota; class Verrucomicrobiia; order Chthoniobacterales; family UBA10450; genus AV80. The sequence goes on along the minus strand of DATLNB010000035.1, from coordinate 20,592 downwards.
GAAGTGATCGCGGGCACGAAGGAGTTGCTCGCCGGAGATGATTGTTCGCTTCCGAAAACAATGCCGGCGAAACGGGCCGCGGCAGCGGCCGTGGGCGAACGCGCAGCGGCCGACGCGGCGCTCCAGCTCGCGGAAGAAGAAACCTTGCGCGAGCTGAGCCGGCGAGTGCGCGGCCGGACTCGCGCCGCCGGCGGGGCGACCGAGGCGCCGATAGCGAAGGACGAGATCGAGGCCTCCGAGGTTCTGGTCCGCGAGTTTCTGAGCGCCGAAACTGCGGCGCCCCAGACTGAAAACGAACCGCGCTCGCGCCCTTCCGAGCCGCAAGCAGCACCGCGGAAACCGAAGATGCGGTTGCAAAAGCCGCCACCGATCACGATCGCGATCGCGCAGGGCGGCATAGAGAACGAAGCGTTAACGATCCGGGGAAGCTCCATCGCGGTCGGCCATTATATCGGGGTGAGTCCGCAGAACGCGGAGCTGGCGTTGGACAAAGCGATCAGCCAGGGCATCCCGAGCGTGCCTGGCCAAAAGAAGGGCGACCTGTTGCTCACCCAGCTTTGTCGTCGCGGAATTTTTGTCGGGGAGCTCGGCCAAAACTTCTTCCTGCCAGACCCGCGCGATCGTTCCCGGGTCATTGTCCTTGCGGGAATGGGACCAGCGGGAGCTTTCGGCGAAGCCGAGCTCGCTGTTCTCAGCCGCGAGCTCGTCTGGACCCTTGGCCGCTCCGGCCGCAAGCAGCTGTTTACGGTTTTGATCGGCGCCGGCGCCGGAAACCTCGGGACAGCGAGCGCAGTCCGAGCGTGGCTCCGGGGAATTCGCCGCGCGTTCTACGATGCCGTGGTGTCGGGCGATCCGACTCTCCGGCGAATCACCTTTGTCGAACATCGCCAGACGAACTTTGTCCGGCTCGACCACGCGCTCGCCGCGGCAGTCCCGCAATTTGCGGTGGACCCGGAAGAGCCGCTCGAGATCGATTACGCAAGACCCGCCGCGGCAATCCGGAAAAAAGCCGGCCAGGCGGCAGCCAGCGAGGCCGCCTTCCTCGGCCAACAGCACTGGGAACGGTCCCTGACCGAGGACGACTCGCGCGATCCGGAGCCGATCCGACTCACCGTGGAACTCCGCCGGGACGTATATCAGTTCGCCGCGCTCACGGAAGAGGCCGCGATCCCGCAGCGCGAAACTCAAATCGATCCGGTCCTGGTGGACGAAGTAAATAACCAGCTGCCGCTGGCGGAAACACCGGCGCAGCAGCTCGACCGCGGCCATCTCCTCGAAACGCTCCTTCTTCCCGGCGATCTTCGAAGCGTCATCACCCGCCGCACATTGCCAGTCGTTCTGGCGGTCGATGCAACGACAGCGCGCATCCACTGGGAAATGCTCGCGCTCGAACAGGCCGGCACAAACGTGGACTTCAAACCCGAATCTTTTCTGGGCGCACGCGCAGGTTTGACCCGGCAATTGCGAACGACCTTCGCCCAACTCCCCGAACCCCCGATGCTGACCGGCCGGGCCCTGCGCGTTTTGGTCGTCGCGGATCCCGCGGACGACCAACCGTTGCCGGGCGCGCAGGAAGAAGGTGAAGCGGTCGCCGCGATCTTTGAGGAATTCGGACGGCAGAAGGGCCGCAACGTCGAGGTCCTCAAGCTTCTCGGGCCCGGCCAGGCAACGCGCGTCACCGTGCTCGACCAGCTCATCAATCAGCGTTTCGACATCCTCCATTACGCGGGACATTGCTTCTTCAATCCCAAGGATCCGGCCGGCTCGGGCTGGATTTTTTCAAAAAACAGCATTCTGAGCGCACACGAGCTCAGCCGGATAGACCGGATTCCGCGGTTTATTTTCTCGAACGCATGCGAATCGGGAATTACCCCGCAGAGGCTGGACCGGCGCAATGCCGCGATGGCGCCCAGTTTTGCCGAGTCCTTCTTCGCCCGCGGGGTGGCGAATTTCGTTTGCACAGCGTGGCCGGTTGGAGACGCCGCCGCGCTCGCGTTCGCGCGACGGGTTTATCGCGGAGCCCTTGGATTGCGCGGAAACGGCGCTCCGCCGGAACCATTGCACCAGGCGATGGCCGAGGCTCGCCAGGAGATTGCTCGAACCGATCTCAGCGGACTGCAAACCTGGGGCGCCTACCAGCATTACGGCGATCCAAACTTTCGTTTCATCCCTCAAAACGAAAGCGCGGCCCGGCCCGACAACGCGGCGAAGGCTGCGCCGGTTCCCGCGAAGCGGAGACGGAACGCTCCGAAACAATCACGGCGGCGACAGCGTTAAATTATGACCGAGCTGGAAACGATCGCGGAGGCTGTCGGAAAAGGCCGCTGCATTTTGTTTCTTGGAGCCGGCGTTCACTACGGGCCGCCCAAAGATGCGGATCCCGCCTATCTCGCCGCCTATCCCGAAGATCGCCGCCCTCCGCTCGGGGGCGCCCTTTCCGAATTGCTCGCCACTGAAAGCGACTTCGCAACCCGGTTCCCCGGCGCGGACGCGCGCGACTTGAAACGGGTCGGCTGGCATTACGAAGACAAATTTTCGCGCAACCGGCTGATGAAACGGATCAAGGACGAGGTGCACGTGAACAAGATCGCGTCCCCAATCGTGCGGGGCCTGGCTGAGCTGGATTTTCCCCTGGTCGTTACGACGAACTTCGACCAACTCTTCGAGCAAAGCCTCCGGGCCGCGGGCAAACAGCCGCAGCTCTGCGTTTACAGTCCCTCCGCGCAAAACGCGACCCGCGATCCCATCGACGATCCGACCCCGGCCAATCCCCTCATCTGCAAATTGCACGGCGACATCGACCAGCCGGAATCGGCCGTGGTCACGGACGAGGATTACATTCAGTTCGTCCTCCGGATGGGCGACAAACCGCCTTATCATCCCGTGCCGGAAACGTTCCTCTTCCGGTTTCGTCGCTGGCCGACCCTTTTCATTGGCTACAGCCTGATCGATTACAACCTGCGCCTCCTCTTCAAGGCGATGCGGGTGAACCTCGATCCGGCCCAGTTTCCCGAGACTTACTCAATCGACCCGAAGCCCGATCAACTGATCGTCCGGTACTGGAGCGACCAGCGCCGTTACGTTCGTTTCGTTACCCAGGACGTCTGGGCGTTCGTGCCGGCCCTTTACCAGTTGATCAAGAAAGCGCCGATGCCGGCATGATCGACTTGCCGAAATTACCGTGGCCCCGCGAGCCCTTCCGGGGCATCGAGCAATTCCGATTCATCGATCGCCCGATCTTCTTTGAGCGCCGCGAAGAGATCAGGCGGCTGATTCGTCTCGTTTCGATTTATCGCGGCACGCTTCTCTACGGCGATTCGGGCACCGGCAAATCGTCGGTCATCAACGCCGGATTTATTCCGGCGATTCTTGAAGAGGGTTTCCTTCCCGAACGGCTCCGCGTCCAGCCGATCCCGGGTTGCGAGATCGTCGTCGAACGCCTCGCCCTGACCGACGAAGGCACCGCGCCCTTCATGCCTTCGCGGTTTGCGGCTAACGACGAACCGAGGACGCGGCTCGTTTTCTCGGCCGCGCAAGCGAGGGAACGACTCGCCGCGGGCCATGCCGGCGGGACCGCGCTCCTCATCTTCGACCAGTTCGAAGAGTTCGTTACGCTCTTTGAGGAAGCGCCGGAAAATCGCGAAAAACTGGCCGAAGCGATGCGCGCCCAGCAGGCGCTGCTCGATCTCTTCCAGGAACTTCTTCGGAGCGAAGCGCTGCCGGTGAAGCTCCTCTTTGTTTTTCGCGAGGATTACCTCGCGAAATTGAACAAACTCTTCGCGCTCGTTCCGAACCTCCGGGACCAGTACGTTCGCCTCACCTGCCCCGACTCCGGGATCCTGAAGAAACTGATCCGCGGTCCGTTTACGTCGGAGATTCCAGCGGAACATTTCGGCCACATCATCTCGGAAGAAGTGGCGACGAAGCTTTGCGCCGCGCTCGAAGAACGGAGCGAAAAAGGATCAATCAATCTGACCGAGGTCCAGATCGCGTGTCTCTCTCTTTGGCGCGATCCAAAGTCCGAGTCGCTTTTTGAAAACACAACGAACCGGGCCGCGGTCGTCCAGAAACTCCTGGAGGGTCATCTCACCGGCGCGCTCGATCGGCTTAGCGCCCCTTTGCGCGAACCGGCCGTCGCCATTCTCCGGCATCTCGTAACCAGCTCGGGCACGCGAAACATTATCCTGGAAGCGGACCTGCTCGAACGGCTTCAAGTCTCTGACAAGATTTCCCCCGCGACTTCAAAGCGCGCCCTGGAAGAACTTTCGCGGCAGTCGCGGCTCATCCGGCGCCAGCGCCGGAACGAAGCGTATTTTTACGATATCACGAGCGAGTTTCTCGTCCCGTGGATTCGACGGCAAAAGCTTTTGAGCGATGAGCGAATGCGGATGCGCAAAATGCGCAACGCCGGGCTGGCGGTCCTCGGCCTCATCCTCGTGCTCGCAGTCGCCGCCGGCTGGAATCTCCATTCCCGCAACCGCGCAATTAAACAGGAAAAGGACCACGTCACCGCGGAGAAAGCGGAAGTTTCAGCCAACTTCGCCAAGACCGTAAAGGCTTACGAGCAAAAGCTCGGCGCGGGCGGCGCCCTGAACGAGCCGGTTGTTTCCGACGATCAGAAAAACAAACAGGAGATTGCGGACGACTTGGTTGTTAATGCGCCCGGGGACGATCCGCCGATGTCGGACGCCGATATTTCGCACGCCCAGGATTTCGTCACCGACAAAATCTTTAACCACAAGGGGGTCGTCTGGTCCGCTCGCTACAGCTCACCGCAATTCGTCGCGTTCACCGGGAAGGTGAACTTTTTTCTCCTGACCGCGAGCCAGGACAAGACTGCCGGATTCTGGGACTTGAAACTGGACAACGATTTTTTCCTGACCGGCCACAAGGGCGAAGTGAACGACGTCCAGTTCAACCCAAAAACGCCCTCGGACGGGAGCGGATGGCACGCAGCCACGGCAAGCGACGACAAGACCGCAGCGCTTTGGAAAGCGACCGATCCGGGCAAGCCCCTTTTCCTGAAGGGTCACACCGAAGCGGTCACGGGTCTGGCCTGGAGCGCGGACGGGAAGTGGCTGGCGACAACGAGCAAAGATAACCAGGTCCGGATCTGGAATGCCGGCGGCCCCGATCCTTCGAAAGGACCGCGAACTCTGGCGGGACATACCGGAAGCGTTTGGTCGCCATGCCTCGTTGAGACCGGGGGCCAGGGCTGGCTCGTTACCCCGAGCGGGGACGGGACTGCACGGGTCTGGACGTTTCCAAAGGGTGAGCCGGTCGCGTTCTCGAAGAGCCCGGAAGTTGGAGTTCTTCGGCACGGCTCGCCGGTCCGCCGCGCGACGATGGATTCGGAGGCGCGCTGGATCGTGACCGCCGGCGCTGCCGGACACGCGATGTTGTGGGACCGTGTGACTGGCGAGAAGCTGCTGACGGTTCATCACGAAAAGCCGGTCCGCGATGTTTCCTTCAAACCGGGCGGGACGCTTTTCGTCACCGCCGCAGCGGACAACACGGCGGAAGTCTGGGACGCGGCAAAGAAGCAGGGCATCGTTATTTTAAAAGGACACACCGCGCCGGTTTTCTCGGCCCGCTTTACCCCGAACGGGACGGGTGTTGTCACAGTCAGCTGGGACCGCACCGCGCGGCTGTGGAATTACCAGACCCGGGAATGCGTCGCGGTCCTGCGCGGCCATCTCGACGTAGTCTGGTCGGTCGAGTTCGCTCCGAACGGCGCCAACTTCACTACCACGAGCAGCGACGGGACGGCGCGGCTCTGGGACTTGAAACAAATTCCCGGTGGCGACGCCTTCCTCCCTCGCCCAGCAGCAAAATAAAGAGGCGCGCTGCAGCGTCCGCCGGTCGTCCGAACATGATTAAACCACGTGCGGCGGTTCCTGGGCGCAGGTGCAATCTTCGTCGCCCGCTTCCAATTGGATGGTCATGTGTTCGATTCCGAACCGCTCGTGCAGCTCCGCCTGAATTGTAGCGAGAAGCGCATCGTCGAGCCTGCAGTCCGGCTTGACCAGATGCGCGGTGAGGGCGGTTTTCGTCGTGCTCATCCCCCAGACATGGAGATCATGAACGCGGCTTATCCCAGGCACACTTTCGAGATATTTCTCCACCGCCCCGATGTCGATGCTGGGCGGAACGGCATCGAGAGAAAGGTTGAATGAATCGCGGAGCAGTCCCCAGGTGCCGATCGCGATGACGGCAACTACGAGCAAGCTCAGGAGCGGGTCGATCCAAAACAACCCGGTCCGGCTGATGATAAATCCGCCGAGGACCACCGCGGCCGAAACGCCGGCGTCCGCGACCATGTGAAGAAACGCTCCCCGGATGTTGAGGTCACGGTCGCGCCCTTTCATAAAGAGCAGCGCGGTCGCGGCGTTGATGACGACCCCGAAACCGGCGACGAGCATCATCGTTCCCCCCGGCACAGGCTCGGGCGCGGTGAATCGGTGGACGGCTTCCCAGGCAATGCCGCCGATGGCAACGAGGAGCAGAACGGCGTTAAGCAATGCCGCGATGATCGAGGAGCGGCCCCAGCCGTAAGTCCGCTTCTTACTTGGCCTGACGGTGGACAAGTGATTGGCGGCCCAGGCGAGCAAAAGACTGAGGACGTCGCTCAGGTTATGGCCGGCATCGGCCAGCAAGGCCAGGGAACGGCTCGTTAGGCCGAAACCGGCCTCGAGTATGACATAGGCAAGGTTGAGGGCGACGCCAAGGGCAAAGGCCCGGTTGTAATTCACCGGGCCATGAGAGTGGCCATCCGAATGACTGTGGTTGTGCCCCAGCATCGGCTTACATCATAGCGCCACCGTGATTTCGCCGCAGCGAAATTGAATCCAAAACGCTCCCTGCCCGCATCAGATCGGAAAGGGCCAACCCTATGATCCAGGATTTTCGTTTCGCTTTCCGGCAGCTGGTCAAGACACCGGTCTTCACCATCATCGCGCTGCTCACCCTCGCGCTCGCCATCGGCGTGAACTCGGCCGTGTTTTCGCTCATCAACAGCGTCGTCCTGCGCCCGATCATTCCGCTTCGCCCGGCCGAGGTGGTCGACGTTTTCACGATGCGCCAAAACGCCAAGAATTACCGGCAGTTCTCCTACGCCGAGTACCAGTTGCTCCGCGAGAACAGCGAAGTCTTTGCGGACGTCGCGGCAGTCAACTTTGCCCTGGCCGGTCTCGGCCGCGACGAAGCGATGCGGCGCAGTTTCATTTTCATGACGTCGGAAAACTTTTTCTCGCTGGCCGGGGTCGAACCGGTGCTGGGCCGCTTCTACAACGCGAACGAATGCCGGCCCAATGCCAATATCCAGGTAGGGGTCGCGAGCCACAGTTTTTGGAAACGGATGGGCGGCAAACCGGATTTCGTCGGCAGCACCCTCTTTGTGAACGGGCAGCCGTTCACGATCATCGGGGTCGCGCCGGAAGGATTCAGCGGGATCAGTGCCCTGCTTGCGCCCGACGTCTGGCTGCCGCTCGGCGTGTTCTCGCAGTTGACCGGCGCGTTTAGCGATCTTGCCGACCCGCAAGACCTCAACCATCCGAAGAGCTACACCCTCAATGTCCTCGCCCGGCTTCGCTCCGGGCTTACCATCGAATCGGCCAGGCCACGCCTGCCGGTTCTCGCCCAACGTCTCACCGCGATCCAGCCGGCCGATTCAACCGGGCCCCGCGATTTGCTCATCCAAAAACCGTCGCGCGTCAGCATCAGCACTTCGCCGAATGATGATGGACCGATCGCGCTCATCGGCGCACTCCTCATGGCCATGGCTGGCGCCGTTCTGCTCATCGCCAGCTTGAACCTGGCGAACATGCTCCTGGCCCGCGGCACCGCACGCGCCAAAGAAATCGCGCTCCGGCTCGCACTCGGAGCCAGCCGGTGGCGCATCATCCGGCAATTGTTATCTGAAGGGTTGCTCCTCGCGATGATGGGCGGCGCGCTCGGCTTGTCCCTCAGCATGTGGAGCAATGGTGCGCTCGTCCGTTCGCTCGGGTCGCTCTTCAGCTCGATGAGCTTTTCCGTCATCGTCGATTCAAAGCCCGACATGACCGTTCTCGGCATCACATTTCTCTTCTGCCTTTTTGCCACGCTCCTCTTCAGTCTAGGGCCGGCCTTGAAAGCCTCCCGTTCCGATCTGGTCAACGACCTGAAACAACAGACCGGCGAGCCCGCCCATCCGGGGCGCCTCAATCGATTCTTTGCGCCCCGCCATCTTCTGGTCATGGCCCAGATCGCTCTCTCCCTCATGCTCCTTTTCGCCGCGGGGTTGTTCTTCCGCGGCGCAGTCGAAGCCGCCAACACGTCGAAAGGGTTCGATCCCGCCGGGGTCATCGTCACCGAGATGGACTTCTCGTTAGGCAAGACCGACCCGACCCAGGCGAAACGTCTCATGTTCGCCGCGATCGAACGGGCGCGGAGCCTTCCGGGCGTTCGGGGCGCTGCGCTTGGCACCATGCTGCCCTACGGCAATTTCACCAACGCGCGCCGGATCATGCCGGCCAGCGAAGCCCCCGGCCTGCGAACCGACCCGAACGCGCCCGATCCCGGAGCGGGCGGCCTTTTCACCGCCATCACGCCCGGCTACTTCGACGTCATCGGCGTGCATCTCCTCCGCGGACGCGATTTCACCCAGGCCGAAGCCGACAACAAAGATTCGCCGCGGGTCGCGATCATCGATGAGAAAATGGCGAGCAAGTTGTTTCCCAAAGGTGACGCCATCGGCCAGCGGATTCGCTACACGGAGGCGCCGTCCGACGGTTCTCCGGCCGAGATGGAGGTCGTCGGCATCGTCAACTGGCACCGGCACGAAGTCTCCAACGAAAGCCCGCAACGCCGTCTCTTCGTTCCCCTGGCTCAAGCATACAACGGCGGCGTTTATTTGAACGTTCGGCTCAATTCTACCGACCCAAAAACCGTTGCCGCCATGATCCCGACCTTGCGTCACGCCCTGCGCGAGCTCGATCCGACTCTGCCGATCCTGAAGATGGCGCCTTTCGCCGATCTGCTGGAGAAAAGCGTCAGCCTTTGGATCGTGCGGCTCGGCGCCGTTTTGTTCGGCGTCTTCGGCGGGATCGCGCTCTTGCTGGCCGTCGTTGGCGTTTATGGCGTGAAATCGTACGCCGTGGCCCGGCGCACCCGCGAGATCGGCATCCGCATGGCTTTGGGCGCGCATCCGCGCGACGTCTTCTCGCTCATCATGAAACAAGGGGCGCTCCAGACGGGCTTCGCGCTCGCGATAGGTTTGCTTCTCTCGCTTGCCGTCGGCCGCCTCCTCGCCCAGATCCTTTACCAGGTGAGCCCGGCCGATCCGACGTCGCTGATCGCGTCGAGCGCACTGCTCACGACCGCTGCTTTGCTGGCCTGCTATCTCCCGGCCCGCCGGGCGACGAAGGTGAGCCCCATGACAGCCTTGCGAACGGAGTAATCGAAGTTTCCATCTGGCGAGAGGGCCGCTTGGGTTCGCATCGCATTCGGGTTTAAACTGCCGAACGCCATGCCGCAGATCCCGCCTGACCGGCCATTCGAATTCACCGGCCGCATCCGCAGCTTTCGCCATGCCCTTACCGGCATCGTGCGAATGATGCGGTGCCAGCACAACGCCTGGATCCACGCGATCGCAACCGTGGTTGTCCTCGCTGCTGCCGTTCTCCTGCGGATCTCCGCGGCTGACTGGTGCTGGATCATTCTCGCCATCTCCATCGTCTGGACAGCCGAGGCGCTCAACACTGCCTTCGAGTTCCTCGCCGACGCTGCTTCCCCGGAATTTCATCCGCTGGTGCGCGACGCCAAAGACGTGGCCGCGGGCGCAGTTCTGATCACCGCGATCGCGGCTGCGATTCTCGGTGCGATCATCTTTTGGCCGTACCTGGCCGGATAGTGATGCACGGGAATCGCTTGAACGTCATCGCCCAGCGGGCCTGAGGCTGGTAAATTCCCAGTCCCATGGCGAGGGTCCTTCTTCTTTCAGCGACGCCCGCGGACGACCAGACTGACTTCAACCTGGCTCCGCTTCGTGACGCAGAAAATTGTGCGACGGTCGATCGTTTTCGGATCCATTCCCTCACCCGCGACCCTGAGGCTGCCGACCTGATCCTCTTCGTCGAATTCTATGGCGGCGGCTGGCACTTCGCGCGGGTTCGCGCTCATCCGCTCGTCAGGAAATATCGGGAAAAATGTTTCCTGTTTTGCGCGAACCCGTTCGTGATCCCGGTCCTCCCTGGAGTTTACACGGGCGTCGAAAAACCGTGGGCCTCCTCCCGGACGCGGCCCGGTTTTTACCTCGGACGGACCGAAAACAAATTTACCACCTTCACCGAACCCGATCACGAGCTGCCGTACCTTTTCAGCTTCATGGGTTCGACCCGGAATGCGCCGGTCCGCGGCCGTCTCGCCACCCTGCAGCATCCGCGCAGTTTTTTTCAAAACACGACCGAAGATTTCGACCGCATCCTCAAACGCAAGATGGACCCCCGTGAGCGCCTCGACTACGACCGCCGTTACGCGGAGCTAACCAAAGCCAGCAAGTTCGTCCTTTGCCCGCGCGGGCTGAGCGCATCCAGCATCCGGTTGTTCGAGACCATGCGAATGGGCCGGGTGCCGGTTATTCTATCGGACAACTGGGTGGCGCCGATCGGACCGGCCTGGGAAAAATTTTCGATTCAGGTTTCGGAGCGGGACTTTGCTTCGATTCCAACGCTCCTGGAAAATCGGGAAGCCGATGCAGTCGAAATGGGATTGCGGGCGCGGGCCGAGTGGGAGGAGTGGTTTTCGAGAGAAGTTCTGTTTCACCGGCTGGTCGAGCTGTGTCTCGACATCAAGACGAACCGGACACTGCCGGAGTGGCTGGGGCGTTGGAGGGCGTACCTGCAGTTTTTGCGTCCGTTACACGTTCGGCGGATCGCGGGCGGAGTTTACCGTTTTCTGCGGAAATTGTGGCAATTCGAACCCGCGGATGACCATTAGCCCCGCTTTGGACAGAAAGCGTCCGAATTTGTATTGACACTTTCATGCGTCCACAGGCATACCGGTCAGCGAAGGGTTCGAAACGTTTCGAAAGGAAAAACTATTATGCGTCGTTCTCGCCTCGTCTCTATCGCGTGCGCTGTCTTTTGCGCCGCCTTTGCCGCCTCATCCCCCGCTGCCATCGTTTGGGATTTGAACCCCAACGATCAACACGGCTCCGTCGGATCGAACAGCCACACTTTCACGAACTCGGGATTCTCCATTACCGCTTACGGGTTCGACAACAACGCGGGCATCGGCACGGCCCACGACTTGTTTTTCAAACACGAGAACATCATTAACGGCGCGGTCGAATCGGGGCTGGGTTTGACAAACGTCTCTCACAACGAGCTCCAGCCAAACCTGCATTTCATCCAGTTTGATTTCACCGCTGCGCTCGCCGCCGGAATGATGAACGGCCAGATCAGTGTCGGTAGTGTTCAACCCGGCGAATTGTTTGCCTTCTACGGGTCAAACTCGTTGGGCACGCTCGGCACCCAGATCACCCCAGCCCTGGGCAGCAGCTTCGATAATCAATTCGTCGCCATCCCCGGCTTCGGGCAGTTCCTTTATTACTCCGTCGTAGCTCTGGCCGATGACGTTATTCCCGTGGCGATCCAGGCCGACATTCCTGCGATCCCCGAAATGAGCACGCTCCTCCCGATTGCCGGGCTGCTTCTGCTCGTTTTCGCCGTGGAAGTTCGCCGGCGCCGCAGCGCCCGAGCGTAGTCACTCGCGCGTCCCGCGAGCAATCGGCTCTTCTGTACTCGCTTCGCTGTGCGAAGCGTGGGGTCTTGCACACCGCGATCACCTTCGCGGTCGCTCGGCCTTTTAGAATTGACGCGGGACCGCCGAATCAGCACTCTCCGCGGACCACTCCGCCTATGAAAACCTTAGCGAAATTTTCCGTTCTCTTTCTGGCCCTGGCCTTGTTCTCCGCCTCAAGCGCTTTCGGCGAAGCGGCCATCGGGATCAACGTTCTCCTTAAGTCCACCATCACGCAGGCAAATCTCACCGATCTTGGCCGCTACGGCACCGTGCTCGACACGGTTCCCGCGATCAAGCTCGTGACCATGCGCTCGACCGCGTCGCAGCTTCCGGCGATTCGAGCCCGGTCCTACGTCGCCGCTGCGAGCCCCGATGCGGAGCGCAAGGGCACCCCGATCGACACGGTCACGGCCACTAATTTCGCGAATGGCATCAGCACCTGGGACATGGACGCGGTCAACGTTACCTCAAATCCAGGGTTCAGCGGGCGGGCCGTCAACTACGACGGCACCGGGGTTTACGTGGCCGTTCTCGATACCGGCCTGCTCGACACGTGGCGCCAGTATTTCCCTGAGCAACGTATCGCGACTCAATTCGCGCGGTCCTTCCGCGGCGGAGGTGGGGAAACCGGCAACGTCTCCGAGCCGCCCAACATGTGGGAGCACGACCAGAATTCTCATGGCACCCACGTCACCAGCACGATCCTCGGATATAACCTTCTCGGGACGCCAGTGAACGGGGTCGCGCCGCGCGCCACCGTGATCCCGGTGAAAGTCCTCGGGCAAAGCGGCTCAGGCTGGTCCTCCGTGATTGCGCACGGCATTGTTTACGTGGCCGATCTTAAAGCCGGTCCGCTCGCCGGTTCGCCGGTTGTGATCAACATGAGCCTCGGCGGATCCACTCTCGATGCAGCGGAGCAGGCGGCCATGGATTACGCGATCAGCAAAGGCGTTATCATCGTCGCTTCAGCCGGCAATGAAGGTGATGCCGGAATGGGTTACCCGGGAGCGTATGCACCGGTTATCTCCGTCGCGGCCACTGGCTGGACGGGCCAATGGCTGGCCGGCCCCGATGGCAATCCCAGCAACTGGTGGAACGCCGACGACGTGGCGGACCCGGTCAGGGCTTCCGATTTCTACATCGCGGACTTCTCGAGCCGCCAAAAAGCCGGGCAACAACTCGATGTCGCCGCACCCGGTTCCTGGTGTGTGGGGCCGTACCAGGTTAACGGCCAGATCAGTTACTACTATCTGAGTGGCACTTCGATGAGCAGCCCTCACGTCGCCGGTATCGTCGCGTTGATGTGCCAGAAGAAGCCGTCCCTGACCGCGGCAGCCGCGGAGAGCATCTTGAAGAGCTCCGCGATCGCGTTGCCCGCCGGGTCGCGCACTGTCGCGACGCCGGACGGCCCGGAGGTTCAAAGCTGGGGCAGGGACGCAACCGGCTCCGGGCTGGTAACGGCCGACGCGGCGCTGAAAGCGACGAAGTAGGGAACGTTTCGCTGTCGCTTCTGTAGCCGCTTCACTATGCGAAGCGTGAGAGCGGCGTGGCCGTAGCGGACATTCGACTGAGCCGCCCACAGGGCAGCTGCTACAGAAGAAGCTAGCTCTGTTTCAACGTCGCCAGCTCGGCCTCGAGCTTTTCCTGGCGCTCGTTCAGGCTTTTCAAGCGAAGCTGCCACCGGTGCAATTGAATGCTGAGCTGATTGATGTAGCTCGTGATCTCGGTCCGCTGTGATTCGTTCTCTTTCAACTGATGCTGGAGATCGGAGAGACGCACGGCATTCTCAGCGGCAACTTCCACGCTGACCTTTGGGACAGTCGTCGGCTTGCCGCATTTCTGGCATTGAATCGTGACGCCGGCTGCGGCCGCGTCCACCACGAATGACGTCGCGCAATGGACGCACGCGAAGATGATGTCTTCGCTTGCTGCGGGGACAGAAGTGGTCGAGCCGCCTGCGGATTGCATTGAGCGTGATTTAGCAGGAGACATACCCGCTCAGAGCGGAAAATAGCGAGCTCGGCGACCGCCGCGCCACGCCGGCATGGATCATCAACGCGACGCGCTGATCCGTTTGAAGGTCCAGGTTCCCGTGCCTCGCAGGCCGCTCGAAAAGGTGGCGGGATCGTATTCCCACGGGCCCGACAGGGTCTCGCCATCCGCCGACAATCTCAGCGTGGCCGAGCCCCCACGTTTGTTGCCGGATTGCCTCCAGGAAGCGCGGAGGACGCCATTGCGCACCGTGCCGCTCAGGGTGCCGCCGTACAGATCGTAATCGCCGGTGACGCGATCTCCTTCCTGCCGCAGACTTAGCGTGTAAGAGGCGTTCTCATTCTGCACTTTCCATTGGCCCGCGAAACTCGACCTCGTCACCGTCGGGCTCGCTTGCGGAGGCGGCGGCGGGGGGTGGGATTCAGGCGCGTCCTTGGAAGTGTTCGCGCCCGGCGTCTCGGCGGGCGAACGAATAAGGGTAATCGCCCCGCTGGTAAATCCGTTGCCGGGATTACGCTGGAGCTCGTTCGACAGGTCAAACCGCATGTCGATGTCGTGAAGCTCGAACAGGCCGGCGATCGTTTCGCCTTTGGCCCGCGCGCCGTTCACCTCGAACGCAAACAGCTCGAGCCGGCACGGTGTCGCAGCGCAATCCGTGCGATACTTGCCGCGAAGGATATTCTTCTTTTTCCCTTTCAACCGGACGTAACTCACGGTCCCGTCCTCGCGAAAGGCAAAACTGATCTTGTCGCCGCCGGGCTCGAGACCTGCCCACATTCCGACGATCGATGCGGTGGAGGCAGGCGAAGGCGCGGCCGCCGTGACAGATTCAGCGGGGCCGAATCGGACCAGGTGACCCTTCTCCACTGTCCCGCTGGCCTCTTCGATTTTTACGAGCAGGTCCCCCTTATCGATCTTGAGCGCGCTGCCGGTGGCGACAGCGATCTCGTCGTCGAATCCAGCCATCTTGAAATAGATTTCCGCCTTCGCGCCAACCGGCGGCCTGACGTCGCCACTCATCGCCACTCTGGCAACGTTGCCCTCGATTGAAACGACTGTGCCCCTGTAGGTCGCGGCGACCGATGTTCCGGTGCCGAGCGCCAGCAGCAACGCCACCAGCCGGAGACCGGATCTCATCGACGCGAAGCGCTCCAGGTCCCGCGCCCCGTGAAACCAGACTGCTGGCCGGTCCATCTCCCTGCGGCGCTCGCCTTCCCGTCCGCGCCCACCGTGAAGGTCCCGCTAAAGGTATAACTCGATGCCCCGTCGGCGCCGGAACCGCTGATGCTGGCCGAGCCGCTCGCTGAAATTTGCCCGGTGCCGCGACCCGGACTGGTGATGGCGATCGTTCCACCGCTCACCGAAAATCTGACGGCGCCGCTATCGCCGCCGCTATAGCTGCCTATATAGGTGCCATCGAATCTTTCTTTCGGTTTCGCCTCAGCCTTGGCCGAACCGTACCGTTTCACTGTCACGACCGGCGGCTTTTTCGGATCGAAGGTGCTTCCGGCTGCCGGCGTTTGCGCAAAGATCGTGAACGCCTTCTCCGGCGATGGCGGTTTGTCACCAACCTCGTCGCTCTGGATGCGCATATTCGAAGGCAACAGGCCGACGGCTTGTTCCAGGGTTTTTCCGAACAGGTCGGGCATGGTCCCTCCCCCCGGTCCCGGCGATCTCGTCGCGGAGGGCGAGGCTGATGGAGTCGCGGACGGCGAGGCCCCAACAGACGCAGTCGGTGACGGCGTTGGTGTGGCCTGCGCGAGCGATTGATAAACAAAAATCTTCAGGATGCTGCCTCGTTTCGCCTTGGTGTTTGGCGCCGGACTCTGCGACGCGAAAAGTTTCGTGCTCCCAGGCGATGGGCTCGCCTTCGTCGCCATGATGACGCCGACCATGTCTGGCCCGGCCGCCGCTTTCATGGCCTTCGGATCGTTCCCGGCTCCGGAAACATCTGGCACTGTCACCTCGTCACTCGGCGAAGGGGTCGCAGAAGCTGTCGGGCTCGGTGCGAGTGTCGGCGATGGAACGGGAGTCGGAGCGGGACTCGCCGCGGCTTTCGCAATGCAGATATCCGCCTTTGAAGGCAAATCGCCGGCCGCCCCCAGCTCGATCGTGGCGCCGGTGACGCGCGTATTGATTTCCTCAACGACGGCGTTCATCGGTTGGACGTCGCAGATGGCACGTTTGAACCCGCTGACAATGCCGCGAGCTTGTGTCACGAATTTGTCGAGGTCGGCCAGAACGGGCTTCATCACTTCATCCAACCGGGTGTTACTGGGTGGAGGGGCGCTGATGCCCGAAATAAGTTGCTCCAGGGTCGTCAGCCGCGTCTTTAGCTGGGGCGGAAGCAGCTTGTCGTTCTTCGAAAGTTCGAACTTCGTTTTCAACTGGGTTAACTCGGCCAGCAACGCCGCGCGCTTCCCCCCTATTTCCTTGGTCGCGACAAAGGCATCGTTGAACTGCGAGTAGGCGCTCGCCGACTCTTTCTTCGCGGTTTCTGCTTCGCCCTCGATTCTCTCAAGCGTCTGCTGAAGCTCGGTATCGAGTTTACCCCCTTCCTTCATCGTCTCCGCCATGCGGGTCAGCTTCCGGTTTGCCTCTGCCGCCTTGTTGCCAAGTTTGCCTATCTCGCCCGCGCTCTTGATCGCGTCGCGATGCTTCGTCTTGATTACGTCCCCGTCCGCCCTGGTCTTGCAATTGGCCGCCAGCCCGATCGCTTCGTCGAGCGTCTTCTTCAGGCCTTCCTCCTTTTGTCTTGCCTCGGTTTGAAGCCCGTTGATCTCCTTCACCAGCTCCGCCACTTCCTGGCATCGCTGGCCGGCTACTTTTGGATCAAACACTTGCTGCGCTTTCTTTAGCTCGGCCAGAATCGATTCAACCCGCCCCTTCGCCGCTGGAAATTTTGAAACCGCCGCGTCGACCATCTTAATCTTTGTTCCCACCGCGGCCGCCTCGTTCTTTAACGCCGAAGCCCGCGCCTCCAGGACCGCAAGCGCGCTTTCGAGCTCGGTCCAATCGCGCTCTAGTTGCACCTGATAAGTTCCGGCCTGGAGAGAGGGCTGGAGGAGATTCGACGGCACCGACCGATTAAGCACTTCCTTGTATCCGGGAGATTTCCGAACGGTGACCAGGATCCCTTTGCGCAGCTCGGCGATCGGGATGTTTGGGACGTCGCTGCTTCGGAAATCAACGCGGCCGACTTTCTTGGTCGAATTCCCCCAGAGAGGCGCGCCGGCTGCCGTGGAAAACTCCACACCCGCGTCATCGATTTTCACACCGGCCGTGTCCACCACTTCGACGATGATCCGGATCGGACTGTTCTCCGAAAGCTCCGGCTCGAGGGTAAAGGTTGCGGCCCCCTGGCCCGCGAAGTAGTGCAGCGCCTTCCCGACGTGGACGGCTTTGCGTTGGGACTTGTACCCGGACGCGTCAACCACGACCTCCTGTTTCTCCTCGAAGGCGCCCTGAAGCTTTGCCTTGCCAGTCTCGTCAGTCACAACCGTGATCCTGCCGGCCCTGACCGTCGCACCCTTGACCGGCGCTGGTTTGCTCTTTTCGTCGGTGGTGTCCTTCCCCAGCACGGTGACGTCGATAACGTCCTTGCCCTCGTCCTTCGTGACCTTGGCCTCCATCTCGCAAACGACGGGCGCCTTGTCCTGCTCGTTCGTTCGAACCCGGACCTGGCCTTTGAACGGCCGGTGATTTTCCTCCGTAACCCGGACCTCGAATGTGCCCGCTTTCGGTACCACAAACGAGACCACCCCGCTGGCGTTCGTGTTGTCGTAAAGGTAATCCGGACCGTCAAGCGTGACCTGGGCGCCGCCAATCGGCTCCTTGCTCTTTACGTCCAGGACATTGACGGTAACGACGGTGCCGCTGGTCGATTGCTTCTCGAGCGTAATGCCTGGACCGGCAATCGTTTTCCCAATGTCTTTCTTGTTCAGCGCGACTGAACCGTTCGCGTTCTTATAGCCATTCTTCGAAACTTCGACCGGGAGTTTCTCCGACGCACTCGGAGTCGCATACCAGACGGCGATCGTGACCCGCCCAGCGCTGTCGGTTACACCGGCAAACCGCCCGGTCTTCGCGCCTAACGAGTCGTCGCGAATCAGCACGCTCGCCCCTTCCAGCGGCTTCCCTTCGCTTTGGACGGTCACCACGACGCTGATCACGTCAGTTCCGCCCGACGCCGTTCGTTTCTTGAGCACGAAAGATTGCTCCGGCAAATTGGCGGGCACCGGGGCCGGAAACGACAATGGCCGCGACTGGGAAGCCATGTCTTCGCGCCCCACTTCGAGCGAAATGTCCAGCCCGGTGCCGGCAGGGACCGGAAACGTCAGATGCGCCTGGCCCTGCGCATTGGTTGGCTCCTGCGACGTGGGCGGAACCACAATGCGGTCTGCGACAACCCCGGACTGATAAACGTTCACGCGCGCCCCGGAGACGGCGTTCCCGAGTTCATCTTTCACCGTCACCGTCAACCGAGCGGTCACCGCGGGCGGGGGCGCCTTGAGCACAATCGTGCACGGAAGCTCGGCCGTTTTGCCGTCCTTGAAATCCTTGGGCCGCACGGTCACGCTGGTTTGGGAGGAAACCGAATCTTTGGTGGCCACGATTCTCAACACCGGCGCCGACCGAAGCCAGCCTTCCCCGAATTTCGCCGCCGAGACCGTCACCACCGCTACGGCACTCCCCTTCTCGTCTGTCTGAACCGTGACCGCGCTGCCGCCTTCCGGCGTCACGACGACTGTAGCGCCGGCGATATCCTTATCTTTGGCGTCGATGACCGAGATGTTCAGCTTTACCGTGCGGGTATCGGTCGCGGCAACGCTTGCGGCCAGAATCGTGAGGGAAACGAGAGCAGTTAGCGTGTAAAGACTTCGGCGCGAGCGCCGAAACCCTGGTGACCTTCGCGAATGGCGGGGTGCTGTCACGAACGTTTGCTCGTTGTCATCGGCGTTCGACAGCGGGTCAAGATTATAAAGCCACGTGCGTCGGCGGCTGACGGTCTGCTTGGCCGGTTCGAGCGATCAACCGGCACGCTCTAATAGCTGATTTCGGTCTCCGAGGTGTGACAAGGCAGCCCGCTACCCGGGACAATATGGGACAGTTTGGCCCTTAATTTAGGAAGCGCCGTGTTTTAACCACTTTCATTAATAACTGATTTCGTTCGTGTTATACTAAACAAGCCGCATCGGAACATCGCCTGCTAAAAGGTTCGAGCGAACCACTCTCGGTTCGGAAAGGATTTCTCATATGGCTAAAGTATTAGGTATCGATTTGGGGACGACGAACTCCTGTATGTCCGTCATGGAGGGCGGCGACCCGGTAGTTTTAGAGAACAGCGAAGGCGCGCGGACCACGCCTTCGATTGTCGCGTTTGCCAAGAACGGCGAGCGCCTTGTCGGGCAGGCGGCGAAACGCCAGGCCGTGACCAACCCGGCCAACACAGTTTTTTCAATCAAACGCTTCATGGGCCGGAAGTTCGATGAAGTCCGCGAGGAAGAGCATCGCGTGCCTTACAAGATCGTGAAGGCCGCGAACGGCGACGCCCACGTCCAGGTCGAAGTGAACGGCGAGAAGAAGACTTTTTCGCCGCCGGAAGTTTCAGCGATGATCCTTGCGAAGCTGAAAGCGGACGCGGAAGCGAAGCTCGGCGAGAAGATCACCCAGGCCGTCATTACGGTCCCGGCCTACTTCAACGACTCGCAGCGCAACGCAACCAAGGACGCGGGCAAGATCGCCGGCCTGGAAGTGCTCCGCATTATCAACGAGCCGACCGCGGCGTCGCTCGCCTACGGTCTCGATAAGAAGAAGGACGAAAAGATCGCCGTCTATGATTTGGGCGGCGGCACGTTCGATATTTCGGTCCTCGAGATCGGCGATGGCGTTTTCGAAGTCAAAGCCACCAACGGCGACACGCACTTGGGCGGTGACGACTGGGACAACGTCCTGGTTGATTGGATCGTCGACGAATTCAAGAAGGACAGCGGCATCGACCTCTCGAAGCAGCCGGACGCCATCCAGCGGATCAAGGAAGAAGCGGAGAAGTCGAAGATCGCGCTCTCTTCTTCGCAGGAATACGAAATCAACCTGCCGTTCATCACGGCGGATGCGACCGGGCCCAAACATATCCAGAAGAAGCTGACCCGGTCGAAGCTCGAGCAGCTGACCGATCCTCTGTTCCAGCGGACAATCCCGCCGGTCAAATCCTGCCTGGCGGACGCGAAGCTATCCGAGAAGGACGTGAACGAACTGGTCCTCGTCGGCGGCATGACCCGCATGCCGAAGGTAATCGAGACCGCGCGCACTTTGATCGGGAAAGAGCCGCACAAAGGTGTGAACCCGGACGAAGTCGTGGCGATCGGCGCCGCGATCCAGGGCGGTGTTCTCAAGGGCGACGTCAAAGACGTCCTGCTCCTCGATGTTACTCCGCTCACCCTCGCGATTGAAACCGCAGGCGGCGTGGCTACGCCGATGATCCCGCGGAATACGACCATCCCGACCCGCAAGTCACAGATCTTTTCGACCTACAGCGACAACCAACCGGGCGTGGAGATCAAGGTGCTTCAGGGCGAGCGACCGCTCTCCCGCGATAACAAGAACCTCGGCACGTTCCACCTCGACGGCATTCCGCCGGCCCCGCGTGGCACACCGCAGATCGAAGTAACGTTCGATATCGACGCGAACGGCATCTTGCACGTCTCCGCGAAAGACCTCGGCACGGGCAAGGAGCAGAAAATCTCCATCACCGGCAGCTCAGGCCTGAGCAAGGAAGAAGTCGAGAAGATGCAGCGCGACGCCGAAACCCACGCCGAA
>DATLNB010000034.1:0-162993 GCA_035536995.1 Chthoniobacterales bacterium | reverse complement strand
CTTCTTCGAGTCCGACATGACCATCGATTTCGATGAAACGGCGGAGCTCGTCTGGATTCATCTCGTCGTAGCGGCGCCGCCCGGCGTGATCGGTGCATTCAATTCCGTGGAGGGTTACGCCGTCGGGTTTCAAAACCCGTTTGATCTCAGCGAGCGCGCCATCTTTGTCCTCGGCCGGGATGTGCCCGATTACGTCGAGGCTGACGACATAATCGAACGTCGCGTTGGGAAAGGGGAGGCTCTTCAGCTCCGCGCGCACGGTGTCGTCGTAACCATTGCGCCTGGCGGCGGCGACGCATTCATCCGAGAGATCGACCCCAACCAGAGTCACATCCTTGCGTTTGAGCAGCGCGAGGATGCCCGCACCGCATCCCAGGTCGAGCACGGCAGATTTCGCGCGGACGTTATCGTAAACCCACATCGTCCGGGCAAAGCGAAGATCGAACCGATCGAGGGGATTAAAGTAATCCGGATCGAGGACGGCGTTCGACACGAACTTGTCGCGATAGAATTCCGCAACGTCCTCGACGCCCGCGCGCCGATAGAGGTCCGTGTTCGTGTGTTCCGGCTTCATTCCGCCGGCTTTTTCGTTCCCTTGCCTTCAAGCGCATCGAGGCGCAGCTCGAGAGCACGCCGCGCCCGATCGGCCAGAACAGCTTCCTCGCTCGTCTTTAACGAAAGCTGCCGAATGCAAACTCGCTGTTCGTCGAGGATCTGCTGGATACGCTCACGGAGTTCGTTCGTGAGCGCGCTTTGACCGCTGGAAAGCTCCGCGAGTGGCCCCTTCGAAAGCTGATCGAGTTCCTCCCGCAATTCGGTGTCGATCTTTGCCAGCCTCTCGGCTCCCTCAGCCTCGATCTTCGCCAGCCTCTCGGCCGCCTCAGCTTCGCTGCGTTCCGATTTTTCCCGTGCCTCGAGAAGCTCGGATTCAATGTGCCCAAGTCGACCGCGGAGCTCGCGAAATCCATCCGCGAGCGCTCCCAGTTCGCGAGACTCGCGTTCCAATTCCGCAATCCGCGCGTTCTGCGCCTTGATTGCCTTGCGAGCTTCGGCGAAACCGTTCTCCAGGGCATCAATCAACGTCCTTGCCGGATCAGGGTCGTTCGCCCCTCGCTTCCCGAAACCAAGCTTGCCGCCAAGCGATGACGACCGGGTTGCTTGGAGCGTCGCGCGCAGGCCAGCCAGGCTTGCGCCGACCCCATCGAAGAGATCGTCGGTGGACTCGCGATCGTTGTCGGCCGGCATGGGCGTAATCAGTTAAAGCGTTTTGGCCGCGGCTGTCGATGTTGGGCGGGCAACTGGCATGGGGTGGAAGCTCCGCGCGGTGAGTTGGCGCACCTGCTCGGCCACGTTTCGCGTCAGATCCTCTTCGCTGGCCCATGTTCCGATCATCGAGGCCGCGTTGCGGGCGAGGTTGCCGGCAATCCAGCGCGCCCGGAACTCCGGTGCGTGTTCGGCCAGCTTCAACAAGCCTGTTGCATATTGTTCCAACGAATGATGTTCGGTCCCGTACTGCCGGCCATTCCGGCCGAGGGCCCGATATTTTTCCGGATCGGCAAGATAGCCGGCGAGATGACCCTGAATATCCTCGCGCTCGTGCTCCGGCCTGACGAACGCCACGGTGTTTTCCGGCAGGGCCGCGTACCAGGCCTTGCGCGTAACGAGCGACGGTAATCCGTAGTGCCAAAGGTGGAGCTGGCTTCCGGACGCTTCGCCCATGCTCGGATCGCGCAGGTTCACGACCAGGTCCGTCTCGCGAAGGGCTCGATCGAGGACCTCGGAGGAAACGAATCCGTGCAACGTCACCAGCTCACTCAGCCCGAGCCGGCAGACTAATTGTTCCATCTTTTCGGCCTCTGCCATTGTTCCATAAACGTCGAGGCGAAAGCGATCGCGGTGCTCGAATGTTGCGATGGCCTGAAGCAGTGAAGGCAGTTTACGGTTCGGGCCGAGGAACCCGAACATTGTCAGCCGGCAGACCTTCGATGGTGGCAGCTCTGTCGCCGGCGAAAGGGCGCGCGGCGGGCCGACCGCGAGCGGCAACAATGCCACAGAGATATCTGCGGGGAGCGCGGCAAAGGCCGACTCCGAGTGAACGACAACGGCCAGCGCGTTCTCGATCGCTGCTTCGGTGAGCGGGCAGGATTGCGCCAGCTCTTCCGTATCGAGCAACCCGTGCAAATGTCTTTCCGCAAGGACGCGGCCTTTTGGACCATGGTAGCGCTCAATCAGCTCGAGATATTCGCGCCGATTCAATCCGATATTCTGGAAGACCAGCCCGGAAAAGAAATGCTGGAGCATGACATCGTGAAGAATGACCACGCCGGGGTGCTGCCGGCTGATCTCCCAGATGGCGTGATGGTAACGGGGATCGTTTCCCATTTGGTAAAACGTCACGTCCGCGTCGTTGATCTCGCGCCAGGGCGGCCGCTTCCCGTCGTACGGCCGCACGGTCGCGCCCTTCGGCAGCTCGAGGTCCCATTTCGGCTCGCTCGACCAAAGGACAACTTCGGCCTCCGCTGAAAGCAACGGAAGGAGATTCGCCGTGGCGCGCGCAATCTCTGACCGTGTCGGGGGGAGGGGCGAGAAAAGGTTAATCTTCACGCGAGTAAACGCTCGACCACCGTGCTCCAGGACAATCCCAGAGCTTCATAAGCCTCCCGTCCTGCTCTGCCGTATTTCACCGCGGCGTTTCGATCAGTCCATAACTCGTCCATCGCCTCGGCGAGCCCTGCCGCGGTCGGTTTTGCGATCAGGCCGGTCTTCCGATCTTCGACAAATTCGAGCGGGCCGCCGGAATCTTCACAGGTCACGACTGCTTTCGACGAGAGCATTGCTTCAAGCGTGATGTAACCGTAATCCTCGTCGACCGGCGGAAAGACCACCGCGAGGCACTTCGCATAAGCGTCCCGTTTTTCTTCCTCAGTCAGGTAACCAAGCCATTCTACTCTCGATTCGAGCCCGAGCTTCCGGGTCAAAGACTTCAGGCGTCTGCCGTATTCGGGGCTATCGGCCACGCCGGCGAAACGCACCTTCACTTTTTGCCTGGTCAGGGAGAGCGCTTCCAAGACGACGCTTTGCCGCTTCGACGCTGAAAACCGGCTCGGGAAAAAGAAAAAGTCCTCAGTCGTATTCGCGCAATGGAAACCATCGGCGTTCGGAGGCGGATGATAGAGCGCAGTCGCGGGGATCCCGCAAAAATGGCCAAGGCGATTGGCGATGTTCCTCGAATTGGCAAAAACCGTTTTCGCTTCGGCGAGGAGCTGGTCGCCCTTACGAATGGCTTCCCGGACCATCAGGCCACGAGGCGAAGCACTCAGCTCTTCGAACGGATAACTCCAGAGATCATAGGCCGCCCGATGCTGGTGCAGCACCCACACCACCTTGTTTGGGTGCGGGATCAGGTAGGCCGGGAACTTCAATCCGATCAGCCGATCGACGCGGGTCCCATGGATTTCAGTGAGATCCAGCAGCCGGCACGCGAGCATCTGGTCTGGAATTCTCTCGGGCACCGCCGGGTTGAATGGGACGGTGACAATCTCGGCTTCGTGTCCGGCGCGAATCAGCGCCGCTTTCAGGCCGGCGGCATGGGACTCGGCCCCGCCAGTGACAAACGGTATCTGAACCGTGGCGATAACGATCCGCACGGCGACTTACAGATTGGAATCGAGGTGCTCGCCCGAAGGCGGGGCTACTTCGTTGTCAGCGAGCCGTGCCCGGACGGCCGAGAGATCTGTCGAAAGGGCGGTGATCTCACTGGCCATTTGCTTGTTCACGGCCAGGGCGGCGCTCAACGCATCGATCAGGGCCTCGTTAATCGCTCCCTGGTTTCGTCGCAGGCGCCGGAGCGGTTTGATCGTGTCGATATCGTTCTTCGCCCGGGCCCGCTTCAACGATTGCCGCGCGCTCTTGAAATCGAATCCCGGGTGGTGCCGAGATGTCGTGCTGACCGTAACGGCGCGCGCCGCGGTTGCGCCCGGTTTCTCTTTCGGAGCGGCCAACCGCATCCAGGCGGAAATCTGTTCCAGACTCAGGTCGGGACTGCGAAGCTGCATAGGGTGCGAAGCCTACTACGCAGCTTTGGCCACAGGAAGAAGTTTATCCGCGGGCCGGGCGACGATTAAGTGGATGTGCCCGGGCGAGCATAATATAACTCCCGGTCGTGACCACCGATGCCCCGACGAAGCGATGGCTGTTTGGCTTCGACAAGTTCCAGCTCGTCGCCTTTGCGCTTCTCGGACTCATGGCGGCAAATCTCGTCTCCGTGACGATCAAGAAAAGCATCACCGCGGATGAAGTGGTCCTCATTCCGGCCGCCTACTATCACTGGGTCGCTGACGATGTTCACCTCGTGGGACAACATCCGCCCCTGAGTAAATTGCTCGCTGGGTTCCCGCTCCTCTTTCTCCAGCCGCAGGAAGCTGCCCCCGACCAGATCGATCCAGCGGCCACTGGTGATAACCGCGAGTGGGCTTATACGATGCGCTTCTGGCAGGATAACCGTCCCCGCTTTGATGCGATTTGTTTCTGGAGCCGCATCCCGATGATTGCGTTGACGATTGTCCTCGGGATCGTCGTTTTCGCTTTTGCCCGCGAATTATTTGGCGGTCTGGGTGGTGTCCTTGCGGTCGGTTTGTTCTCCCTGGAACCAACAATTCTGGCTCACGGCCGCGTGGTCCAGACTGACATGCCGGCGGCGTTTGGTTTCGTCCTGACACTCTGTCTTCTCGATCGCTATGTCCGAAAGCCGACGTGGAAACATGCCGCGGCGGTCGGAGCGGCGGCGGCGATCGCGATGCTGGCGAAGTATTCGATGCTCTTTCTCGGTCCGCTTCTGCTTGTCCTTCTGGTCGCGCGGGTCCTAACCAGGAGGAAAGAGGCCCGAGCTACGTTGGTCCATGCAGTGGTTGCGTTCCTGGCTCTTATACTGGTGATCAATGCGGCTTACTTCTTTCACCACCGCGCTCTTACTGAGCGGGACCTAAGCTGGATCGCGGCTTCCTTCCCGGCTATTGGATCGTTCCTGTCCGCAGGGGTGCGAGTTTTTCAATGGCTCTTGCCCACCGACTTCATCATGGGAGTTTACTGGCAGCTCAAGCATTCGAAGGACGGCCACCCGGCAGGCCTGCTCGGCATGCATGGGGACCATGGTTGGTGGTATTATTTTCCAGTCGCATTCGCGCTGAAAACAACCGTTCCATTTCTCCTCCTCTCCCTCGGTGGACTTGGCTGGGCCGGATGGCGCGCGTTTCGCCCAGCTGGAGCGCGCCTCTTTATTGTTCTGGCGCCTTTGGTCATTTACACGGCGCTCATGCTGATAACTCCAATCAACATCGGAGTAAGATACTATCTCCCTGGATACATTCTTCTTGTGCTCCTGGCGGGCGGGCTCCTGGCAGAGTTATCGCGACTAAGGCAAGGCCCCATGCGTATGGCATCGGTGGCGGTTAGCGTCGGACTGTTATCCTGGGTCGGCGTTGAAGCTGTCCGAGCCTATCCGAATCACATGTCTTACTTGAACCAGTTCGCGTCCTCGCGTCCCCACTGGTGGTATCTCTCTGACTCGAATGTCGAGTGGGGCGATGACGTTAAGCTCCTCGGGGACTGGTTGAGAGCCCGCGGTGAAACTCGCGTTCGCGCCCTGCTCCTGGGTGGATTCGTTACCCTCGATTTCTACGGAGTGAATTACGTCGATGCCCTGAGCAATTCCAGCCCAGTGCCGCGTTACACCGCCCTTGGGGCCAGTTTCCTGAACGGTTCGACGGTCCCGCCTTACGCGGTCGACGGCAAACCTGTCGCCGACAACATTCGGGTTAACACCTTCGACTCGTATCGTCACCGCAAACCCGAGGCAATTATAGGCGGGTCGATCTACGTGTATCGCGACCGCGACTGACCCCTTTGTTCAAGAAACGTCGATGGGTGCATTTATCTTTCTCGGAGGCGCGGCGCTCCTTGGAGTTGGCGCCGTTCGTCTTGCTTTACGCTCGTATCTAAATCGCGCGGAGCAGCTCCTTTGGGGGACCGTTATAGGGTGGAGCGTTGCGTCGGCCGCGGTCTACCTGGTCGCACTGGCGGCCGGTCGCATGAGTATCCAAGGCGTTTGGATGGTAATTGCGATTGTTTGGATTGGTGCTGGCGGTCTTTGGTTTGCAATCCTAAAGGGACGGCCTCGGGAAGTTCCGGCTTTCAAGGCATGGAGCCCGCAGGAAACACATCTGGCCATTCTCCTTTGTTGTTTCGCCGCAATCTATTTGCCGCTTTTCGATACCCATATGTTGAAAGAGGGAGCCGATGGAGCCCTCTATTCGGGCGGAGGCAGTGCGCTCTACGACATACCTTTTCATGCCGCGCTCACCACCGCCTTCGTTCATGGCGAGAACTTCCCGCCGGTTTATCCTCCGCTGCCCCCGCACCCGCTTCTGTATCCCGGATTACCTGATTTCCTTACCGCCACACTCATGGTCCTCGGCCTCGACCTCCATGGCGCGTTGGTTTCAAGCGGACTGCCGCTAGCCGTTCTTCTGACCGGCATATTTTGGTGTTTCGCACGGCGGGTTGCGGAGCTTGCGTTCCCGGTCCCAGATTCGTCAACCGTCGAAAAGAAAGATGGCCGTTTCCTTTGGGCCGCGGGCATTGCCACTCTCCTCTTTTTGTTCAATGGCGGTCTCGGCTTCGTTTATTTCTTTCATGACGCGTGGGCGAGCAGCCGAGGACTTATCCAGTTCCTTTCGGGCCTTGAGATAAACTATGCCCATCATCCGCCGTATGGGTTGGTCTGGCCCAACATCATCGCCGACATGCTTCTTCCGCAGCGAACGAGCTTGTTCGGCCTTGCCCTGGGCCTGATTGTTTTCTCCTGCTTTACGATCGTCTGGCAGGCCAGGTCCATCCATG
Organism: Chthoniobacterales bacterium; assembly: GCA_035536995.1. Classification (GTDB taxonomy): domain Bacteria; phylum Verrucomicrobiota; class Verrucomicrobiia; order Chthoniobacterales; family UBA10450; genus AV80. Next base: position 156,096 of record DATLNB010000034.1, on the reverse strand, counting down.
GCGATAACAATGCCTGGGAGGGCGCGCGGGTCCTTTCGGTTGCCGGATTGATCGCGGGATTATTGCCTTACTTTCATACCCATAGCTATCTGGCGGTTGGCTTGGTTAGCGTTCTCCTGTTTTTACTCCGTCCATCACGCGTGTGGTTTGCGTTTTGGATACCTGCGATAGCCGTGGCAACGCCACAGCTACTTGAGATGATCCGGCATATAAGCGGATCAGGCTTCGTTCGTTTCCTTCCCGGATGGTGGGGTCACGATCAGCCGCGCTGGATCATGTTCTGGATTTGGAACGTGGGCATCCCAGGCATTATCTTCCTTCCCGCCTGGGCCTTTGCTTCGCGGGAAGGCCGCCGGTTCTACCTGGCTTTTGTAGCCCTATTGCTGACCGCAATGGTCTTCGTCCTATCGCCGAACGAGTACGACAATCTTAAGCTAATGTATTACTGGTTTGCGGCGACCATGGTGCTGGTGGGGGCCTGGCTGGTTCGGCTCTGGCTTCGCGGTAACCTTCAACGGGTCTTCGGAGCTACCGTAATTCTTGGATCAATTGTTTCTGGCGTTCTTGCGATCGTTTACGAATGGCAAAGCGTTAAGCTGGTCTTCTCCCGGCAAGCGGTGGCCGCGGCGGAGTTCGTAAAAACGAACACAATCCCTCACGCTATCTTTCTAACCGCATCGACGTTGCATCATCCGATTCCCAGCCTGACCGGTCGCAGGATTGTCCGCGGCCCGACATCATGGCTTTGGAGCCATGGTTATCCTTTCGTTGAGCGCGACGCTGATGTGCGCGCCATTTATCGGGGCCGGGAGGACGCGCAGAAGCTCTTGCAGTATTACAGGGTCGATTACATCTACGTCGGCGACGCTGAGATCAGTGAGATCCATACCGATAGCGCATTCCTCGATGCGCACTTCCCAGTCGTTTATCGAGACGGCGGAATAACGATATACGATTCGCGCGGGATCGCGGGAGATCCTGCCCCGGGATATCAGCCGCGCGAATACAGCTCTCGGATTGATCGCGATCCCGCGATCTGGCTGACCGAATACTCCCGGATTGCCTACACTCTCTACTGCTACGAAAAAGTCATTCTTGGCCGCGCGCCGCGGTATTCCGAATTTGTTGAAGACCTCCGCGAGCTCGGACGCAATGTTTATCCGACGGCGTCGGGCTGGCTTGCTACCTTGGAAACGAACAAGCGGGCGATGATGGCCAAGGCCGCCAATAAGCCCGAATTCCAGGATCGTTACGGCTCAATGAGCGCCCCCGACTTTCTCACTGCGCTCTACCGCGATGCCGGAATCACTCTTGGGGAGCGGACGCGCGCGGAGCTTTTGGCGGCTCTGGAGCGTGGAACCCAAAGTCGTGCCTCCATTGCGCATCGAGTGGCTGAGGAGTCGTGGCAGAGCGGAAGAGACTACAACTCAGCGTATGTCCTCATCCACTATTTCGCGTTCTTTCACCGCGACCCTGATCAGCCGCCCGATCGCGATTTGCGAGGATTCGATTTTTGGCTCGGTAATCTCGAAAGGAGCCGGGATTACCGCGCCATAACCCGCGCTTTCATTGAGTCCGCCGAATATCGCGACCGACAGTGACGTCTGGGCGCGAACCTTTCCCCGCCGCCTGCGCGACGCGCGCGCGTTATTCCAAAAAGACGCAGAATTTTCTTCCCTCCTCTTTGCGGCCCTGACATTCTCCGGCAAACGCCACCCCCTTAGTGAATACGCTCCCCCAGTTCCAGGCCGCGAAACCCGCAACGATGGAGAGTTCCGTTGCCAGCCGTTTCAACGCCGCGATTTTTGGTCAGCGACTGCCATGCAATAAGCAAGGCGCACTGACCTCGACCCCCGCCCCAGCCCCAAACAGAATGACCCTCCATGAAGGCTTCCCTCCTGGCGTTTGTACGCTCCCGTCGTTACACCCTTAGTCTTGTAACTGTTAGTCTACTGGCCGCGGCGGTATTCGTTGCGTTCCGCCTGCGTGCCCACGGCCAGGGTAGTTATCAAGCTACCCCCGGTGCCGGGAAATATTACGACAAGCACTACGACTGGCAGGACGGAGATTACCCGCCCAATACGGTCAAAGGCGAGGCTGTCGATGAAGCAAGGTCCGGGATGACACTTAACCGGACACCGGTGTCGATCCGTGTCCCGGAATGTTTCCCAGCAGAGCCGCGCGATGTCTTTTGGCAGATGGACATGGTGGCCGGTCCCGATGGGAAATTGCAGCCGCTCAATTTTGACGAGAACGGCGACAATAAAGTAGACGAGAAAGAGCGGGACGGCATCCGCGGCCGTAATACCTGGCTGTTGTGGGGCGGCGGTAACGAAACGTTTTGGGACTGGCTCCAGCAGAAAGGGTATGGCCTGACCGATTTCCTGATCCTGATGGATTCCCGCCGGCGCGACAGTCGGTTCAAAGACGCCGGCCTGATCACGCAGCCGGGCTTTGTCAGAGCTGCGGAGCCTATTCTCGGTCTTTATATTGACCAGGCCAATCCGGATGGGTCGGCGATTCTAAAGCCGCCGCCGGATCCGGCTGCAGGCGCCGCACCACCGCCCGCCCCAGGCGGTGGTGATTATGGTTATGATCCCAAGCCGGACCCCGAAGTGTTCGATGCCCAGGGACGCCGGCTCGAGACTCCGGTTAATCAACCGGTCCCGCCGGCCGGGCATTATACCGAGCTATTCGAGCCGTGGACTACCCCTGAACAAAGAGCAAAAGAATGGACCGATGCGACAAAGGAAGATCCCTTCAAGGATTACGTGCCCGAGGTCGTGCGCCGGAAGCTGCCTAAGGACGGGCTCGATCCAACCGTTTACGGGTATCCGTCCGGTATCTTCGGGCTCCGGTTGATGCTTAACCCGGACTTCTTTGCGAAGACCGATGAAGCCGCAAAAGCCCGGAGTTATTGGAAAGAACGGGTCGAGCAAACTAACGGACAATATTATACCAGCATCCAGATTCATTCGGACCCAAAGCTTGTCCGGCCGTTCCGGGTGAGCATGTCCTGCGGGTTTTGTCACATCGGGCCGCACCCGCTAAATCCGCCGAAGGATCCGGAGAAACCGAACTGGGACAATCTATCCGGCGTGATCGGCGCTCAGTATTGGGATCCGCAGCCTGCATTCGGGAACCTGGTGGGACGTCCGAACTTCCTCCATCACTTCCTCAAAAGCCAGGCGCCGGGGACGGTCGATACGTCGTTGGTTAGTACCGATCAGATCAATAACACCAACATCATTAACGCGATCTTCGATGTCCCGGCCCGGCTCGATCGCGCAAGGAACAAGCCGACAGAAAAGCAGAGCAGAGAGAATCTCCTGTTACCGAGTGTTGAGGACCCCGATACCAGCAACAATCCGGACGGCCAAAACAAATACCGGCATTTTCCCATGGTCCTTTTCCCGGGAGAAGACAGTGTCGGGGTCTGGGGGGCACTTGCCCGGGTGCCGTTGAACATCGGCGTATTTTCCGAGCAATGGATGCGGTGCGATAACCCGGTCATCGGTTTCACACCTCAGCGCCCCTTCAGTGTCGAAGTATCCCGAAAGAATTCCGTTTATTGGCAGGTAAACGAGAGATACCGGGTCAACTACATGGCCTCGTTCTTCACTCTTGGCACCCAGAAGAAAGTGCCCAAAAGCACAGCCGCGATGAAGCTGAAGGACGCCGGTCCGGAAGGCGGCAGCACCCTCGGGCAAGTCGAGCTCGCGAAAGACTCACCGGAGAAGCGGGCCGCCGGTCGGAAAGTTTTCCTCAACAACTGCGCCATCTGTCATTCAAGCAAACAACCCCCAGGATTCGATCTCAAGTTCGACCGGAAGATGGCGGGCGGATGGGACAAGGCTCCGGTCCCGGCCGACCCCATCTACACACTGCCGGCAGATTACAGGGACTGGGATAGTTACAAGCAAAGTCCATCGTACCGCGCCTATGTCGAGCAGATCACTAAACTGGCCGGAGAACTGCCGGCGCCGGACGCCGTAGATCCCTTTATCGACAACAACTTCCTTTCAAACGAGCTCCGCATCCCAGTTACCCTTGTGGGCACATATGCGGGACGGGCCATGGCTACCAACGCAATGGCAGGACAGGTCTGGGACAACTATTCATCGGACACCTTCAAGGCACTGCCCTCCGTAGGCAGGATTCGTTACTTCAATCCTTACAAGAGCGATGCAAGCGCGGTCAGTCTCGACCCGTACGGCACAAACGATGAATTTGACGATGGGCGCACCCATGGCGGGCCGGGGTATTTCCGGCCGGCATCGTTGATCAGCCTTTGGGCAACGGCCCCTTACTTTCATAACAACACCCTGGGGCTTTATAACCAGGATCCTAGCGTGAATGGACGGCTCGTAGCGTTCAACGACGGCATCCGAAAGCTTCTCTGGCCAAAGGAACGTACTCTCTATGCCCGCGACGGGATCACGTATGCTCCCCATCCGGGTGATCTTCGAGCTGAAGGCAGCGCCGCGGCGAAGAATGATCCGGGTTACATCTACCGTCTTCCCGTGGATACCTATGTCTCATTTCAACCCGGGTTCACGCCGCTCCTTGTCCAGAGCGTCCTGATAGGCTTCGTCGGGCACGGCCCCGGCATGTTCCTTTTCTGGGTGCTGAGCTACGGCCTCTGGCTGATTCTAGCACTCGTCTTCTGTTTCCTGATTTTCTGGGGCAGAGCTCGTCACGCCGGAATTCTTCTGCTTCTTCTCGGTTTGGTCCTGGCCGCGCTCCTGATCGTTACCGGGGCCGGCGGCGGAAGTGGAATGATGGCGGGCGCACTCATGGCCGCGGTGACAAACATGATGAGTTACGCCAACGCGTGGCTCTGGTTGCTTGTGATAGCGATTTTGGCCGCGGGAGTCCTCCTTCTTCTGACCCGGATTGAATTGAAATGGCTGACGAAGCTTATCTTCATAGTCGCCACCATCATCGTGTTGGTGGTTGGGATCCTGGCCAACAAGTTCCTGACGGGTGAGCTAAAGAACGTGCCGCTGCACCTCGCGATCCTGCCTAACAGCTCGCTCAACGCGGATTACAAGGGAATCAATGTCGGCCCATTGCCGCGCGGAACACCGGTTAACCTCCTTATGAGCATGGATCCATCAAAAGGAGCCCAGGTCGCGCCAGCCGTGGTCGCGCTGCTCAAAGCCAGCGTCCAGATTCAAAAGCAACGCCTGACTGGCGAAGAAGCGTATGCCGTTATCGCCAAACAGGCCGGCCCGGCCCTGATCGCCGCCAGCAAATGTCCCGACTTCGTGCTCGATCATGGCCATTACTTTGGTGACGTCCTCGATCCTGATTCCGCCAGGAACGACGAAGCCAAGGAGGCGCTGATCGCCTTTCTTAAGACCCTTTAATCCACGCGATGAGCGCCGAACCCCCCGATCTCTCCGCCGTCGAAGGCATGGATGAGGAGGCGATCGAACAACGGTTGCTGGATAACAGGGCGCGGGACAAGGAAGGGTCGCAATTCGATTACATCATAGTTGGCTCAGGCGCGGGCGGCGGCCCGCTTGCAGCCCGGCTGACTTACGCTGGCAAAAGAGTCCTGGTTATAGAGGCCGGGCCGGACCCGTTAAAAACAAAGTCGGCCGCCTATCCCGCGGCGGAAACTGGCGAGGTTACCAAAGTTCCTGGTTACTACGCAGCCGCCTCCGAAGATGCGGAGATGAGCTGGATGTTCTCGGTCCGGCATCATGCCGATACCGAGCGGCAGGCCCGGGACGAGAAATATAACCAGCGCATCGACCCTGTTACAGGGGGCCCGCTTAATCCGAAGTATTGCGATCCGCACCCCGTAAAAGGGAAGCAGGGCGTTTTCTATCCACGCAGCTCGGGGATAGGCGGATGCACCGCGCATCACGCAATGATCACGATCGCGCCGAACGACAAGGAATGGGATTACATCGCCGAGCTGACCGGCGATAACTCCTGGCGCTCAGGCCCGATGCGCGGCTACTTCGCGAAGTTCGAGCGTTGCCAGTATCTCGAGGCCTACGATCAGTTCTTTCGCAAGCTTCTCGGGCTTCTTTACAGCGGTTACCGCAAGATCGTTCTCTTCTTCGATCCCCGCGCCGTTCTTGATGACGGCGGGCACGGCTTCAAAGGATGGGCGCCGACCAACCTGATCGATCCGTTCCTGGTCTCGACCATCGCCGAGGACGATCGCCCATTCTTTAGAGTCATCGTCCAGTCCGCCTTGGCGGTGCTACACGGAAACAACCGGCTTATCTCTTTTCTAAAGCACGCCTTACTCCGGGCCCGCGCTATCCAGGCGATTGACTTCAACGACGTCAACACTCGCCGGGCCAGTCCCGAAGGCGTGTTTCTCATTCCCATTGGGATCCAGGGCGCGGCGGCGGGAGGCGATGACAAAGGTGAGCCGGGAAATGGCCGGCGCTTTGGGGTTCGTGAGTTTCTCCTTACTGCCCAGCGGCGCCATCCCGGCCGGCTCGTCGTGCGGAGCGGCGCGCACGTCACGCGAGTCCTGTTTGAAAAGAACGAAAAAGATGAACCGCCGCGCGCGATCGGGGTGGAATGCGCAGTCGGCAATCACCTCTACGAAGCGAGCCCCATCCAGAAACCGGATTCGCGGCAGCGGGTTTGTTATTTCGCAAAACCGGGAGGGGAGGTGATCCTTTGCGGAGGCGCTTTCAACACGCCGCAGCTCCTGATGCTCAGCGGCATCGGTCCCGAAGATCACCTCCGAGATAACGAAATCACGGGTCTGTTTGGAGCAAGGCCTGCCGGATCGTCAAGCCACGGAGTCGAATACGAAGCCGCTCCTCTAGATGACACGGGAGTTATCGATCTTCCGGCCGTCGGCAGGAACCTTCAGGACCGCTACGAAGTCACGGTTGTCAGCGAGCTGAACAAGGAGCTCGCCACTTTGAACGGCGTAAGCTTTCTGCCGGGCGATCCAAACGACGGTGCCCGAACCCAATGGTATAAGAACCGGACCGGCCTGTATGCTACGAATGGCGGCACGCTCGCGGTGATTCGCCGCTCCCAGCCCGCGATCGACGCCAGGGAACGGGACCCGGATCTCTTTACGTTTGGAGCGCCGGCAGCCTTTCGAGGTTACTACTGGAATTGGTCGCGCGAATTGTTTAAGGCAACGCTGGGCGGGGAGAAGGAAGAGCACAAGATCTGGAGCTGGGTCATTCTTAAGGCTTACACCAGCAACCACGACGGCACAGTCAGGTTGCGCTCGGCTGATCCTTTCGCCATGCCGGAAATTTGCTTCGACGCTTTCAACGAGAAAGCGCAACAGGAAGCAGCCAGGATCGATCTCGAGATAGAGGAATTCCGGCGACAAGGCCGGCCGCTGCCGTTCGAGCTCGAGGAGCGTAAACGAGAAAACGATTCCCGCCTCGTCCATAGCAAGCGAGACCTGGCCGCGCTGGTCGATGCCGTCGCTTTCATGCGCAAGGTTAATGCGCGGAACCCGGACCAATTCGTTCGCGAAATTCAGCCCGGCATAGAGATCGCCGATTCCTCGGTTGAGATGGAGGAATGGGTCAGGACCCAGGCCTGGGGGCATCATGCCTCCTGCACGTGTCCGATTGGCTCTGACAGCTGGACCGCGGATCCACGGCGCCTGGAAGACAAGCGGGCTGTTCTGGACAGCAAGTTCCGCGTCCACGGAGTCAGGAACCTCCGGGTAGTGGACGCCTCAGTGTTCCCGAGAATACCTGGCTACTTCATCCTCGCGCCGATCTTCATGATCAGTGAGAAGGCCGCCGATACCTTGCTGGCCGAGGCGACCACCGCGGTTTATCCGGCGGCATTCGAGGCGGCCGAAGCGAAGGCTATTCGGAGACGACGGGAAGCGGCTTTGCGAGCGACGATGAGCCCGGTCGCGGCGGACGCGAACGCGGCGGAGCCACCACGTCCGGAGGACGGAGGTAACATCGGTGCCCATAAGTCTCGGGAGAACGAAGAACAGTTACCTGAAGATACGGTTGGCCTTGCCTTGACTGGCGGCGGCATCCGAAGCGCGACCTTTGGCCTTGGAGTCTTACAAGCCCTTTCCGAGCGCGGCCGCCTTCGCGACATCGACTTTCTCTCGAGCGTTTCGGGCGGAGGATTCACCGGCAGCTTCCTGGGCCGTCTGTTCACGCGCCCGTCCGTCGCCCAGGCGAAGGATCCCGTTGGCCGGGTCGAGGAAATCCTGAAAGACACAGGCTCGGCGCCGCTCTGGTGGCTGCGGACCCAGGCCAATTACATTTTCGCGACTGGGGCGGAGGACGCGCGGCTCAACCTCGCGGTCCTTTGGCGCAACATTGTTAGTCTCTACCTTGTTCTCGGCGCGCTTCTCTTCGCCGTCTTTGGGCTGCTTGCCTGGCTGCCGTTGACAACAGGACCGGCCATTAGCCGGTGGGGATCGCTTCGTTTATGGGAGACGGCCGCTCCGCTCTTCGTCAGGCCGCAGTTCCGCGGGCTCGAGTTATCACCGTGGTGGTGGCTGCCGTTGGTCGCTCTTGGCCTCGGTGTTATACCGGCCACCCTCGGATATTGGCTCGCACCGAACATCGGATCCTATCGGCGTTATCCGGTCTTCTCTCTTCTGGGCTGGCTGGTCCTGGTGGCGGGAAGTGCGACAGCCTTGCAATTTCCTTTTATCGCCGGGCTGGCCGCTGCCGCGTTAGTTATCCTGTTATTAGCCTGGCTCTGGCAGGAAGTAGCCCGCTGGGGCGCGATCGAGCACTCTTCTACGATTCCCGCCGCGCAGAGGGTTGGCGCGATCGTTCGCAATCGCCTCAGCCGTGGTCTCGGGGAAGCGCTGATCATTTTTGCTTTTCTCGTCGCCTGGGTGGTTCTGGACACCCTCGCTATCCGTTATGCCCACGGAACTGTCGCGAAAGCGTCCGCCGCCATCCTGATGGCGCTGGCTCCGGCGCTGCCTGTCTTGCGCTGGATCGCCATGAAAGCGCTCCGACAAATTTCGGCGGGCACCGGCGGTGGTTTCTCCTACGTCGCTTTAGCCAATTTTCTCGGCCTCCCCCTTGCGCTCTTTTTTCTCTTTGTCCTCGACGTGCTCGCGCATCGTGTCTTTTTCGCGGCGCCAGCCAATGGTATCTGGCTGGTTCTCATTGCATTCTTGTTCTCAGCGGTCCTGGGCCGCGCCTTTGATTTCCTGAACCTGTCGTCCTTGCGCGCAACCTATGCCTCAAGGCTCTCCAGGACCTTTCTTGGAGCGTCGAATGAGGAACGTATTTACGGCTCTCCCACCGGCGGAGGACGCGATGTCTCGCAGGCCAATCCCAAGGATGACATTCCCCACGACGAATATCATCCCGAACGCCAGGGCGGCCCGCTCCACCTCATCAACGTCTGCGTTAACGAGACGGTAGACGTTACTTCCGAGCGGGAAATTCGGGAACGTAAAGGCTTGCCGATGTGCGTGACTCCCCATGGCATTACCGTCGGCCTGAAGTATTTCTCGGAATGGGCCACGCCTGATTCACTCCCCCGGTGGCAGAAATACCGCCGTTGGCGCGATGGTTATGATGCGGAGGACTTCGAACCTTCTCACAAGCGACGCTTAACCGCGGTGAAGGCCCTGCCAGTGACAAGTTCTCCGACGGCATTTCACGTCCTCCAATCGAAGAAGAGCGACAGCGCCGAAGTAGAAAGCCTGTCGTTAGGCGCGTGGACCTCGATCTCGGGCGCGGCTTTCTCCACCGGTGTCGGCCGCGGCACGAAACTGTCGCTCGCTCTTTTCATGGGATTGGTAAACGTCCGGCTGGGATACTGGTGGGACTCGGGGATACTCGACTACGAGCGCCCGGACCGTTACCCGCCTCCTTTCTGGCGGCGGCTCAAGCGTTTTCCGACCAAACTCTTCGGCGCGCAAAGCATGTTGCTCGCGGAATACCGCGGCCGTTTTCGCGGTCCATCCCAATGGTTTTGGTACTTAAGTGACGGCGGCCATTTCGAAGTCACCGGGCTCTATGAGCTGCTTCGGCGCAGAGTCCGCTTCATGATCGTTGCCGACGGCGGCGAAGATCCAGACTATCAATGGGGCGATCTCGCCCGGCTCATGCAACAGGCCCGGGAGGATTTTGGCGCTGAGATTAAGTGGACCGGTCAGCAAGCCTTTGCGGCGATGCCCGAGCCAATCCAGCGCTGGGTTAACCAGACTTGCATCGGAACGTTGGACAAAATCAAGCGGGACGGCCCTTACCATGCATCCCTCGCTCAGGTTAGTTACCAGGATGGCGAGCAATGCTGGATCCTATTGTTAAAGCCCAGTCTAACCGATGCGCTGACCCAGGACGTCCTCACCTATTCGGAGACGAACAAGAAGTTCCCGCAGGATCCCACGATCGATCAAATCTTTGACGATATTCAGTGGGAAAGCTACCGCGCACTTGGTCAGCAAATCGGCCAGCACGTTTTCAAGTAATCCAGTCAGTCTCTCCCCATGTTCAACGTCACGCGTCCCCCGGGCCCTTCGCTTATGAGAAATACCTCACTTCTTCGCCTTGTTGTCGCTGCGGTCCTTTTCGCCATCACCTCCGACTGGGTTTGGGCCTCCGATCACGCGGACCCGATGAGCCTCGATGTCCTCGCCCTCCAGTCGGACGCTGAGGCTAATATAACGGACCTGCATGCCTTCGTGGTCGATCGAACCGGGCAGCTCATTACCGATCCCGCCCGGATTGGCGAAGGCGAACGTCTGGTTATCAGCCTGTGTGTCCGGCGCGCTCTCCAGCCGAACCAGATCAAGGCGTTGAAGCTGGATGGGTATAAGTTTCGGGTCCATGTGGACCTGAACGCCGCCGTCCGTTTCTTCGCCGAAGAAGGCACGCCGGAAGGCCAAGCGTATGCGGCTGAGCTCGAGACGCGAAACAAAGTGGTGTCCGAAAAAGCTGCTGCTCTGGAAGAAGCGCGAAAAGGTGGAGACGCCGCGCGAATCGCCCTGGCGCAACGGGAACTACAGGGGGCCGTGACTGTGCGCGGCGCGCTCATCAGCGCGCACGAGAGCGACCATACCATGCAGGCGCTTTACGGCGGCATCATCATGCAACCGGATGCGATTGCCGATGATCTCGTGCTCGAGTTCGAGCTGGGCCTGAAGGAAAACGGGGAGAACTCTGAGACTTATTTTGCCAAACCACCGGTCATCACCGGCGTCCGCGGCAATGTAAACATTGTCGCTCCCGGCCGTGAAAGCGAGATGCAGAACGCGCCTCCCGACACCATCCATGTCCTGACCGATATCTTTGACGACCCATTCATCTTCCCGCGTTTCTTCCGGCGCAACGTAGTAGGTATTGTAACCAGTATCCCTCTTTCCGCGTTGCCCGCTCCCGGGCCTGCCCTTCTCTGGGCGACAACCCATCGCAAGGACCAGATCGATCATGTCGGCCGCTCCTTGCGCACCCAGTTGCCGCGTTTTGGCTACCTCAATCCTTATCCTCCGCGCGACCACGTGAACCTGATCAACCAGGTCCACGATCGGCCCACAGTGATGGAAGACATACTGGCCACGTTCCTCTCCCCGCTCGAAGCGCATCGTCATTATGACTCCGTCCCCGACGTAATGGTCTACGACCTGCGCAAGCCCGCGAAGTTCCCCAATGGCCGCGCCCTGGCTGACGACGTCGCCCAGGCTTTGGCGGCTGCCGGCGAGACGCTGCTTGTCGAGCTGGCCTATGCTGAGTCCAAGCAATTTCCGCGGGCTACAACGAACGATAAGCCATTCCGGCCGACCTTCCCTTACCTTGCGCCGCGGTGGACTAACGCGCAGATCGCGGCGAACGCCGCCGCCGGCGCGACGCTCGGGACTTATCCGGTGCCGCGCGCAGCCGAAGCCAGCGCCATCGCAGCGCCGAACCTCAAACTCTCTACCTGGCGAACGCTCTGGCGCATCGAATCCATCGTCATTGTGATCCTGGCCGTCGTGCTTCTCTTCCTTGTTCGGACCTGGGGTTCACGCTTTGTAATTATTGCCCTTACCGCAATCGCGCTGTGCTACCTCAGCTGGGTTTACGCGGAGCCAATCCCCGCGGGAATGCCCGGGGCAATGGAGCAGCCTAATCGAAAGCTCTTACGATTGATCGCCGGCGGAGCTTTCATCTTCGGCTTACTTCTCGCCCTTGCTTTTAACTGGGGCCGGCGAAGTTGCCGTTCATGGCCTCTTGTGAAATTCCCTTATCCAAAGGGGAAACAGGGAGTTACCTCGGAGGACGCGCAGGTATCGAGTTTCGAAGAGATCGAGGACGCAGTCTTTAATCCGGAGCGCAACAAGCAGTATTATAAGACCTGGCGCGGTCCCGGCGATCCCGCGTTGCCGGTATATAAGCAGACATTCACCAGCATCACCCGCGGCCTTATTGTCCGGTTCTGGAAAGATTTTGCCATGCTGAGCGCCGCCAGGCGCACCCTTCGATCGCACGGCGACCTCCGCTGGGGCCCTGACGGAAAGGGGTTCCATCGTCTGGTCCATGGGATGGGAATTTGCCTGAAAGGAAGATGGGAAATAGATCCGGATTGGGCTGGCGCATCCTACACCGGCTATTTTGCGCCTGGCGCCGCAGGACGGGTCATAGCGCGCTATTCGCTTGGCGGGAACGATCCGCGGAACGGGCGGTATCGCTCCCTCGGGCTGGTCGGAAAGTTGTTTCCTGAACAGGATTACCCCGATGGTCCAACCCCGCGCGCTCATTTCATTACCCAGGAGGACCTGGGCGGTGCGCTTACGAATTCCGTCATCGACGTTGACCTGACTAACTCTCCGCCGGTCACTCTCTTGAAGCGCGGCTATGGAGTCTTCTCGTTTATCGCCGTGATTTTCGCACTGCTCCGTGCAGACAAAGAGCCCTCGGAACGGCAGCTCTATGAACTCGCCGAGCTCGAAAAGCTGGAAGGTGTTCCTACTTCCTGTCCACGCTTCATGCGCCTGAAAGTGACCGGCGCAAACCCCCCGCCGCAGCCGAATGAACTCGATTTCAGGGATGAGATCCTTGGCCTGATGTACGGACAGGACACTTCCGAAAAACGAAACAACCTTGTCTTCTCGATCGAGGTGTCGGACGTGGGCCGCCGGACGTTACTCCAACGCGTCAAAGACCAGGAGTGGCTTCGGATCGGCACCCTTACCTTTGATCAGGCGGCCGTCTCCTATAACGGGGACTTCGTCATTCACTTTCGTCACCCGCCGTGGCGAAAGGATCGCAACGATCCCAGAAGCGTCGCTCGCCGCGATTTAAGGTCTGCTAGCCAGAAGCGGACGTCTTGATGATCCCGGGATGTGCCAGGATTGCCAGTGTATTCCTTTGCTTCGCGGCCGTCTTCGGCTGCAAGTCCACCGGGCCGCGCCTTACGCCCGAACAGATCGCGATCCGCACGGACCTCGAGAAGATTGAGCCGAGGGAGTACGCATGCGCGAGGGAAAGTCCGATCCTCGATATTCATACGCACACCTTCAACGCCCGTTACCTGCCTCTGCGCGGAATTCTCGAAGGCAAGCGCGACGCCTTTCCGCCACTTACCTGGCTGATCTCGGATGATTGTGCGGCGACTCTTGCCCACGCTTTAGTCGAACGAACCGAGCTTGCATCGGCCGCCGGTCAGAAAGGCGTGAACCGGGTCGAGCTCGCTTCCCAATCTCATAACCATCGGGACGGCGGATTTATCTGCCGCATTTTTCTCGGCCTCCTCGACAAGGCCGCAACGAAAGGAGCGTGGCAAAAGGGGATGAGTTCCGAGGCTCAGCTCGACGCAATCGATAAGGTCGCGGAGGAAATGAATCTTATGGAAAGGACCGCCGTGATGACAGCGACCCACATGATGGGAATGGAGCACGAAGTCGATATGTCAACGAATGGCCTTCGGGGCGCTGTCCGGTTCCTCTGGCTATTAACCCAGAGCGATGCCCACCTGCCGGGCCTTTTCCGAATGCAGCTCGAAGGCCCGCCTATGCTCGGCAAACCGCTAATGGTTTCTCACATGATGGATCTCGCGCCAGTTTACAATCAGATGCCGGACGCGCAGAGCCCGGACGAGCTCCTCGATTTTGAAGAAAAACAACTGCCGCGAATGGCTGAGTTTCAGTCCCGCCCAGATTCCAACCTGATCTACTTTGTCGCCTACAATCCGTATCGGGATCACTGGGGCAGGGACAGCGGAAGAAGCGGCTCGCTCGAGCTGGTGGAAAAGGCCATCGAGGAGAACGGCGCCTGGGGCGTTAAAGTTTATCCGCCCTCTGGTTATCGCCCCAGTGGTAACGCAATCAGGAACCGGCCTTCCGGGATTCGCTCCCGGATTGCGGCCCAGCAATACGACGCTCGTTATGGCCCGCTTCCCGGCGACAAGAATAAGGCTCTGGATCAGAAATTGAGGAAGCTGCTGGAGTGGTGCATCAAGAACGATCGGCCCGTGTTTGTCCACGCCGGGACCGGTGAATTCGAAGCTCAGAAAGGTTACGGCTTCTACCACTCCGACCCGGCCTTCTGGCAGGAGTTCCTGAAGGATCATCCGACCCTTCGCCTGTGCCTCGGGCACGCCGGCGGAGCGGACCTCTGGTTCGGAGGAAAGAAAGCGACGAAGTGGGGCGAGGCGGTCTACCAGATGTGCCGGACGTATCCGAACGTTTACTGCGAGATCACCACTCACGCGGAGTTAGTGTCACCGGACAAGCAGGCTTACTTCGTCGATCAACTAGCCAGGAAGTTCAAAGAGACCGAGAACGGCGCCGGCCCGTATGAGTTTAGTAAGAAACTAATCTATGGGAGTGACTGGTATTTGCCGGATGCATCGGAACGCGCAACCGTACTCCTGGCTGCCCAGAAAGCGTGGCTCCATGGCAGTATACGAAAACATTATCGCGACTACTTCTTTGGAAACGCGCTTCGTTACCTGAACGTCGAAAAGAGATTGAAAGAACCGGGGCATAGGGCAGCTCCGATCGACGATCGCCTGAGAGAAGCACTCACTCTCGCTGAGGCCACGGAAGATGGCCCCTGTACGGTTGCGAATCGCTAGAGCGTTTTCACGAACTCGATCAAGGCGCGTTTCTCGGTATCCGAAAGGTCTTTCCCGAAGAAGTGGCCGCGATCTTCGACAAGGTCCGGGCATTTGCTTAGCCTGAATAACATGGGCGCCAGCTCCTGTTTCATGAGTTGCCGGGTAGCATCGGGATCGAGCCCCTGATCGTGGATCTGCTGTAGCACCTCACGAATCTTCCGCCCCAACTCGGCCAGCGCCGCCGGCTCGGACTCGGGATCAATGTTAGCCAGGAGATTGATCGGCGTTCCCTTTGGGATCGGGCCGAGCCGAAAGACGCCGTCGGTCCCGATCTCCGCGGAGAGCATTTCCCTGATCCGAGCGGGAATGTTTTCAGCCGGCAGCTCGATCTGCGATTCGGCGGTTGTGCGCCAGATCGAATCGCGATCCAGCCTTTTCTCCGGCCAAAGAATTTTCTCCATCGCGTCCTCAAACGCCTCAACCCGTCCCTTAACCGATGGATCGCCGTTAAAACGCCCGAGCGAGTTGTTATGAAGGAGCGGGGCAGTCGCCCAGACGGAAACAAGCGATGGCGTTCGATAGTAACCCCGGCCGTCCGGTGGAACGCGAAATTCTTCGGTTTGGTCCGAATAGGGATTCCAAGCGTGCAGTGGCGCGCTCGCCTCCTGAGCCTTGTAGGTATCCGAGGAAAACCATTGCCAGACGTGCCCGGCCGTCGCGTTAGTCGCCAGGGCCCGAGCGGCGTTGGTTTGCACCTTGGACACGGGATGACGCTTTTCATCGGAAAGAAAGTTGCCTTTCCAAAATTCCGGATCGCTGCTCCGCGCTACGAACCACCCTTCGGGCTCGATGTTAGGCGGCGGCTGCCTGCTCGAGTGGCACCCGGCGCAGTTCCGGGCAAAAACGGTGCGGCCTTGTTCGAGCACCGGCTGGTCGGCGATGAAGGCCGCGCCTCCGGGCGCCTTTGCCAGAGGCATCGGTTCCAGCCGCTCGAAGAAACGTTGCAGGCTCGGGAGCATCGCTTCGGTCGCGCGCCATTCGGGGGATTCATCGATTGCCCGGCGAATACTAAACGGTTGTTGTTTTCGAAAACCGTAAAGCAGCTGATGCGTCTCGAGCCAATGGCGATGAAAAAGGCCGGTGTTTACGTAGACGCGCAATCCCGCGCCCGGGAACCCCACTGAGTCGGCTCCGTCTTTGATCAGCCGCGGCACGTCCATGACCGGCCGCGTCCCCGGCAAGAGCAGGCTCTCACCGGATAAGGTTTCGGGCCGCGCAATCCGCAACCGCTCGCGAAGAAGAAAGATAGGATTGATCGCGTTTGGGTTATTAATGTTGTCGGTGGCGAGGCGGGATGTGTCCGACGTTCCACGCGGTTGAGCATTTAACATTTCCCAAAAGAAGGTGCCCGGCTGGGCGCCCGCGGCGAAAACCCGGCCCTCGTGCAGATATTGGTTGCCGATAACCGAAGCCAGATTTTGCCATGCAGGATTTTCCGGGTCGGCCGGCGGATACAATGGATGGGGAGCGACGTGGCACGCACTGCATGAAACACCGACGCGGTATGGCCTAACGAGGGCTGGATCGGCGGCATAACCCGGGTCCTTGTAAAAGCGGTCTGCGTCCCACGCCGGCGAGTCTTTGCCGGGAAAGGCCGGATTACGAAAAATGCGGAAACCAAGGACGCCGCTGGAACGACCGTAGATATTTTCATCGGGGACAGGCCTTTCGTTCGTCTCTGGCTGGTCCAGCCAAAACCCAAACTTGTCGGGTTGCGATGCCTGACGGAATCCAGGCTCGTTGATTAATCCCATCTCGCGGAAACGCGTGGTGCGCTGGCGGGAATCCAGGGTCTTGAGCAGATCGACCTTTCCGCGGGTTTCGCATGCCAGCTGATCCCAAAAGGCGTCGTTTCCAGCGCTCCAAAGGTGCCACGCATTACGTCCTTTGATTTCGTCCGGCGACAATTCCAGGCCGCGATCCATCCCGCTAAAGAAGTCGGGTCCGGCACCCACATCGACTTGAGCCTCAGAGCTTTTAACTTTGGGGTTGTGGTCGCACGCTCCCGCCATGATTGCCGCGAGCAGCAACAGCTGTAGCCGTGATGGTCTATCCGGGACGGTCATTCTGAACGGGCTTCGCGACGGTCGAAGCGGGGTTTCATCTCAGCCAGGCGAGTGCTGCAACGAGATAGACGGCCCCAACAACGCCGATCGCGCCGGAGCCCAGGCGCGACATCCAAATATGAAGGGACCCGGACCGGTCATCGGGCGCGGCTTTCGCGCGCGCGAAACGCATGGCGGCGAAGAGGGGCAACGCTACGATTTGATGCCCGATCTCGACGCCCACACTGAAGGCAAAGATCGCCGCAGCGATCGTCGCGGTCTGGAAACCTTCCATCGCGGAGAGCAAACCGCCCGCGAAACCGAGGCCGTGAAATAACCCGAAGCCAAAGGCGATGGCCAGCCGGACACTTCCGCGAGCATGACTCGGAGCTAGCACGTTTTGGCAGGCAACAAAGACAATACTGGCAGCGATCATCGGTTCCACGATCCGGTCCGAGAGTCTCACCACGTCCAGGACCGCGAGCGTCAGAGTAAGAGTGTGTGCCAGAGTAAATGCCGTGACTACCTTAACGAGGTCCCAGA
This sequence comes from Chthoniobacterales bacterium, assembly GCA_035536995.1. Lineage (GTDB taxonomy): Bacteria > Verrucomicrobiota > Verrucomicrobiia > Chthoniobacterales > UBA10450 > AV80. The sequence goes on along the minus strand of DATLNB010000034.1, from coordinate 138,457 downwards.
AGGAGACTACGGCGAGAACCAGAGCGGCAATAAACAGGAGATGATCGTAGCCACCCAAAATGTGTCCAATCCCGTGCTCCAGGAACACGCTCACCGTGCTGTTTCGTGATGTGGACGAAGTGATTAGCTCAAAAGTCCGCGCGTTAAGCTGGAAGGCGAGCGGGGCTCGCGAAGTAAGGAGTAAACCTTCCGACGGCGACTTTCCGCTTATTAGCCTTATAACATAAGTCGCTTCCCATGGGTTGCCCGGGGCGAAGTTGAATTCATTGAGAACATTCTGACTCAGGATCACCGAGCGCCGTGGCGTCGGGCTTGGAGGAACCTCGAATCGCAAACGATAGACTATTTGTTCGGTTGCCGTTGTGCCGGTGAAACTTTCGACCTTCCCAGTGAGTCGCGCGCCATCCGCTTCTACGAAGAGATGCTCCAACAGGTAATCGCCATGACGCTGCCAGACTTCTTCTGAAGTGGCCGCGCTCGGATTGTTGGCCAGGGCCTCCGCTACGAACACCTGCTCGCTCGAGACATGGGCAACGATCTCGATTCGATCGACCTCTGCCTTGATCTCCATCGCTCCCTGCGCAACGGGGTGTGCATCCGCCGCGCACATGCCGAGGACGAGCAAGGAGCACAGACGAACCGCGGCCCGGCGCATTCGTAAAAACCTTAATCCGCGTCGACAGGATCGCGTCCCGGCTTGAGCAGGTGACTCAGAGCGAACGTAAGAAGGATATGGGCGAAGAGCACGCGGAACCAAAATACAATGTCGGACAGCCACTTCGGATTGTAGTCTTGGAGAAGAATAGCGCTTAGAGCTACGACCAGCCCGATAACGCTGAGGAACACAGTCGTCAGATACTGGGGCTTAACATAGATCAACCCGCAGATCATCCCAGTGCCTCCGGTTAGGAGCCACGGCACCAGCCAGGCCGTGCTCCCGCGCGCGCGCAAAATTCCAAAAAGCACTGCGAAAAATAGGCCGAGATATAAGAAACGTTTGCCGGCAGTAATCATAGGTTCTGTCCAGTCTGGTTAGGCCCGTTTGGCGGCATCCGGGCTGTTCTTTGCGCGGCGGTCCATCGGGGGGGGAAGGGAGAGATTGTTTTCCAAACGGGGGAGAGGAGGGTTTCGGAGGATCAGGCCGGCCTCACGGCGGGACGACTAAATTTCTAAAAAGTGCTCCTGCTTGGCAAGAACAAAAGAGCATGCTGCGTGTGGTTAATATCCGAGCAAATCACTGCTGCCTCCAGTCGGTCGGCCTCGTCGTTAAAGGCTTACTACGACCCCGCAGACCTTCCAGTCATCGGTGGAGAGACCCTCCGCAGAGATCTCATCTCCCAATTCTGCGCTTCAGCTCAGCCGTCCGTTGCTGGATTAGCTTGAGCCGGGCGGCCGGCTCGGCGATCGCGTCCCTTTCTTTGAGCCACGCAACCTGTTCGCGCATAAGTTTCTGTTTGGCAGCTTTTCCCAAAGATTTTCGCAGCGCCGTATAAGCGGTGTTGAGCGCCGCGTCTGCTTCCGTTTCCGATACGGTCGAGGAGGCAGCGGCACTCGCGCTTGGAGACGCTACAGCTTTGGGAGCCAGCGTAGCCTGCGAAACCGGGGTCGCCGCTGGCGAAGCCTTCGGCGAGGGAGAAACCTGGATTGAGGCAGTCAGGCTCGGGCTCGGAGAAGAAGCGGGCGTCACCGATGCGTTTTGCGTTGGAGCAGCAGAGGGCGCAGGAGAAATCGGCGACGGAGTGGCAGCGGCTGCCGCCGTCGTTGGGGACGCTTGCGGTTTTGCCTGGGACGCGGCGGCCGGTGATTTCGGCGGTATTTCCGCCGTGGCGATCCACCACTTGAGGAGCAACATTGCGGCAGTTTCGATAGGTTGCTCAGCCCCGGGGACCAGTGAGCCAGTGATTAGATCGAAATTTCCCACGCCGTTTCTAACCACAAGGCTGCGCATCTCGGGATCGATCCATTCAACCGGCAGGCGGAGGATCGGCTGCGGGATCGAGCGCGCAAAAATCAGTCCGCCGAACCCGTAGCGGCCATGTTCCGATTTTTCCGCCGACGCGGACAGTTGATCAAATACCGGGTACGCCCCCTTGCGGACGGCATTGGGAATGGAATGCCGAGAGGCGCCGTCGCTGGAGATCACCCTCAAGGTTTCACCTTCATCGCTGACGTAGTAGCGCCAGGCGTCATCAGGACTCCACGCCACAAACCGCATAGGTCTGTCAGGATCCCGTTTGTCGGGTTTCTCCTCTTCGGATTTTTCCTCTTTGGGGCTAGGCTCAACCGGAGGAGGGTCGTTCTGTTCCAGGGGGACGTAACCGTTCTCCCGCTTTTCTGCGATCCAAATATCGTTCCCTGGGGTTACCCGTTCCAGGATACTTGCGTAGATGTGCTTCCCACTGAAGCTGAAGCCGAAGAGCGGGCTCGCTCCGCGCGCTTTTCCGCCGGCGAACGAGATGTCCGGCAGAGTCTGGATCAGTTTACCGGAGGTTACGTCATAAATTTGGGGGGGTGAGTTGTTTTCGTCCGCGGCTTCCGGGAGCACGAACAGCCTGGTGCCGTCAGCATTGTAGGCACCGCCCCAGTCCACCATATCACTGAAGTCGTACTCGCCCGGTTTGATTGCGGGTCCCAGCTGGCCGAGAAGCTCATTCGTATCCAAGTTCCACCGTTCCAAAAAAGCTGGACCGCCAGCGACGAAGAACAGCCCCTCGGTTCCATCCCGGCCGGAACGCACCGCTGCCAGGGCACGCTTAGGTTTTCCTTCCTCCCACTTCAACAGTCGCGATGCGTGGAGGCGAACTCGATCGGGCAACAAGTCTACATCTACCTGCGACCCTCCTGCCTCTCCGGCCGCGTCGGCTTCTGCGCCGTCGCCGGTTGCGTCGGATATTACGGGGCGGCCGGGTGTGCTCGGCCAGGGCCGCTGTTGTCGGTAGGCACTCAGTTCACTTTCCCCATCCGCGGTTTCCACGCGGACGTGTGCGGTTACATCCCGTCCGTGTCTTGCCGCAACTCTGATTGTGGTTTTCTGCTTGGCAGCTTCAGCCTTGGCGTTGTCGGTTGATTCTTTGTCGCTTTCGCTGGTGTCACTGTCGTTAGTCTCGGTATCGGTAGTCTCGTTTTCCGAGGTATCGCTGTCCGAGGTATCGCTTTTCGGTTTGTCCTTGTCCGGAGTCTTATCGTCGTCTCCACTCTTTTCCAAGCTGTCCGCGGGCGTTCCTTTAGCTGGAAGGAAGCGGTTCGGGAGCGGGATTATGTAGGTTGTGCCCTCTTTATCGCCGAGGTCATGAAGAGGGGGCTCCGAATACTCTCTGAGGATCGAATCATCGACTAGCTCCACCACGAGGATAGAACCGTCTGGCGTGAGGACTGCGTCATGGATACCGCCGTAGTTTTCGGTACTGAGACGAACAAGCACGGACGGATTGTTTGACGGGTCGTCATCTTCACGCAGCACGGGCGTCCCCTCCACGAAGCCACCACCTACGACCCAGAGACCCGTGCCGTGCCGGCCTGCGTAATGGTCGACTATGACCCGGTGCGCCCCGTCGGGTGATTTCATGTCAGTGGGACGCCTGGCCGGATCATCGGCCGGAAGAAGCTCGCGCGCCTTCAGGACATTTGCGGCAGCTTGAATTTGGCTGACCAGTTTCGGTTGGTCTTTCTCGTGCTCTTTCATCCAACGCTCGAGATCGGCCACGCGGAGAATCGGGGCCCCCGCCCACTCCATTAGAAGGGCCCACTCGCGGTGGCGTTGCGCCTTCGGCAGCGTGATGAGGCTCTGCCGCGCGGCGGTAAAATTCCCGTCCGCCAGTTGAGCCGCCGCGGCCTGGATCCCGGACAAATACTGACGCTCCTCCGCTAGCTGCGCGGCAGCAACTGCTTCTCTTTGCTTCTGCCACGCCCAGATAGCTGACCCGATCGTGAGCAGAGCAAGAACCGCCAGAGCTACCAACCACCGGCGAAGCACCCGTGCTCGCTGCCTTTGCTTCTCCAGCTGATATGCCTTGTCGCGTTTCGTGAGGACGCCCAGGGGTATGCCCAACACGCCGGCCACGATCTTCAGCAACATAAGGTTCTGTTGCTTGCTGAACTCGGCGAGGCTCGAACCCACTGCGTTCTCCGGCAGCCCACTCTTCTTCAGCGATTCGCGGTACGGCGCGGGTGTCGTCCACCCCGGTGTCCCGTTAGCGAGCCGGAAGTCTGCCGCGATCGGTTCTGTGCGCGTGGGTGTGATCCTACCGGCTTCGTCAACTTCAAACCGGAGTGGCTGGGGAAAGCACTCTTTCTCTACGCCGCCCTTCGACGGATCGTCGCTTGCGTTTGGCTCACCGTCGATGATCGCGGCGAGGATTCGGTCCTTCTTGCCCAGGTTCTTGAACGTCAGAATTTCCTCGGCAACAAAGCGGCTTTGTGCGGCCCGCGGCGAACAGAGAACAACCAGAAACCGGCTGCGACGCAGCGCCGTCTCGATCGGGTTCGAGAGCTGGGCGTCCGCCGGCAGTTCCTCTTCATCGCGGAATACCGGGAAGATGCGGTCAGGAATCGTGTCACCTCGTTCGTTCTTTGTTCCGATGAGATCCGTGGGCACCTCATAAGTCTCGAGAGCCTGGTGCAGCCATGTCGCCCACTGCCGTCCCGGCTCTTTGTTGTCGGCGTGGCGGTAACTTATGAAGCACCAATAATCACGCTTTACGGGTCCGGCGGTCCCTGCCTCGGAAGGATCAGGGGAAATCGAATTCATAAGAAAATGGGCGGAGACCGTGCACGGCTACATCCGTGTACAGGGCCTTAAAAATTTAAGAAGCAAAAAAAGGTTCTTTTTAGCAGAGGCATTTGGCACGGCGCGCGACATGTGTTGGCGGGGATTCAGCGGGCTAAATGCGTTTTCCTCAGGAACGTCCTTTGAGCCCAAACAGGGTCCGAAATACAAACAAGTAGGTACTTCGGCGAGTATTAGAGTTCTACGTACATGTCCTTGCTGCATTGCCAGCACTTAACCCACCTCCAGGAAGGATCTATCCAGTTGGCCGCGCCGCAATGAAAACAAGTCCAAAGGCCCGGTCCCTCCTTGCGCCCACCGACCTCAGCCTCTTCTTTGTTTTCAACTCCAGAGCCGCCCGGGCCGTCCAGCTTATTTTCCATCGGTCCTTCGGTCATTCCCGTTTGAATACGAACTTTGGCTGAACTTGTGCAATGAAATAACCGCAGTCCCAACTGCTCTCACGGAGTCCGGGTTTGCAAACACCGCCCGGGCCTTCAACACCTATCGTGTCCAATGGCACATCTGCACAGCGAGGTATCCGTCTTCCAAGCGGGCGGAGACGTGAGATTGCTTTGACTGTTGGAAAGTACAGCCCTTATCCTGCCGCGCATGCGTCCTTCTCGAGCGAGCCGTGTTCTGTTGCCGGTGCGGGCGGGGCTGCGTTGTTTTCTGGCCTGCAGGCCGCCGGATGAGGGTAGGCGCCGCCGACACTGCCAAAGTGCGACTAGGGAACGTTGCGAGATTTTCGACAGGCCGCAATCACGCAGTATGTCGGCCAAAGAATTAACGCGGCGAGGAATATGCATGCGGGTATTGACGGCATTGGCGGCGCTCATCAGTCTGCAGGCGTCTGCTCGAGAGCCGTCCCCGGAGATTCAGGCGGAATTGGCTGCCCTCGATCTGCAGGTATCCCGGCTTGAATCGGCGGGCCTCTATTCCCAGGCAGTTCCTATCGCGACAAAGCTCTTCAAGCTTCGCGAGAAAACGTTGGGCGCAGAACATGCCGATACTGCGGCGAGCCTTAACATGTTGGGATTCCTCCATGACAGAATGGGCGATTACGCCGTTGCAGCGCCCCTGTATCAGCGCTCTTTGCAGATCAGGGAAAAGGTCCTTGGCCCGGATCATCCCGACACTGCGACGAGTCTCAATAATCTCGCATTTCTGTACTACACCATGGGCGACTATAAGCAGGCGGAGCCGCTCTATCTGCGCTCATTGAAGGTTAGCGAAAAGGCCCTGGGCCCGGAACACTCCAACACCGCAGTGAGTATCAACAATCTCGCCCTTCTTTATTACCAAACTGGAGACTTGGCCAAAGCCGAGCCGCTATTGCAGCGCGCTTTAGAGATCATCGAAAACGTCCTTGGACCGGAGCATCCCCACACGGCAACGGGCCTCAACAATCTGGCCGGCCTCTACCGAAAGGCAGGAGACTACGCTAAGGCGGAACCGCTCTTTCAGCGTTCGTTGAAGATTATGGAAGAAGCGGTCGGCGCGGAACATCCCGATACCGCGACGACCCTTAACAATCTCGGCGGGCTTTATCAGAACATGGGAGATTACACCAAGGCGGAGCGGTACTTTCAGCGTACCATAAAGATCAGGGAAAAGACCCTTGGCCCGGATCATCCCGACATCGCCGTCAGTCTCAACAGTCTGGCGCTCCTTTATGCCGTTATGGGCCGTCGTAAAGAAGCGCTTGAGCTAGCGGCGCGAGATCAGCGGGCGCAGAAAACAACTCTGGCTAATATTTTGTCTTTCACATCCGAGGAGCAACGATTGGCCTTTCAGAAGACCGCATCCCCGTATGATTTGCCGGCTACACTAGAAAGCGCTCCACAGCTTGCCGAAATAGCTCTGAGACGGAAAGGGGTAGTCCTTGACTCACTGCTGGAAGACCAGCTCCTGGCCCAAGCCAGCGAAGATCCCCAGCAGCGCCGGACCATCGACAAAGTTCGCACCGCCAAGCAGCGATTAATGCAGTTGTTATTCGAGGCGCCGCCGGATAACTCTGAAAAGGCCATCGCCGAACGGGATGCCGAAAAGAGGGAGCTTTCCAAGCTTGTTGAGGAACTCGAGTCAAGCCTCGCTCGCCGTGTGGCGGGACTTGGTCGCGCGCGCCGCGCTCTTAGTGTGACGGTGAAGCAAGTGCAGGCAGCGCTTCAATCAGACGAAGCTTTGGTCGAGTTACTGCGCTATGATCATTATTTGGGTCGGGACAAATTTGAGGCCCGTTATGGCGCTGTCCTCATGACGCCGCGGTCCGAGCCTAAGTGGGTGCCATTCGGCTCCGCGGAGGAAATTGAGAGAAGTGTTCACCTCTATAAAAGATCTGCGAGGGGCGAAACCAACCAGCCGACGCTCGAGAAAGCCCTCCGTGCTTTGCACGCACAGTTGTGGGAACCGATTCAAAACGCTCTGCCCGACGGAACGAAAACGATCATTGTAAGCCCGGATGCCGAGCTAAGCTTTCTTTCCTTCGCTACGCTGCTGGGGGTGGACGACAAGTTCGTTGCGCAGAATTACTTCATTCGGTATGTCGCCAGTGGACGCGATTTGCTGCGTGATACCAAATCAACTGCGAATGAACAGATGGTGGTTTATGCCGACGCCGACTTCGGTAGCAAATCAGCCCTGGCAGCTTCGGATCGCGCGGCCTCAACTGCGCGGCGCTCGACTGAAATGCGCAATCTGCAGAGTATTTCGCTGCGGCCATTGCCTGGGAGCGCGGCGGAAGCCGCGGCGCTCGAGAAACGCGACCAACGATTAACCAAGCTTTTTGTCCAAGCTAATGCTACTGAGAGAGCGCTCCGAAAGGTCGATTCACCGCGCGTCCTGCACATGGCGACTCACGGCTTCTTTCTTCCAGAAGTAGACCTCGGTAACCGCAAGAGCGGTCCGCTTGACCGCGAGCAGCAAATCCCCAAAAGCAAGCTGGTAAACCCGATGTATCGCAGTGGTCTGGCGTTATCCGGCGCGCAAACGACGTTGCAGGCGTGGGCCAGCGGCATAGAACCGCCATTAACAGAAAACGACGGCATCGTCACGGCTGAAGAAGTTGGCGGATTGAAGCTTAACGGTACCTGGCTTGTCGTCCTGTCAGCCTGCGATACCGGCAGCGGCGAAGCAAAGGCGGGCGAAGGAGTCATGGGCCTGCGCCGCGGCTTCGCTCAGGCTGGCACCCAAAATCTCTTGATGACTCTTTGGCCGATCAGCGACACGACCACCATCCAAATTATGCTCGATTTCTACGACACGGCATTCAGAACCGGCAATGCGTCCCAAGCCCTCGCGCAAACGCAGCGCGACTGGCTTGTGAAGCTGCGGAAAGAAAAGGGCTTACTCGCCGCGGTATCCCTAGCGGGCCCATTCATCATGAGTTCCCAGGGCGGTCCGGCGCGCGGTCCAGGCACCCAGTAGGCTTTTATTTGCTTGCGCCTCGCGCAGCGTCCCAGCACGATCGAAAGGATCGGAAGGCGGTAGAAGATTGGAATTTTGCCAGACTGAATCCAGCCCGAGGCATAGCCGAACCGTGCCAATCACACGCCTCTCAATAATCCGCCGGTGTAGAGCTAGGATCGTCTGCCTCCTGGCGTGGATGACTCTAACCATGCCCTGGGCATCCGCTTCGGCTCAGACTAAGCCGGTCGATCGAGAGATGCTACTGCGTGGAATGACGGGTGCCGAAACCATGCGTATGATGAGGCATCTTGCGCACGCCAGATATGACCCGAGCGGAAGGTACGTCATCCTCGTCGCCAGCTCGACAATTCCTGCGGTGGATGTCCCAAGAGGTCTTTCAGATCTGAGCGTTTGGGATATCCAAGCCACGAGGCGGATCTGCTTTCTCAAGGATATCAGTTACATCACTGGAATATCGTTCGGACCTCGGGACGGGCAGTTCATGGCCGCACACGGCGATGGTTCGATCACGTTGCGGGATATCCAGTCGGGAAAGGTGTTACATACACTGCGTGGCGACGAGGGTCGACCGGCTGCGCTCCTCAGTATTGCACATCAGACCGGGAGCAAATGGATTGTGGCAGGCAGTCTCGACGGGGCACTGTCGGTGTGGGACGTTGCAGAACGTAAGCTCCAGGGTGCTCTTCAGGGCGAGGAAGGCTACTGGAGCAGGGTTGGAATGAATCTGGATGGGTCTCTTGTATATCAAATAAACTCGGGCAATGCGCGTCTATGGGATCCCGGTAGTCTAAAGGAAATAAGTTCTTTCAAAGCGTCGGAAGGCGAAGGGCCGATTGAATTTGATCATAAATGTTCGCGCCTCGCAGTAGCTGGCAGCAATGGCAGCATTCGCTTGCTTGAGCCGGGGAACGCAAAGGTAACGCTGCATTTGGAAGGTCCGGGATCCAAGATCGTTTCTCTTCGGTTTAGTGCTATTGGCGAAATTATAGCGTCGGGGGCCATGGATGGGGAAGTGCGCTTATGGTCCACTAAAACGGGGAGATGTTTAAGAACGCTGAGGGCCCATAAGGGACCCGTTACAGGCTTAACATTTTCCGCTGACGGAACGATACTCGTGACGCACGGCTTCAAAGAAAAGACGATCCGAGTGTGGAACTCAGGCTCGGGCGCGGAGACTCGTGACATCGACAGTAATGCCCAGTCTTCTACCGTAGATATCAGCCCGGACAGCAAGTTTATTGTGGTTGTAACGTCCGATCTCAAGGCGGACCATATTGAACTATCCACGGGTCACAAACTGGCGACGTTGGAGCACGAAGATCCGGTCAAACAATTTTTAAACGGCGAGTGATCTTTCAATAAGGTGAACCTGGCCAATCCCGACTCATCGATTCGCTTTCGAGCACCAATCCAAGTAAACTATCAGTTCGATTTATCGATCGCGCCAGGGTGGCAAAATTGGCAGACGCGCCGGACTTAGATTGCCGAATTATCGATTTCAAAACCCGGTTTTTTCTTGAAGGCGAACGGTTCGCACGAGAGAAAACGGCAGAGTTTTCCAGAGGTTCGGCACTCCCACTATGAGCCGAAAAAAAGCAGCGCACCTAAGACAATCGCAGAACACGAGGGGGCGCCGAGACTCTGTTTGGTTGGGATCTTGTCATCGGCCGACTAAGGCGGATCCACTGGAAACGGGAGGGCGCTCGCCGGGGCTAGCGGCAGGCGGAGGCGTACGGTAGTCCCTCTGTTGAGCTCGCTGTCTATTTCCAGAATTCCCTGATGGCGCTTGATAATGCCGAAGACCATGGCGAGGCCCAGGCCCGTGCCTTGGGCTCCCTTGGTGGTAAAGAAAGGCTCAAGGCAGCGTTCCTTCACTTCCGGAGTCATTCCTGTGCCGGTATCGGTTATCTCTACAATGGCTTCGTTGTTTTCAAGTCTGGTGGTGATCAAAACACGACCTGCGCCGGAAATGGCGTCCAAGGCGTTGAAAATGAGGTTTGTGAGGACTTCTCGGAGCTCGGCGCCAATGCCTGACGCCGTTACGTTGCTGGAGAAGTCCGTCTGGAAGCAGACAGCTTGATTTGGTTCGCGTTTGGCGGAGCGCGGTTTGGTCAGCGCTATCGCCTGGGTTGCGATTTCGTTGAGATCGAGCAGCTCGAAGAGATCGGCCGCTTCGCGGGGCCGGTAGAAATCCCGCAGTCGACTTACGACATGGGCGCCATCACGTCCGGCTGTATTGATGATACGCAGGTATTCGAGAGCGGTGGCTTCGTCGGCTCGGGCGCCTGCGTTGGATAACAACATTTCGCTGTAACCAATTATGGACATGAGCGCGTTACTGAAATCGTGAACGACGCCTCCCGCCATTTCCCCGAAGGCGCTCAGGCGCTCCTGTTGGAGAGCCCGCCGTTGGACTGCTTGCAGGTCAGACAATGCTCGCTCGAGTTCAGCAGTCCGCTCCCTCACGCGCGCTTCCAGGAGGCGATTGTGGGCGCGGATCTCGAGCCGGAGAAAGTGAGCGTGAAGAAGGTTCCGGATCCGCATGCTCACTTCCGAAGCATCGAACGGCTTGACCAGGAGATCGGTGGCGCCGACGGCAAGCGCGCGACGCTTGTTCGCCGCGGAGGGGTCGCCGGTAAGGACGAGCACAGGGATCTGCTCGTTTCGGCGATGGGCTCGCATCGCACTCATGATCTCGAAGCCGTCGAGTTCCGGCATGTTAAGATCGAGGAGAATCAAATCGGGCGCGAAGGTCTCTATGGCCTCGAAGGCTTGCCGCGAATCATTGATGCTTCGGAGCTGCCGATAGCCGACGCGGTTCAGAAAATTAGTCATCAAACAAGTGCTTGAGACCTCGTCGTCCACCATGAGGATGTGCGCTCCTTTCAGGGCGGCTTCGTTGATCCCCACCTCGCGCGCTTCCATCAAGTTCCAGGCGTGAAGATCGAAGAAAGAAGTTTGCCAATCGAGGCGAGGAGCTGGGCCGGATCAACCGGCTTGGAGAGGAATTGCCGGCCACCGCTTTCGACCGGGCCATTCCGGGTTTCCTCCGGCCGGACCAGGCCCGTCAGGAAAAGGATGGGAACGTCACGGAGGCGGGAATCACAGGCTGCCTCGCGCGCGATGTCGCCGCCGCTCAGGCCAGGCATGTCGACATCAAGGAGCATCACATCCGGCTGGAATCGAACCGCGGCGGCGATTGCCCTAACCGACTCCTGAACCATCATCACTTCATATTTACCGGAACTCTCCAGGATGATTGCGGCCAGGCGGGATAAATTGATGTCGTCATCAACGACGAGAACGCGTCTCTTGCACATATGGTTTTCGCTGGGTGTTCCGTTTTTCCGGGGCGTCATGCTGACTTGGGGGGCACGAAAGCCCGGCAAAAGCGCCGGCGCTGTTGCCACGCCAACAACGTAAAGGCACAAACTCCCGCCAGCCACGAGGAAGGTTCAGGCGCCGCTGCCACCTCCTGAAATAAGCCTGTCTCCGTCGGGGATAGGGCTTCAGTCCATTGCGCGCTGCCAGCGTCGTCCAGGAGGGTAGTGCCAGATTCCGTGGCGATTCCAGCTACGAAAAGAGAATCGCTGCTCGGGAGGCGAGAATTGTTTATGGCGGTCGACCTATTGGGGGCGGCCGAGAACAGGTCGCCGTGAGAGCGAAGTGTAACAGCGCCGACCGCTTCGGGGACGTCGCTCGCTCCAGTGGGAGTTGCGATGATGGAACGTGCCGCACCCTGGTCAGAGAGCAGCGACCCGGTATTCGTCACCCAAATGGGTGCTTTTGGAGCTGCCCGGCTATGCGGAACAGCGATGACCCACAGGCCGAGGACCGCACCGGCTAAATGAACGCCGAGTGGTGGAACAAGATGTCGCAAACTGGTTGCCGACAATTGAAGCGGTTTCAAACTCATGCTCCCCGGGAAGAGCAGAAGCCAAGCATGCGATCACGCGGGAACTACGCACTGCCATGAGGAACCTACTGACGCCCAACCCAGGAAAAGCTGTCGTCGAATCAGCGCCGGGATACTGCACACTGATTCAGGCCATAGGCGCTGCGGTGAGAATCGGATCGACCAAACGCGAGCGAGATGACCGACAGCAACTTCGCCGCGTAGTGGCTCCGGCCACCGATGCTCCTCGAGATAGGAAAACGAAGCGGCAGCTGCTGAATATCTTCATAGACAGTCCAGGCCTCAATTGTTGAAATGTCGACGATGATCGACGTCACTCATCGTCTGTAGAGGTATCCCCCGGTGACCGTACGATGTTCGCGGAGCTCCCTTGAAAACCCTCCTGGGAAAAGCAATTAAGAGAAAGAGATGTGCCTTGGGCATTTCCCAGGAAGAGCTAGCGTCCCGCGCAGGTCTCCACCGGACCTATGTTTCCGATGTGGAGCGAGGCGCGCGCAACCCCTCTATTGGGAGCGTTGAAAAGCTGGCCAGCGCTCTCGAGCTTTCCTTGCCGATGCTTTTTGATGAGGCTGGGCATGCTCGTGATCCTGTGGAAATCCTTCTCGTGGAGGATAATCCCGATGACGTGACCTTGACTCTCCGCGCTTTCGAGAGAGCCAGGGTAACCAACCCCATCTACGTAGCGCGGGATGGGGCGGAGGCCCTCGAGTTTCTCTTTGCCACAGGCCGCTTTGTTGACCGCGAGAACTGCGCTCCTCCGGAAATTGTTCTGCTGGACCTCCAGCTCCCCGAAAAAAGTGGCTTGGAAGTCTTGCGGCAGATGAGGGCCGACCCGCGGACGAAAGATACCCCCGTGATCGTGCTGACGGTTTCGACGCGCGATAGCGACCTGGGTGAGTGTCGGCGGCTTGGGGTCCAAACCTATTTGGTCAAGCCCGTCGGTTTTCAGAATTTTAGCGAAGTGACTTCGCATCTGAAGCTCGCCTGGACTCTGGTAAAACCCGCGAAGCCGGCAATGGTGGGATGAAACAAAGCCCGATTCCTTCGCAGAACGGCAAGGTATCCGCAAAGGGGTTTAGTTTTCTTATCATTAGTAAGTTGCCGATTTTCGCGATTGGGATGGAAGCGATAATCTCCCAAAATTTTGAAGGGCAAATCCAGCGCGTGGAGAAGGCCCGCGCCGCCCTCGACCTTTGCGCGCGGAGGGACTTCGACGTTATCTTGCTAGGCGTAACGAAGCCCGACCGAAGCGGTCTCGATGTCCTGCCAGATTTTCGCAGGCGCTGCCCGAACGGGCGCGTTCTCATTGTCAGCATGTTGCGCGAAGAGGACTTCGCGGCGCGCGCCCTCAAGGCCGGCGCGGCGGGATATATTTTGAAATCCAGCCCGGTTGAAGAACTTGTCCGGGCGATCCGGGTGGCGCTGGAAGGGGGTAAATACATCAGTCAGGAGTTCGCGGCGAAGTTTGCGCATTCGTTTCAAGCCGTCCAAGGCAAACCCCATGAAACGCTTTCCCCGCGCGAGTTTGAAGTTTTTCTCAGGATTGCACGGGGGGGGAGCGTCAAGGAGATTGCGGCGGAGCTTTCCCTCAGCGTCAAGACGATCAGCACCTACCATACTAACATCATCGACAAGCTGAAGATCCGAAACGACGCGGAGCTGGGTGAGTATGCTCTGCGTCAGGGCCTTATTGCCTAGTCATTGTGCTCAGGCCGACCGCGTCGGATCCAGCCATCAGGATTGCGACCTAGGCGTTATCCTACGCAGTTATCAGGATTTGTGAAGATGCGTGGTTCGCTGCGGGGACTACGTTCACCTATGCCGATCGCTGTCATGCCTGCCCTTGTGGACCAAAGAGCCATGACGATCGTCGCGGTCGATGGGGGCCCGAGCAGTCAAACTACCATCGCGCAAGTAACAGCGAACGGGCCTGCATGAAGATGGGCACACTCCATGACACGGCAGAAGAAAAACAGGAGGCGACCCAGACGTCTTTGGTTGTGCCGGGGGGAAGCAAGATCATCCCTTTGGCAGAGCGCCTTCACTCCGAAACCGAATTAAAGACACTGCTGAGGGAGGTTATCGACCTGAAAGCCGCGCTCGACGAGCACGCCATTGTCGCCATCACCGACCCTCAGGGCCGGATCACGTACGTGAACGAGAAGTTTTGCGCGATCTCCAAATACTCGCGGGAAGAATTACTGGGCCAGGACCATCGGCTGATCAACTCAGGCATCCATCCGCCGGAGTTCATCCGCCATCTCTGGGCTACGATCAGCAGTGGCGAGGTCTGGCACGGTGAGATCAAGAACCGCGCAAAGGATGGCTCTTTTTACTGGGTCGAGACAACGATTGTGCCTTTCCTCAATGATCACGGCACCCCGCGGCAATATGTGGCTATTCGGGCCGACATCACAGCGCGGAAGAAGGCCGAGGCAGCGGCGGCGCAGCTCGCCGCCATCGTCGAGTCGTCAGACGACGCGATTGTCGGAAAAGATCTGAACGGCATCGTGACCAGCTGGAACGCGGGCGCCGAAAAAATGTTCGGCTACCGCGCTGCCGAGATGACGGGTGAATCGATCCGCCGCCTCATTCCCCCGGAGCGACACGACGAAGAAACGCATATTCTGCGGCAAATTAGACGCGGCGTCTGCGTGCGACATTTTGAGACCGTCCGTCTACGCCAGGATGGCACTTCGCTGAATGTCTCGGTGACGGTTTCCGCCATCAGGGACTCCGGGGGGAAAATCATCGGAGCGTCGAAGGTCGCGCGCGATGTGACCGATGAAAAACGAATATCGGAGTCACTGGCTGCATCGGAGCTGCGCTATCGGCGGCTCTTCGAGACGGCGCAAGACGGGATTCTGATCGTCGATGCCCAAACCGGGATGGTCGCCAATGTGAATCCGTCTTTGATCACAACTCTCGGCGTTTCGCACGAACAGTTTCTGGCCAAGCCGATCTGGGAGCTCGGGCTCTTCAACGACGTCTGGGCCACTGAGAAAGAGTTCACGGAATTAAAAGACAAGCGTGTGCGCTACGAACACCTCCCCCTCCAAACAAGAGACGGGCGACGCATCGAGGTGGAGTTCGTCAGCAACGTCTACCTGGTTAATGGGGCCAAAGTGATCCAGTGCAACATCCGGGACGTGACCGCACGCCGGCAGGCTGAAGAAGCCTTGCAGCAGCTAAACGCTAGTCTCGAGCAACGCGTGCTCGATCGGACTCTTCAACTGGAGAGCGCCAATCGGGAGCTGGAAGCGTTCTCCTATTCGGTGTCGCACGATCTCCGGGCACCCGTGCGGGCAATCAGCGGCTTTTCCAGGATCGTGCGGGAAGACCACTCCGCGGCCCTGGAGGCCGAGGGCCTTCGCTACCTGGGGCTGGTGGAAAAGAGCGCGCTCCAAATGGGTCAGTTGATCGATGACCTTTTGACTTTTTCCCGAACGGGGCGCCAGGCCCTCAGGGTTCGGACGGTAAGCACAACCGACGTAGTCAACGCCTGCCTCGCCGATCTGCAGGCCTCAAACACTGACCGCCGGATGGTCATCAGCGTGGGTGAACTGCCAGACTGCGAGGCGGACTGTTCCTTACTTCGACAAGTCTGGTTCAACCTGCTCGAAAATGCTTTCAAATATACTCAGAAATGTGACCCCGCAGTAATCACCATAGGCGCCCGGCAAGAGGCTGGCGGCAATAGCTATTTCGTGCAGGACAACGGTGCCGGCTTCGACATGAAATATGCCGACAAATTATTCGGCGTCTTCCAGCGCCTCCATCTAGCTGAGGAGTACGAAGGCACTGGCGTGGGGCTTGCGTTGGTGCGCCGCATCCTGCAGCGCCACGGCGGCAGGGTTTGGACTGAAGCGAAGCCCAACGAAGGCGCTACCTTCCATTTTGCTCTGACAGGAGGTCCGGATGCCGGTTGATTACGGTGAGGCGGACATACTCCTCGTCGAGGATAACCCGACCGATTTGGAATTAACGCTGCGGGTTTTCAAGAAGCATCAGCTTGCCAACCGCATCGAGGTCGCTCGAGACGGGGTCGAAGCCCTCGATTTGCTTTTCGGTCGGGGGGCACCCCCCGAGCGTGGAAGCATCCGGATCCCGAAAGTGATTCTGCTGGACCTGAAGTTGCCAAAGATCGGCGGCCTCGAGGTGCTCCGGCGAATCAAGAGCGACGCCCGCACGCGCACCATTCCAGTAGTCGTGCTCACATCGTCGCAGGAAGAGCAGGACCTGGTCAGAAGTTATCAGCTCGGCGTGAACAGTTACATCGTGAAGCCGGTTAACTTCGACCAGTTCACCGACTGCCTGAGGCAAATCGGGATCTACTGGCTGTTCTGCAACGCCCCTCTAAATATCGATGTCGCCTAACAACCAAATCGCTTCGCCTCTCCGTCTCCTCTTGCTTGAGGATAATCCTGTCGATGCAGACTTGATTACCTCAGAACTGCGCCGGGCCGGTCTGTCGCTGGAAGTGAAAGTCGCCGCCACGAAAACCGCTTATGTCGAATGCCTCGACTCGTCATTTGACGCGATCGTGAGCGATTACGATTTGTCCCAGTTTAACGCGCGCGACGCTCTGGCCCTGCTTCAGGCCAGGAAGCTCGATATACCTTTTATCGTTGTCTCGGGAACGATCGGTGATGAAACGGCGGTGGAGCTTATCAAGCTGGGGGCAGCAGACTATCTGCTGAAAGACCGGCTGGCCCGCCTGCCCCAGGCGTTGGTTCGTGCGGTCGAGGACGACAGCCTTCGCCGCGAGCGGGCGAAGGCGCAGGAAGCGCTGCGCGAAAGTGAGGAGCGCGTCCGCGCAATCGTGGAATCCGCGCTCGACGCCGTCGTCACCATGAATCACCGCGGAGAAATCGTACAGCTCAATCCGGCTTCTGAAAAAATATTCGGATACTCGCGAGATGAAGCGGTGGGAAAGCGGCTGGTGGACCTGATCATCCCGGAAAGGCTGCGCGAGGACCACGATCGTGGACTCCAACTCTGCCTTCAAACCGGTGACGCACGGCTGCTCGGCCGGCGGGTGGAAGTGACTGCGTTGCGGGCCGACGGTGCGGAATTTCCCGCGGAGTTGGCTGTCACGCGGATTGGCTCCGGGGAACCCCCGATGTTCACCGCCTTTGTGCGTGACATCGGCGAGAAGCTGCGCACCGAAAAAATCGTCCGCGAGAGCGAGGAGCGGCTGCAACGGGTCATTGCAAACCTTAAGGAAGGCCTGGTCATCTCCGATCTGGAGGGGCAATTGCTGGACTGGAATCCAGCCGCTCTGGAAATGCACGGCATGGCCGCGGGCGACCAATGCCGTTTTCGGCTCGCGGATTGCGCCCAAGAATTCTCGGTCTCCACTCTGGACGGACAACCTTTGCCCGTGGAAGAGTGGCCGTTATCCCGCATCCTGCGCGGCGAGGAGGTCCGCGAGTTCGAAGCGCGCCTTCGCCGCGTGGGGAGCGATTGGGAGCGCGTCCTGTGTTACAGCGGCCGCCTCGTTGAGGACCCCGTATGGGGCCAGCTGGCCTTTGTCACGATCTACGACGTGACCGAACAAAAACAGGCGCAGGAAAGAATGCGCCAGCAGGAAAAACAATACCGCGTCCTTTTCGCCACCTATCCCAGTCCCACGTGGGTTTACGATGCCGAGACGCTTCGCTTTCTGGCGGTGAATGACGCCGCCGTCGAGCACTACGGCTATTCGCGCGATGAATTTCTCGCCATGACGGTCGCGGACATTGGCCCGCTCGAGGCTATTCCGGCGTCGCCCGAGCCTGGGACGGTGACATCGGACGGCGCCCATGCCGCCGGGGTCTGGCGGCACCGGAAAAAGAACGGCGAAACCCTCATGGCCGAGATTTGTGCGGCCGCCATTGAATTTGAAGGGCGCCGCGCCCAACTGGCGATCGCCATGGACGTGACCAAACAGCGGGAGGCCGAGGAGGCCAGGCGCGAAGCGGATGCGCACCTGACCAATATCATCAACTCAGTCGACGGCATCGTTTGGGAGACGGACGAGGAGGCCAACCGGATGACGTTTATCAGCGAGAAGGCTGAGGAGATCCTTGGGTACCCCACCGCGCGCTGGCTCGCTGAACCGGGATTTTGGAGGAGCCACGTCCACCCGGAGGACCTGGAAAAAACCATCCGCGACTCCAAGGCCGGAAACGGACATTCCCGGCCTAAAGAACTCGAGTATCGGATGATTTCAGCCGACGGCCGCGAAGTCTGGTTCAAGGATCGCGTCAGTATGGATGCCCTGCCGGGACGCACGGTCAAACACCGCGGGATCATGCTGGACGTAACGGAGCGCAGACGGGCGGAAGAAATCGCGCGAGCGGGTGAAGCACGAATCCAGGAGCAAGCCCGGCTCCTCGATCTGGCGCAGGACGCGATCATGGTGCGGGACATGGAGGACCGAGTCGAATATTGGAACCAGGGCGCGGAAAATCTTTACGGCTGGACCGCGGCCGAAGCGGCGGGGCGGCCCGCCGCTTCCATTATTTGGAAGAACGACCCTGCGGGCGCGGCATCCAGGCGGACGGCGGCTTTGGAAAACGGAAGTTGGGCCGGCGAGTGCAGGCACAGCTGCAAGGACGGCGGGCATGTTACCGTCCGCAGCCGTTGGACACTGGTCCGGGATGATGCCGGCGCGCCGAAATCGTTTCTCATCATCAACACCGACATCACGGAACAAAAAAGGATCGAAGAGCAATTCATGCGGGCCCAGCGCCTGGAAAGCATCGGCACGCTGGCCAGCGGAGTCGCGCATGACTTGAACAATATACTAGCCCCGATCCTGATGGGGTCCGCTGTCCTGCGCCGAAGCGAGATGCCCCCGGCGGACGAAATGATTCTCTCCACCATTGAGACGTGTGCCCAACGCGGGGCCGATATCGTCAAGCAAGTCCTCACGTTCGCCCGCGGGGCCGAGGGCGCGCAGCTCCTCCTCCAGCCGGCGCACCTCATTAACGATATGGCCAAGATCGCCGGAGGGACCTTCCCAAAATCGATCACCGTGCGGACCAATCATCTGGACTCCCTCTGGCCGATCGAAGGCGACCCGACCCAACTCCATCAGATTTTGCTGAACCTCTGCGTGAATGCGCGGGATGCGATGCCGGCTGGCGGCAACCTTACCCTGTCGGCGGCTAACTTTGCGGTAGACGAGCACTACGCAAGTATGACTCCCGGAGCCAAGGCCGGCACTTACGTTCTCTTCGAGGTCAAGGACACGGGGATGGGGATCGCGCGAGAAATCATCGACCAGATCTTCGATCCATTCTTTACCACGAAAGGGCTTGGCCTCGGTACGGGATTGGGGCTTTCGACGGTGATTGGAATCGTAAAAGGCCATGGGGGATTTCTCACTGTCGAAAGCGAGATCGGGCGAGGAACGAGCTTCAATGTCTACCTTCCAGCGAAAACGGATGCATTCAGCGCGGTAAAGGAAAGCGAACCTGTAACCCTCCCACGAGCTAACGGGGAACTGCTCCTGGTGGTCGATGATGAACAGTTGATCCTAAAGGTCGCCAGGGAATTGCTGGAACGTCATGGGTATTCCGTGGAAACCGCGCTCGACGCGCCGGAGGCCCTGGCCATTTTCGCGGCGCGCCAGGAAGAGATCCAGTTAGTGCTAACTGACCTGGCCATGCCGCTGATGGATGGCATCGCGCTTATTCGCACATTGCAAAAAATGAAACCCGGCGTGCGCATCATTGCGTCCACTGGGAAGGGCAGCCTGGAGCGGGGCCTCCATGAACTTCCCGGACTCAACGTTCAGGCGTGTCTGACCAAGCCCTATAACAAGGAAATGTTGCTCAGTACTCTGAGAAGCGCACTCGGCCATCGGAACGGAACTTCATGAAAACACAATTACACTTGGTCGCCGGATCCAGTCTCCGGATTTTGATTGCCGACGATCACGACGTGATGCGCCAGGGCACACGCGCCGTTATCGAGCGCGAAGAAGGGTGGCAAGTCTGCGGCGTAGCTACCACCGGACGGGAAGCCGTCGCCATGGCCAAGCAACTCGAGCCGGACATCGTCATCATGGATATGACGATGCCTGAGCTCAACGGCCTGGACGCCGCGGTCCAGATCAAGCGTAACCTGCCGGGCATCGAAATCCTTATGTTCACCGGTCATGAAACTGATGCCCTGATCCGGCAAGCTTTCGAGGCCGGGGTAAAGAGTTTCATCTTTAAATCAGAGGCGCACCATTTCCTCGTCGAAGCCATTCAGTCGCTGGCGCGGCACAAGCCGTTTTTCACCAGTCAGGTGTCGGAGATCTTGTTTTCGAACATGCTCAACCGCGGCGATGGGAATCGTGATGCGACCGAACCGGGGCAACGAGTGACTACGCGTGAGCGGGAAATCGTGCAGCTCCTCGCGGAAGGGAAGAGTAACAAAGAGGTCGCGGAAGCCCTCGGTATCAGCGTGCGGACGGCTGAGACCCATCGCGCCAGCATTCTTCGAAAACTGAATCTTGATTCATTCGCCAGCCTGGTTCGTTATGCTATCCGAAACAAAATCGTCGGAGCCTAGCCTGACGGGCGACGTCCCGGCCTTCAATCCACGCTCTGAAGGGAAGGAGGGTTCTGAGGCGGTTGCGGCTACTATTCTGGTGGTCGACGACGATCCGGCCATGCGCATGATACTGGCGCTTTCCCTCAAGCTTTTCGGTTACCTCACCTTGAGCGCGGAAAACGGCGAATCCGCCCTGACCATTGCACGCGCCCATCCGGAGATCCGCGTGACCGTCCTTGATGTCGTGATGCGCGGATTATCCGGCAGGGAGCTAGCCGACCAATTAGAGGCGATCCTGCCTAACTCCTGGATCTTGTTCTGCTCCGGTCATCCGGCGGCAACGCTGACTCTCTACGGGATCGATGCTGATTCAGTAAACTTCTTGCAGAAGCCGTGTCGCCCTCCTGTGATGCAGGAGAAAATCGAAGAATTGCTGGCGTTGGATCGAGATGACGTTAACTGATTTTCGCGTGCTTCAAGCGGGTCGGCCTCTTCTCCGACGGCAGCGGTTTGCCCGGCACTCTCTTACGGGAGAGGAGCTTTTCTGCGATTCGCCTTGCTGCCCTCTCAGTCGTGAATGTCGCTAGCCAACTAGTGTGTCCGGGCGTAGCTTAACGCGTAGTTCGGCGCAGCGTCAATCGACCGCGGGTGCGGCCCCTTCCCACTGCACGTGAAGGCGATCTCATCGCACCAAGGTTATGATGTACGAATTCTTGACGGAAAATCGAGGGGAATTAATTGAGCGCTGCCGGATGAAAGTCGCGGAAAGGCCCGCCCCCAGGAATAACGCACGGGAATTGGATCACGGCATCACGTTGTTCCTTGATCAAATTATCAAGACGCTGAAGGCGGAGGAACTAAGGCATTGCGCGGAAAGCAACCGTCTGTCGGGTCCCGCCAGCGGGGTGGATGCAGTGCTTTCCGAGATGGGCATAGGAGCAAAGGAGCATGGCCGTGAGTTGTTGCAGAATGGTTTTACCATCGAGCAGGTCGTGCATGACTACGGTGATCTGTGCCAGGCAGTGACCGATCTGGCCGTCGAACGGAACGAGCCGATCTCGAACGACGAGTTCCGCACGCTAAATCGCTGCCTGGACAATGCGATCGCCGTCGCCGCGGCGGAGTTCAACGTGCAGCGCGATAACATCTTTGCCGACAAAGACGCCCACGAGAATGAGCGGTTGGGATTTTTCGCCCATGAGCTGCGTAACCACCTAAACAGCGCAACTCTCGCCCTCACCGCCATTAAAGCGGGCGCGGTGGGAATGACCGGCGCCACCGGCGCTGTCCTCGACCGAAGCCTGGTTGGGTTGAAAAACCTCATCGATCGTTCCCTTACCGAAGCCCGGATGAAAGCCGGTATCCCCCCGCAAAACCGTTTATTTTCCCTGGCGGACTTCATTGCTGAAATTCAGCTCTCTGCTTCCCTGGAGGCACAGGTTCACAAATGCACGTTCAGAGTTTCCTACGTCGATTCGAAGCTGGCCATTGATGCCGACCGGGAGTTGCTCCTTTCGGCCGTTGGGAACTTGCTCCAAAACGCCTTCAAGTTTACCCACCCTCTGAGTGAGGTGCTCTTGAAGGTTTATGCCACGGGCGATCGCATTCTAATCGAGGTGGAGGACCAGTGCGGCGGCCTTCCCAGCGGCGACGTTGAAAAAATGTTCCTTCCCTTCACCCAACGCGGGTCCGATAGGTCCGGCCTGGGGCTGGGACTTTCTATCTCCCGGCGCAGTGTCGAGGCAAATAAGGGGACGCTCAACGTCCGTGATATCCCGGGCTCGGGATGTATCTTTACGATCGACCTGCCCCGTCACCCCATGCCGACGCGCGTATAGGATCTAGTTATCATTTGCAGCAACAAGGCTAACTGCGTGATCTAGAAGCCGGTTCGGTTGGGTTGCACTTCAACGGAGGGCACCGCGCTCGAGCAAATGGATCGTTCGGCGCTGAGGGACAACGCGGATGCTCACCTGCTGGCTTTCGCCGGCTTTCAGCGTAAGGGTGCGCTCCGGATTTTCTATTGAGTGATGGGCCGGAAGGTTGGCGGACGCGACACGCAATCTCCAAGGTCCTCCGGGCAGTCGATCGAAGGCCGCGCTGCCGGTGCGATCCGTTTGAGTCCGCCAAACGTCCCGGCCATTGGTAATCTCGACGGTCACAGCTTCTTCACCGCTGGCGGGGTGCAGATCTCCTGAGCTGGCGGGACCTTTGCCGCTGGTAAAAGCGAAACGCGTTACATTGACGGCGATAGAGGATGCCGGCATCGCCTCGAGGCGGACGTGAGTGGTCTCCGCGGGGAGAATCGTCAGCTGCATTGGCATCACCGTCCTCATAACCAGGCGCGCGCCGAGCGAGTCTGGCACGACCCGGAGCTCGCACCTGCCAGGCTTGAGCGCAGGAAACTCAAAGAAACCTTCAGCATCTGTCACTGCGAATTGCTCGCCCACCTGCAGGACAATGCGTGCCAGTCCAGCCTGGTGTCCCAGCCCTGCTTCATACACGCGGCCCTGCAATCCCCCTATGCTGCGTTTGCGCGATACGGGCCGGCTCAGAGGAACGGAGTAGGCCACCATAAGTGCGGCTTCGTTCGTTGGACTTTCCGTCGTTCGTTTTGTTGTCGCGCGCGACAACCGCCCAATTAGCGAGAGAGAGCTTTTGTTTTGAAACTGATAGCGAAGCGAGGCCAGCACCTGGTCCTGTTCGCGGCCGAGCAGTCCATCATATTGGTTGCGGGCGTAACTTAGATTTGCGGTGAAGTAATCCCGCACGCGCCATTGCCCGGAAACCCCGGCACTTAGCGCTTCTGTGGTTGAACCAGTGAATGCGCTGGGTCCATAACTCGCAAAAAAGGAATAAGTCTGCCGCGGGGTGGCCTGCCAGTTGGCGGTGATGCTGTAGCGCTGAAACGTACCAGCTTCGCCCGTTAGAGAGTTATCAAGCGTTCCGACGTCGATCTGCCCGCGCAGAAGGATTTTCCCGAAATTGTGGCTGGCCCCAACGCGCGCAAAGTCTTCCGAAAAATCGTAAGCCGCCGGCAGCAGCACATCGGTGCGATCGACATGGTGTCCTTCCAGAAAAAGCTCGGTTGGCTTTGAGAGCGCGTAGTTGAAGCCAGCGTTCCACGAGTTTTCGCGGTTCACGATCGGGCTGCGAACATCGTTCTGCGCCAGATTGTTCTCGTAGCGGTTGAGGGAAACGTTCATGCGCAACTTCGCTGTGATGGCTTTCGTGACCGTGGCGTAGGTCGCGTTGGTGTCGTTGTATTGACCATAAAAATTTGGACCGGCATGGGCGTGCTCGACCGCGTAGTTGAATTTTCCCGGCAATTCTCCGCGCGCTTCCGCGCGGTACCCGAAATCGATCGTGGCAGAGTCGCTCCGGCTGAAGCCGCCTTCGAGGTGCAGTTCCAGCAGCTTTCCACCCCGATGGTGTGATTCGAGGCTGACGATGTTTTGAGGTAACATCCCGCCCGACAATTGATCCGCACCGGTCTTGCGCAGGAAGTTACCTTGCAGGCTGAACGTCCGGGTAAAGTCGTGCCGGAGGAACGCGCCGAATTCCTCCGTGTTTTGGCGCCGGTACCGCGTCGTCATGTAGAACACACCGGCGCTGGTATCGACATTGTGCCATTGCACACCGGCGCCGCGCCCGAGACTGTGGCGTTCGGTCAGCGGCGACAGCGCATAGACACGATCGCCGAGATCGACATCCCAGTTCTCGCCGTGGTAGCTCGCGCCGTATTCGTCCCGTTCGCCGAAGAGAGTCGAGCTTTGCGCATCGGGTCCGCGCAGGATGAAATCAACGCGATGCTTCCCGGCTTCATCGAGCGAGCCGCTACCGGAGAGCTCGCCTTGCATCTGCGCGGCGTGGCCGAGCTCAGCCAGGAAGATGGTGCGCAGTTGGAACGGAAAATAGTGAAGGGGATCGCGATTGCCACTGACGAGGGGAATGATCTGCGCGACGGAAGCCTGGCTGGCGGTAAGGACTTTTCCGGTCGCCGAAGTTGCGGTCACGTCGAAGGTGACGGCATTGGTGGTCTGCTTCGCGAGACCTTTTTCTGTCTGGACGCGGCATGCGATCTCGCGGGTGGCACCTCCCTCCAAGGCGAAAGTGGTTGCGTCGACCGTTGGCTGATCAGCAAGGGAGCTGCGCTGCGTGAGCCGGGCGGTGATGCGGCTGTTGCCGCGATTGGTCACCCGCAGCTTTACCGCGTAGGAATCGCCGGCCAAGACCATGTCCGGCCGCGGCTCGACGACTAACTCGAGATTATCGATCGGAGTGACCTGGATAGAAAAATCGAAGCTGCCAATCGCGGAAGGATCACGCCGGCCTTGCACGTGATAACCAAGGTCGAACTGCCCGGCGGGCATGTCAGGCGGCACGAGGACGACGAGGACCCGGACGATTTGCCCTCCGGGCTCCAGCCGAAACGGTCCTTCGGGCGGCATCACCCGTTGGCAGCCAGGCGGGAGACTAAAGCTTTCAACCAGTTCGTCCGCCTCCGTTCCGCGGTTTGCCACTACGACGCTAGCCGTGACGAGGCGACCGGGACTAACTTCAATTAACTTCGCCGAAGGTGAGCGTACTTCCAGTGCTGGGACTTGGGCAAAGACGCACGGAGTCGAGAGCAACCAGCCGAAAACAATTCCGGCCGCCCTAAGGCGCGAGCTCGAGATCATACTGAGCTCCCATCACCTGCGCATCACCGCTATCGAGCAGAACCATTGCGCTATATTTGCCGGCGGGCACCGCCGTGAGATCCGCCTTTGCGCGGATGGAGCAGCCCGGATAAATACGCGCCCGTCCCGCTTCGAAGCGCCCGATCGAGGCGCCCGTGCCGTCGAACAATTCAACGGTCATTTGCGGGATGAGAAGCCGCTCGCCGTCGTTTTCGATATCGAGTTGCAGTGCCCGTTTTCCCTCGCCCTGCACCAGACGCTTGTCAGCCACTCGCAGGCTCCGCGTGCCGGAATTACCGAACTCGGTGACAATCTGAACCGCGAAGCGAATGGTGGTCGACAGGCCTACGGCTACTTCGTTCGGTCTGCCGTCAGGGGCGAGGGCCCCGACCGAATTTGGCTGTACCAGAATCATGCTCCAGTACGTGCCCTGCAATTTTGGATCGGCGGGAGCCTTGCCTTTATAGCGGATTGGTAGGCTTTCGCCGGGCGCAATCCGTGCCCGCGATGGAGTTACCGTGATCCAACCGGCATTCGAGCGCGCGGTCTGGCCGGCGTCAGCGTAGTCGTTGCTCCCATCGGCCTGGAAGAGGTAGTCACATTGCAAAACCCGAATGTCCGCGGCCTCCTTGTCGCTGTTCCGGACCAGGATGACACCTTCAAAGGAATCGCCGGGCTTGAGCGTGCTGGTGCGCGCGAGATTTCCGATGACGGAGATACTCGCCTGGGTGACGGAAGCGAGCGCTAGAGTGATGAGTGTAAAAAGAAGAAGAGGTTTCATGTTATTGGACGGTAAAGATGATGGAAGAGACATAGGTGTCGGGGGAAACGTGGCAGGAAAGACCTGTAAGTCTGAATTGGAGGGCAATGCCTTCCCGGCTTTCTGTTCCGCTGCAGATTTCGGCGTCGAGGCCGGTCAATTCCGTGTAAGTCGTGCCTCCGTCGATGCGACCGGCACCGCTCCCGGTTGAGGTTCGCTTTACTTGCACGCTCACATCAGGGTGGCCGCCGGTGCCACTAAACCGGGCCCGCAGAATCCAGGAGCCGGGCGCATTGCTAATCGTGAGGATAGTTGCGCCGGAGACGCTTTCGATCTGTGGTTGCAAATCGCTCCCGGCGCCTGCTACCAGTTTGCTTGCGCCAATTGTCTCAACCCAGTCACCCATTGAGATCAAGTCGGCGCCTTGGGCGAAACGACCCAGGAGAATCAGTAACAGTATTACGCGCGAAGGAAATGACATGTCCCGGATGCGAAAAGGAGGTGACAGCGAACTGCCACCTCCCTTGTTGCGTCGGTGGTTGTTGGTCAGGTGATTAGGAACCGGCCGTCACGGTCAGGGTGACCGTTTTGCTGGCCGAAGGGACGACGCCGGCCGCAGAAGTGGCGGAGAGGCTATAGGTAATGACCTTGCCCGATTCATTGAGAGTCGAAATGCCGGTCACGAGGTCCTGGGCGCTGCCAGTAAGGGCAACGGGGCCTGCGCTGTCAGCACCAGTGGGTGCGGCGAGGCTCGCTGAAAGCGAGACGCCGGAAGGCATAGCGCTGTTCAGAACGCCAGTGATCTTACGGTCGCTTTCATTCGTCGTGATTGCGTAGGTGGTGCTCGAATTGCTGGCTGCGGTAGGAGCAGAGCCAGCGGTCGCAGCGTTCACGGTCAGGGACACCGTCGGTGAGCTGACGCTGATCTCGTTGATGGCTGATACCTCATAGGTCACTGTTTGTTGCGCGGTAGGACCGGCAAGCACCGCGCTGGCGGCAAGGCTGGAAACGATGACGGTGGCGATGGTAGTTTTAATGCTGTTTTTCATTTGTTCTGTGTCTTTCTTATCTGTTGTTTGTTGGTTGGCCGCGACCTCACAGGAGAATAATGACGACGGGCTGTGTTGGGCATTGTTCAAGCAAGGGGGCAACCACGGCTCGCATCTAAAAACACTACTTCCGGCTGCGGAAACTACCGGGAAGCGGATGAGTTAATTCCGGGGCCCAGAATGCCCGGAAGTGATCCGGATTAGGCAAGTGATACCGGGATCAGCTTGAAGCTGGAAGCGCTTCGGTCTGAAGCTTCGACATTTCTGCCTCGTAACACACCGGGCATGCCGCGTGCGTAAACCGGCTGCCGGTTTGTTTCTGAATGTAGGTCTCGACGGGATCCCAGCACTCGTGTTCATCGCGGACCTTTCGGCAATAGACACAGATCGGTATCATTTCCCGAAGCTGGCGTAGCTCCGCGGTGTATTTCAGAATTCGTTCGGCGACGCGTAAACGGATTCCGATCGCTTCGCGGTCCAATGGCTTGGTGAGAAAGTCGTCCACCCCAGCCGCACCTGCCAACTCATAGTTGGCTGTGGTGGTTTCACGGCCCGTTAGGAGTATAAAATAGGTGTAAGCTGTATGTCCGCGGGCCCGCACCCTTTGGCAGAGGGTGAGCCCATCCAGGCGCGGCATCATCCAATCGCTCACGACCATGCGGAATGGTTCGCGATCAAACTTGTCCCACGCTTCGGCACCGTCGCGCGCAACGACGGGTTCGTAGCCGAATTTGCAGAGGGCCGCCTCCAACATCCTGGCACTGATGGGATCGTCTTCCGCCATCAGGAGACGGGTGCCCTGCGGCGGCAGGAACGCAGCGCGGAGCCGGGTTCTAACGTCCAGGCCCGGATCGTCTAAGCTATTGGTGTCCATGGCTAGCTCTCTTTCAGGGTGATGGAAATACCAGGGGACACCTAAAGAGGCATTTGGAATTTGAGGAGACCGACTTCAGCTACCGTGCTTTCCAAGGCTCTTACTCGCTGGACGAGCGCCTCTTGAGTTTTCATAATCCGCAGGCCGCCTCGGACTCGCGCCAGCAGTTCGTTGGGATCGAATGGCTTGACCACGTAATCGTCGGCGCCGTAATCCATGCCTTCGATTGTATCTGTCTTAGTCCCACGCGCACTGACCATGATGATATAGACGTGACGGCCGCTTTCGCGCAGCCGCCGGCAGATCTCCGCACCGTCTATTCCCGGCATCATCCAGTCGATCACCGCAATGCACGCACCCTCCTGAGCCCGGAACGCAGTCATCGCCTCGTTACCATCGCTAGTAACGACGGTGCGAAAGCCGCCGGCCTCGATCACTGCCGTAACCAGCCTGCGCGAAACGGGATCATCCTCTGCGATAACGACTGGAATGCATTCCTCGTCCATTGACCGGACGATCTTGAGGGAAACAGGCGAAGTCCGCGGCGCGACCGGCGCCCAATCCG
The DNA here is from genome assembly GCA_035536995.1 of Chthoniobacterales bacterium. Lineage (GTDB taxonomy): Bacteria > Verrucomicrobiota > Verrucomicrobiia > Chthoniobacterales > UBA10450 > AV80. The sequence continues at coordinate 109,885 of DATLNB010000034.1, read as the reverse complement.
GCTTGAATTGGATTTCCGTCATGTTGCGCTCTCAGTTGTCAGGCTCATCTGGAGAAGTCCGCCAGCGCTTTCCGAACACTAAAAAATTCAAGCTCGATTGCGTCGATTATTTCACGAGCGGGACGGCCACTGCCTTGTTGCTCGAGCTCCAGGCAAAGGGCCGCCATCGGTCCGGCACCGAAAGTAATGCAGCTTCCCTTGATGGTATGAGCGATCAACCGCAATTGAGTTGGATCGTCCAGTGCTTTACAGGCCTGCGAAAGGAGCAACGGCGTTGACCGACAGAATAACTCTGTCAGCTCCGCGAAAATTCCCGGCGCACCGCCCTTGTCGAGTTTGCGAAGGATGGCCAGTTCCTTGTTGCTGACTGGGGAAGGTGTCGGGTGGGAGTTTCGCAACGCGGACATAAGCTCGGCCGTGCGGATTGGCTTCGAGATATAAGCGTCCATTCCAGCCGCGAGACAAATCTCCTTGTCCCCCTGCATGGCATTGGCGGTAACGGCGATAATGTAAGGCTGGTGCCCCCGGGACTCACGGATCCTCCTGGTCGTTTCGTAACCATCCAGATGCGGCATGTGACAATCCATCAGAACGATGTCGTACGGGATCCGGCTCAGCGCTTCGAGGACCTCGTTTCCATCCGCCACGGTATCGGCGAGATACCCAAGTTGGTGAACGTGATGGGCGGCGACCCGCTGATTGATCATGTTGTCCTCGGCGATTAGCACGCGCGGGTTACCGACAACCGGCTTTCGTTCCATGTCAGGCAGGTCTGCTTCGACGGACGCGGAGGTAGCGCGTTTTCCGACTTCCACAGTAAACCAGAAGGTGGAGCCCACCCCGGGTTTGCTCTCTACCCCTATGTCGCCACGCATTTGCAAGACAAGCTGGCGGCAAATCGCCAACCCCAACCCCGTGCCACCGTACTGTCGCGTCGTGGAGGCGTCGGCCTGGGTAAAAGCCTGGAAAAGCGCAGCCTGCGCTTCCGGTTCGATGCCAATACCCGTGTCTGAGACCCGGAATCGAAGCGTGATGGTCTCAGCTGACTCCCGATCAACCGAGATATGTAATCGAACTTCCCCGCGTGGGGTGAACTTGATGGCGTTGGCAAGCAGGTTCACCAGGACCTGCCGCAACCGGCCGCTATCGGCGCATACCCCAAGAGGCACATCCGCGTCGGTTGTGGAATGAAGTTCGACGCCTTTCTCGCGCGCCGGTCCGCTGGTAAGATTCAGCGCTCCCCGCACCATGTGGGCCAGGTCAAAATCCGCGTTCTCGAACTCGAGTTTGCCCGCTTCAATTTTCGAGAAATCGAGAATGTCGTTGATGATGGTGAGGAGGTTCTCGCCGCTGCTCCGAATCATTTGCGCTATGTCCTGTTGCGCTTCGTTCAACGTCGTATTCAGGAGCATTCCGGTCATTCCAATGACGCCGTTCATGGGGGTCCGAATTTCGTGGCTCATGTTGGCCAGGAAGTTACTCTTGGATTTCGTGGCGCTTTCCGCCGCTTCCTTGGCGAGGCGAAGCTCACCCTCCATCTGCTTACGCGCGGTGATGTCGCGGGCGACGCAAAAATTCGTCTGGTGTTCTTCCGACCAAAACGCTGTCCAGACCATCGGCACGACAGAGCCGTCCTTGCGCACGTAACGGTTCTCGAATCCATTCTCCGAGGCCCCGCCCAGGATAGAGGCGTCCGTCGCAATCGTTTTCTGCCGATCGTCTGGGTAGACAAAATCGAGGAATGGCTGGCCGACCAGTTCCGCCGGCTTGTAACCCCAGACGGCTTCACACGCGCCGCTAACCTGTTGGAACCGTCCCGTAGCATCCATTGTGCAGATGACGTCCAGCGAATGATGCATGATCAACTGGTTCGCCAGCTCGGCCCTCACCCGTTCAGCCATCTGCTTCTCCAGGTCGCTGTTGGCTTGTGCGAGCTCCAGGCTCTGGATTTTTGCAGCCTGTTCGGCCTGAACGAGCGCGGTCATCATCTGGTGGAGGTGGCTCTCTTTCTCGCGGCTCTCGGTGATGTCGGTCGCCACCAGGCAAACGGTCGCTGCGGCTCCGGTCGGAAGACAAGAGAACGCCAATTGCAAACCGACCACGGTGCCGTCCCCGGCCGTGACCGTCACTTGGCCGGTGCTCGTCCCCGTGCAGCCTTTTACCAGCAACGCCGCAAGGTCCTCGCGGTCGTCCACTGCGACGAAGGTTTCGAGGGTGGCACCCACGATCTTATCGAGGGGCGTTTTCAAGACTTCAGCAAAGCGCCGGTTGCTGTAAAGAATCACGCCCCCGGCCGAAAGCGTTACTGCGCTTTCGTTCATCTCTTCAATGAGGACGCGATAAGGTTCGTCCGCGCCCTTGAGCGTGAAAATCTTCGGCCCCTGCGGTCCCTCCAGGAGCACGGCATCCACTTCGCCACTGCGAATCGCGCGCAAGGTCTCGCGCGCCTCCGCGAGAGAGGCACGCAATTCCATCGCCTCCTCGGCCAGCTGCGCGAACGTCGGCGTCGCCTTTTTCATATCTGCGCGACTGACGGAGCCACATCCAATGCCGCGAGCACCCGTTCGGTCTGAGAGAGGTCCCCGATCAAACGGCGAACCGGGAGCGGCAGTAGGCGGACGAGGGTAGGGGCAACCATGATCTGGTCTTCTCCGGCCCGCTCGGGCTGTTCGTAGAGGTCCACCACGGTCAGGTCGTAGCGATTCTTTAAATGGCTCTCGCAAATAGCCTTGAGATTCGCGATGGCTCGGCTGGATTGTGGCGTGCTGCCGGCGATATAGAGCCGAAGGCAATACGAATCGCTTTTCGCGGAAAAAGGCGGCCGGTTTGACATTAGCCTGGTCTTTTTCGGCTTGCGAACGGTCCGGCGGCGCGCGCCCGCAGGTCCAAGCCCACGATCACTCGCTCTGTGTCGGACAGGTCACCGACTACTTTGCGGATCGGCATGGGCAGGTGTCGGACCAATGCCGGCAAAGCGAGAATTTGGTCGCCCTGGGCCAGCTGCGGCGTTTTCACCAGGTCGATGACGTCGATGTGATAACGGCCGGCGAGGTGCTGCTCGCAGAGTCGCTCGAGATTGTGAAACGCTGCAACCGATTTCGTGCCCGGACCCGCCACGTAGAGCCGCAGGTCCCACTCCGCACCGCCGGAAGCGGGCTTTTTAGGTTTACGGCAAGAACCGGATTTGTTGGGCGTTTTCAAGCTTGCATCCCCATTTCGTTCCGGCGACGGCTTCCATTGCTTTTGATGACATCGCCTTTGCGACTGCGTCCCATTGCCGCCTCGTCCAGTGCCAGGACCGCTCCGCGTTGCTTGTCCTTGCGAACGGTGCGCGTAATAATCGCTTCCTCGCCGGAGAATTCTGCCCGCAACGCCGCGATCTGAGCTTCGAGCGCGGCTCGTTTGCATTCGAGCGCCAGCTGCTGCCGCTCGGCTTCTTCATCCATGGTGACCCGTTCAGCGCGCTCGCGGCCTTCCTGCTGGACTCGGGCGGAGCCGGTAAGCATTCCGCTCGGGCCGATGTAGACGTCGGTCAGCTGGATGCCGCTGGAGGTGACAATAAATTCGCGGACCTGATTCGAATGGCCCATCCCGCGCGACTTCAGCACGTGCAGTCCGCGGTTGCGTTCACCATCCGTCTCGATATCGCGCACCATCAACCATGTATCGACAAGCGACGGGATCGTCGCATCGGCGCCGTCCACCGCCACGCCTGCGCCCAGAGTAAGGTCCGTGAGCATCACAGTGATTCCCTTTATCTTCAGGAAATCGAGCAACCGCATCAGGGCCGCCTTGATTTCCAGAGTGGTGCCCGTCGTGTCCAAACCGGAGATCGGATCGATAATAACGAGGTGCGGCTCGAATTCAGAGACGGCCTTGATCGTGCGCGCGAGGTGCATCTCCAGGCCGTGATAAAAAGGACGGACGGTTTGGATCTCGAGCCGTCCGTTGTTGATCCACTGCTGAAGGTTGAGCCCAATCGTTCCCGTGTTTCGGATGATCTGGCTGGACGATTCTTCGAAGGAGATGTAGAGGCAACGCTCTCCGCGCCGGCATGTGGCATCGGCGAAAGTGGCGGAAACGCCGGTCTTACCTGTACCGGCCGTGCCGGAAAGGAGGATGCTGCTCCCCCGGTAGAAACCTTTGCCGCCGAGCATCGTGTCGAGACGCTCGATCCCGGTGGGGATGCGCTCGACAGAGGCGCTGTGTTCCATTTGAACGGAGGTGATCGGCCAGATCGAGATCCCTTCTTTTTCGATGAGAAATGGATACTCGTTAGTGCCGTGCGTCGTGCCTCGGTATTTGACGACGCGAATGCGGCGAGTCGTGACCTGGTCAACCACGCGATGGTCCAGGGAGATGACGCAATCGGAAACATATTCTTCGAGGCCGAAGCGGGTAAGAGTGCCGTCGCCCCGCTCGCCGGTCATGATCACCGTAACCCCTTTTTCCTTTAGCCAGCGAAAGAGCCGACGGAGTTCCGCCCGCACGATGCTTTGGTTGGGCAGGGCACCGAAGAGAACTTCGATCGTATCGAGCACCACCCGCTTCGCCTTGATTGAATCGATCGCGTAGCCGAGCCGAATGAAGAGTCCTTCGAGATCGTATTCGCCCGTTTCCTGGAATTCGGCCCGATCGACGAAGATATAATCGAGCAACAGCTTTTTTCGCGCGACCAGGTCTTTCAAATCGAAGCCGAGTGAGGCAACATTCTGAGTTAGCTCTTCCCCTGTTTCTTCGAACGCTACGAAGACCCCCGGCTCGTCATGGGCGGTCGCACCACGGACCAGAAACTCCATTGAAAGCAAAGTCTTGCCGCAGCCCGCGCCGCCACAGATTAGGGTGGGCCGGCCCGTGGGCAGGCCGCCACCGGTTATTTCATCCAAGCCCCTTATGCCCGTAGGCGATTTCGACAAGGTCTTGCGAGTAGGTTTCGACTTCGGCTTTTTCATAAATGTTGGCTCCGGTATCTCTCTTCTGACCAGGCTTTGAAGAGTTCCCCGCCGGCACTCAGGTTTCGCCTTAATCTCAAGCGCTCCTTAGACCGGGCGCGAAGCCGCTGACTACGCGGACGACAACGAACTACTACGTAGGACTTCGAATACCTACGCTCCCTGTTTAGAACGACCGCTAGTGCGGAGGCTCCGGTCTGGGTCGACTCGCCGCTGGCGGTTAGCGACGTCTAAGCGAGCGCCGCGTAAACTCTCTCGAGTTCTCTTTCAAGCTCCCTGAACGTTTTTTTGGTCCCGCGAAAATCATTTGCTCGGCCGCGCGTTTCCAGGCTCAGCGCGCAGGCGTGCGCAGGAGCAGCGCCGAAACATCCCAATGAGCTCAGCAGCCTGTGCGCGCTCGCGCTTAGAGCAGCGCCGTCTTCCTGCTCAAGGGCCTCCCTAATAGTCTGTACGATTGCCGGGGTATTCTCGCGAAAAATTGTGACCAGCTCGGCGGCCAATTTTTCGTCGCCTTCGCATTGCGCGAGCCACTTCTCACGCGGGAAGATGGCCGCCTCCGTGAATATGACATCAGCCTCTGCGCCTTCGATGTCGCGGCCAAGGAGCGACCGCAAAAGGTCTCCCTTCTGCAGCGGCTTGGAAACATAATCATCCATCCCCGCGGCAAGGCAGCGCTCCCGGTCCCCGGTCATGGCATGCGCCGTCATCGCCACGATTCGGATATGGCGGCCACTCGTTTCTTCCATTTCGCGAATGCGCCGCGTCGCTTCGAATCCGTCCATATGCGGCATCTGCATGTCCATCAGGATAACGTCGAAAACTCCAGCGGTGAAAGCGTCGACCGCTTCGTGCCCATTGGCGGCGTGGACGAGCACGTGCCCTTGTTTTTCGAGAATGCCCGTGGCGACGGCACGATTAACACGATTATCTTCCGCTACCAGGATGCGCAAAGACAGCGCGGCAGGCGCAGGTCCCGGGGCCGGCATTTCCGGAGCGCCAACTGGTGCTTCCACGGTGCGACAGCCGACCGCGGCCAGGATGGCCTCGAGCAATTCGGATTGTGTGACCGGTTTCGTCAGACAACTCGCAATGCCCAGCAGGCTGCAACGTGCCGCTGTGCCGACCGGCATCGCGGACGACAACATCATGACGGTGGCGTCCACCAGCTCCGGTTGCGCATGAATTTTTTCCGCTACGGCGAAACCATCCATTTCCGGCATGACGGCGTCGATAAGGACGAGCTGATAGGCCCACCCAGCCTTCGCGGCGCGTAACAATTCCTGGAGGCCGGCCTCGCCCGACGCCGTCACAGTTGGAGACATCCGCCAGTGCGTTAACATCTCATGAAGGATGCGCCGGTTCACCGCATTGTCGTCGACCACAAGCACACGCATCGCAGTAAGGTCGTCGAGCTCGGCGACTTTCAAGGCGGGCATTGGCGTGTGTTGAATCGGCAAAACCGTCGTGAAATAGAACGTCGTGCCTTCTCCTACGGTGCTTTCCAACCAGATACGTCCCTCCATTGCCTGGATGAGCTGCGATGCAATGGAAAGCCCGAGGCCGGTGCCGCCATAAGTCCGCGTCGTCGAACCGTCCGCCTGGGAGAACGGTTCGAAAATCGCGTCATGCTTTTCGGCGGGAATTCCGATGCCTGTGTCCGCGACCGAAAACAGAAATTCTGCCTCCCCATTGGCCTCGAGCCGATGGGTTACTTTGATGACCACCTCACCGCGCTCGGTGAACTTGATCGCGTTTGCCGTGAGATTGGTCAGGATCTGGCGCAGGCGCAACGGATCGCCCATGCAATGATCCGGCACATCGGGGAAAATATCCGCGATCAGCTCGAGACCTTTTTGGTCGGCGCGCAGGGCGAGCGGTTTCAGAACTCCGCTGATGCAATCACGCAAGCTGAAGTCGATCGCTTCGAGCTGAAGCATCCCCGCCTCAATTTTGGAAAAATCGAGAATATCGTTGATTAAACCCAACAATAAATCCGCAGAGCTTTTCACCATCTCGATATATTCGCGCTGCTCGTGATCCAAATTCGTTTCTAACGTGAGGTCTGTCATGCCGATGATGCCGTTCATCGGGGTGCGGATTTCGTGGCTCATGTTCGCAAGAAATTCGCTCTTGCTCAGGCTCGCGGCTTCGGCCGCTTCTTTCGCGGCTTGCAGCTGCGAGGTACGCTCGAGCACCCGTAGGCCTAGCTCATCGTTGGTGGCAATGAGCGTTTCCTTGCTTTGCTGGATCTGAGTCAGCATTTGGTTGAAGGCGTCGCTTAGCACGCCTATTTCGTCGGTGCCTACGTTCGTCGCTCGCAAGGAGTAGTCTCCGTTCTGTCCAACGCTTTCCACGACTTCAGCGAGATGAAGAATTGGGGCGGTAACGAACCGTTGAAAATGACTGGCCAGCACGAGGGCTAGCACGAGCGAGCCCGCGAGCACAAGCGCGAGCATTTGGCCGTAAAGGCGTAGCAGGCTTGCCCGGACGGGTGCGAGATTCGCCCGAAGATACAGGGTCCCGAGTCGCTTTCCATCAAGCACCACGGGCGAAGCGAAGAGGACGTCCGAGCCGATCGAGCGGTTACCGCGGTCGAGGGCCTTTTCGATTTCCTGGTTGTGTTCGTGCTCGCGGTCGAGCGGAGTAACGTGTTCCCCATTCTCCAGGACGAGGCAGGCCATATCGATCTCCGGGCGTGTTTCAATCCCCGATAAGGTCTGGATCGTCGCATCACGATCGTTGAAAGCCACGGCCGCCTCGGAATTATGAGCGATGATCCGCGCAAGGGTAGAGAGATCGCGAGTGAAGTGCGCCTGGATCGTGATCGATTGGAAAACGAAAAGCGCGGCCAGGGCCAGGATCAGGACGGTCGTACACGTTAGCAGAATAACGAGGATAAGCTTCCACCGGACGGGAAGGTTCTGGAGGCGGCTCCTGATGTTCGGTTTCATTTAGTGCTCCGAGCAAGGAGGAGAAACTGAGAGCTGAATTTGAGCTGAGCGCGGCGGGCTGCTTCGGTGTTGGCTTCAAAGCGAATTCTTCCGCGGGCCAGGCCCAGGCCAAGCATTCCTCCCATCTGGGTAAAATGATCGATTTCGCTGATCGTCAGCACGCTCGCGCTGGCAAGCGTCCCCAGGATCCCACCGAGCCGCTCCTGCTCGGAGCGGCTGATCAGCAGGACGTGTACGCCCGTCGCTTCCTCGAGACGAACCCGCCGGACGACGATGTGGCGTTTCTGGACGGTTTCGCCTTTTACGACATCCTGAAGAGTCGAACCGAAAGGGTTGTCCCCGAGAATGCCGATAACCAACGGCGAGTCGTGGCTTTCAAAGGCCCCGGTCGGCCACGAAACAAAGCGGACGGCGTTGAGCACGCACACCGCTTTCACCTGGTACTCCAGCAGCGCGTCAGCGGCGAAGGAGCGCGAAACCGATACCGCCAGAAACAGGGCGAAAAGGACAATTTTTCGCATCGTCAGGTCTAAAAGCGATAAGTGAGCTTGACGCGAAAAGTCCGCCCATCCTGAGTAATACTGTCCTGGAGGTTGCCGGGCGCAGCCGGAAAGCCGTATTTCTTGTCGAACAAATTGTAAACCCCGGCGGAGACCTCTAGGTTTTTTATCAGTTCGCGACCGAAGAGTGTCCAGTTCGCGACCAAGTAGCCGCTTGTAGTTTGATGCCTGGAGTTCTCGGTCTCGCTGGAATATTGAAGCTCGATCCCGCTGAAAATCTTGTCCCGATAGACGGGAAACATGACGTTGAGCTTGGCCAGCAGCTCTGGCGAATTACTGAACGCCTCCCCGGTAACCGCGTCTGTTGTGCGTTGCAGCGTGTAGCTGCCGCGGACCTTGATACCTTCCGGCAGGTGAGCCTCCAATTCCATACTGCCCCCTTTTGTTTCCGCGAGCCCCTCGTTCTCGAAGAATAGTTCACCAGTCGTCGGATCCTCGCCTTGGGAAATGAGACCATCTATCTGGTTGTAAAAGACCGCTCCATTCAGGCGCCATTGCGAAGTGAGGGTCTGTTCAAGGACTAGTTCATAGCTCCTTACCTTTTCTGGTTGCAGATCCGGATTAGAACGGAACCCGGACGCTGAGGTTCCATAGGAGGACTCAAACATGTTCGGGGCACGATACGCCTGCCCATAGAGTGCCTTCAGCGTAGTGTTGTTGAACGGATGTAAAATGACGGCGCCACGTGGATTAACTGTGCTACCGAAGGTCTCGAAGAAATCATAACGGACGCCGCCGTTGAGCGTTAGCTTTTTGGTGACCGTCCACTCATCCTGAACAAACAGACCAATGATCGAGGCGGCCGTCTCCAGGTGCAGATACTCGACACGCGGCGAAACGTCGTAGTTTGCCAGATTCTGACTGGCGTTGTCTTGGTATTCCATCCCCAAGGTAAAGAGATGGGTCTTGAAGAGCGGTTTGGTGACCTCCAAATCAAGCCCCCACCATTGGGTGTCCAGCGTGTCGCGGTTGATTATGGCGCGACGCGGCTCTGCTTCTGTTGCCGAGTAAGGATAATCTGCTTTGTAGTAATAGGAGTTCCACTGCACGCTCGCTCGTACGTTCAGCTCGCCCTCGAACGTATGGGCGTAACCCATTCGGCTAAAGGTCCGCTGATCCAGGGTGTAAAACTGCGGATCGTTGAAGATTGTGTTGAACGCGGCCGTAGGCACTTCTTTACGTCGCGAGACGTAACCGCTTTGCAGCGTGAAATCCCTGAAACTCACGGTTAATCCCAGGCTGACGAAAGAGTCGGCGTCCAAATTTTCCGCAAGGCCCCGGTTATTCTCGGGCGAGTCGAACTCCTTGAAGTAAAGGCGCTCATTTCCGTCGCTCCCGAAAAATGTTCCCGTGAGAAGGACCGAGAGACCAGTCTTGAACACTTTCCCGAAGCTGACGCGGACCTTGCGCGTGCCGAAGCTGCCCAGCTCGCCGGCCAACTCGGTGCTATTGACGTCCGCTGCCGTGCGGGTGACGACGTTGATCACGGCAAAAAAGGCATTATTACCGTAAAGGGCGGACCCGGGGCCGCGAATTACCTCGACACGTTCGATCATGTCGACGTCCACGGGAAAATCGGTCGCCACACCGGCGCTGTCGTAAATCGGATCGTTGACTCGCATTCCGTCAATCAGGATGAGAATGCGTCCGCCAAAATCGCCGGGTCGATTGACTCCGCGGACTCCAACAAAAGCGTAGTTGCGATCGTAGGTAACATAGAAATCGCGGACGCTGCGGAGGATCTCCGCGACTGTGCGGTAACCATAAAGCTGAATTTCTTCACGCGTTACCAGCGTGACCGATGAAGGCGCTTCGTTGATCTTTTGGTCGTGTTTCGAGGCACCATAAACCGTCGGAATCTTGATCTGCATGATCTCGTCGATGCTTAGCGTTTTAAGCTTCATCAGGTCGACCGACTCTTCGGCCTCCAACGACGAAAACACCGCGCCACACAGGCCAAAAATGCTGGCGGCTAATACGAAGCGCTTGATGGTCATGACTATCAACCCTCAAGCGGGCCTTAGACCGGTGCCAAAGCAGCGGGTACGCACTTCCGGTTGCGGAGAATACGGAGAACAAAGGACAGGACTAAAGACGCATTGATTATGCGTCTAAGTAAAAGCCGCGTGCCACCGACCTATTTGGGGGTACTGTGACTGCTCCCCCAAACTATCGAGGACCAAACCGTTGTTAAATCTCTACCGTATCATGACCGCGGTGCGCGCGGGTTCCCACGAGCGAACTGTCGCCGTTGGTCAAGTTGGAGTTGTCACGCTCTGGGTGCGGGCAAGATCCGAAGCGGTCGCACTAGCCCAGGCAACGTTCATCCTGACGAATAGGCGCTATGCTTCCATCGGTATGCTGACTTGCTATGCCGAGGTACTGCACAACGATCCGTTTGGTTGCCTGACCGAGGACGATCGTGCCGCCGAGCGCCGCGGGGACTGGATTCTAGATGGTTATGACGCCATGAAAGAACGGGCGCTTTCCCAGGCAGACGGACTACACGAAGTCTGGTTATCCGAGAGTGACGCGGCACAGCCGCCGCAGCAGAAATTGGCCTAGCGTTGCGCTACTGGACATCGGAGCAGCGTCGGATCCACGGCCGGTTATTACGGTTTCCGGCACTGTAATCAGAAGAGGCTTTTTACCCTAGGACGCGTTTGTCAGTTCCAACGAGATATCATCGTAGAAATAGGCCTGTTCGGTGGTCGAGCGTTGAGAAGGTAGCTGTGGCCTTCGGCCGGCGAGATCCAATCCCGTCCAGATAAAGACGGCTGCAAACAAAAGGAAACCAGGCATACAAAGCGGTCTCAGGTAGCCACACGAGTTCATTGTCATCCATGATAGCCAACGATGTGCGTGACTACGCGCGGCGAGTACGTAGATATTTATGATAGCGCGTGCGGCTGGAGGGAGACCTGCGCCTGTCAGCAGCTTTTTTTTGCAAGGCAGGCCGCAATCGCGGGTTTGAATAGGGAAATCGGCAGGTCGACCTAGAAAGTGGAAATTAGGCAGACCGGGGGAATGCCTTTGTTGTCCCCCATGTGCTACATTTTGGACTTTTAAACGCCAGGGTGGCGAAATTGGCAGACGCGCCAGACTTAGGATCTGGTGGAGCAATCCTTAGGGGTTCGAGTCCCCTCCCTGGCACTCCGTTGTTCCAGATCAATCGCAGCGGAGCAGCTGGCTCGGATCCACGCCTGCAGCGCGGTGGGCGGGCAGGAACGTGGCTATGAAAGTGATCGCGGTAAGCAGCGCTGCGGCTGAAACGAAAGTCGCGGGATCGTAAGCGCTGATTTCGTATCGAAACGGGGCAAGGGCGTAATTTGCGAGGAGAGCCAACGGGAACCCGAAAAGGAGCCCGGCTCCGAGCAGATTAAAGCTCTTTCCAAAAACAAGCCGAAACATGGCTGGCCGCGGCGCACCGAGCGCGACGCGCATGGCGAGCTCGCGGCGCCGGGCGATGAAAATATTGGAAAGAACGCCGTAAACGCCCGCAGCGCCGAAGAAGACAGCGATGACGGCAAAGAGATTAACGAGAGTCACCGCGAGACGGCGGTGCGCGATGGAGTCCTCGACTAGGTCGCTCAAGGGGCGAAAATTGCCGAGCGGCTGCTCCGCGTCGACGTCCCGAATCCGCGCGGTGATGGCCGCCTCGAGATTCTGACCGGCCGGCGTCGTTCGAACGACGAGCGTCATGAGCGGGAACGGCATCTGGGAATGGAGAAGGTAGAACTCGGGCCGGACCGGCCTATGCAATCCCTGGTGGCGGACGTTCCCGACGACGCCGACTATTTCCATCCAACGGGAGGTGGCCGGTTCGGCGAACCGGATGCGTTTACCGAGCGCGCTTTCGCCGGGCCAGTAGCGTTGGGCGAGGGCTTGGTTGACGATGACGACCGGCGCAGTCTCCCCCGAGTCCGCTTCCGTGAAATCGCGGCCGTCGAGCAGCGGGATGCGCAAGGTCGCGAAATAGCGCGGCGTGATAATGCGGAATTCTTCGTCGGGGAGCGGGCCCACAACTGGAGCCCCGTCGATAAGGAAAGATTTATCGGCATTGACGCCGCTGAGCGGGAGAATCGAAGTGAAGGCGGCTTCGGACACCTCCGGGAGGGATGTGACGGATTTGACCGAGGTCGAAACGAATTCGGCAGTCGAGTGCGCGGTTTGGCCCGGCCCGGACGGCACCGTAACCTGGCTCGTTAAAACCGATTGTGGATCGAAACCCAGTGGGACATCGCTGAGCCGCAAAAAACTGCGGGTCAGGACTCCACCCGTTGCGAGGAGAACAAAGGCGAGCGCGATTTCGAGAATGACGAAGGCATCCCGCAAACGTTTCCAGACCCAGCTGCGATCGTCGGACGGTGGGTTGAAGGACAGGCGTTGCGCGCGGACGCGATGGATGATGCGCCAAACCGGAAGACCGGCGAGGGCGGCGCCGGCGAGCGCCGCGAAAAAGAGCAGGTGAAATAGCAATCGTCGGTCAGCCGAGACATGGCCAAGGAGCGGAAGATCAGTCCCGGCCGCTGTTCGCCACCACCAAATGGCCGATACGGCCAGCACCGCACCCAGGAGTCCTCCGATGCCAGCGAGCAGGAAACCTTCAGTCGCCATTTGCCTGAACAATCGGACCGGGCCGGCGCCCGCCGCGATGCGAACCGCGAGCTCCGCTTCGCGGCGATCAACGCGGGCCAGGACGAGCGCAGTGAGGTTGGCCAGGGCGATGACGAAAAGGAGCAGGGCAGCGGCTGCGGCGACGAGCATGGCGGGGCGCGTTGAGCCGATCACTTCTTCGCGCAAGAGATGAGCGCCAATGGCGAAGCCGCGTCCGCGATACGTTTGCGGATGTTGTTCCTGCCATTGCAGAGCGACCGATTCCAGATCGTGGTTCAAAGCGCCGACGGAAGACCCGGGCTTCAAACGCCCGATCACCGCGTAGGGACGTCGCGAACGCTCGCTCGTGTCGCTCTCCGCACCGCGAATCACCTGCCAAATCTGGGCCGCGTCCGTCACGGGACCGTGAACATCGAAAAGGTCGAGTGGAAACTGGAACGTTGCCGGCATCACGCCGACGACGCGATACGGCCGGCCGCTAAGCACAATTTCCTGTTCTACGATTCCGGGGTGAGCAGCGAACCGGCGGCGCCAGACGTGTTCGCTAATGACCACCGCGGGTGGACCGGGCGCTAGCTGGTCGTTGCTTGTGAACGTTCGTCCGAGAAGAGGACTGACGCCCAGGACCGAAAAGAGGTTCCACGAAACTAACGAGCCATAAATGCGCTCCGGCCGCGGATCCCCGACATGATTATACTCGGTGTATCGGAACGCGGCAGCTTCCTCGAGATTTGGCGCACTGCGCTGCAAGTCGGCCACTTCCGCTGCGGAGAGCGGGATCCGCGCGAGATGCTGGCTCGCGAACTTGTTCCAGACGAGGACAAGCCTCGCCTCCGGCACTCCAAATGGAAGCGGGTCTAAAAAAAGCGCATGGGCCAGGAGAAAAACGGCGGCGTTTGCGGCCAGCGCAATCGCCAGCATCGCGGTGGCGAGGATCGTGAAACCAGGAGTCTTGCCTAACGAGCGGAAAGCGGCGCGAAGGTCCTCGCAGGTTTCCTCGAGGAACCGGACGCCCCGCGTATCCCTGCATTCTTCTTTGCACTGCTCGATTTGTCCCACCGCGAGGACCGCGGCCCGTCGCGCTTCAGCCAGGACCAAACCGGCCGCAACCAATTCCAGTGTTTTTTGCTCGATGTGAAACTGGAGCTCCTCATTCAGCTCGCGTTCGAGCTGCCGGCGACGAACAAGGGAGCGAACGCGCAACGGCACAATCCGCAGCCATTGCTCCCAATGCACCGGTCAGGCTTTCTTGAGCTCCATAACCCGAAGGATAGCGGTGGAGAGCCGGTCCCAGGATGCGGTCTCGTTTTCGAGTTGTTTCCTTCCCAGGCGGGTCAGGGAATAGAATTTCGCGCGCCGATTGTTCTCGCTCGGTTTCCAATCGGCCCTGATCCAGCCGGCGTTCTCGAGCTTGTGGAGGGCCGGGTAAAGTGAGCCGACGCTGACCTGCAAAACGTCTTTTGAGACCTGCTTCAGGCGTTTTCCGATAGCCCAGCCATGCATCGGCTCCAAGGCGAGCATTTTGAGGATCAAAAGGTCGAGCGTTCCTTGCAGGAGATCTGGCGGTTTGCTCATCCGGTCGTAGCGCGAAAGCGACGGGCCGATGCTAGCGCGCGCCCGGCGCCGGTGTCATGTCGTAAATTTCGATGAGCCCGACTCCAGAATCCTGGGGCGAGGGCCGTTCGATGGCGGTGAAGCTGCCTGGCGGCACGGTAACCAGAAGCGCGGCCTCGAGCGGCGATCCGGGCGCGAACCCCCGGCTCTCGATGGTCGCTGCGTCAGGTCCCTGCTGCCAGTCGTCGTTCGTCGCAATGCTGGTGCCGTTGCCGTTGAAGAGCTCGAGCACCGGATTTTCGAGCGCGTCGTTGACACCGAGATCCTTGAGCGAAGGTCCGATCGCGCGGACTAACACCTCCTTGTTTTGGCTGCCACCGACAATGGAACCGGCGATCATCACGTTGTCGCCGGAAAGCACCGTGCCGCGAGTGGCGATGTTGCCGGCCCGGCCGCTGGTTTGTTGGAGATCATAGATTTCAACCAGGCCTATACCGGTCAGCCCAGGTTGCGATCCACCGACCTGTGTCGCATCACCCACGCCTTTGAGGACGACAGTGTAAGCGCCGGCCGAAAGCGTCGTTCGAAACGCTGCTTCCTTGGAATTACCCGGCGCAAGACCGGTGCGTTGGATGGGTGCCGCGTCCGGGCCAGTCTGCCAGTTGTCGTTCGCGGTGACCGGGTTTCCGGCGGAGTCGAACAATTCAAGATGAGGATCTTCGAGAGCGTCGGTCACGCCCGATGCCGCAAGCGAGGGCCCGATCCCGCGCACGATCACAGTGCTGGGAGTTGATCCCTGCAGGATGAATCCGCCGATGAGCACCCCGCTTTGGGTACCGACCAAGGCGCGAGTCGAGAGGTTCAGGAGATTGTTTGCCGAAGCGCGTGACGGTTCGAAGAGCACGTTGCCGGGATTGCTCAGGCCGCTGGCAAAGGTGGTTCGAGAGCCGTTGGGCGCGAACCGATAGATATTGCCGGTGTTGTAGTCCGCGGAAAAGAGATTGCCGGAGGAATCAAAGTTGATCCCGTGCGGGCCACTTAATCCGGAAGCAAACGATGTTCGCGCGCCCGCCGGAGTGAAGCGGAGGATCGTGCCGCCCTGGAAATCGGCAACGAACAAATTGCCATTGCTATCGAAGGCGAGGCCATGGGGACGCCCGACGTTCGAGGCGAAAATCGTTTTTGTCCCGCCCGGTGTGAAACGAAAGATCGTACCGGTCTGAAAATCGGCTTCGAAAAGGTCTCCCGCGGAATTGAAGGCAAGATTTGCCGGACCGTTTAGTCCCGTCGCGAACGTGGTCCGGCTGCCGTTGGGAGCGAACTTGTAGATGACACCGCCAAAGAAGTCGGCATCAAAAAGATTGCCTGCACTATCAAAGACCAGGCTGGCGGGTCCATTCAACCCGGAGGCGAAAATCGTCTGGGTACCGTCGGTGCCGAACTTGTAGATAATGCCGGTTCCGGTTTCCGATAGGAACAGATTGCCGCTCGTGTCGAAGGCGAGACCTTCCGGGCCATTGAAACCGGAGGCGTAGACGGTGCGGGTCCCGCCAGGGGTGAACCGGTAAATGATGCCACTGCTGAAGTCCGCCTCGAAGAGATCGCCGGCGGCGGCAAAGAGGGTCGCTGGGAGAGCGGGGAAAAGAGCAAAAAGAAGGAGACGCCGGGCGATGGAAGAAAGACGCTTCATATTGATAACCGAGTAGAGTGACGCTGCTCTACTCGGTTAGCAAGTAGAAAGTGAATCGGGCCGATTCAGGGTTGCCCGCAATACTTGAACAGGAGGAGCTCGCTCCGTTTCTCGTCTGCAAAATAGAAGCGGATGGCGCCGTCGCGGCCGACGAAGTCCCGGGGGACGCTGCAGCTGGCCCGCATGCTGTGAATTTGGTGAATACCGAGATGGGTGCGGATATACAGTTCGCCCCAGGCCTCGATCATTGCCGCGCGTGACGACCGGTCGTGCAGGATTTGCTCGAGCGCAGGGCGCTCTTGCTCGAGGTAGGCAGGGGAAAGGGCGGCGTCGATTTCGCCATAGTTGAGGCCGGTCGATTTCTCGATCAGCGGCGACGGGAGCTCCGCCCACGTTTCTGCGATGATCGCGAGTCGTATCCGAGGATCAAATCCCGCGACGGCGTTCTGGCGCGATCGCGTGCTCAGGGCGATCCGAACGGATTCGTTTCCAACACGCACCGTGATCCAGAAGTGGTCGATATTCGCTTCGACCCGGTCGATTTCGGCGGCGAACGAAACCGGGGGACCGATCAGCCGCACTACGTCGCCATGGACGAGCCCGAGGCCAGCGAAACGGTGACGATGTTTAGAGTGGCGATGCGGCAAAGGGTTAACGATCTGGCTGATCTACTTCTTCTCCTCGAAAGCGCCGTTGCCTTCATCGAGATAGATCGTTTCGCCGACGAGGGACACTCGGAGGTACTGTTGCCACTGGCCGGAAGGAAATTGCCGGTTGGCCTGCATTGTCTTGCTCAGGACTTCCGCGCGTTCGGCTTTTTCTTCCATCGCTTCAATCAGGACGCGGCCGTCCATCTTTTCAGGTGGCTCCAGCCCGAGGACGCGAAGGACAGTCGGTGCAATATCGAGGTTGCTGCTGGGCAGGGTGATGACCTGGCGCTCTCGGAAGTCCGGGCCCGCGACGATGAGCGTGTTGTGAACATCGAAGGCGCTCAAGGTCACATGGCTTCCTTTTCCGGCGCCGCGTGCAGAATCGGTAATGATCTGCCCATCCGTCCCGAAGCGATTCGGTTTTTTGTTCCAGCGCAAGGCCACCATTACATCGGGCGCCTCGGGAGTATTCGCTCGCGCCGTTTCGAGCGAAAATGTCCCTTCGAATTTTTCGCGCGCGAAGATCACCCCGGCGAAATCGGAACGCTGCAGCCATTCGACCAGGCGGGTGGTGACGTCGCGATCGTGGTCGATGACGTAGAACAGGATCGTTCCCGCATTGCCCACGACCATGACCTGTCCCGCCCGGGGCGCGGCGTCAAAGGAGGAGACGGCGTCGAACCCGGCCTTGCGCAGCTCTGCCGGAAAATCGATCGACCGCTCGATCGTCGAAAACCCATGATCGGAGACAACGAAGATATCGGTACTATCCCGCGCGTTTTTTTTCGCAAGCGCTTCGAGAACCAGCGCAAGATTGCGGTCCGAGCTTTGGACCGCTGCCAGAGATTGCTCGGAGCCCGGGGCGAATTCATGCTGGGTCAAGTCGGGATCGCTCAGCCAGAGAAGCGAGAAGTCCGGAACGCCATCGCGCCACATGATCTCGGTCAGCGCCCGGGTTGCATAGTTGTTGCGCTCGTCGCTCGTCTTTCCCGATTCGGTCAGGAACGGGCCGAGCAGCTTCACGGTTTCTTCGCGCAACGGCGCTGGCATGGGCACCGCAGCGAATCTGGTCAGATCTTTCGAAGTCGCGTTGGTGAAGTCGGCATTGCGATCGTAAAGCAAAACGACGGATTTCGTTCCGGCAACGGCGGTACGGCGTCCGGCTTTGCGCGCAATCTCCGCGATCGTGGGCACAGCGAGGTATTTGCCGCCGCTGACCTGGTCGGCGCGCGCAATCACCGGCGCGTCCGCATTTTCAAAAGCACGCCGCGGTTCGATCCGAGGACGGAATTCACGATTCGCCAGAAGAGTGCTGCGATTCGGAAAGACGCCGGTCGCGATGGCCGCGCCGTTTACGTTCGTGGCCGTCGGGTAAATAGAATGATGGTTTCGGAAAGTGACGCCTTCGCGGGCGAGCTTCCAAAGCGTCGGCGCATCACGCTCGGTCACGAAGTCGGGCCGCATACCGTCCCAGACCACGACGACAACGCGACGTCCCGCGACGGGCTTTTCAGATTCCGACCGCAGCGTTGCTGGCTCCGCCAGGACAAGCACGAGCAGGAGGATTTGCGCCCGAAAGAATCGCTGCGACGACATGACGACAAGAAAAGGCCGAACCAGAAATTTGAAAGGACGTGTTTGCAGAGCTTAGGAGCCACGAAAGCAGATTACATTTTGGCAATCGAGCCACTCGGGCATCGACACTTCTTCTGCAATTTCCAAAATGGCCGCGAGTTCAATTTGAACGACCCGGAGGAAAGCCCATGAGTAAGTTGCTGAGAAATCCCCAAAAGCGCTGGTTATTGTGCGCTCTCTTCCTCGCGGTCAGCAGCCTGATGGCTGCCTTTTTTTTGCATGCTGCGAGCCCGGCCGGCCCGGCACGAATCGAAGGCGCGACGGCAAATCGCACGGGCACTTATTCGGCGGGCAGCTTTAATTTCACCGCGCCTCTGGAATTGAGCGGGCATCCACCGAGCAACGCATTCTTCAACGCCGCCGCCGAGCCGGAGATCAAAGTGGACATTTTCGGCAACATCTACGTCACCGCCATTAGAGGAATCCCCGGCGGAACGGATTTGTGGAAATCCACCGATAAGGGAGCGTCGTTCAAGTTCATGGGGCAACCGGACGGCGCCCAGAATCATTGCGCGACTGTGCCGGAATGCGCGGCCGCGGGCGGCGGGGACGATTCGATCGATGTGTCGAACGGAGGTTATCTCTATGTCAGCAGCTTGTGGCTCGGCTCCGTGACGATGTCGACGTCCTATGACGGTGGAACGGGTGGGATCGAGCCGGGCCAGAAATGGGAGGTGAATCCGGCGGCGGCGACCATCCCCGGAGACGATCGGCAATGGATAGCCGCTTATGGGCCGGAGACGGTTTACATGAGCTACACCGATATCGGCACGGGGACGATCAACTTCCAAAAATCAATCGATGCCGGCAAGACGTTCAGCCCGCCGGTCCAGACGTATGACGTGACGAGCGCGGTCTTTTCCGACGTCCAGGGGAACATGGTCGTCGACCAGTACAACGGGAATATTTACATGTGTTTCATTCCCTCCGGCGCGAGCAATCAGATTTACATTATTCGGTCGAAGGATGGCGGCGCGACCTTCCAGTTGATCAAGGCGTACGAAGGGCCGGCCGGAACCAGTAACATTCATGTTTTCCCGACGATGGCGGTGGATCGCGGCGGCAATCTGCACATTGCGGTCAGCCAATGCGCGACGGGCGACACGAATTGTCAGATTTATCTGGTGAGCTCCCCGGCGGCCGGCGTAAACGGTGTTGATGCCGGGACTACCTGGCTCGAGGCCGTCCGGGTGAGTGACGGCGCGGAGACCGCGACCGCGGTCGAGCCGACGATCGTCGCCGGGAGTCCCGGAGTGGTTAACATCACGTGGCTCGGCTCGGCGGCTGCAACTCCGGCAGTTGCGCGCAGCTGGCGTGTCTTTTTTGCTCAAACGCGCAATGCCCTGGCAGCGAACCCGGCGTTCGCCCAGAACGTGGTCTCGCCGGTGATGCATGATCAGGACATTTGTTTCAACGGCCTGGGTTGCGCCGGTACTCCAGGGATGAGCCCGGGTAATCGTGACCTCCTTGAGTATTACTCAATGGCGCTCGACCCGGATGGGAACGCGAACATTGCCTACGCGGACTCAGTCAATAACTGCAATTTAAGCGACGCGTGCCAGACCAAGACATGGTTCATCAAACAGGCCGCGGGTCCGAGCGCGTTCGCTCCGCCTGCGCCGCCCGCACCCGCGACGTTCGCGCCTAACCTCGCGGTCGGTTCGCCCGGCGCGGAGCCAAGTCTTTGGGTCGATTCCTTCAACTGCATCTACGTCACCGCGCCGGGAAACCCGTGGCTTTGGAAATCGGAAGACAACGGGACCAGCTTCAAAGCACCGGTAAATCCAGTCGCGGATGAGCCGACGCTGACTGGCGGAGACGAAGACGTGATCTCGCTTCCGAAAGCAGATGGAACCCGCCCCGATCAACTCTATTTCACCGATCTCGGTCTCTCGTCCGATCACATTCGCAAATCGACTGATGGCGGGGCGACCTGGTTCAAGCCCGGCCCGGGCGGCGCGGCCGGTGACGTTGCGATCTCTTCGGACCGGCAGTGGTTGGCGGGGGATCGGAACGCTCCGGCGGCCGGCGACCAGGTGATTTACCATTGGGAACACGAGCTCGCGTCGGAAGCGATGCGGATATCGAGCTTGGTCAACGATACGGTCTGGCAATCGACCAGTGGGATGGTCGCGCCGGAACTGTTCGATCCGCTCACCACGACATTACCGAACACAAATCCCGGGCCGGTTTTCGTCGATAAGACAACCCACCGCGGTTATGCCCTCTTCAATGGATCGGTGCCGCGGAACAATGCGAACAAGCCGCCCTTCGGCAAGCTCCTCAACGTGTGGCTAACCAGTTTCGCGCCGCCGCTCAACGTCGCGTCTCCGGTTACGGACATACAAAATTATCCGGTGTTCAAGGGCGTCTATGATTCGCCGACCCTTCCTGCGCCACCGGCGGGAACGACTACTTTCGGCGCGAACAACGCGAACATTTTTCCGGCCGGCGACGTTGATTCAGCAGGGAACGTGTACGTGGCCTGGAGCGTGAACAATGCGCGGACGAATGAGTTCAGCATCTGGTTCGCGGCGTCCCACGATCACGGGAGAACTTTCTACGGACCGTTCCCGGTCAGCAGCGGGTCGATGAATGCCGACGAAACCTCAGTCTTCCCATGGGTTGCCGCGGGCGACGATGGCCGGGTCGATATTGTCTGGTATCAATCCACCACCGTCGGCGATCCGAACGTGATGCCGGAAAGCGCGACCTGGAATGTGATGTTTGCCCAATCGCTCAACGCGAATTCGCGCGAGCCGGTCTTCACCGTGAGCAAAGTGAGCGATCACGTCATGCACGAAGGCTCGATCAGCACCGGCGGCCTGATCGGTTCGTCGGATCGGTCGTTGCTCGATTTCTTTGAAGTCGCGATCGGGCCGGATGGATTGGCTAACATCATTTACGCGGACAACGGCGGCAACGCACCGACCCATGCGGAGTTCGCGCGGCAAAATGGCGGGCCGCTGGCCAAGGCGAATCCCACCTCGCCTGTTTGCGTGGCCGGGCCTGGGCCTTCAGCAACGCCAACTCCAGGGGCAAGTGCTACTCCGGGGGCGAGCGCTACTCCCACCGCAAGCCCGTCGGCCACGCCCGGTGCAAGTGCGACTCCCACACCGACTCCTACCGCGACCCCGACGCCAACCCCCGCCAACGTTCAGTTACTGAATATTTCCGGACGCGTCTTCACCCAAACCGGCGATAAAATCGGCATTGGCGGATTCATCATCAGCGGCGCTAATCCGACGAAGAAAGTGATCCTCCGCGCAATCGGGCCGTCGTTGAAGAGCGGCGGCGCGCCGTTGCCGGGACGTTTGAATGATCCGGTACTCGAGCTGCACGCGGCGGACGGCCACGTGATCAAGGCGAACGACGATTGGCGCGAAGGCCAACCCACGGAAGTTCAGCAGAGTGGAATCCCACCGAGCGACGATCGCGAATCCGCCATCGTGGCGCCGTTGCCGAACGGCCAATACACGGCGCAGGTCGCGGGCAAGGCAAACAGCACCGGCATTGCGCTGGTGGAGATTTACGATCTCGAGTCGAGCAAGGAAGGCGAGTTGGGGAACCTCGCCGTCCGCGCCGATGTGCTCACCGGTGACAACGTGCTGATCAATGGGCTGATTCTCGGCGGAGGGACGCCAAAGCGCGTCGTATTCCGGGCCATCGGCCCGTCATTGCAAAATCAGTTGTCAGGATTCCTGGCCGATCCGTTCCTTGAGCTGCACGATTCGAATGGCGCCACGCTGTTGACCAATGATGATTGGCAACAGGCGCCGAACGCCGCCGAAATCCAGGCGGCCGGGCTGGCGCCAAGTAATCCAAAAGAATCCGCGATCCTGCTGACCCTGCCGCCGGCGCATTATACTTCGATTATTCGCGGAGTAGGAAACACGACGGGGGCAGGCGTGGCGGAAGCGTACAAGCTGAATAATTAGGCGACGGAGGCGGGGCGTAGTTCAGGCAGGGGCGACTGCAAACACGCCCTCGTTCCCAAGCTCCAGCTTGGGAACGCACTTGTCTGCAAAGCTCCAGCTTCGAGGCGGTCCACCTGCCGAAGCGGCCGCCGCCCCTTCGGGGCTCCGTCGTTGTAGGCGAATTGCCCCGGAGTTTCGCTTCGCTTCACTCCGGGCTTTAATCTTTCGCATCTCCGGTGCTTGGGACGGCCGCCTGGTTGTCGCTCGCGCCGCCGCATCTCACCCCCTTTTATTCCGCTTCGACCCAGGATTCCGCCGCCCTTCGGGGCTGTATCCCCTTATTATGCGAATTGCCCCGGAGTTTCGCTTCGCTCCACTCCGGGCTTTAATTCTGGCGCACCGCTGTGCTTGCGTTGGGCGCGGCCCAGTGCCGAAGGCACGCCGGAATAAAGCCCGGAGCGCTGCGAAGCAAGCTCCGGGTATGGACAAACCGGTGGGTCCCGAACCCCAGGAGGGGTGACGGAGGACCAGGACGATTTGAATCGGATCGCCCCACCACAGAGCAAACGAGCGCGGCGAAGCAGAGCTACGGGGACAATAGCGTTCCGAAGCTGGAGCTTGGGAACGAGGATGGTCGAAGCGGCCACACAGGGTGAGCGCGCTCCGGACTTCAGTTCTACAGCCGCCTGAGAACGCTTTCGGCCAGCGCCCGGGACCGCTTGGTTTTCTCCGCCTTATCACCGGCGCCACCGACGCTGATCCGGATGTAGGCGTCGCCTTTCAAAACGTAGAGGGCGCCGCCAACACGGGTCCCGGTCCAGATCGCTTCATCACCGAGGCCTTCAACTTTCTCCAGCTCTTTCGACTTTCCTTCGCGCTCTTCCTCTTCCTCGTCGCGCTTTCGTTCCCCGTAAAAAATTTCGTGCCAGCTTGTTTTTGGATCGCGCGCGTCCGGCCCATCGCCCTTACGGGTCACGGTCAGAACAATCGAGTTAACGATTGTTGGCAGTTCGAAGTAGCATTGCGAAACTTTCAGGCCAGGCCCTGACCCTGCGCTGGCCTTGGTCGCTTTAGGGGCTTCACCCTGGACGGCGGCGACTTCTTCGGGAGTCAACAAGGTGCAGGCAAAGCCCGCAGCAGCCGGATCTTGGGGTGCCGGCGTCATCGTCGAACTGCGGACTGCGGCGGTAGCAGGGGCGCTTGCTTTCGGTTGCGGCGAAGGCGCCGCTGCTTCCGGACTCTTCTTCGAACAGCCCGCCGCCAGCCCGATGAGTCCCAGACACAATCCGATCTGCCGATAAACGCCGCGTTTCATGCCGGTAAACCACACGCGATTCGCGCCCCAGTCAAAACTTGTCAGTGCCCGATCCCCAGCGAGCCGCACTTCCGCGCTCGGCCTACTCCTTCTCGTTCACGGGAACGATCTCAAAGGAAACAAGATCTCGCCATTCGGTTATCCAGTTGTCGAACAGCTCTGGCTCGTCCGTCTCCATGAGTTGGAAACAACGATCGCCGTCTTTTTCCACCCAGCTATCAATGTAGTGGAGCCCTTCCGGCAACAACCGGCCTTTGGCGCGGAACCGTTCATAGACTGCGTCCCTGCACCCAGGCTGAAAAGTCTCAATCACCATGAACTTCATGAACGACCCCGAGCCGCGTGGCATCCCGCGCTAGAGAATGTTCCACTTGGGCCGACCGGTTTTCGGGTTTTTTTCCCAGATCCGCAGGCCGCCCAAATAGACGTTTCGGTTGTCTCCCGGTTTGACGCCCTCCGGTAAGGTGTCGAACTCTTTCGACAAACCACCGCCGAGGACGATGTAGTCCGCGATGAAAGCGAGCTTGAGACGGTCAACGCAAAAGAGAACCTCGCGTTTCCATTTTCTTTTTCCGAGGCGATCGAAGCCCCTTTTGCCGAGAACGTCCTCGATTCGGCCGCCTTCATAAGGCAGATCGCCCAGCTCGAGCGGGAGCAGGTGGCCAGGCCAAAGCAACGCGGAGCCAAGACCGGTGCCCAGCCCGAGGAAAAGCATCCGGCCGCCGCGGTAACTGCCGAGCGCCTGCAGGGAAGCGTCGTTCAGGACGCGCAGCGGTTTGCCTAACGACTTCCCGAAATTCCAGCCGACCCAGCCCGGAGCGAGATGTTTCGCTTCCTTGACGATCTTGCCTCGCCGGACCACGGAAGGGAAGCCAAGCGACACCGCGTCATACTTCCAATCGGCCGCGTTTTCCCTGACCTGCGCGATCAGCTCTTTCGGCGATAGCTTCTTTCCGGAATCGAACTTCCGCGTTTCTGTCCGCGAGATCATCAGCTTCACGTGAGTGCCGCCGATATCGACAACGAGGACGTTCCTTTTCTTCATCGCGACCTCGCGGGCCGGAACCTATTCGCCGAAGCCGAACTTCTGGAAGAATCCGCGCTTCTCCGGCTTCGCGGCAGCTGCGGCCGGCGGCCAGCATTCCACAATCTCGAGGGCGAGAAAGCGGAACAAGGTCAGGCGCGCGAACTTGAAATCGAGCCGCAGATTTTTCGCGATCTGAGCGACGGAACGGACGCCGTTGAACTGGGAGGCGAACTGCGCTTCAGCGACGGTGAGCCGCAAATTCTGAACCCGCTCGTAACCATCGCGGGTATAAGCCGGGACCGAGCCCGACTCGATGTCCGGGATGTCGCCGAGTTCCTGGAACTGGATGCAGCGGAGCGTGGTCAGCGCCCAATGGTCGATATCTTCTTCGCCCGGGACATCGTTGCAATACTCGGGCAGGGTCTCGCTCGTCTCGAAGACGAACCGCACTTTCTTAGCCGACCAGAGTTGGGCGAAAAGCTTTTGCCCATAGTGCTGAACCAGCTGCACCGCGGGCTCGTGCAATATCAACCCCTGCCGAGCAAGCGAAAGGAAGAGCGGGCAGCCCGTCTCCCGCTGTTCTTCGCGGCCTTTTTCGGTCTGGTCGGCATCCACGTTGACCAGAGTGATGGGCGCTTCCGGACAATAAAGAACCGGATCGCGGGTGGTGACGAGGATGATCGCGCCGTCCCGCGCGAGCAGGTCTACGGTCGAATTGTTCCAAAAGGAACGGAGCGTGCCGGTCAGTTTTTCTTTGCCGATGGTGTGGAGCGCGCCGTTCAGGGAGAAGAAAGTCGTGTCGCCTGAGAAGAACGCGCCATTCACCGGGAGCCGTTCTTCCGCAGGGGCGGGAGCGGCAGTTTCAAAGGAAGGCGAAGGAGCGGGCTGCGATTCGGCAAAGGTAGAACCGGAAACAGGTGCGCTCCACCACGCGTCGGTGGTCGCTCCGGCCGCCGATGCGATCTCGGCAGTCTCATTCACGCCCGGGGCCGGTTGGTCGGCGGGCTCAGGCCAGATCGGTTCGTCCGCGCCGATCGAGCGTGGCTCGGAGCCTTCGGTGGGTAATTCCTCACGCGGCCAGACCGGCGCGTCCCAGCTCTGCTCGACCGGAGCGGATACTTGTTCCTCTTCCACTGGCGCGTGCTCCGGCTCGGCTGGTTCGTTCGGGTCCTTGGGCATGTAATTCTCCACCGTTTTGATTAACAGATCAGAAGTGAACGGTTTGTTCAATGATCCGATGACATTCGCGTTCTTGAGGTGGTCGGGCTGAAGGTCTGTGCCAAATCCCGACATGTAAACGATCGGGACCGTTGCGGTTGCCGGGCTTTCCGAGAGGCGCTGGCAAACTTCGTCGCCTTTCATGTCTGGGAGAACGTAATCGAGCAGGATCAGGTCCGGCGAAGTCTCTGTCGCCGTGCTCAATCCTTCCGCGGCGGTTGCGGCGGTGCTCACTTCGTAATGCGCTTCTGCGAGGATTTCTTTGACGAAACTGAGCAGCATCAGGCTGTCGTCGATGACGAGGATTTTGCGCGTCGCGGCCCGGCGTTTTACCGGAGCCGAAGGACGGTCACGCGTTTCGTCCATGTGACGGACGGCGTCCATCAGGAGCATCTGCCAGTCGAGATCGATGGTGCGCGGGCTGGGCGGGGCACCCGAGACTTCGGAGATCTGTCCGCCCTTCCAGCTTACGATTTCATTGAAGGCCGCGACCCCTTCCTTGCCGGGAGCGGTAGCATGGCGGACCTGCCCGGCATCGAAGTACACCCGGGCCTTTTCTCCCCCCGGGCCGATGAACTGAAGCGCCGCGGATGACCCCGCCATGCATTTGAGCTGGATGATATCGGCCAGATGAAGATCGCTCAGGGTGCCCTGGAATTTCTCGCCCTCCGCCTGGCTCGAAGGCGAGAGGAGCGCTTCGACGAGGGCGACAAAATCGCTGTGGGGAAATGGTTTCTCCAGGAAATGGATCGCGCCGAGCCCTGCCGCCTGCTCCCGATGCGCCGCCAGATGCGCGCCGGTCAAAACAATGGCTCGCGCGTTCGGATGACTCGTCCGCAGGTCGTAAAGGAATTCCTGTCCGAGGTCCGGGACCGCCTCGATATCGAGGACAAAAAGATCCGGGCGCAATTCCAGGATGACGTCGCCCGCCTGTTCCAGGGTCGGTGCGACTTCCACTTCCGCGGCAGGTGCAGCTTCTGCAAGCGCCTCGCGAATTTTCTCAGCGAGATCGAGATCAGGCTCGAGGACAAGGACACGCCCTCCGAGGGCTGTATCGTTGGCGGAATCAGTCGGCATCGCTTCGTTCGGGCTCAAGGGGCGCAGGGCCACGCCATTCTGGGGTCGCGCACCACGCCTCGTTTAGAGATGCCTGCTTCCGCTGAAATGGAAAGTAGTTTTTATGGAGGCAGCAGCCGCGCATCCCGGCCCGCGCCGTCCCCAGCGCAGGCGATTCGCGTAATCTCTTCCCATCCGCTAAGACAGCGGACTCGGCTCCGGAGCTTAATGCACCCCGGCCGTTACGCCGTGACCGGTGTCGGTTTTCACGGTGGTGGAGCAGCTGGTCAGGCCGCCAATTAAAACAAGGGCCGCAACGAGAGAAAGTAAGATTGTTCGCATAGTCGATTTCCTTTTCCTTTGAATCGAAAGAGACCGCCTGCCTGAGCGCATCAGGCGTGTCCGAACCTTTCCCGCAACTCCTGGCGGTTCACCTTGCCCCTCTCGTTAACCGGGATGTCGTCCACGAAAAAGATCCGCTTCGGGACCTGCCATCCGCTCAAGCGTTGCCGGCAAAATTCGAGCAGATCGGATTCGCGGACCGTATCGCCGGCGGCGACGCAGGCCGCGACCTCTTCATTGCGCCGGGCTGATGCGCGCCCGAAAACAATCGCTGCACGGACCCCGGGGTAGCGGAGAAGCTCGGCCTCGACTTCCGCCGGGTTCACTTTTTTGCCGGCTACGTTGATGACGTCCGAAACGCGGCCGACTATTCGAAAACCGGTCTCGCTCTCCATCAGTAGGTCGTCGGGAGAGAAAAAACCGCGGCCGAGTTTTTCTTCGTCTGGCTCAGGGAAATAGCCGTCCCCGGCCGCGGCAGTTCGGATTTTGATCCGGCTCGAATCAGCGCCCGCGTCGACCAGCTCGATGGTTGTTCCTTCCATTGCAGTGCCGACGAATCCCGGCTCCGCGAGGCGCGCTTCGCGGTCGTAACAAATCCCGCCGCATTCCGAAGAGCCATAAAAGGAATGGATGGCGTGCCCGAATTTCTCTCGGAACCTGCGCGCGATTTCCAGGGGCAACGGCGCCCCGGCTGAGATGCACAGCCGCAAATTGGGGAGCACGGGCGCTTGTTCCATCTCGCAAAAAGCCTGGTAAAAAACCGGCATGCCGGGGAAGACGGTGGCGCTGCTTGCTGCCAGCCCGTCGAGCACCGCGCGCGGCATTCGATCGCGGCTGAGCGCGACCCGGACGCCGCGGACCAGGAGCGGCGTCACGACATTGCTGAAACCGTAAGAGTGGGAGAGGGGGATGACGGCAAAATTAATGTCGTCGCCTCGGATTCGCATCGTGTCGCAAATCTGATTGCAATCAGCCAGCAATTGCTCGCTGCGGAACCGAATGGCACGGGGCGCGGCCGTCGTCCCGGATGTCAGCTTGAGCAACACCGGGCGCGGCTCGGCGGCAGGGGCACTCTGACAGATTCGAAGCGCGGCTTCGCGTTGCTGCGCCGTGATGGTGCTCTCGAGGGGAATCGCCACGGCCCCGCGACGCAAGGCGGCGAGCAAATGGGAAGGCCAATCGGGATCATTGCCGATATCGATCGGGTGGACCTCATTCTCGAGGGCGGCCTCAAGTTCGCGGGCCCGTTCTTCTATGTCGCGGAACGTCCGCTGGACCGCGCCTTCGGGACCGAAAATGGCGGGCTCGTCTCCCCTGCGGGCCAGGGTTTTTCCCCAGGCAAGGACGAGGGGATCGTCCCCGGGGTCCCTCGGCTGCGCTCCGGATGACTCGGATTTCATCGCTTGCGCGAGAAGAGGAGCGCGCCTAAGTTCGCGACTCGTTTCCAACCATGAAAGCGGACATTCATCCAGAGTATTACGAGACCGATATTGCCTGCGCTTGCGGCGCTGTCTATCACACGCGCTCGACCAAGCGGGACATTAAAATCGGCATCTGTGCGGCGTGCCATCCGTTTTTCACCGGGGAACAAAAGTTCGTCGATACCGCGGGTCGTGTGGAGAAATTCGCGCGCCGTTACGGCGGGACCAAGGCTGCTCGCGCTCCGAAGAAAGGTTAGCTGGCTGTAGCCGGGATCGGCCATCCCGGCCCGCTCCGCGATCATCGATCGCGGATTCAGGATACCCATGGACTTTGATTCTTTAATTGGACGCAAGCGTGAGCGCTTCGCCGAGCTGGAAGCCGAGATCGCCGATCCCGCACTGTTTGAGAACCGGAAACGGGCCAGCGACATCATGCGCGAGCACGCGGCGACAAAGCAGTTGCTTGCGAAATGGGAAGAGCTCAACGCAGCCCGGGAACAGCTCGACCAGAACCGCGAGCTCGCGGCTTCGAGCGACGCCGAGATGGCGGCCATGGCTGCGGACGAAATTCCCGAGCTCGAAAAACGGCTCGCCGACCTCGAGCGCGATTTCCAGATTGCCCTGCTGCCTCCCGACGAAACCGAGAGCCGTGACGCGATTGTCGAAATCCGCGCAGGCACCGGCGGAAGCGAGGCGGCCATCTTCGCCGCGGATCTTTACCGCATGTATAATAGATATGCGGAATCAGCAGGGCTGAAGGTTGAAGACCTCGAGTCGAGTCCCTCCGAACTCGGCGGGCTAAAGGAATCGATCTTTCGAGTTTCGGGCGAGAACGTTTTCAAGAAGTTGCGGTTCGAGAGCGGGGTGCACCGGGTGCAGCGGGTTCCTGCGACAGAGGCGCAGGGCCGCATTCACACTTCGACGGCGACCGTCGCGGTCCTTCCCGAAGCCGAGGAAGTCGATATCGAATTAAAACCGGAAGATCTGCGGATCGAAGTTTGCCGGGCAGGTGGCCCCGGCGGCCAGGGCGTGAACACGACCGATTCCGCCGTCCAGGTTTTATACATTCCGACGGGGCGGATCGTCCGTTGCCAGGACGGACGCAGCCAGCAAAAGAACAAGGAGAAAGCTCTCAAGATCATGCGGGCGCGTTTGCTCGAGGACAAACGGCGCGAGGAAGAAGAGAAATATTCAGCGCATCGGCGCAATCAGATCGGCTCCGGCGGCCGGGAAGAGAAGATCCGGACATACAATTACGCGCAGAACCGGGTGACCGATCACCGGATCAGCCTGACGCTTTACAATCTCGATCGCTTCATGGAAGGCGATCTCGAAGAGATGATTGGCTCGCTCCAGGCCGCCGATCTCAAGGAGCGCCTGGAAGAATCTTCCGTCTCGGCGTGACCGTAGCCGGGATCGGTGATCCCGGCTTTACCTTGGCGGCGTGAGACCGCTGGCTGGGATCACCGATCCCCGCTACAACAAGCTAAAGAGGCGCTTGTGCCCGGCGCCTGAGCGCCGACGTCGCAACAACGGGCGCTTGGCACAAGCGCCTCTACATTGGTCCAGATCCCGGCTACAAAGATTCCGTGGACCAATTCCTTCACACTGCGATGGAAGAAGCGAAGCTCGGGCTGCGCGAAGGCGGAATCCCGATCGGTTCGGTGCTCGTGCACGAAGGCAAGATCATCGGGCGCGGGCATAACCAGCGAGTCCAGCGCGGCAGCGCCATTCATCACGCCGAGATGAATTGCCTTGAAAACGCGGGACGCCAAACCGCGGCGGTTTATCGGCAATGCACGATCTACACGACGCTTTCGCCCTGCCCGATGTGTACCGGCGCGATCCTTCTTTACGGAATTCCCCGAGTAGTGATCGGGGAGAACGCGACATTCATGGGCGCTGAAGACTCACTCCGCGCGGCAGGCGTCCGCGTGGAGGTGCTTCAGAACGAGGAATGCATCGCGATGATGGGTGAATTCATCGCCGAACATCCCACCCTCTGGAACGAGGACATTGGGGTCTAGTGAAGATCATTCGCTCGCGAAAGGTCGCCGTGGCTGTAAGATCGAATATCAAAGCAACCGAAGACCAGGAGTGGCGAGACCAATGCCGCCGGGGATTGCAACGCGACGTCATGTCACGAATCAAGTACGGATTTTGCCACGTTCATAAGCCAGTCCTCGATGACGTGCCTTGCCGCGCGTTCGAGACGATGGCGCAGTATCGCGCCTGGTGTGAAGCAAATCTGCCGGTGTACCTTGGTTACCGGTGTCCGAGTGCTCGCTAGGCAAATGCCCGAGAGCAAGTTTGTTCCCGCACAGGCCCTGGAACTGGCCGCCGCGTTCGCCGAGCAAGGCGTGGATTATCTGTTCATCGGCAAGAGCGCCGCGATCCTCCTCGGATACCCGGATACGAGTCAGGACGTGGACGTCTTCCTCCCGCGCTCACGCGAAAATGCAGAACGCGTCCTCGTGGCGCTTGCGAAGCTCGGCTTCACCCTCGACGCGATGACCACAATGGCCATCCTGGAGAGCAGCGAAATCATTTTGCTCAAGGGCGGTCCTTTCGCACTGGATCTGATCCACGCGCCCGACGGCATCGAAAGCTTTGAGGCAGCGAAGACTCGCCGAATCATGGAAGGCGGGTTTCCGATCGCGTCGCTGGATGACATCATCGCGAGCAAGCGAGCGACCGGCCGCGAAAAGGACCTCGCCGACCTCCAGAGATTAGAACAGTTTCAGGCTGAATATCTCCGTCGCCCGCGA
Organism: Chthoniobacterales bacterium; assembly: GCA_035536995.1. Taxonomy (GTDB): domain Bacteria; phylum Verrucomicrobiota; class Verrucomicrobiia; order Chthoniobacterales; family UBA10450; genus AV80. Next base: position 78,212 of record DATLNB010000034.1, on the reverse strand, counting down.
TGATTACATCGGCGGTTTAGTTGAGATCGTAAAACTCGACGAGGGCGAGGCCAGTCGAGTTGTCTTTCCCTCGAACAACCGCGGTGAAACTACCGGGAAAGAACGAATGGACGATGGCCGCATCGCGATTGTCGGCAGGCGGGATCCCGGTGCTTATGATTTCCTGCTCTTGCGAACCTTCGCGCCAATTATCGTTGGCGGCGATGACATCGCCGTTCTGATTGCGCAGCTCGAGGGTCGGATCCTGGAGCGCGCCATTTACCCCGACCGCGCTGAGGTCAGGGCCAATTGCGCGAATGATCACCCGGGACCGGGCATCTCCGCGCACGATGAGTCCGCCGATAAGCGCATCGTCATTTAAGCCCACCCGCGCGCGAGTCGAGAGGTTAACCAACCGCGCCTGGTCCGCCGGCCAGGCTCCCAGATCGTAAACTTCCACCACGGCAGTCCCGCTTTCGCCGTGCGCGCCCCGGACTTGTGCTGTGTAACCTCCTTGTGGCAGCGAAATGATCAGGGCCGATTCCAAATCGTTGGAAGGCGCGAGGCCGTTGTCCATTAGCTCCTGTTGTTGCCCCGCGCGCCAATCATCGTTCTTGGCGATCAGTGCTCCGGCGCTGTCGTAAATCTCAAGACTCGGGTCAACGAGCCGGCTCGGGACAGAAAGAGAAGGGCCAAGCGCGCGAACGGCGATTTTCTTTTGTCCGCTCGAGCGAACGATGAATCCGCCAATCATGATATTCTCTCCCGTGCCGACTGCGGCCCGGGTTGAAATGTTGGCGAGCTGAACCGGGCCATTCGCCGGCATCATCTCGGAGGTGTTGCCAACCGTGTCCGTGGCCGTCGCGGTAACGCTCTCAGCGGCTACATTCGCGGGATAGGTCACTTGGAATGCAGCGATGCCGTTCGCGTCGGTCGTCACGGTTTGCGTATTCAACAAACGTTGCTCCGACTCGCCAGCGACGACCCCAAACAACTGGACGGTGAAAGGACTCGACGCTGTACTGTTCAATTCTCCCTGCAGAACCGTATTGCCGTTCGGATCGTGGCTCGTCGCAACGACCGGGAAATTCTGAATCTCGTTCGGCCCGGTATCGGCATCGCCCAAGTCGTTCGGACTTCGGCCGTCGTCGTTCAGGTCGATCTGCGCGGCCGAACCATTTTTTTCAATCACGTTCGACAGAATCCGATTGCGCTTGCCCTCGTTTCCGGCAAAGGCGGCTCCGGCAACGCCCACTCCGACGCCTCCGTTCATTCGAATCCGGTTCCCTGCGCCCGGTCCCAGTCCCCCGATCACGTTGTCCGAGCTAAAAATGGCGATCCCACTGGAGTAATTCTCGACGACGTCGTTGCCAAGGATCAGGTTTCCATTACCGAAGACGCCGATCGCAACGTAGTTCGATTTGATTAAGTTCCGTGCCCCGGGGGTCGTTCCGCCGATGAGATTGTTCGAACCGAAGAGGCGAATCCCAATCTCATTCCCCCCAATGCCGGGCGGTTCCGCGCCGATCAAATTTCCCTGGACGATTATACCGTTGGCTGTCTTGGAACCGGATAACTCGTAAACAGTAGAGATCCCAACAGTATTACCGGAGATCACGTTTCGAGCTTCCGGTTGGCCCCCTCCGATCACCGTATCGACGAAGGTCCCCTCCAGAACGATGCCGGTAAAATTCGGCGCCCCTTCTGTCCCCGGACCGCCGATGGCTGGACTGGGGGAATATCTGCCGATTTGGTTCCCTATAATGACTCCGCCTTGGGAACTTCCGACGTGAATGCCGGCGGCGGCCACACCGCGGGTGTTTCCGCCGATCATGTTTCGCGCCGCTGGGGTCGTTCCGCCGATGCGGTAATCCGCGCCCGCGACGTAGATACCGTCGCCTCCATTACCAAGATCGATTGATTCCGAACCATCAGTGCCGATGAAGTTGCCTTCAATGACCGATCGGTCGGTCGCCTTGATGCCGTAGGAAATCGAGTACGAGCAGCAGTGGATGCCGAGCGTGAACCGCAAAAAGCGCGTGATCATCAGGCCGCGGACGGTGCAGTCGGGAGCGTCGATCCAAATGCCCACCGGCGGCGGGACAGTGGCATAATGGGCATCCCGAAAAGCGCCGTCGATCCGGACCAGGACCACCGCGTTGGAACCGACGGGAAGCGTGTTGGGTGAGCTCCCGGGCTGAGTGTAGCCGTCGATGGTCAACGGATCGGTAATCTTCGGAAGGTAATTGTTGCTGACATCGATCACGCGCACCCCGCTCCCCGGAATGTTGAAGACGATGCGATCCGGGCCCGGAAGGGCGTTCGCGTCGTTGATGGCTTGAGCGAGAGATCCTGGGCCCGTCGCGTTAGTGTTGACGACCACGAAGTCGACGGCCTGGAGGGAAGTGGCCGAAGCCGAGAGGACCGCGAGGAGAGCGAACAATTTCGTTTTCACGAGAAGACTGTAGAATGCCCCCAATCCCGGTCGGGCGCAACCCGCCCAAGTCATCCTCGCTCCCTGTGAGAACCGGGTACCCGGGTTTAGTTGAGATCGTAAAACTCGACGAGCGCCAGACCGGTCGAGTTGTTTTTCCCGCGGACAACTGCGGTGAAGCTGCCCGGGAAAAACGAATGGACGATCGCCGCATCGCGGTTGTCGGCAGGCGGGATCCCCGTGGCGATGATCTCCTGCTCCTGTGAGCCCTCCCGCCAATTATCGTTAAAAGCGATCACGTCGCCGTTCTGATTCCGCAGTTCAAGGGTAGGATCCTGCAACGCCCCGTTCACGCCGGCCGCTCCGAGGTCCGGTCCGATTGCGCGAATGATCACCCGGGAGCGGGCGTCTCCGCGGACGATGAGCCCGCCGATCAGCGCGTCGTCATTCGTCCCAACCCGGGCACGGGTGGAGAGATTAACCAGCCTGCCCTGGTCCGCCGGCCAGGCTCCGAGATCGTACATTTCCACCACCGCGGTGCCGGTCTCGCCGTGCGCGCCGCGGACCTGTGCTGTGTAGCCGCCCTCGGGCAAAGAAATAATTAGCGCCGATTCAAGGTCATTCGAGGGAGCGAGGCCGGCGTCCATTAATTCCTGTTGCTGCCCAGAGCGCCAGTCGTCGTTCTTGGCAACGAGAGTGCCGGCGTTGTTATAAATTTCGAGGCTCGGATCTGCCAGCCGGTTTGGGACCGAAACAGAAGGACCAAGAGCGCGAACCGCAACTTTCTTCTGGCCAGTCGAGCGGATGATAAAACCGCCAATCATCACGTTCTCCCCGGTGCCGACACTGGCGCGGGTCGAGATGTTGGCGAGCTGGACCGGTCCATTGGGCGGCGTCATCTCGGAGGTATTGCCGAGTGAGTCAGTCGCCGTAGCGGTGACACTCGCGGCCTCCACAGTAGCTGGATAAGTCGCTTCGAAAGTGGCGAACCCGTTCGCGTCCGTCGTGACCGTTTGGGTATTGAGCAAGCGCTGTTGCTCATCGCCCTCGAAATTGCCGAAGAGCTGGACGGTGAAGGTGCTTGATGGCGCGCTGTTCAATTCTCCGTTGAAGCTGGTCTCGCCTGCAGGACCGTGACTGACCGCTACGATCGGGAAATTCTGGAGCCTGTTCGGCCCATTGTCGCCATCGCCGAAGTCGTTCGAGGTGGGACCGTCTGCATTCAGATCGATCGGCACGGGCGCCGAATTATCCTCGATGATGTTCGAAAGGATGCGGTTTTGCTGCGAGGGCGTCCCGGTCATGGTAATGCCGCGCCCGTTCATGTGAATATGGTTTCCCGCGTTGGCCGCGAGGCTCCCTATATGATTATCCTGACCCACCACGGTCAGGCCGCTGCCCGTATTGGCCACGATGTCATTGCCGAAAATCCTGTTCTCTGTCGGCACTCCGAGTGAAGGTCCGCTCGAGAACTTGATGCCGATCTGGTTTGACCCGATCACATTGCCGGCGCCCGGGGTTGTCCCGCCGATCATATGCATCTGCCCGATGAGCTCGATCCCGGTAACATTGCCGCCTGCAATCGCGGAGGGTTCGGCGCCGATCAGGTTTCCCTGGATAATACCGTTCTCGCCGACGTCGGTCGTTGCCGCTGTGGGGATCGTATAGGCCGTCCTAATTCCGATCGTGTTGCCGGAGATAAAATTTCGCGCCGCCGCGGTAGTTCCTCCAACCACCGTGTCGGTGAAAGTGTGGGCGAGCACGATGCCGATGGTGTTGGCGAGTCCGTCAGATCCGCCCGCGTTTCCGCCGGCGGGGATGTAGCGGCCAATGTGGTTGCCGAGGATGAGGCCACGCTGAGAAGCCGTCGCCCAAATCCCCATGTAATTGCCACCAATCAGATTGCGCGCGGCCGGCGTGCTGCCGCCGACGCGGTAATCCGCGCCACGAATTTGCACGCCCGCCTCGTTCCCCAAGCCCGGCGTGGACGCGCCATCAGTGCCCAGGAAATTACCTTCGATGACGCAGCGGTCACCGGTTGACTCAATCCCGAAGCCCCCAAAGCGCGCGGAAACGCGGGGCGTATACGGCACAAACCGCGTCAGCATCAGGCCCCGGATGGTGCAGTCTGGAGCGTTCACCGTAATGCCCGCTGGCGTCGAAAAGGCCGGACCCGTGTTTCCACCATCGATCCGGATCAGCACCACCGCGTTGGAGCCCGTGGCCAGCGTATTCGGGCTCGCTCCAGGCTGGGTGTAACCGTCGACCGTCAACGGGTCGGTAATCGGGGGCAGAAAGTTGTTGGTGACATCAATCGTGCGCACGCCCGCGCCCGGGATGTTGAAGACGACGCGGTCCGGGCCAGGAAGGTTGTTGGCATCTGTAATCGCCTGAGCAAGAGAGCCGGGGCCGTCGGGGTTGCTATTGATGACGACAAAATCGACTGCGACGGCACGGGCCGCGACCGAGATCGCGAGGAGGGCGAACAATTTCGCTTTCACGAGAACACTGTAGAATGCCCCCATTCCCGGTCGGGCGCAACCTTGCCTGACTTCATTGTTGGCTCATTTTGGGAACGAGGAAATCAGGGCCTAGTTGAGATCGTACAGCTCCACGAGGGCCAAGCCCGTGGAGTTGTCTTTCCCGCGCACAACCGCGGTGAAACTCCCGGGGAAAAACGAATGCACGATCGCGGCATCGCGGTTGTCGCCGGGAGGGATGCCCGTGCTGGCGATCTCCTGCTCCTGCGAGCCTTCGCGCCAATTATCGTTGGCTGCGATTATGTCGCCGTTTTGGTTCCGGAGTTCGAGGGTTGGATCCTGGAGCGCCGCATTTACCCCGGCGGCCCCGAGGTCCGGCCCGATTGCGCGAACGATCACCCGTGAACGCGCATCGCCTCGGACGATGAATCCGCCGATCAGGGCATCGTCATTTAAGCCGACCCGGGCGCGGGTCGAGAGATTGACCAGCCGGCCGGGGTCCGCGGACCAGGCTCCCAAGTCATAAACTTCAACCACGGCGGTGCCGGTCTCACCATGCGCGCCCCGGACTTGCGCGGTGTAATTGCCCTGCGGCAGCGAGATGATGAGGGCCGATTCCAAGTCGTTCGATGGAGCGAGCCCAGAGTTCATAAGCTCCTGTTGCTGCCCGGCGCGCCAGTCGTCGTTCTTCGCCAGCAGAGTGCCTCCGCTGTCATAAATTTCGAGACTGGGATCTGCCAGACGACCCGTAACGCCGAGGGAAGGGCCAAGGGCCCGGACGGCGATCTTCTTCTGGCCGGTGGAGCGGACAATGAATCCGCCAATCATGATATTCTCGCCGGTTCCGACGGAAGCGCGGGACGAGAGGTTGGCGAGCTGAAGCGGCCCGTTCGACGGCATCATCTCGGACGTGTTGCCCAGTGCGTCTGTAGCGGTTGCAGTGACGCTGTTGGCCTCGACAATCGCCGGGTAGATCAGCTCAAACCGCGCAACGCCGTTCGCGTCGGTCGTGACCGTTTGGGTGGCGAGCAATCGGGGCTCCGCTTCGGCTTGCAGATTCCCGAAAACCTGGACGGTGAAGTTGCTTGAAGGTGCGCTATTCAGTTCGCCCTTGATCAGAGTGCCGCCGGGCATGCCGGGGCTCGCAACCACGATTGGAAAATTCTGGAGTTCGTTCGGCCCAGTATCGCCATCGCCCAGATCATTGGACGTGAGGCCGTCGTTTCCTAGATCGATGGAGTACGCCGCGCCGGAATTCTCGAAAATGTTGGAGAGGATTGGGTTCCGTTTCGAAGACGAGCCAGAGACGACGATGCCATTCGCATCGAGATGGTTTGCCGCCCCGGCGATAAGCCCGCCGATTTTATTGTCGGCCCCCTGGACCGAAATGCCGGCCACGGCGTTCGCCCGAATCTCATTGCCGAAAATCGAACAATACTGGCCGGATACTATAATTCCTGTGCCATTCCCGTTTATGCGATTACCCTCGCCGGGGTTCAGGCCCCCGATTCGGTTGTCGGGATCGGCGCTGAAGACGGAGACGCCGCCGAATGAGTTGCCGATAATGTCGTTGCCAATAATGACGCTGCCAGGCGAGTTCACTGACGGATTGTAATCCGTCACCACTATTCCGGATCCATTCGATCCAATAAAGTTGCTCGCCGCCGCTGCGCTTCCCCCGACAACGTGGTTGGAACCATAGAGATTGATGCCAGTGCCCTCGTTGCCGCCGACGCTTGCCGCACCCGGTTCCGCACCGATCAAATTGCCTTGTATGGTTACTCCGTCGGCAACCGTGAGGCCGAAGCCACTTCCACTTTGCGCATAAGCGGTCGCGATCCCTGCGCCATTGCCAGAGATTACATTGCCGGAACCCGGCGTTGTTCCTCCAATCGCCGTTTCCGTAAAGGTTCCATACATCGCGATCCCAATATCATTGCGTGCGCCTTCGGTTCCTGCGCCGCTGCTTCCGGTTACTGGTTTGTACCTGCCGATGTGATTACCGAGGATAGAACCGTGCGTTGAAGAGTGAACCAGAATACCCGCGGCCGGAGGGTCTGTGAAATGATTACCGCCGATCATGTTTCGCGCGGCTGGGGTCGTTCCGCCGATGCGCCAATCCGCGCCCGAAATGACAATACCGGCTCCTCCATTGCCGAGATCGGTCGAGGCCGATCCATCGGTCCCGATAAAGTTCCCTTCGATGATGGTCCTGTCGGCTGCGAGTATCCCATAGCCGCTCCCGAATGCACAGCAGTGGACGTTCAGTGTAAATGGCCGGAATCGCGTGATCATCAGGCCCCGGATCGCGCAGTCTGGCGCCGCGACCCAAAGGCCGATCGGCTGGGGCTGCCCGTTCGCGTTGCCATTAACATTCGCACCGTCGATCTGGATCAGGACGATGGCGTTGGAGCCTCTCGCCAGAGTATTCGGCGCGCTGCCCGGCTGGGTGTAACCGTCGATCGTCACGGCATCGGTTATTTTCGGAAGATAGTTGAAGCTGACATCGATCTTCCGGATGCCGCTTCCGGGAATGTTGAAAACGATGCGGTCCGGGCCCGGAAGGGCGTTTGCGTCGTTGATGGCTTGAGCGAGAGATCCCGGGCCCGTCGGGTTGGTGTTGATGACCGTGAAGTCAACGGCTTGGAGGGAAGTGGCCGAAGCCGAGAGGACCGCGAGGAGGGCGAACAATTTCGTTTTCACGAGAACACTGTAGAATGCGCCCATTCCGGTCGGGCGCAACACTCCAGTACTTATATTCGTGCCTCTTGCTGCCCGCGGTTGGCCTGCCAGACTGGGAGCCCCGTCTTTCTCATGACCCTTCTCGACATCCTGCAATCGACCGCCGGTTATTTTGAAAAGCGGCATCTCGAAAGCCCGCGCCTCAACGCGGAACATCTGCTCGCCCATGTCCTGAAACGGAAACGGATTGAGCTCTACATGGAATTCGAGCGCGTGCTGACGGAAGCGGAGCTGGCGCCATTGCGTGAGCTGGTCCGGCGCCGGGGCCAGGGCGAGCCGCTCCAGCACTTGCTCGGGACGGTCGAATTCGCGGGCCGGACTTTTATTTGCGACAAGCGGGCACTCGTTCCCCGTCCGGAGACAGAGCAACTCGTGGAGAAGATTGCAGATGGCGGATTGCAGAATGCAGATTGCCGGATACTCGACCTTGGAACGGGAAGCGGCGTGATTGCGCTGAGCCTGGCGGCAAGATTCCCGGAAGCGAAAATCACGGGCACGGATATTTCCGAAGAAGCGTTGTCGCTCGCGCGGGAAAATGCGGAGCGTCTCGGGCTCACGGGCCGGGTTCAGTTTTCGCGGAGCGATCTGTTGCTACACGTGACTCACGTATACGACGTAATCGTGGCGAATTTGCCGTATGTTGCGGAGACCGACCGCGCCACGCTCGCGCGAGAAGTGCGGCACGATCCCGACCTGGCATTATTCGGCGGCGAACGCGGCGATGAAATTATCCGCAAGCTCATTGAGACGGCGCCACCACATCTGGCCCCCGGCGGCTTGCTTGCGCTTGAAGTCGGAATCGGGCAGGCGGCGGCCCTTGCCGAATTAATGGCGGAAAAGAATTATCACGACATCAAAACGGAAGCGGATTATGCCGGTGTGATACGATTCGTTTTTGGCAGGCATGGATAAAATTGTGATTCACGGCGGGCGACCGCTCTCAGGGACAATCAAGATCAGTGGCTCGAAGAATTCGGCGCTGCCGATCCTGGCGGCGACGCTGCTCACTCGCGAGCCGTGCATCCTTCATCGGGTCCCCGACCTGAGTGACACGAATTACATGCTCCAAATCCTGATGCATCTCGGCGCTCAGGTGGAGCGGGCGAGCGGGACCGTCACCGTGACCGCTGAAAAGATCGATTCCGAAGCGCCCTACGATGTGGTCCGGCGGATGCGCGCGTCGGTTTGCGTGCTTGGGCCGCTCCTGGGCCGGTGCAAAGAAGCCACCGTCTCGATGCCGGGCGGCTGCGTCATTGGCGATCGGCCGATTGATCTGCACTTGAAAGGATTTGAGGCGCTCGGCGCGGCCGTTCGGGTGGAGGGCGGCGACGTAAAAATGTTCGTGCCGAAACTCGAAGGGGCGATCGTAAATTTGACGGGCAAATTCGGGCCGACCGTGCTCGGGACCGATAACGTGATGATGGCTGCGGTCCTGGCCGAAGGAATCACGGTAATCGAAGGGGCGGCAACCGAGCCGGAGGTCGTCGACCTGGCGAATTTCCTGAACAAGATGGGAGCGAAGATCGAGGGCGCGGGCACTCGGCGCTTGATTATTGAAGGCGTAAAGGAATTGCACGGGACGGAGCACGACGTGATTCCCGACCGGATCGAGGCAGGGACTTTCCTGGTGGCTGGGGCGATCTGCGGCAAGGGCGTGACCGTGAAACGAGTGGTGCGCGATCATCTCACCGCCGTCACCGACGCACTGGTTGCCTCCGGTCACCAGATCCAATGGGCGGAAAATTCAATCACCGTCTCACCTAACGGCCAGACCAAGCCGCTCGAGCTGGCGACCGAACCGTATCCGGGTTTTCCGACGGACATGCAGGCCCAGATGTGCGCCCTGCTTTCGACGACCGAAGGGATCAGCGTAATCACGGAGAATGTTTTCCCGCAGCGTTATATGCATGTCGCCGAGCTGAAACGCATGGGAGCGCATATGCAGCTCGAAGGCGCGACCGCGATCATTCAGGGCGTGGAGCGGCTCTTCGGCGCGCCGGTCATGGCGAGCGATCTGCGCGCCTCAGCCGCGCTGGTTCTGGCCGGATTGAAGGCCGAAGGACGCACCGAGGTGAGCCGCGTTTATCACATCGATCGCGGTTACGAGCATCTCGACGAAAAGCTGAGCGAGCTTGGTGCCCATATCGAGCGAGTGAAAGCGGATTAACCCGCGGCATTTCCTCCTACTCATGATCTTGTTCTGACGGTTTCTCCAAGGATCAGGAGAATAAAAGGATCAGGAGCATGAATTGGAGGCGTCTGACAGACGCCCTACAAAGGCCTGACAAACCATTACAATAACCCGCGCAGGGTCTTCAGGTTTGCGATGTCCTCGGTCAGCTCCTTGTCCTTCGGGGTCTCTAGAACTTTCGGGATTTTCCGGAGACGTTTGTCGCGCATGATGAAACGGAACGCGTCGAGACCGATCTGGCCTTTGCCGATATGCTCGTGACGATCGACCCGCGAACCGCGCGCGGTCTTTGAATCGTTCAGGTGAATCGCGGCCAGACGATCGAGGCCGATGATGCGATCGAATTCGCGGAAAACCTTTTTCACGCCGGCTTCAGTGCCGATGTCGTAACCTGCTTCGAAGATGTGGGCCGTATCGAGACAAACGCAGAGGCGCTCCGGCTCCCGCACGTTTTCGATGATCGCTGCCAAATGCTCGAATCGGTCACCGAGGCACGATCCCTGACCCGCCGTCGTCTCGAGCGCGATTTTCGTTTTCACTTTCGGGATCACCGTCCAGATGGCGTCGAGGGACGCTACGATCTTCTCGAGGCCCGCTTCTTCCCCGGCGCCGAGATGGGCTCCGGGGTGCATGACCAGGAACGGCAGCTCCAGTTGATCGGCCCGGACCAGTTCTTCGGAAAGAGCGCGAAGAGAGTTCGCGTGAAACTGCGGGTTGGTCGCGGCGAGATTGATCAGGTAATTCGCGTGCGCGAAAGCAGCAGCCAGCTCTGTGCGTTGGGCGTGATCGAGAAAGGCCGTGATCTCCTCGCGGAGAAGCGGGCGCGCAAACCACTGCATGTTGTTCTTCACGAAGATCTGCATCGCCGTGCAGTCGATCGAGCGTGACCGCTCAATCGCCCGATGCACCCCGCCCCCAATCGACATGTGAGCGCCGAGGAGAGGAGGGATTGCAGATTTCAGATTGCCGATTGCAGATTGAGAACAAGCGGCGTCGCGCTGTTTTCGGGCGGCTTTTTTCATCCAATCTGCAATTTAGAACCTCTTCGGGTGCCAGTTGGGTTTTGAGATGCTGCCTTCGCCTTTGTATTCGAAGAGCTTGTACATCGGGGTGAGAACGACGCCGGCGCCGCCGGCTTCGATCCGGATATCGAAGTCGAGTTTGTCTTCGAGGAAATGGATGTCACCGTGGCCGACCATGCCGAAAAGTTTGCCTGAGACCTTGAAATCGTCCGTGTGAATGACGCCCTCCTTGATCGTAAACGTGGACTTGGCCTGGCGGGCCAGGCTGTAACCAGCGCCGGGGATAATGGCCGAGAGCAGTTCGGACAGGGGACCAAACACGGGGATGGCAAAGATGTCTCCCTCGGTCACGCGGGCATTGCCATTGCCCTGCATCAGCCGCGCTTCACTGCCGAGGCCGGTCCATTCATAGGTCCCGCTGAGGCGGCCGTGCGCGGTATTATGTTTGAAGTAAAGATCGGCCAGCTTTGGGAAATCAACCCCGTCCAGGGCGAGGTTGGCGCGATAACGATTGTCGTTTTTCGCGAGCGAAATGTCCGCGCCTCCCCGGACGTCGCCGTTGAAAAGCTTCGCCGTCATGTCGAGCAGCTGCAGCCGGTCGTCCGTGAAAAGGAGGCGGCCGGTGACGCGATCGAACGGCAAATTTTTACCGAGGAACATGTAGTCCATCCCGGTGGGCGCATCGACTTTGATCTCGATGTGGTCCCCCGGGCCGCGAAAATGAACCACCCCGTTCACAATCAGACTTGGTGGGTGCCGGAATTTGTAGGGCGCGACTTCCTTGAAATATTTCGGATCCACCCAGACGATCGCTTCGGTCAGGCGGAGCGAGGCCCTGATGTCTTTGAAGCGGATTTCGTGGTGCGCGAAATCGTAAACGATGGTGCCGCTCCCGGCCCCTTCGTCCCGGGTAACGTGAAGATCGGCAAGGGTGAGGGCGCCGTTTGCGAGCCGGACCGCGGCCCGCGCGTCATTCATCCAGGCTCCGCGAAACCGCGTCCGCTGGGTAGTAATGTTTCCCTCCCCGACCCACGTTTCCGGCATCCGGCTGGGGCCGTGAATGGTGAGGCGAATGGCGGGTGGCCGGGTCCATTGCCATTCGGCCAGGAACCGCCCGAGCTCGGGAGACGTGAAAGCGCGGAACACAATCGGGTCGATCGCGCTATCCACCGTGAGGCGGAAGTCGTTAGGCGCATCGAGCACATCCCCCCGAAGTTCGCCGGATTCGTGGCGGAGCCGCAGCTCGCGCACCATGGCCCGGGCGCCGTCCCACGAAAAATCGGCGGTTAGCTGGAGGAACGGAACCGTTTTATAACTGAACCTCTCGACCGCGACACGTCCGAGAAGACTGAGCGCCGGGGTATTGCCGCTAAAATTGGCGGCGCCCGAGATTTGGAGAAGGGGCGGTCCGGTCAGGGTCACGTCCGCGAGCAAGGCGGGGAAACCGACCGCTTCGAGAAAACGCTTCGCGTCGAGAGTGCTTTGGCCCTGGAATTCGGCGCCTTTCGTTTCGCGGTTCCAGCTCGCGCGCCCGGAAAAATTACCGACGTTATCCGACCAGCTGCACTGCGTGACGGTGAGCGTCTGGTTCGCCCACTCGGCGGCCAGCGCGACGTTCGAAATTTCGTATGCGCCGCGCTGGAGACGCTCGGCCCGGAGCGTGGCCTCGGCATGGAGAGTTTCGAATTGGGAGAGGTCGCCGGCGAACTTCACCTGGAGACTGGGGGCTTCACCGAGGAAGGTGAAGCGGCGCAACTCCTCCGCAGCGCGATGAATGAGGGACAGGCGCTGCCGCCATTCTTCGTCAGAGATTTCCCCCGACGGCTTGTAATCGGCGCGCTTGATCAGTTGGCCCGTCGCGGAGATTCGCACCCCGCAGAAAACCCCTTCGGCCTGGCTCACGTAGATTTGTTCCGGCGGGAAATACACATGGGCGCGGAGTCCCTTGATCTGGGTTTTCGATTTGCTCCCGGGTGCGGCCGGGTTGGGAATCGTCAGGTCGGCGCCGCGAATATCGAGCGCGTTGAGGAACGGTTTGCGATGAAGGAGCGCGGAGTAGTTGATGTCCAGCGCCACTTCGCTGATGACGGCAAGAGTGTTCTCCCGGTTCTTGAAATCGTAAATACGAACGTCCTGGGCGATCAGGCCACGGACCGGATCCACCGTGAGGCGGCGGATTGACGCTTCGACTCCGCGTTTATGGAGCTCCTGCGAGACCCGGTCCCGCCATCCTTTGCCGAATCCGCGTTTCGCCAGATACCAGCTGGTCCAGCCGAAGATCAGGATAAACGCAACAATCGAAAGGCGAAGGACGCGGCGCGACTGCGAATGATGAGACCGCGCGCGGTGACGATAAAACTGGCGGGCCAGCGACGGGGGCGTGGGCTCTATGACGGGCGGCATCGAGTGGGTTGAAGCGTTGAAGCGTTAAAGCCTTGAAGGGTAAGATAGCACTGGCCGTAACGCTTCAACGCTTCAACCCTTCAACGTGATCTCGATCCCCGACCTGCCTGCCATCAATGCTTCGCTGAATTTCATCAGCACGGTTTTCATCGCGGCCGGCTGGTATTTCATTCGCCGCGGTTATTGGCAGCGCCATGTCGCGTGCATGATCCCGGCCCTGGTTTCATCCACCCTGTTCCTGGTGGGTTATCTCATTTATCACGCCCACGTTGGCGAGCGCTCGACCCGATTCACGGCCCAGGGAATTGTGCGGCCGATCTATTTTGTAATCCTGATCTCCCATATTTTGCTCGCGTTCGTCATTCTGCCGCTCGTTCTGGCAACGCTTGTGCCGGCGATCCGGCGCCGATGGGACCGCCACGCCCGGCTCGGCCGCTGGACGATGCCGATCTGGTTGTATGTCTCGGTCACGGGCGTGCTTGTTTACCTGATGCTCTACAGATGGTTTCCGCCGGCGTAATCGAGCGGCGGGAGGCTCGATCCAGCGGTCTTGCGCTCAGCGTCTAGTTGATGTTTGATGGGGACGTCTGCGAAGGCTGGGAGATCATGGTCACGATTGCGACATTCAACGAAGCGGCGAAAGCGAAGCACCTGAAGACGCGGTTTCAGGAAGCCGGGGTAAAGGCGGACGTTCATAACGACGGGCGTTTGCAAAAGGCCGTGATGCTCGCGGAACCTCAGGCGAATGCCAAAGTCCTCGTCAATGAGGAAGACTTTGAACGGGCGAACAAGTTGCTCCTCGAATGGGAAGCGAGCGATCCCGAGGTCGGCTCGGCCATACGCTGCCTGCAATGCAAATCTCCCCGGGTTGAGTATCCGCAGCTGACCCGCAAATTCATGACCCCCTGGCTGGCCAGCATCCTGTTCGCGCTCCGCATTTTCCCGAAGGAGTTTTACTGCCAGGACTGTCATAATACGTGGGGAAAAGACGGGGACCCGCTTCCGCAGCCGGCGGCGTGGGAGACGTTTTCGTAGGGAGTGCCGGCGCCAGCGCCGGGAGCTTCGGCAGCGCGCCCAGCGCAAAAATCAGCCGTCCAACTGCGTGGACACGATTGATTTTTGAACCACGTTGATCCCGCCCCATGAAATGGCTTTTTGTCCTTTTGCTTGCCGCGGTCATTTTCGGCGGCGCAGCTTTTTTCAGTTACGACCTCTTCGTTAAGCCGGAGCGCAAGATCCAGGCGGAGAAGAGCGGGGAGATACCGGTTGAGCCTGTGCCGGACGTTGGGCTGCCGGACTTCCAGGCGGCGGCCAAACTGCGCCAGGAAGGAAAACTCATGGAGGCCCGCGACGCGCTCCTCTCCTATATGCAGAAATTTCCGACCGGTTTGCACGTCGAGGCCGCGAAAGACCTTCTCGGGCAGGTAAACATCGAGATGCTCCTGACCGATTATCAATCGCCGGAAAAGCAGGAATACATCGTCAAGAGCGGAGACGTCCTGGCGAAGATCGCGAATAAAACCAAGACGACCCCCGAGCTGATCATGCGGACGAACAACCTGACGAACTCGATGCTCCGGGTGGGGCAGCGTCTCCTGATCTCGCATCCCGAGTTTTCCGTTTTTATCCAGCGCAAGGCCCAGACGGTGATCCTGCTCAATCACGGGCAGTTCTTTAAGCGTTATCACATCAAGAACGTCCGGTTGTCCCCCAAACAGGCGCCGCGCATCAACACGCGGGTCGCCGAGGTCCTGGCCTGGAAGGCGGGCAAACGCGTTGGGTTCGGGACCAAGGAATGGACCGGAAGCACCCGATGGATTCGCCTGGCCGCTCCTGGTTACTTCCTCTTTGCGGTCCCCGATGCCGGGCAGAAGGACGAATCGAACCAGCCGCCTCCGCCCGGCCTGGGCCTGCCCGCCTCGGACACGGAGGAGCTAAGCAGCCTTGTAAACAGCAAGACCGCTGTCACCATTACGGACTGATTGGATTGGTGAATCGTGAATGGTGAATCGTGAATCGGGGCAGCGCCGTGTAACGATGTAACAATGTAACGTTTCAACGTCCCCACCATGGAATCGCATCCTTTGGACTTCGAAAAGCCGATCCTGGAACTGCAAAGGCGGCTTCAGGACCTGAAGGACCACTCCGACCGGCACGACCTCAATTTCGGCTCCGAAGTCGAGGCGATGGAAACCAAAATCCGCGAAACGCGCCGGCAGATTTACGACAACCTGACGGCCTGGCAGCGGGTCCAACTGGCCCGTCATATTTTGCGGCCCTTCGCGCTCGATTACGTTGCGCGTTGTTTTACCAACTGGATCGAGCTGCACGGCGATCGGGTTTTCAGCGACGATAAGGCGATGCCGAGCGGCCTGGCGAAACTCGGCCAGCACCGATGTGTTGTTATCAGTCACCAGAAAGGGCGCGACACCAAGGAGAACGTGATGCGCAATTTTGGATGCGCCCATCCCGAAGGATACCGCAAGGCGCTTCGCCTGATGCGAATGGCGGAAAAGTTCAGCCTCCCCGTGATATCGTTGATCGATACGCCCGGGGCCTATCCCGGCATCGGCTCGGAGGAGCGGCACATTTCGGAAGCCATCGCGGTTAATCTGCGGGAGATGATGAACCTCCGGGTGCCAACCGTGGCCGTTGTCATCGGCGAAGGTGGTTCCGGTGGTGCGCTTGGAATCGGCGTTTCTGACCGGGTCCTGATTTTGGAGAACGCCTACTACTCGGTGATCAGCCCGGAAGCGTGTTCGGCGATCCTGTGGAAGGACCGAAAACATGCGCCGGAAGCGGCCGAAGCGCTGAAATTGACGGCGCAGGATTTGATGGGGCTGGGGGTGGTTGACGAGATCGTGCCGGAGCCAGAGGGCGGGGCCCATCGTGATCCCGACATGGCGGCAGCGAACCTCGGGACAGCGTTGCGCCAAAACCTCGAGCGCCTGTGCGCCCTCTCAATTGACGATCTGCTCGAGAAGCGTTACCAAAAATTTCGCCGGCTCGGCAAGTTCACCGAGGAATTCAGCGGGGCGAGCGCTCCACCGCTCGAGGGCAACGGACACCAGGTGACGAACTAGGCAGCGATCGCGCGACGAACCACGCGGTCCACCACCGCGGGCAGGCGCCGCGCCTGTTCGACCAGGCGGCGAACCACCCCACGGCGTTTTCTTGGTTGTGCGATCTCTGCGGGCGGTGGCGGCGGAAAGAGGAAACGGAGGACCGGGTCCATCCGCCCGGCCCACGCACCTTCGCTATGGTCCGCGCCCTCAACTTCCAGGAAGTGAAGGTCGTCGTGCAGGCGCCAGCCTTTCTCCAGCAAGCGGTCGCGCAAGACCGCGGCCCGTTCCCATCCCGGCTCGTGCGTCCCGGTATCAAGCCAGATTTTGAGAGGCGGCTTTGCCTCCTCGTCAACTTCATCAACGATGTCGTAGATCGTGCAGTCGTCCCACCAGATCGAGGGCGAGAGAACGGCCAACCGGTTAAAATGGTCCGGGAACCAAAGCCCGAGGGTCAGTGTGGCCAGCCCGCCGAGCGAGGAACCGCCGAGACCGGTAAATTCCGCCTCCCGCCGCGTCCGATATTTCCTGTCTATGTACGGCTTCAGCTCCTCAATCAGGAAACGCCCGTAGTTTCGCAACAGCCCTTTGCTTCGCTTCCGTTTTGGCGGGTCGATCCGCGCCGGGGTCGGGGCGTATTCATGGATGCGCTCTTCACCAGTGTTGGCAATCGCGACGATGATGAGCGGCTCCATCAGGTTGCTTCGGATCAGGCGCTGGGCCGTCTCATCCACGCCCCATTCCACGCCGCCGAACGAGGTGGCCGCATCGAAGACGTTCTGCCCGTCGTGTAAATAAAGAACGGGATACCGCCGGCCGGTGAAACGCCGGTACCCCGGCGGCAAATACACCAGGACGTCGCGCCGGTTCTTGAGGATTTTCGAGCGAAAGCCGGGATGCGCCTGAATATTTCCGGTCAAGGTCGAAGTCGGCATGAAAGCGAAACGCATCGCGTGTGGTTTCGGACTTGTCGAGGTTTCTCTTCCTGTTTGCCTTTCCCGCGCGAGGGCTTTAGGAAAGGACTCCCCCGGCCGCAGAAGAGAACCCGATACTCGATGAACGAACGTTACATTCGCTGGTGGACGCCGCACCTGAGCCGCGAGTTTGAAATGCTCGCTTTCGGCGATGGCGGTGGCATCCCGTTGGTCCTTTTCCCAACCTCTTTCGGGCGTTACTCGCAGAACAAAGATTTCGGCCTGACCGATTCCATCGCCAGCTTTGTCGATCGCGGCAAGATCACGATCTACTGCCCGGATTCGGCCGATCTCGACAGCTTCTATAATAAAAAGATCCACCCGGCGGACCGGATGCGGACCCACAACGGATTCGAGCGCGTCATTGTGGAAGACGTGTTCGACCTGGCGCGGCGCGAATGCGGGACCCACCGCGTCATGATGAGCGGCGCCAGCCTCGGCGCGTATCACGCAGCCAACATCGCTTTCCGCCACCCCGACGCGGTCAGCTACCTGATCTCG
Organism: Chthoniobacterales bacterium; assembly: GCA_035536995.1. GTDB lineage: Bacteria > Verrucomicrobiota > Verrucomicrobiia > Chthoniobacterales > UBA10450 > AV80. The sequence continues at coordinate 60,424 of DATLNB010000034.1, read as the reverse complement.
CTCAGCGGCGCCTTCGACATCAGCTCATTCTTCGACGGCTACTACGACGACAACATTTATTTCAACAGCCCCTACGATTACCTGCCTAACATTTCCGATCCGTGGAAGTTCAACCACATGGGCATCATTATCGGCACCGGGGAATGGGATAACACCCGCCACGAATCGTATCGGCTTTCGGAGATCCTGAATTCGAAAGGCATCCAGCATTGGCTCGACGATGGCAGATGGCGCGGGCACGACTGGAATTACTGGCGCGACATGCTCCCGCAGTATCTCGCGAAAATCTGCGGATAGCGGCGAAATTCGTTAACGGAACCCAATTATGAAAAAGATCGGAATCCTTTTTGGAATGGAAGGGAGTTTCCCGCCGGCATTCGTCGAGCGGGTGAACCAAAAAACAGGCGGCAAGGACATCGCCGCGGAATTCGTCCGGATGGACAAAGTCGTCCAGGGGGAGCCCTGCGGATACGATGTGGTGATCGACCGGATTTCGCAGGACGTACCGTTTTATCGGGCCTGGCTCAAGAACGCGGCGCTGACCGGAACGGCGGTGGTGAACAACCCGTTTTGGTGGAGCGCTGATGAAAAGTTCTTCAATAACGCGCTGGCTACGAAGATCGGCGTGGCGGTGCCGAAAACGGTGTTGCTGCCTTCCCATCAACTGCCGCCGGACACAACGGACAATTCATTCCGGAACCTGGCTTACCCCCTCGATTGGGAGGGCATATTCAATTACATCGGGTGGCCCGCATTCTTCAAACCGTTTGCCGGCGGCGGATGGAAAAACGTCTATAAGCTGAACAATCCGGAAGAATTTTTCCGCGCCTATAGCGAGACCGGCCAGCTCGTCATGATGTTGCAGGAGGCGGTGGAGTTCGACATGTACTTCCGCTGTTACTCGATCGACCAGCGCAACGTGCGGATCATGCCCTACGAACCACGGCATCCGTATCACTTGCGTTACCAGACTGAATGGTCGGCGCCGAAACCGATTCTGGAAGCCGTCGAATGGGGAGTGCTCCAGTTGAATCAGTATCTCGGGTACGACCTCAACACGGTCGAGTTCGCCATTCGGGACGGCGTTCCGCTGGCGATCGATTTTTGTAATCCTGCGCCGGACGCGGAAGTCGCGAGCGTAGGACAGGCGAATTTCGAATGGGTCGTCGAAGCGGTCTCCGACATGGCCATCCGCAAGGCAATGGAACATCAGCCGGGCAAAGACAATTTAAGCTGGGGGAAATATCTTCAGGCGGCGGTGACCAAGCGTTCGCTGAGCGACCTCGCCTGAGTTTTTCATCCACAGATTACGCAGATTTACACAGATTAAGGGACGGGGAGGTCCGCTGCTTCGATTTAATCTGTGTAAATCTGCGTAATCTGTGGACACTTTTCCTGTAATCCATGCCGGCCACGAACCATACGTTTACCCTCGGGATTGAAGAAGAATTCGCGATTGTCGATCCGGAGACGCGCGAGCTGCGATCGCACATCCACGAAATCCTGGAGGGCGGCAAAGTCCTGCTCAAAGAGCAGATCAAGCCCGAGATGCACCAGTCAGTGGTCGAGCTCGGGACGGAAATTTGTTTGTCCATCGACAATGCGCGGGAACACGTCGTCGAGCTGCGGAGCAAGCTCGCTTCCCTGGCGAACAGGGCAGGCTTGCGAATCGCCTCGGCTGGCACTCATCCGTTTTCAAACTGGCGCGACCAGCTGATTACGGAAGGGGAGCGTTACAAGGAAATCGTGAAAGACATGCAGCGCCTCGCCCGGGCCAACCTCATTTTCGGCCTGCATGTTCACGTCGGAATCCCGAGCCGGGAGTCTGCCATTCACGTGATGAACCAGGTGCGTTATTTTCTGCCCCACATTTATGCGCTCTCGGCCAATTCACCATTCTGGGTCGGCCAGGATACCGGCCTGAAAGGCTATCGCTTGAAAGTGTTCGAGCGTTTTCCGCGCACAGGCATTCCCGACGCCTTCGAGTCCCTTTCGGAGTATGAGGATTTTTGCAAGCTCCTTGTGAAAACGGGGTGCATCGATAATCCAAAAAAGATCTGGTGGGACATCCGGCTCCATCCGTTTTTCGACACCCTGGAAATGCGCGTCTGCGATGCGCAAACCCGGGTGGAGGACACCCTCGCGCTCGCCGCGCTGATTCAGGCCGTCATCGCGAAGCTCTACAAACTCCTCAAGCACAACACCACTTTCCGCGTTTACCGGCGCCGTTTGCTCGATGAAAATCGCTGGCGCGCCTCCCGTTACGGCCTGGAAGGAAAGCTGATCGATTTCGGCCGTGAAACCGAAGTCGAAACCAGGAGTCTCGTGAACGAGCTACTCGAATTCGTCTCCACTGAAGTCGATGAACTCGGAAGCAAACGCGAGATTGCACATATCGAGCGGATCATGCGGGAAGGAACCGGCGCCGATCGCCAGCTCGCGGTCTTCCATCAAACGAACGACATGAAGGCGGTCGTGGACCACATCGTCGCTGAGACTTATGAAGGGTTGTCGGTGCTTTGACCGGAGCCGGGTCGTGATTTTCCCGATAACGTTCCGCGATTGCTGCGGCCGGAATTCCGCGTAATGCTCTCCGCTCTTTCGCCATGCCAGACCGCGCCCACACCATAGCCGTCGATCCGGAATTGCTTCCGGGAGCACGGAACGCGATCCGCGATTGCCTCCGGCTCAAGCCGGAAGAGCGGATCACGATTATTACCGATGAAGCGACGCGCGAAATCGCTGCGGCGTTGCAAGCCGAAGTCGAGGAAGTCGGGGCTGACCATGCGGTCTTCCTTCTGGAGGAATACGCGGAGCGGCCACTGACGGACATGCCGGCGATCATCCTCGAGGATTTGGCTCTGTCGCAGGTCAGTATCTTCTGCGCGCAAACCCAGCGGGGTGAGCTGCGCTCGCGGATGCAAATGAGCGACGTGGTGAACCGGAACCGGATCCGCCACGGCCACATGGTAAACATCACCCGCCAGATCATGCTCGAAGGAATGCGGGCCGATTTTCTCGCGGTGGATGCGTTGAGCCAGCGGCTGGTTTCCCGGGCTCGGATGGCCGAGCGGATAAAATGCTGGACACCGGCGGGGACCGATTACGAAGCGGAGTTTTCGCCGAAACTGAAGTGGCTGAAAACGAGCGGCATTATCACGCGGGACAAATGGGGGAACCTGCCGGGGGGCGAGATTTTCACGTCGCCGAAGAACTCAAGCGGCGTCTTCGTGGTGGACGGCGTGGTGGGCGATTATCTTTGTGCGAAATACGGCGACATCAAGGCGACCCCGCTCCGGATCGAGATCGAGGGCAATCGGATCCGCGACCTGCAATGCGAGAACAAGGAACTGCTCGAGGAATTCCGCGCTTACACGAGCACAGACGAAAACAGCAACCGCGTGGGGGAATTCGCAGTCGGGACGAACACCGCGTGCACCCAGGTGATCGGCAACATTTTACAGGACGAGAAAATCCCCGGTATCCATATTGCATTTGGGCATCCTTACAGTGAGCACACCGGCGCGGATTGGATTTCGAAAACGCACATCGACTGCGTCGGGCGCGACTTCGACATCTGGTTCGACGACCAGAAGGTCATGGAGGGTGGAAAGTTTTTGGTGTAAATTCGCGGCATGGTTGACGAGATCCGGAAACGCCTGGAACGGACGCCTTTCATTCCATTTTCCGTTCGAACATCCGCCGGTCACGAGTATTCAGTCCCTACCATTGATCACGCGCACATCGCTCCGGGAGGGAATCGCGTGGTCGTTTTTGATGACCAGGGAACGAGCGCCATTCTTCGAACGCTCCATATCAACTCGGTAGTCGAAAAAAACGGAGAGTAGAGCGGGCGGCACCGTCGAATCGTGGATCCGGAGCTTCGTTCGCGCTTCAACGCTGATTTCTCGGCGGAGAAATACGCGGCGCTCGTGCGTTGCGTAAACGAGACCGAAAAATGGCCGGCCGATTTCCGGGTTTCGGAAACGCCGATTTTCCTGACCAACGAGTTCACGAATGAGGTCGTGGCCGCGGCGGAGGAGATCGTGGCGGCCACTCAGACCGAGCATTTTCGCGGGCACGCGGCGACGGCGATCCCGGATGGCCTGGAAGTTCCGCGCGAATCCTCGCACCCAAATTTCATCGTGGTGGATTTCGGGATCTGCACCGAAGGCGGGCAATTGGTTCCCCGGCTGATTGAGCTTCAGGCGTTTCCAAGCCTGTTCGGATTTCAGCTCCTTATTCTTCATTGCCTCCGGAAGGCGTATCCGGCGATCCCGCGCGAATGGACGTCGTCGTTCGGTGGCATCAAGGACGAGGCTTACGTCGAAATCCTGCGGCGCACGATCCTGGCGGGTGTTGATCCGAAGAATGTGGTGTTGCTCGAGATCGAACCCGAAAAACAAAAGACGCGAATCGATTTTGCTGCGACCGCAACGCTCCTCGGCATTCGTCCGGTTTGCCTGACAGCCCTGAGAAAAAGAGGCCGCGATCTGTTTTACGATCGGGACGGGCGGGAAGAGCGAATCGAGCGCATTTATAACCGCGTCATCTTCGACGAGCTGATTCGCAGGCCTGATCTGGATTTGCCGTTCCGGTTTCAGGAGGATCTCGACGTCGCCTGGGTCGGACACCCGAATTGGTATTTCCGGATCAGCAAACATTCGCTGCCCTTCCTGAAAACCCGGCACACCTCGCCCGCGTATTTTGCCGATGAATTCCCGGAAGGGGAAACAATCGAGGACTACGTCTTGAAGCCGCTCTATTCCTTCGCCGGCCTCGGTGTCGATATGGAACCGACCCGGGAAAAACTGGGGTCGCTGGAAAAGCCCCGCGAATGGATCCTGCAGAAGAAAGTGCAGTACGCTGAATTCGTTCAGACGATAGACGGCCCGAAATCGAAAGCGGAAATCCGGATGATGTTCGTCTGGCCCGAGGGCGATCCGGCGCCCATCCTGGTAAACAATCTGGTCCGGATGAGCCAGGGCAAAATGATGGGGGTCGATTTCAACAAGGAAAAGACCTGGGTGGGATCCAGCATCGCCCTGCACAGGTAGAAACAGCGCTCTGCTTCTTCAACGCCGAAGGCGCGACGGAATAAAGCCCGGAGCGAGCGAAGCGAACTCCGGGATGATAGTCCCATCAGAATCGGAACCCCGCTGGCGGGGTGACGGAAATTTGCGAACGCTGATTTAGCCCGTTCCGCCGCCCCTGCCGGGGCTTTCTAACATATTTCGCTTTGTCCCGGAGTTCGCTTCGCGTCACTCCGGGCTTTAATCCCTTCGGCTCTTCGGGCCCGTGTTGCCCCAATTCGAAGGCGCGCTTCGCATGACTGCCCGAAAACACCTGAGCGACGCCGTGCTGCGGCGACAGCGGTTGACCTTCGCGGACGGCGCATGGCGCCGTCCCTAACTACTTCAGCTCCGCGTTAGTTTCGGCGAACGCATTCACGGCGAACTCAAGGTCTTCGCGGGAATGCGCGGCCGAGACCTGGGTCCGCACGCGCGCAGTCCCGTGCGGCACGACCGGATAGAAAAACCCGATAACGTAAACGCCTTTCTCCAGCATCCGGGCCGCGAATTTCTGGGAAAGCGCGGCGTCGCCCAGCATGATCGGCACGATCGGATGCGTGCCCGGTTTAATGGTCAGGCCCCGCTCGACCAGCGCCGCGCGAAAATAATTGGTGTTTTCTTCCAGCTTGTCCCGGAGCTCGGTCGATTCGCTAAGGACTTCGAGCGCTTTGATGGTGGCGGCAACGATGTGCGGTGCCACGCTATTGGAAAAGAGGTACGGGCGTGAGCGTTGCCGGAGTAACTCCACAATCCGCTTGCGCGCACTGGTAAAGCCTCCGCTCGCCCCGCCGAGCGCCTTACCGAGCGTGCCGGTGATGATGTCTATCCGGCCCATCACCCCGCGATATTCATGCGTGCCGCGGCCAGTGCGCCCAAGAAAGCCGGTGGCATGCGCGTCGTCGATCATGGTGAGCGCGCCGTGTTTTTCGGCGAGATCGCAAATGGCTCCGAGGTCCGCGATGGTTCCATCCATGGAGAAGCAGCCATCGGTCGCGATGAGACGAAGGCGCGCGTCTTTCGCTTCGGCGAGCTTCGCCTCGAGGTCCGCCATGTCGTTGTGTTTGTAACGATAGCGTTGCGCCTTGCAGAGGCGGATGCCGTCAATGATCGATGCGTGATTTAATTCGTCGGAGATAACCGCGTCTTCCGGGCCGAGCAATGTCTCGAAGAGGCCGCCGTTCGCGTCGAACGCCGAAGGGTAGAGGATCGTATCTTCTGTTCCCAAAAACCGGGTGAGCTCGTCCTCGAGATCCTTGTGAATGTCCTGCGTGCCGCAGATAAAACGGACCGAAGCCATTCCGAATCCGTGGGAATCGAGAGCTTCCTTCGCGGCGGCTATGAGCGCGGGATGATCGGCCAGCCCGAGGTAATTGTTCGCGCACATATTGAGGACCTGGCGGCCCCCGGCGATCCCGATCTTCGCGTCCTGCGGTGAAGTAATGATGCGCTCGGACTTGTACAGACCCTGCGACCTGATCTCTGCGAGCGTGTTGGCGAGCCTCTGATCGAATTCCGCGAGCATGAGAGGAGGATAACAGTTCGCGACGAAGCGACAAAGTTAATCAATTCGCCTGCGGTTATCCGACCAGCGCTCTTACCTGACGCGGCAACCGTATGTAGTGATCGGGGCGTTTCGGTTTCCAAAAAAATACTCTTGCATGTGGTTGTGAATAACTGTTAATAACCCCGGCGTTGCGCATTCCAACCTATCTTCTTCTTCCGAGTGTCGCGGTAATCGCGCTTTTTCTCGGCGCTTGTGAGAGCACACCGACTCGTCGCACCAGCTCCCTCCCGAAATACGAGCCACCCCTGGCCAAACGCGATTTCCAAAACGTGCGGACAACCGCTTACACCCACACCGAGTCCGACCATCTAGAGTACGGAAACCGGACCGCGCTGGGTGGACGACTGCGCGCGGCCAGCGGCGCCATCCGCGCTGCTGAATACACGCCGCGAGCGACAGCCGTGACTGGCGATGACTCGCCCGGATTCCGAAAGGCTTCCTATACGCCGGCGCTGGAGAGCTTTTCCCTCAAGGAAACGAAGACAACCAAGCTGGTAAAAACGAAAAAGGGGACCAAGCGCGTTGTCGTGACGCGCAAGCCGCAAATCGGAAGCGCTGCGGCGGACTGGTCGCGCTGGCCGGCCGGGACCGTTTTTCGGCTCATTTCGACAGGCCAGGTGTATCGCGTGGAAGATTACGGATGGGCGCTTGCCGGCCGGAATACGATCGATCTCTACATGCCGTCGCGGAGTGCGATGAATTCCTGGGGCGCGCGGGAAGAGAACATCCAGATTTTGCAATGGGGCGACCCGAATGCCAGCCTGCGCCTGCTCCAGGGGCATCAGGGTTACCGGCACATTCGCCGGATGGTTTTGGAGCTTCAGGGCAACGAAGCGGCCGCGGCTGGTCTGGAATAGGCGAGACGGTTTAGCCGCCGCCGAGCTTTTGCCGAATCAAGTCCGTAATCATCTCGAGCTCACCGCTCAGGGATGCTGAACCCCACGGGTTCGCTTCCACAACCTGCTGGGCGCGCCGAAACTCCCCTCGCTCGAACCAGGCGAAAGCGTGAGCGGCGACAATGCTCGGCTTTTTGTCATCCGAGACGAGTGTGAGCGAATAATCGAACGTGGCTTCGATTTCTGCAGGCGAATCGAAGATCAAAGGCGCGACGCTCTCGAGCCGAACTTGTTTTTCGCATTTGAAAACCACGCTGGCCGAACGCGGAATGTCCGCAGCCAGGCTAAAGCAAACGCGCAGGCGGTATTGAAGGAGATGGATCCACGGTGTGTAAACGTGCGCGAAATCCTGATGCGCCAGGTAACTGGTTCCCGGAGTTAGCGCCGAAAAAAAGGTTAACGCGATCTTGTGCGCGAGGGCCGGCGATTTCATCGCATCGACCAGCAGGAATTCGATCGGGCCATTTTCCCACCGGGTCTGGGCGAGGTCTTCCTGATGGAGGACGATTCGGTCGCTGAAAGGCGCGGTTCGCTTCAGAAATTCCGGGAGGAAACTGTTTTCGGTGACGGCCGGCTCCGGGAGATTCTGCGCCGTCCACCATTGAGCGAAGTCGGCGTCCCAAACGAACTGGTCGTAGGCATGGATCTTCGCGCCTTTCGCAGCGGCACTCATCTCGAGTCCTTGCGCGAGACAGATCGTCGTCGAGCCGACGAAGCAACCCAGATCGACGATTGCGCCGCGGCCGGTATAGAGCTTGGCAGCATAATTACGAAACCAGGCTTGTTCCTGCCTCGAAATCATCCCGGCCGTGACGGGGAATTTCCGGCGTCGAAAGATCCGGAACGGAAACTTCATGGCGGCGTTCGGCGTCGCTCGCTCGCGATGGGGTCTGGCCGGCTCAGGCCGCCCAATCGAGGATGATCTTGCCTGAGTTGCCGGACTTCATCAGCTCGAACCCTTCGAGGTAATCGCTGTAGGCAAAGCGGTGAGTGATGATCGGCGAAATATCGAGGCCGCTTTGGATGAGCGCCGTCATTTTGTACCAGGTTTCGAACATCTCGCGGCCGTAGATTCCCTTGATCGTTAGGCCGTGGAAAACGACCAGGTTCCAGTCAATCGCGGCGCTGCCAGGCATGATACCGAGCATGGCGATGCGGCCGCCGTTGACCATCACGTCGAGCATATCGGTGAAAGCCTTTGGGTTGCCCGACATTTCGAGGCCGATGTCGAAGCCTTCGTGCATGTCGAGCTCCCGCATCACGTCGTGGAGATCGCGCTCGCGCACGTCAACCGCGAGGGTCGCGCCCATCTTCCGTGCAAGGTCGAGCCGGTAAGGGTTGATATCGGTGATCACGACTTTGCGCGCTCCGGCCATCTTCGCGATCGGGACCGCCATGCAGCCGATCGGCCCAGCCCCGGTGATCAGGACGTCTTCGCCAACCAGATCGAAAGAAAGCGCGGTGTGGACCGCGTTGCCTAACGGGTCCGAACACGAGATCACGTCGAGCGGGATTTTGGGATCGCAACGCCAGAGATTTGTTTTCGGGACGGAAACATATTCGGCGAACCCGCCCGGGCGATTCACTCCGATCCCTTTGGTATTCGGGCAAAGATGCCGGCGCCCGGCCAGGCAATTCCGGCAATGACCACAGACGATGTGGCCCTCGGTCGTAACCAGATCGCCTTCCTTAAAGTCGTGCACTCCGGCACCGATTTTTTCGATCACGCCGACAAATTCGTGTCCGATCGTCATCGGGACCGGGATCGTTTTCTGGGCCCACGCGTCCCAGTTGTAAATGTGAACGTCCGTGCCGCAGATCGAACCTTTCCGGACCCGGATCAGGACGTCGTTAGGCCCGATTTCCGGCATTGGAACTTCTTCGAGATTGAGGCCCGGCTCACGCTCTCGCTTGACCAGCGCCTGCATTGTCTTGCTCACCGCGTCCAAGCTAGATCAGGCCAGGAAGCGTGCAATCCTCATTCGACTTGGGCAGAGGTTTGGTCCGCAGATTTCGCAGATTGACGCAGATTTTTTTGGGCAAGCTGGGGAACAACTCTCACAAAGAAAATCTGCGCTAATCTGCGTCAATCTGCGGACAGAACCGTCTTGCCTTTGAAGGTTTCATTTCGGATGGTGCGGCAATGGCCGAGACGCTCGAGCGCGTCGCCGCAGCGAAACCATCCACGCCGCGCTCTGTTTTTGTTTTTCGTTTCGCGAGCACGCTCGTCCTGTGGTCGATCGCGCTCGGAATCATTTTTTCCGGCTACGAGATCGCGTTCTTCGCCTTGATCGGCACCCTCGGGATGCTCTCGCTCTGGGAGTTTTACGGGATGCTCGATCACAAGGGGCTCCCGAACTTCAAGATCACCGCCATGATCTGCGGCGCCGTCATGCTCTGCGGCAGCTTCTATTATTTTTCCCGGATCGGGCCGGGCCATTCCTACGACTTTGAAGTCGCGGTGCTTCTCTTTTTTCTCCTGACCGTGTTTACCCGCCAGATGTTCGACAGCCTGCGCGACGACGCGCCGCTCCGGACCATGGCCTACACCCTCTTTGGCCTGCTCTACGTCCTCTGGCTTTACAACTTCATCACCAAAATCGTCTACGTAGTCCCGCGCGATCCAAGCGGCGCGGTTCGGGGACAGTTTTATGTGCTTTATCTGATCGGAATCACAAAGTTCAGCGACATGGGGGCGTACCTGACCGGGAGCTTGATCGGGCGCCATCCGTTGATTCCGCATATCAGTCCGAAAAAAACGTGGGAAGGATTCTTCGGCGCCCTGGCGTTCTCGCTCCTGGCGAGCTGGGGTCTGTTCAAACTGATGCCCTCCCATCTTCCCGGCTTGAATTGGACGCACGCGACCGTGCTCGGCCTGTTACTGGGTTTCGCTGCCGTGATCGGCGACCTGGCAGAATCGATTGTCAAGCGCAGCACCGGCGTAAAGGATTCCGGAAATCTTCTGCCCGGGATCGGCGGCGCGCTCGACCTGGTGGACAGCCTGCTCTTCACCGCGCCGCTTCTGTTTTTCTATCTTCGACTCGTCATCAGGCTGGACTAAACCGGCGGGCGAGAAACGAATCTGTCTCGGATGAAACGAAAGCGCGTGGTCGTATTGGGCGCGACCGGATCGATCGGGGAAAGCGCCTTAAAGGTGGCGCACGATATACCCGACCGGATGGAGATCGTCGGTTTGGCGGCGAACCAGAATGCGCGAAAGCTGGCGGAGCAGGCGAATCGGGTGCGGCCGCAGGCCGTCTGTCTGGTGGATGAGTCGAAAGTGGACGAGCTGCGGGCGGCACTGGTTTACGAACCAAGAATTCTGACGGGCCAGACCGGGCTGGCGGAGATTGCCTGTTTGGCAGAGGCAGAAATGGTGCTGGTCGCAGTGGTTGGAACCGGGGGCCTGCAACCCGCGCTGGCCGCCATCGAAGCGGGAAAGGACCTCGCTGTGGCGAGCAAGGAAATCCTGGTCGTGGCCGGCGAAATAGTGATGGGGATGGCGAAGAAAAAAGGCGTCAGAGTTCTGCCGGTGGATAGCGAGCACAATGCGATCTTCCAATGTCTCGATGGAGCATCTGCGCCGGCTGTGCGGCGCCTGATCCTGACGGCGTCAGGTGGTCCGTTTCGAAACACGCCTGCTGCTGAGTTCGATTCGATCACACTCGAACAGGCGTTGCGACACCCGACCTGGAACATGGGGCCCAAGATCACCATCGATTCGGCCACCCTCTTCAACAAAGGGCTCGAAATGATCGAGGCTCACTGGCTCTTCGGGGTGGAAATGAAGCGGGTGGAGGTAGTGATTCATCCACAGAGCATTGTCCACTCGATGGTCGAATTTGGCGATGGCTCCGTCCTGGCGCAAATGAGCCATTCCGACATGTGCTTCCCGATCCAGTACGCCGTCACCTGGCCCGAGCGCGTCCCGAATTCCCTGCCGCCGCTCGACTTCGGAAAACTCCGCTCGCTCGAGTTCGAAACCCCGCGGACCGATGATTTCCCGGCGTTGAATCTCGCTCGTCAGGCGGGGGAAACCGGCGGCACGCTCCCGGCCGTGTTGAACGCCGCCAATGAAGTCGCGGTCTCAGCTTTTCTTGACCGGAGAATTTCTTTCCCGCGCATCTGGCAGACGGTCGCTGGCGTCATGGAACGCCACGCCGCCGTTGCGCACCCCGATCTGGATGCCATATTGCGCGCCGATCAATGGGCCAGGAACGATGCAGCAGCGGCGGTTCAAAATGGTTAATCTGGAAACCGGGAAGCCAGGAACTTAACTTCAATCTCTCATTTCCTGGTTTCATGGCTTCCTGATTCATTTCCATGTTTTCCCACATCCTGCGCGTCACTTTCATCGTCCTCGAAGTCCTGGTTCTTTTTAACCTGCTCATCGTCGTGCACGAGCTGGGGCACTTCCTGGCTGCGCGGTGGCGGGGGCTCTTCATCGAAGGGTTCGGCGTCTGGTTCGGCAAGCCGATCTGGAAGAAGACGATCAATGGCGTGCAGTACTCGTTAGGCTCACTCCCGTTTGGCGGCTTCGTGAAACTGCCGCAGCTCGCGCCGATGGACATGATCGAGGGCAAAGCCGACATGGACCGCGCGGAGCTGCCGAAAATCTCCGCTCTCGACAAAATTATCGTCGCCATCGCCGGCCCGCTCTTCAGTGTCCTGCTCGCGCTGTTTTTCGCCTGCATTGTCTGGGCGGTCGGCCATCCGGTAAGTGAGTCGGACCTGACTACGGTGATCGGTTACGTCGGCAAGGAATCGCCCGCGGCCAAGGCAGGGTTGCGCGCCGGTGACAAAATCCTCGAGGTCGATAACCGGCGAGTGACCCGCTTCTTTGGGATGAACGACAGCGTGGTCTGGAACGTCGTTCGGAGCGAGCGTGCGACGATTCCGTTCAAGGTGGAGCGGGCGGGCCAGGTGATGACGGTTGAAGTCACTCCGATCATCGCGGAGACAAGCGGCTGGCGCCGGAAAAGCACGCGGCAGGTGATGATTCAGCCCGCGGTGACGCCGGTGGTCGCGCTGGTCGATCCAAGTACGCCGGCGGACAAGGCGGGCTTGAAGCCGGGAGACATCATTACTGCCGTCAACGGGACGCCGATTTACAACGCGATGAGCCTGGTGGATGAGATCGAGGCTCACCCGACCGATGAGCTAACCCTCGCTGTCCGCCGCGGCAGCGAAAATCTGCAGCTGCGGATGACGCCAACCATGCTGGAAGGCGAAGGCACGACCAAGCCGCGGATCGGTGTGCAATGGGACGCGGGCGGGCAGCTGTCGTTGTCGCATCCGGACCCGGTCGAGCAGGTGTATCACAGCATCACGAGCACGCTGCAAACGATCGGCGCGGTCGCATCGCCCAGCTCGGACGTAAAGCTCCAGCACATGAGCGGTCCGATCATGATTGTGCGGATTTATTACATGCTCTTTGAAGGAGATAATGGCTGGAAGCTTGCGCTCTGGTTCAGCGTGATCCTGAACGTCAACCTGGCCATCCTGAACATGCTCCCGATTCCGGTGCTCGACGGTGGCCACATTGTCCTGGCGTTGATCGAAAGTGTCCGCCGGAAGCCGGTTAACATTAAGGTGCTCGAGTGGGTCCAGACCGGCTGCGCGACCCTGATCATCGGCTACATGCTTTACATCAGCTTCTTCGACATCGGCGATTTGTTCGGTAAGAACAGCGACCGGAAGGCCCCGAAAGAGGCCCCGGCAAAAGCGCAGACGTCGCCCGCTCCCTAATCCCGGCGGGTGCGCGCATTGAATCGGCACATGCCCCGCGGTATGCTCCCGCCATGACCTTCCAGGAAATTAAAGGCTGCTATTACACAGCTCCTTTTCGGCCTTTCGAGATCGTTTTAACGAGCGGGCGTCATGTTCGGGTCGACCATCCGGAGTTCATGGCGTTGTCGCCTGACGAAGACACTGTCGTGGTCTATCAAGATGACGGCCACCTTACCATCGACGTGCCATTGGTTGTTGCCCTGAAAGAATTGAAAAACGGCAACCGCCCGCGGAAGCGCAAGCGGTGAACTACTGCGAGAATCCGTTTCATTACCGCCGCCGCACGACGCGCGAGGTGATGGTTGGCAACGTTGGGATCGGAGGCGCGAACCCGGTCCGCGTCCAGTCGATGATCACCTGCGACACGATGGATACGGAGGCGTCGATCGGGCAGACAATCGAGCTTGCCGAAGCGGGCTGCGAGATCGTCCGGATCACCGCCCCGACAGTAAAAGACTCGGCCAACCTGCAGAACATCGTGAACGGTTTGCGGGCGCGGGGCTGCCACGTGCCCATCGTCGCTGACATCCATTTCAAGCCGGAAGCGGCCATGGAAGCGGCCAAGTGGGTCGAAAAAGTCCGGATCAATCCGGGCAACTATGCCGACTCGAAAAAGTTCAAGATCCTCGAATATACCGACGAGCAATACGCGGCTGAGCTGGAGCGGATTCGCCAGCGATTCTCGCCGCTCGTGAAAGTTTGCAAGGAGCTCGGCCGCGCCATGCGGATCGGGACCAATCACGGGTCGCTCTCGGACCGGATCCTGAACCGATACGGCGACACGCCGCTGGGGATGGTGGAAAGCGCGCTCGAGTTCGCCCGGATCGCGCGGGACCTGGACTATCACGCTTTTGTTTTCTCGATGAAGTCGAGCAACCCAAAGGTAATGATCGCAGCGTATCGGCTGCTGGTTGCCCGGCTCAGCGAAGAGGGCGCGGACTGGAATTATCCGATTCATCTCGGAGTGACCGAGGCCGGGGAAGGGGAGGACGCCCGGATCAAGAGCGCGATCGGGATCGGTTCTTTGTTGGAGGATGGAATCGGAGACACCATTCGGGTTTCGCTCACCGAAGACAGCATCCATGAGATTCCCGTGGCGCGGGCCATGGTCGCCCTCTTCACCACGGGCCGCCGGCCTGAGGCCCCGAAAGTCGCGGCAGATTTGCCGTTCGACCCGTTTTCGTACGTGCGGCGCCCGAGTCAGACCATCGAGCGAGACAGATTTCGGTTGGGGGGCGAAGAAACGATCCGAGTAGTCGTTAGGCAGGAAAGTTTCGACAAGGTTGCGCATAAGATCGACCGGCTGGGGGATTACAAGCCCGAGATTGTTTATGAAAAAGCGGATGTGCGGGAACTCGATCCGCGGGATGACGATGCGATCGCGAAGCTGAACGGGGAGAGCGAGCCGCAACTCGTGACAGCGTGCGACGGTCTTGACCTGCCGATGATTGCAGCGTTCCGCTTGCTCGCTGCGAAGGTCGCAACGCGGCATCCGATCCTATTGAAAGACGAACTGGCAAAAGGGAAGGAAGGCCGGGAGTTCCTCAATACTCTGCTCAATGCCGCGACTAATATTGGGTCGCTCCTTTGTGATGGGATTGGGGACGCCGTCCTGATTCAGGGCGAAGAGGCGCCAGGGCAGGCGCTCCGCCTGAGTTACAATATCCTGCAGGCCGCCGGCTCGCGCATTTTCAAGACCGACTACGTTGCATGTCCCTCGTGCGGCCGGACCCTATTCAATCTCCAGACGACCACGGCGCGGATCAAGGAAGCAACCTCTCATCTGAAGGGCGTGAAGATCGCGATTATGGGATGCATCGTGAACGGGCCGGGGGAAATGGCGGACGCGGATTTTGGCTACGTGGGCGGGGCGCCCGGCAAAGTGAACCTCTACGTCGGCAAGACCGCGGTGAAGTTCAATATTCCGGAAACCGAAGCCGTTGCACGCCTGCAGGACCTGATCCGGGAGCACGGCAAATGGGTTGAGCCGGTCGCGGCGGAGCCGGTGCCGGCCTGAGCAAAATCAGCCAACCTGGATTTGGAATCTTTTTCCAAATCCGGGTATGACCTCCTCGAACCAAAAATTTTGTTCCTGCACCACGGTTAGCTCGAGCTCAAAGATTCCGGGGCGCGCCGGGGAAATGACGACGTATTCCACGGCGCGTGTTTCGCTGGGTTTAATTGGATCGACGATTTCGGTGCGCAGTCCATCGACGACCTCGGTCGCGCCGCTAATTGCATCGCGCCAGTGATAGGAGAGGCGGACCGGATAACCCGGCGCCGAGACAAGGGTAGCTTCAGCGCCATTGCGAAGGATGGCCTCGGGCCAGAAGAGTTCCCCCGGACCGATTCTTTCCGGAACCTGGCCATCCTCCAGGCCTATGGCGCCTACCATGGCCGGATCGAGACGCGGCATTGTCACGACATCGGACCGCGGATCGAAAGCTGCCGGCGGCGGGATCTGTTGCTCCTTCAGATTGAATTGTTCGTAAAGGTAAAAGTAATCGAGCGCGCCGCCGGGAAGGAGAGTGTCGTAAAACTTCGCTTTTGCGTGCCGCGCCGGCTGATCGAGCAGCCAGATGTGGTGATGGATTGAAAGGTGGCGGAGGAGGGCGGCCGGGCCGGCAACCGCGAGCGGCTCGTGCGGCTTGCTTGGGAACCGGGTTGCCGAATTGGCCCGGAAAAGGCGCAGCTGAAAATCCGGCCACCACGGTGAGGACCCGATCCAGTTGCCGGAGCGCAGGACCCATCGCCGGGAACAAAGGAAATGAGTGAACTCGGTATTTTGAAGAATCGAACGCCAGGACGGATCCGACCATTCCGGACTCAGCTCTTCGTCGTGATCGAGAAAGAAAATCCATTCACTGTCGCAGGCCTTCACCATGGCCCGGAAATCTGAAGCGAAAAACATGGCGGAATCGCTGAAGTGAACCTCAGCTCCAACTGCCTGTGCGTGGCGTTCCGCGTCGGCCGAAGCGCGGTGGCGATCGATGAAAATGACAAGGCGCCCAAAGACTTCGCGCGCCCGTTTCATCCACGGGATGGCCTCGGCGGTCATTTGATGGGTGACAACCAGGCAGGCGATTTCCGAGCGCACGGCGAAGGCTAGCGTGCGGGTTTGGGGTTGCAAACTTCCCGCGCGGACCCGGCGTTTTTGCGCAATCGCTCCCCGGGGTTGAAGGTTCTTGCAGGCCGCGTCCGAACAAATTAAGAACTCGGCCGGTCACTGTCATGCAGCACTTTCTCAGTTCGGCGAGCCAGCTCTCCTTTAGCTCGGAGGAAAGTTTCGCGGCGGCTCTTACCGTTCGTGGACCGTTCCGTTTTCCGGCGATGCGGCCGTTAATTCCGGAGCCTGCGCGATGGGTTCCGTACCTCCAGAAAAGTTACGAGGCCCGGTGGTTTTCCAACTTCGGGCCCGCGGTGACGGATTTCGAGAAACGCCTGACCAGCACGTTCGGAGTCGGGGAGGAAGTCATTGCGTCGGCTAACAACTGCACGTCCGGGATTGCGGCGGCGCTGATAGCTTTCGGGGTGCGTGGGGATGTGGTCGTGCCGGCGTTCTCGTTTGCGGGGACGGCCTGCGCGGTTTCGATGGCGGATTGCCGGCCGGTTGTGGTTGACGTCGGGGCTGACGACTGGGTCCTCGATCCCGCGGCGCTCGAAGAGGCGTTTGCCACACGAGAAATCAAGGCGGTCGTGCCTGTCGTTCCGTTCGGGATTGCCTACGATCTGGGCAACGTGCTCGAGGTCTGCGCCCGGCATGGTGTTCCGGTCGTTATCGACAACGCTTCAGGGCTCGGGTCCCCGGTCGCTGCTCTGCCAGAGCGGTGCGTCGAAGTCTATTCGATGCACGCGACGAAACCGTTTGCCGTCGGGGAAGGGGCGGCCATTCGAATGGCCGCCGCCATGTTGCCGCAAATGCGGCACGCGTTGAATTTCGGCCTCGACCGCGGTGTTCCCCACGGCAACTGGGGAATCAACGGAAAAATGCCCGAAGTGCTGGCGGCGATCGGGCTGGCCGTGCTGGATGATTACCCCGGCATTCTTAGAATGCGCCAGGCTGTGGCCCAGAATTACATCGAGCTGCTTCAACCGTTCGCGGCGCTGAAGTTCCCGCGAATTTCCGGGGCGGGGCCGTGGCACGGGTTCCCGGTGCAGTTTCCTTCAAGCCATTTGGTGGAAGGATTCGTGGCCGACCTTGCGGCGCGCAGCGTGGACATCCGGCGCTATTACCGGCCGTCATTGGAGGACTGGCCTGGGACGACCAAGATCCGGACATGTCCCAACGCGCGACGCCACGCCGATACGACGATTACGCTCCCCGTTTATTCCGACTTCAGCGTGGAGGAATTCGACGTCCTCGCCGCGATTCTGCGCGAGGTCCTGAACGGAATGGCTGGAACGATTCGTGAGCCACGAGGCAGTTCCAATGCGACGGTCCCGGAGTGAAACCGATCGAGCATTATAATGGGGGATATCTCTTGCGGCCGGACCTGGAGAAGCTTGGGGTCACTTGCGGCGGGGACGACGTCCGTATCCATGCCTCCGCCGTCCTGATTCATCCGGCTGGTCTGCGGTTAGGCAACCACGTCCGGGTCGATGCTTTCTGCCTGATCTCGGCAACGGGTGGGCTCGAGATTGGAAGTTACGTTCATCTTGGCGCCTACACGAATATCTCGGCCGGCGCAGGCGTGGTTATTGGCGATTACTGTGGGATTTCGTACGGCGTTCGAATCTTTACGGTAACGGAAGATTTGTCCGGCCGTTTTATGACGAATCCGACGATCCCGGACCGCTTCCGCCGGACCAAGTCGGGCCCGGTGCGGATGGAACCGCACTCGGGCCTTTGTGCGGGCGTGCTTGTGCTCCCCGGGGTGACAATTGGGGAAGGGGCGATGGTCGGCGCCGGGTCGCTGGTTCGGAAGGACGTTACCCCATGGGAAATGTGGTTCGGCGTTCCCGCGAAACGGATCAGCCCGCGAAGAAAACATCTATTGGGCATGGTCGATGAACTGCGCGCGACCGACGACCTTCAGCCTTAGGTGGGGGCGTCCCTGCCACTCCCCGGCGCGGCCAGGGCCAGCATTTTTACGATCCGGCGAAATTCAGCGGGGTCCGGCCGGACGCTATTCACGGCGGCGATTGTCTCTTGTGCATGGGCCAGGCTGCTCAGGCTGACAATTGCCGAGGATACGCCGGGGTGGAGCAGGGCGAACCGGAGACAGAATTCGGCGCGAGAACGGCCGCCGCGGATTTCGTCAAGGAGCTGGGCGCGGTCTTCGATCTCCGGCGTTTCGAGGAGCTTCCCCGCGAACATCGGGCGGATTGCGATGAATCCCTGGCCACGCTCAAACATCCGGTCGAGCCAGGAAGCATACTCGAGCTCGGCAGGATTGAGATAACTCGTTAGGCCACTGCACACCTTCAAGTCGAGGGCTTCGGCGGCGAACCGTTGCGTGTAGGGAAAAGTTGTGAGCGCCCCGACTTTGCCGGCGACCCGGAGCGACTCCCATTCGGCAGCCAGGGCGTCCGAGCTATCGCGGAAAACCGCCAGGCGTGCCTCATCGGAATTTGGGGTCTGCCGGAGCAGCCACTGCACGACACTCAAGCTTTCCGCGCCGAGGTTTTTCAGCTCCGACTCGACCCGTTCACGGAAAAGCGAAGCGTCGAAACGCTGCTCGTTGAAATGGGGCGCAGCGAGTTTGACGATATGCTGGATCGGCGGGCCGGGGCGTGTTCGGCGGACTTTTTTCAGGACGCGGCAAAAACGCGGGTAGCTTTCGTATTCGGAGGAACTGTGGAATGTCGTCACCCCCGCGTCGAGGAGGAGAAGGAAGAGGCGCTCCCAGTGAGAATCCGGTGCGGAGTAAACCTCCATCCGCATCGAACCGAACGCGAGCGCGCTCAAGTCCACTCCGCTGGCGCCGGCTGCGCGGCGCTCCATCAGGTCGTGGCCGCGGCGAGCCGCTTAAAGTAACATTTCCAGATCAGACGGTCCCCCGCGGCGTGCGCTTCGTAGGCATGCCGGCCATGGAGGACGCGGGTGTCCTTGAAAAAAACCGCGTCGCCGGTTTCGAGCCGGAGCGCGAGAAGATCGTTGCGGTCGACGAAGCGGTTCTGGAGAAAGGCGTGGAATTCCTCCCGGAGACGGGCTACTTCCGGCCCCTGATCCCCGGCAACGCGGTAATAGTTCCAGTTGACCCGCGGCCCCTGGTCGTCCTCGTCAAGCACGCAACAGGTTTTACCCGCGCCGCCGAGCTTGGAAAAGCGAACCGGAATCGTCGTCAGATCGCGATAAAGCGCCGGCTCTTCTTTCTGCAGGATGTCGATCAAGTCCGCAACATCCAGAAAAAGCGTCGCGCCACCGGTGGGGGCTTGTTTGGCACAGAAGAAAAATGCGGTGCCCGGATATTCCTCCTCGTAGGCGCCGTCGGTGTGAAGGGGCTGGGCGGAATTAAAGTGGCGAAACGACTGGTTGTGGCGGGGATCGAAACGCACGTCCATCCAGATACTCTTCTGTTCCGCTTTTTGACCGGAAGCTTCTTCGCCGACGGCGGCGAAATCGCCGATTTCCCCGATTAAACGCTCCCATGAGGCGAGCGGATCGGGGAAAACCGCGGCGTTTTTTACATGGACCACGACGGAATCCTCGAGGACCCCGCGAACCGTTGCCGCGAGGCCATTTTTGCTGGTGGCGTCTTCCGTGAGCGTCAGAGTTTCAAAGCGCATAAAGGGCGGTATGGCCAAAGATGATAGTCTGTTTCCGGGTTCGGCCCAATTCGAAATTGCGGGCCGAAACTTTTTCAGGGAACGGTAGATTAAGAGTTATTCACAAGGCGCGTAAGTCCCTCGGATTCAACAGGCAAATAACTTTTTAAACTTTTTGTTAAAATTCGGAGAAAAGATGCTTGACTCTTTCTCTCGAAACCTCAATCCTGCGCCCTCCGAACGGTCTGGAATCGGTCCGGATTGTACGGCTGGTAACAACAAAAAAAAATTAATGAAAAAACTCCATCACCCTGTCAGGTCACGGAGGCGCGCTTTGGTAGGAGCGTCGCTTGTCGTGACAACGACGATCGCACTTGGTGCGATTGCGTTTGCTGCTCCAAGAAATTTAACTTCTCGGACAGCGCCCCAATCTACTCAATCCAACCTGACAGCCATTTCGGCCGACGGAGTAACTGTTAACGGAGAAGTCAACGAGCTTCCAAGAAGCGCACCGCGAGAGGTGCAGATTATCGTCGAGCTGTCCGACACGCCCTCATCGGCGACTTATTCGGCAGCTTATGAGCAGGCGCGCATCGAGACCGCCGCGCTCGAAGTGAACAAGAATCGCCCACCCGCTTTGACAGCAGGGGATCGCCCAGTGGTTCGGGTAAGCGATGCAGATTTGGCACGTTACGAAAGCGCGACCCAGTCGATCGACGCGAAGCAGCAGGCGCTGCTCCCCGCCTTGACCGGCCCCGCGATCGGCGGCCAGGTCATTTATCGCACACAGCGCGCGTACAACGGTATCGCGATGGTGGTCTCGAGCGACAAAATCTCCGAGATCGCGAGTCTCCCGGGAGTGAAGGCCGTGCACGCCCTCACCCCGAAGTCGCTCAACGCCTTCTCGGATCTCGACTTCCTCGGTGCTCGTGGCACCGGCGGTGCGTGGAACAAGGCCTACACCAACGGTGTTGGCCTTCATGGTGAAAACCTCAAGATCGTTGTCATCGACACCGGTCTCGACTACGTCCACACCAACTTCGGCGGCCCGGGAACCCAGGCTGCCTATGCGGCGGTGAACCCGACCACGGCGCCGAATCCGTACTTCCCTTCGGCTAAAGTCCCGAACGGCACCGACCTTTGCGGCGACACCTATAACGCTGTTGGGACCGGCGCAGCGCTGATCCCACAACCCGACCCGAACCCGTTCGATGGCGTTAACGGCCACGGAACTGGGTGCGCGAGTCTTGCCGCCGGTTACGGCGTCAACGCGGGTGGAACTACCTACATCGGCAACTACGATGATACGACTCCGATTGCCTCACTGAAGATCAGCCCCGGATTTGCTCCGCAGGCGAAAATCTACCCGGTCCGCATCATCGGTGCCGGCAGCACCACGACGACGCTGGAGATCCAGGCCGTTGATTGGGCGCTGAATCCAGCGAACTTCGGCGGGACCCTGCCGGACGTGATCAGCATGTCGATCGGTGGACCTGATGGACGTTTTGATGATCCGTCAGAAATCGCGTTCACGAATGCGGCCACTGCCGGCGTGCTTTGCACCCTCTCGGCGGGCAACAGCGGCAACACCTACTACATCCAGGGCGGACCTTCCGCGGCGAACAGGATCCTGGCCGTCGCTGCTTCGTTCAACGATCAGGGCGGTTACATCTATGATGCGACCGTGACCGGCAACCAGCCAGCCTCCCTCGCGGGCCGCGTTGGCTACGCCATCCGGACCACGAACAGTTCCAGCGGTGTTGTCACCGCGGACGTCGTTCAGCTGAAGCCGAACGATTCACCGGCGTCGAACACCCCGGTCAGCAACGCCGCCCAGATCTCAGGCAAAATCTGCCTGGTCGATCGCGTCCCCGGACAGGGTGCGTTCGCCGCGCAGCGTTGTAAAACAGCGGGTGCCATCGGCATCATTTACATCGCGAACATCGAGCAGGCGGGCGGCGATCCGTTCGTCCTGACGACGGGCCCGACGACCGCGCCGCAGATTCCTGAGTGCATGATCTCGACTCAGGACGGCAACAACCTGAAAGCAGCGGCAATGTTCGACCCGAGCAGCGGTGTTTCGACCTCGACGCCTCCGGCTAACGTGACCGAAAACACCAGCGCTGGCGTGAACGGCTCTGTCACCCACGGGACCACCGCGACGGATACGATCACCTCGTATAGCTCGCGTGGACCTCGCTTGATCGACAGCTACCTCAAGCCCGACATCACGGCCCCGGCTGAAATCGTTGGCATCGCCCGGACCCTTACGGGTAACGGCGTGGCCCTCTTCAACGGCACTTCATCGGCTGCTCCGCACGTGGGCGGTATTATGGTCCTGCTCAAGCAGCTCCACCCGACCTGGACGGTCGACGAACTGCTCGCGCTGGTCAGCAACACTGCGAACCACGACATCTGGAGCGGTCCTAGCACCGGCCAGGGTGGCAAGCAGGGTGTCAGCCGCGTGGGTGCGGGTCGTGTCGATATCAAGGCGGCTATCGCTTCCGACGTTATCGTTTACAACTCGACCGACGCTCCGGGCATCACCAATCTCTCCTTCGGGGTGATTGACTGTTTGGCCGACGGCGTAGCGGAAAGCACGAGAAGGACAAAGAACATCACGGTCAAGAACAAGGGCACCAGCCCGGTCACTTATAACCTGTCCTATCAGGATATAACCCCGGCGAGCGATGCAGGCTTCCAGACCACGGCGCCGCTTAACTTCACAGTTGCAGCGGGTGGTTCGGTTACCATTCCGATCACCTTCGCTGCGACCGGTCACATCATGAAGCACAGCCGCGACGCGACGGTGCCTCCGACCCAGGTCGGCAATCCCCGCCAGTGGCTCACGGAGAAGGCTGGTTATGCCGTCTTCACCCCGACCACCGCGGATCAGCCTGTCCTGCGTTTGGCTTTGCACGCGACCCCGCGTCCGGCCGGAACGATGCACGCTGCGAACCCGAATCCGTCCGCAACAGGCGACGCGGGTTCGATGAACATCCAGCTCGCGGGTAACGCTGTGAATACCGGAAATAACTTCTCCGGCACGAACGGCCAGCCCGGCCAGGATGTCGTCGGCTTGATGAAGGCATTCGACCTCCAGTATGCCAGCCCGAAGATTGGGACCAACCAGTCTCCGTCTGGCCCGATGGAGCTGAAGTATGCCGGTGTAACGAGTGACTACGCGGCACGCAATGCTGCGGGCCAGAAGCTCAATACGGTTCTCGCCTTCATGACGGAAACCTTCGCTGATGCCTCGCATCCCCGGTTCACCACCGGCGAACGCGACCTCTACATCGATGCCAACAGTGACGGCACGGACGACTTCGTGATGTTCAATACGACCACGACCGACGCCTCCGTCAACTCGCACACCAACGTGTTTGTGACGAGCCTTCTGAGGGCTTCGAACTTCTCAGCGGTGCCTGGTGGAACGAACTTCATCAACGGCTTCCCGTCGACGACGCGCGATACGAATGCATATAACCAAAGCATTCAGATCTTCTTCGTCCCGGCGTCGTTGCTCGGCTACAACGGTGGCCCGACCAAGTTCAAGTATCGCTGGGAAATGTACGATGGTCTGACCGGCAATCTCGCCGACTCGACCCCGTATCTCACCTACGACGTTGCGAATCCCGGCTTCACTTATGGCGCTGGGATCGGCGAGCCGTATTACTTCAACGATCTGCCGGGCAACCTGGCTGTGAACTACAGTGGCGCTAACACGCGCAACTTCAGCACGAGCACCAAGGGATTGTTGCTGGCTCACATGCACAACGCCTCCGGTCAGCGCACGGACGTGGTCGCCTTCGCGGCGCCCTCGATCAGCGACTTCCAGCCGAAGAGCGGCCCGGTCGGAACCAACGTGCTCATCACGGGCTTCAACTTCAGCCCCGGTTGCGAAGTGTTCTTCAACGGAACTCAAGCGACCAACGTGCAGTACTTCGGCCCCGGCCAGATCCAGGCCCAGGTGCCTCCGGGTGCCACCGATGGACCGATCACGGTGCGTAATCCTGGCGGAACCGCCAGCACTGCTGGTCTGGACGATCCGGCCACCACGGGGACCAACGAAGGTATCTTCGACGTTACTCCGTAATCGAGAAGTAGTCCTTAATTAGGCAAGTTAACAACGCCACTGGTGAGCGCTTCGGCGCCGCCAGTGGCGTTTGCCTTTTCTGGGATCGGTGATCGGACGACGGTCTTGAGATGAACCTCGCTTGGCCGTATCAATCTCGCCGGCGCTCAGTGCATCTGTTTGGATACCTTTTATGAAAACGATTCTGCCTGTCCTCTCTCTCGTTCTGATTATCGCGTTGGCCGCTTGTTCGAAATCGGATGAGCAAACCGTCAGGGCTACGCCAACTCCGAATCCGAATTTGAAAAAGGATGCGGAGCGTTTGCAGCAAGCGACGGCCAACGTTGCGCGGGAACGCGAGAAAGCAGCGCAGGCTGCCGCGACGCCGACAGCAACTCCTTAGCAGTATCTGACGGCAGAGTCCGTGATCCGACCGCCCGCTGCCGGACGCGCGCCCATCGCGCGGCCGCAGTAACGCCGCGGGGTCCACTTTACATTTTGGTCATAATATCAAAAAGCGTTGCCTCGCTTTGGGGAGCGCGATAAAACGGCGCTTCACCGGTGCTGCCCCGCGCCGCAAACCAAACTCGTTGCTACTCTATGAAGAAATCCTTGTACACTCGGACTGCGTTCACCCCGAACCTGCGCATTTTGGTCGCGCTCGTCCTGCTCGCCGCGGGGGCGGCCCTCGCGATCGTTGGCTTGCGCCCTGATGAAAAGCCCAGGTATGGCCGGTTGCTGCGAGGCGATCCGGACCGCGGTCTCGACGAAGATGAACGCATTGCCCGGCCCGGACCTGCAGAAGCCGGGCCCTACGCCAAGGCGCTGGAGAAATACAGAATCAACGCCTATCCGGCAGATGAAATTCCATTCGACGCCACCCGGCGGGCCATCGAGTCCTGGCGCGCATTCGAGCTCCGCCAGGAAAATACCATGGCCGTTAACCCGGCGAATCCATTCCTAAACTGGAAACTGGTCGGCCCTAGTGTCGCTACGTTCCCAGCGGTATTGAGCTTCAGCGGGGCACCCTATGTCACTTCTGGTCGCGTCACGGCCCTGGCCCTGCAGCCTGGTTGTAATGCGTCCAGTTGCCGGCTTTGGATCGCAGCGGCAGGCGGCGGCATCTGGCGGACCGACAATGCCCTGGCTACGACGCCAAATTGGACATTTGTCTCTCAAACTTTCGCGACAAATGCGATCGGCACTCTGGTTTATGACGCCCCTAACAACACTCTATATGCGGGCACCGGCGAGCCGAACGCATCCGCAGACTCCGCAGCCGGCGTGGGTGTTTACAAATCTACGGACGGCGGAGATACGTGGACCCTGCTCCCGTCAGTCGTCACGAATATCACCAGCACCAGCCCGGCCGGCGGTGGAGGTTTCGTAGCTAATGGGACCTACACCGGGAATGCTTTCAATGGCCGCGCCGTTGGCGGCATTGCCGTGGATCCGACAAATCCGAGTCACATGTACGTCGCGTCTGTTCGCGCCGTTCATGGCGTGAGTTCGGTCTCGACCGGAGGCACCTCGAATCCGCCCACCCCGCGCCCGCCTTTCGGTCTTTGGGAATCCACTGACGGCGGCGCGACCTTTAAGTTTATCTGGGATGGCGGTGACGCCTGCCCGGCGACGTGCGATGGCACCACGGCGAAAGCATCCGTCCGCGGAGTCAACGATTTGGAATTGGATCCCGGATTCAACGGAACCACAAACAAGATCGTCTACGCCTCGGCCTTTGGCTTGAACGGCGTCGTCTCTGGAGCTGGCGGCGTCTGGCGCTCGACAGATGGCGGTCAAAACTGGGCGCAAATCAAGTCCGCGCGTAATTCCGCCGCCGGTGACAACTCCGACCGTTGCGAATTTGCCCTGACCACGATTACTGGTCCCAAGACACGAATGTATGTCGGCTGCGGGAACGGGAACCTTGGGGCGGCCAACCTGGCGCACGTCTATCGAACCGATGACGCCGTGGCTGCAGCCAATGACGCCAGTTTTACGGACCTCAGCGCCGCCCAGGATGCGGGCCCAGTGAAGAACCAATCCACCGGCTATTGCTCCAGTACCGCGGCCGGCGCGCAATGCTGGTATGACAACGTTATCTACACTCCGCCAGGGAAACCCGATGTGCTCTACGTCGGTGGCTCATACGACTACGATCAGTACAGCACGAGGAACGACGGACGCGCGTTTCTGCGTTCGACTGACGCCGGCGCGACCTTTACCGATATGACCTGGAGCGCGGAATTCGGCCCGCAATCGAATCCGCCCGCCAACAGCCTCACGTTTTCGCAACCCGGAATGCACCCGGACAGCCACGCGGTCGTTGAAGTTCCCGGCACGAATATCGCGATCTACGGCAGCGACGGCGGCGTCGTCCGAACGGACGGAACGTTCACGGATATTTCCAATACCTGCACGGATACGTCGAGGCAGCCGCCCACCGGTATCACCGGGAACGACCTCGCTACCTGCCAGCAGTTGCTCAAAGCCGTTCCGACGAAGTTGATCACCATGAACGTGGGGCTTTCGACTCTGCAGTTCCAGAGCCTGAGTGTCTCACCGACCGACAACACGAACGTTCAGGGTGGCACGCAGGACAACGGCACGTTCCAGACTCTGAACTCACCATCATGGCCGCAAATATTTTTTGGCGACGGTGGTCTGTCTGGGTTTGCTTCTGGGAATCCAGCACTGCGCTTCGCCAGTACGACGGGACGCTCAATATTCGCCAACTTCCGCAACGGGGATCCGTTGCACTGGGTGTATATTTACAACGGTATCGAAACGTCATTCCTGTTTTACGGGCCGAAAATCGCCGATCCAAGCCCCGCGGCCCCGCAAACGATCTTCGCTGGCGGGCTCAGCGTCTGGCGAACCCAGGACTGGGGCGGCCCGCAAGCCCAGCTAGAGGCAAACTGTAACCTGTTCACGGCCGTCACTCTGACTGGTTGCGGCGATTTCATGGCGATCGGGCCAACCGGCGCGACGAATTTGACGGCAAGTAATGCTGGAGATTATCGCGGCACTACGCGATCGGGCGGCAACGTCTCTTTCCTGGGCCGGACCCCGGCGGACGCTGTGACCCTTTGGGCCGCCACCACCACTGGTCGCTTGTTCGTTTCAAAGAACGCTAACGCGGCCGTGCCCAATACGGTGACCTATACCCGCGTGGATAGCCTGGACGCGAACGCGCCGAACCGCGCCATTACCAGCATCTACGTTGACCCGACTAATCCGAATCATGCCTGGGTGGCTTACGGCGGCTACGCGTTCAATACGCCCGGGCAGCCGGGTCACATTTACTCGGTCGTGTTCAACCCGGCGGGACCGAGCGCGACATTCACAAACCTCGACGGATCAGGGCCCGGGGCATTCCCCGACTTCCCGGCCACGTCGATTGCGCGCGGTCCAAACGGGGACGTTTTCGCCTCGAACGACTTCGGCGTTCTTCGTTTGCCAAATGGCACCACCGACTGGGAAGTCGCTGGGACGAACATGCCGATGGTGGAAATCACCGGCCTGACCATCACTCCCGATGGCAAGAAGCTGTATGCCGCCACTCACGGACGCAGTGCCTGGGTTGCCGATCTGCCGAATGCGGCGTTGACCACACCGATCCTGACGACGCAGGCGCAGCCTAATAGCGCTACCATCGGCACTTCCATCAGGGACACGGCCACGCTTGCCGGCGGTCTGTCGCCTACCGGCACGATCACATTCCGACTGTTTAACGACGGGACGTGCACAGGAACGCCGGTGTTCACCTCGACCGTCTCCGTCGCTGATAACGGGAGCTACGATTCGGCTACTTATACACCGACGCAGCCAGGGACGTACTACTGGGTCGCAACTTACAATGGCGACTTGAACAACAACTTCGTCAGGAACACCTGCGCTGATCCGGAGGAGACCGTCACGATCACCGCCGCACCGACTCCGACGCCAACCCCGACGCCGACGCCAACCCCGACGCCTACGCCTACGCCAACTGCGACGCCTACTCCGACACCTACACCGACCCCGACGCCGACTCCGGCTTCCCAGGCGGTGAACCTGTCGACCCGTATGCACGTTGATGCAGGTGATAACGCGGGGATCGGGGGTTTCATCATCACCGGCAGCGCGGCGAAACATGTCATCATCCGCGCGATCGGGCCGTCGTTAACGAAATTCGGCTTCGACGCCTCCGAAGTGCTGGCTGACCCGACGCTCGAGGTCCACGGACCCGGCGCCTTCGGGACCATCACCAACAACAACTGGCGCGACACGCAGCAGTCCCAGATCAAAGCGGACGGTTTACCGCCGACGAACGATCTGGAAGCGGCCATCGACGCGACGCTGCCTCCGGGCGCTTACACCGCGATCGTCCGTGGCAACACGGGAACGCCTCAGGCCGGGATCGCCCTCGTGGAAGTCTACGACCTCAATACTGCGGCAGCCTCCAAGCTCGCGAACCTGAGCACACGCGCCTTTGTTGGCACCGGTGGCAACGTAGTCATTGCCGGGTTTGTCCTCGGCAATAACGCGGGCGATGATCGCGTCGTGATCCGGGGTCTCGGGCCGAGCCTGGCTGCGTTCGGGGTGACAGCTCCGCTGGCTGATCCGACCCTCGAGCTGCGCGATGGCAACGGCACGCTGGTCAGCTCGAACAATGATTGGCAGGACGATCCGACACAGGCCGCCGAAGTTTCTTCCGCGGGCCTGACGCCGACGAATCCGCAGGAATCCGCGATCGCGGCAACGCTGCCGCCGGGCCTCTACACCGCGCTCCTCTCCGGTCTCAATAACGGAACCGGTGTCGGGGTAGTTGAAGTTTACGACCGCGGACCGTAGCCGCCGCAAATGCGCATCAGCAACAGCTCCAGCCGTTCGCGGTTGGAGCTGTTTGCTTTTTGAACGCGACCGCTCGTTAGGCCGGCCGCGGTCGTGGGGGCAGGAATCGGTCGCCATCCGCCGGTTCCGGGCGTAGCGTTGCCAGGTGAAGGCGCTTGCGACCGTGGCCATCGCTTTTTTGCTCAGCATCTCTGCTTACGCGAGCTCGGCGGGCGGGACAGGCATCCTTGAAGGCGAACTCCAAGTCTCCGTCGCGAAGGCCGTTGAGCTGGCCGATGGAAACAGCACCACCCAGAACAAGCCCGATTATGCGGATTATCCTCTGGTCGTTACGAGCAAGGATGGCAAGAACGAGGTCCTCGAAATCAAAGCTGACCGCCAAGGGCATTACCGGGTCGCGTTGCCCGCCGGAGAGTACCTTCTCCAAGCGAGGAAGCGGGGACGGCGCGCCGCCCCGCCCCGTCCCTTTGTTGTGGTGGCAGGTCAGACCGTTCGCGTGAATTTCGAGATCGGACCGGCGCTCGATGTGATGTCGCCCCGGTAATTCGATCCGGTATTACATTTTAGTCATGATGGACTCTGCTCGCCCGCAGTCCATCCACGCGCGCGTTCCCTCTCGATTAAAGAGTAACGGATCATTTCGATCCGCCGCCACACTCACACCACATGAAAAAGAGCCGTCCTTCTCTCTCTGCGTACATCAACCTTCGTCTGCTCATCGCCGCCACGCTTTGCCTCACCGGGCTTTCTTTGGCGGTCACCGCTTCAGCCTCGTGGCGAGGATTTTCCCTCGTTCGCTGGGTCAGCGCTCAAAAGCAGGCGCCGGCTCAATCGAAGCTGGCGATGAAGAGGAGCAAGCTCGGCGGCGAGGATAAAGATGCTCCGCCTCGGAGATCGATGGCCGGGAAAACCAACATGCCTGGTGCAACCAAGGCAACGACGGCACCCGCCCCCAGGATCCCCTTTAATGGCGTGCAACCTACTGTCACGAAGAAAACGAACGCTCTGGGACAGAGCGTCTACTCCATCTCCCCCTCGCGCTTCGACGTCTCTCCGCCCCTGTCCGAACTGGCCAAGATCTCCATTCCCCATCGGCCAAGGAAACAGCCTCCGGAGCTCCCTCTTCCACCCTGGCGCACGCTCCGCTCCAATCAGAAGGACCCCGTAACCCAGGTCGCGCCGAAGACTAAAGATTCAGTCAACGGACCCAACGCTGCGGACGCCGCTGAGACCGGTTTCAATTTCGATGGCATCCCCGGGGGGACGCTGCTGCTGGAAGACGCCGGATACCCGCCGGATACCAACGGTTCCGTCGGCAATAACCAATACGTGGAGATGGTCAACACCCGCTACCAGATATGGTCGCTCAACCGCGCGACCAAAACGGCGACGTCGGTTCTTGGCCCGGTCGGCAACGATACGCTCTGGGCAGGCTTTGGCGGAGAGTGTGAAGCCCAGAATGCCGGTGACCCGATCGTGGTTTATGACAAAGTGGCCAATCGCTGGCTGCTCTCGCAGTTTACTTCCTCGACGGACTCCGACCCGGACCCCGACCCCAGCTCGAACGGTATCTTCTATCAGTGCGTGGCCATCTCGAAGACTGCGGATGCAACCGGGCAATATTTTCGTTACGCCTTTGCGGTGCCGGACGGCGATTTCGGCGACTATCCGCACTACGGCGTTTGGACCGACGCCTACTATGTCATGGCCCACCACTTTACGCCTGACACTGACGACCCGGAGACCTTCTCCTTCCATGCCGCCAGCTTCGGCGCCATGGACCGCGCCAAGATGCTCGCTGGTGACCCGACCGCGACTTACCAGGTCATAAACGATCCTTTGGAAGGCGGCCACATGCCTGCGGACCTCGATGGCTTCGCGCCGCCTCCAACAGGGGCTCCGGGCATCTTCACCTCCGTGCATGCCGATGGGATGTACCTCTACCGGATGAAAGTGGATTTCAGCAACGCGGCAAATACTATCCGCACCCTGCAGGCGAAAATGCCGGTCGCACCGGCGACGGCCCCGTGTGGCGGTGCCGGTGGCCAGTGCATCCCTCAGCCCAACACCGTATCGACTCTCGACTCACTGGGCGATCGTCTCATGTTTCGACTGGCCTATCGGAACTTCATCGACCACGAATCGCTGGTCGTCTCCCACGCGGTGGACCCTGGCGTCCCGGGCGTGGTTTCGGGCGTTCGCTGGTATGAGTTCCGAATTTCCGGGCAGCCTGATTCGGTTTGCAGTTCGTATCCATGCACCTACCAGCAGGGGACGATTGCGGACGAGCCCAACGGCCGTTCCCGCTGGATGTCCTCGATCGCCCAGGATGCCGCTGGGAACATGATCGTCGGCTACACCGCCACCGGCACACTCGAGCCGGTCGATGCTCATTCAATTCGCTACACCGGCCGCGCGGCAAACCATCCGCTCGGCACGATGACCGTCCCCGAAACCATCATCCAGACTGGCAACCGGAATGTCGCCTCGGACCCACCGCCAGCGGACGAAGCCAGACTCGGGCGCTGGGGCGATTACGCGAGCACCAGCATCGACCCGGCGGACGACTGCACTTTCTGGCACGCGAACGAGTATTACCGCCAGGGACAAGGGGCTAACAGCAACTTCGACTGGAGCACCCGGATCGCGTCGGCGAGTTTTTCTACCAGCCAGTGCCAGCCCTCCACCTGCACCACGCGCCCGGCCAGTGCTCCGGGGAATGTCACTGCAACCGCTACAGCGCCTAATCAAATTCAGGTGAACTGGACCGCGGTCGCGCCCGCCCCGGGCAGTTATGCCATCGAACGCGCGACCGGCCCGGTGGGAAGCCAAGGGTTTTATCAGCCGCTCGCATTTGTCCCCGGTTCCTCTACGAGCTTCACCGACACCGCGGTTCAGGGAGGCGTGACCTATAGTTATCGGGTAATCGCGGCGACCGATGCCGGCGGCCGATGCCAGGCACTCGTGCGGAGCGCTGCGGCCGTGGCGACAGCGACCGGGAACTGCAGCTTAAAACCGACTTTCGCCGGTGTCACAGGCGCGACGAGCGTGGACGGCCCAGCGTGTGGCATCGTCCTGAGTTGGACGCCCGCGACGCCGAGTTGTCCGCTCGCGCAGGTCAGGTACAACATTTATCGCGGTACCATCCCCGACTTCGTGCCGAGTCCGAGCAACCGCATTGCGAGCTGCATTTCTGGCCCGAGTTCCTACGTCGATACCGACAACCTGACCAGCGGCATCACTTATTATTACGTCGTACGAGCGAGCGACGACAGCACTGCCGCTGGCGGAGCGTGCGCAGGCAATGAAGAAGGGAACAACAAGGTCATCGCGGGTACCGCCTATGGCCCCGGCAGTCAGCCCACTCCTGGCACATGGACGGACGGCGGCGGCGACACGACCTCCTTCCTGCGCCTCAATGTCGGTTCACAGAGCACCGCCTGGAGAATTGTCAGCGGCGCCCAGGATCCCAGCGCCAATCACACGGCCGGCGGTGATTACGCCTACCGAAATGCCGGACCTGCTCCGGACGCGACTTACGGCGACCTCGAGTGTTCCGCCGCCGAAACGCCGGTCCTTACCGTCGGCGCCGACAACGTGAATCTGACTTACTGGGAACGGCACCAATTCGAGAAAAATTGGGACGGCATCGCGATAGAATATTCACGGAACGGCGGTGCATGGACCGACCTGCCCGCGCCGAACAACTCCGCCGCCAACGGCTGCATGAGCTCCGACGTGACCGGGGACTATGCAACCCTCGAATGCACGGACGACCCGCCGATCAACGCCTGCGGCTTCCCCGCATCGAAGCCGGTCATCACCGGTCCTTCTTTGCTGCCTACCGGTGATTGCACGACCTACATGACTGGCGACCTGACAGCCTATGCCCGCCGGTGTCATCGGCTGACCGGTTTGACTCCGGGCGATACCATTAAATTCCGGTGGGTGTTTACTTCTGATCCAGCGACGAACTACAAGGGCTTCTACCTTGACGACATCGCGGTCACGAACATCAATCTGCCGACGGCCTGCGTCCCGGGCGCGGCCGTCACGCCGACGCCTACTCCGGCGCCGATTACGCAGGCGCAGAATCTGTCCACCCGCATGCACACGGACGTTGGCGATAACGCTGGTATCGGCGGTTTCATCATCACCGGCAGCGTGCCGAAGCATGTCGTCGTTCGGGCCATCGGGCCGTCCTTAACCAAGTTCGGCTTCTCCGACTCCGAGGTCTTGGCGGATCCGACGCTTGAGATTCACGGTCCGGCTGGATTCAGCACGGTCAGTAACAACAACTGGCGGGATACTCAGGAAATGGAGATCAAGGCCACCGGGCTGGCCCCGACGAACGACTCCGAAGCAGCGGTCGATCTGACTCTGCCTCCGGGGGCTTACACTGCGATTGTTCGCGGCAATGGCACTGGTGCCGGTATAAGCCTCGTTGAAGTCTATGATGTGAACACCGGGGCGAGCTCCAAGCTCGCCAACCTCAGCACGCGTGCCTTTGTCGGGACAGGCGATCGCGTTGTCATCGCCGGCTTTATTCTCGGCACCACCGGAAACGATCGCATCATCATTCGCGGCCTTGGTCCAAGCCTGAGCGCACAGGGAGTTCCGAACACGTTGCCTGATCCGACCCTCGAGCTGCGCAATCAGAACGGCACGCTGCTGAGAGCGAACAACGATTGGGCCGACGACCCAATCCAGGCGACCGAAATCAGCGGTGCCGGCCTGGCGCCTGCCAACGGCAAAGAATCAGCCATAGCGGCAACCCTGGCCCCCGGCCTCTACACCGCGATTCTTGCCGGGGTCAA
The DNA here is from genome assembly GCA_035536995.1 of Chthoniobacterales bacterium. Classification (GTDB taxonomy): domain Bacteria; phylum Verrucomicrobiota; class Verrucomicrobiia; order Chthoniobacterales; family UBA10450; genus AV80. Next base: position 26,666 of record DATLNB010000034.1, on the reverse strand, counting down.
CGATTCGACCGGCGTCGGACTCGTGGAAGTGTACGACCGCGGCCCGTGAGCGATCATTCGTATTGTTGATCATCGGCTACGTCAGGGACCGCGCCCGGTTGACGGGCGCGGTTCCCGCCGCCATATTCCGCGCTCCGAAACTGTAGGGCGGACGTTCCGCCTGCCATCGGCGGCAACCGGAGCGGTTGCTCTACAAACCCGGTCACATGGATAAGATCCGTAACATCGCCATCATTGCGCACGTTGACCACGGCAAGACCACTCTTGTCGATCAACTCCTGCGCCAATCCGGGACCTTCCGCGCCAACCAGAAGGTCGAAGAACGGATGATGGATTCGATGGACCTCGAGCGGGAGAAGGGGATCACGATCCGAGCGAAGAACGCCGCCTTCCAGTGGAACGGCTACCGGATCAACATTGTCGATACCCCGGGCCATGCGGACTTTGGGGGCGAGGTCGAGCGCATCATGAAGATGGTGGATGGGGTCCTGCTGGTCGTCGATGCGCATGATGGTCCACAGGCGCAAACGCGGTTCGTTTTGCGAAAAGCGCTCGAGAACAAGGCCAAGCCCATCGTCGTTATCAATAAGATCGACCGGGAAAACGCCCGGCCTCACAAGGTCCTCGATCTCGTTTTCGATCTTTTCGTTGAGCTGAAGGCAACCGACGAGCAGCTCGATTTCCCAATCATTTACGCGAGCGCCAAAAGCGGGTTTGCCATGCGCGAGCTGCACGAAAACAGCGAGGACATGACGCCGTTGTTTGAGGCAATTGTGAAACACGTGCCACCGCCGCCGGTCTCGCCCGAGCCTTTTTTCCAAATGCTGGTCTCGAATCTCGATTACAGTGACTACCTCGGACGGATCGCGCTTGGCCGGATCGTGAGCGGGCGGGTCAGCGTCGGGGATTCCATCGTGTGCATCCATCGCGATGGACGCCGGGAGCGCGCCAACGTGACCGGCCTTTTCACGTTCGCGGGAATGGGCCAGGTGGAATTGAAGCACGCCAGCGTGGGCGACATCGTGGGCCTGACCGGGTTTGAGGACGTTTATATCGGCGAAACCCTGACCGATCGCGAGGAGCATCCGCCGCTTCAGTTCGTCGATATCGATCCGCCAACGATCCGGATGCGCATCCTGGTGAACGATTCACCTTTCGCGGGCCGGGAAGGAAAGTTCGTCACGGCCCGCCATGTCCGCGAGCGTCTCGTCCGCGAGACTCGGGGCAATGTCTCGCTCCAGATGAAAGACACCGAAGCGGCGGGAGCTTTCGAGATCAACGCTCGCGGCGAAATGCAGATCGCCATTCTCGTCGAGCAAATGCGGCGCGAAGGCTACGAGGTAATGGTCTCGCGTCCTGAGGTCATCTACCAGCGGGACGAAAACGGCGGGTTGCTCGAGCCCCTGGAAAATCTCTATGTCGAGGTGCCAAGTGATAATCTCGGCGACGTGTTGCAAACCCTGGCGGCGCGCAAAGGCGAAGTCGTCAGCATGGACCACCACGCCAGCCGGGTTTCAGTGGAAGCGATTATTCCAACTCGCGGCCTGATTGGATTCGAAAGCGACCTCGTGAACCTGACGCGCGGTGAAGGCTTGATGAGTCATTTGTTTCGCGAATATGCGCCGTTCAAAGGCGAGCTCGAAGGCCGCAACCGGGGCGTCATGGTCTCGATGGAGCCCGGAGTCAGCACGGCGTACGCGCTCAATAACATCCAGGCCCGCGGGAAGCTCTTTATCGGGCCGCAGGAAGAAATTTATTCCGGGATGATCGTGGGCGAAAACGCGCGCCCTGAGGACCTGCCGGTGAATCCTTGCAAGGCGAAGCATTTGACCAACATGCGCAGCCAGGGGGACGGCAAAGGCATTCAGCTGGAGGCGCCCCTCAAGATGAGTCTCGAGCGGGCGATTGAGTACATCAGCGCCGATGAATTCGTCGAAGCCACCCCGAAATCTCTCCGGCTTCGGAAGCGCATTCTCGATCCGACCGCCCGGAAGCGCGCCCAAAACAATTAGCTGGTAGGGACGGTGCGCTGCGCCGTCCGCCAGTGATGCGTTCGAACGCAGACATTGCAGCGCGACCCTCTGCCGTCCATTGACAAAAAACGGCCCCGGAGGTTTAATTGTCTCAGGTAACTGCCTCCTCGGTAACGATTTCTCCTCGAGGCTTTCCTGTTTCCAAAGACGCCAGGTCTGTCGGCAAATCTAGAATTCGCATCTCATGGCGGGACACAGCAAGTGGTCCAAAGTAAAGCACACCAAGGGCGCGATCGATACAAAGCGGGCGACACTCTTCAGCAAGTTCGCCCGGGAAATCACCATTGCTGCGAAAACCGGCGGCGGCGACCCGGCAGGCAACGCCCGGCTCCGAAGCGCGATCGTTTCAGCCCGCGCCCAGAGCACTCCAAACGACATCATTGAGCGCGCGATCAAACGCGGCACCGGCGAGGGGACCGAGGCGCAACACTTCGACGAGATCGTTTACGAAGGCTACGCGCCCGGGGGTGTCGCCGTGATCGTTGAGGCCGCCACCGACAACAAAAACCGCACCGCCGCTGAGATCCGCAGCATCTTTAGCCGGAACCACGGAAACCTCGCTTCGAGCGGAAGTGTTTCCTACATGTTCCATAAAAAAGGCCGAATTACGGTGCCGCGCGATTCTGTCGAGGAGGATCGCCTTTTCGAGCTGGCCCTGGAGGCTGGCGCGGAGGAGTTGACAACGGAGGAGGAACAGTATGTTATTACCACTTCCCACGATCAGCTCTACGCAGTAGCTGAGGCGCTCAAAAACGCGGGCGTCACCACCGATGGGCAGAAGTTTACTTTTATTCCAGATACGACAGTTCCGGTCCATGATGAGACCGTCGCGCTGCAGATCTTGCGCTTGTGCGATAGTCTTGAAGACGACGACGACGTCCAGAACGTCTATTCCAACCTAGATATCTCCGACGAATTACTGGCGAAATTGCCGGTGTAGAAACGCCGCCAGGTCTGTAAGGCGGCCCGCTGCTTCGGCAGCAATGAGGCCCAATCTCTGATTTATGAGCGAAGAAAACGATAACCAGCCCCCACTGCAAACCGACGCGCCCGCGGATCGCCCGCGGCGTCCTCGCAGACGTTTTTCGCGCCGCCATGGCGGCCGTGACCGCGGACCGCAGGATCAACGAACTGACTTTAACGGCCCAGGCGAGCGGACCGAAACCGCTCAGGCTGACGAAATGGGGGCGCCCAAGGCCAGCGAAGGCGATCCGGCCGACGAATCCGCGCGAGCCGAGGGCGGAACGTCGCAAAACGGCGAGCTCGATCGCGAGCCCGAATTCGGTGACGGCATTATCGAAATCTCCGGGAAGGGCTTTGGCTTCCTCCGCGACGCAAAGCGCAATTTCGTCCAGACGCCGAACGACATTTTCGTAACCCCGGAAATCGTTCGTCGCTTCGCCCTGCGCGACGGAATGTGGATTTACGGCGAAACTCGCCGCGGTAACCGCGGGCCGCAGCTCATCCGGCTGAACAAGATCAACGACGAAGAGCCGACCAAATACCAGGGCCTTCGCCCGTTCGAAGAGCTGACTACGATCAACCCGAATCGGAAGATCAAGCTCGAGACGGTTCCCGATCGTTATACGACCCGGATCATGGATTTGATGACCCCCCTGGGGATGGGCCAGCGCGGCCTCATCGTCGCGCCGCCCCGCACCGGAAAGACGACGCTCCTTCATCATATCGCTGATGCCGTCGTAAAAAATCATCCGGAGATGAAATTGATCATCCTCCTGGTCGATGAGCGTCCGGAAGAAGTGACCGATTTCCGCCGGTCCTGTCCTCAGGCAGAGATCATGGCGAGCTCGAACGATAGCGATATCAAGAGCCACACTCGGATTGCGCAGCTCGCCGTCGAGCGGGCCAAGCGGCTCGTTGAAGCCGGCAAAGACGTTTTCATTCTGCTCGATTCGATCACCCGCACCGCCCGCGCTTTTAACAACGCAATGGGCGGCGGTGGACGGACCATGAGCGGCGGTATCGATGCCCGCGCCATGGAGACGCCGCGAAAGCTTTTTTCCGCAGCGCGTAACACGGAGGAAGCTGGTTCCCTGACGATTGTCGCGACCGCTCTGATCGAAACCGGCAGCCGGATGGACGAGCTGATCTTCCAGGAGTTTAAAGGCACCGGTAACATGGAAATGGTCCTCGATCGCAAGATCAGCGATCAGCGCATTTACCCAGCCGTGGATATTTTCCTGTCCGGCACTCGACGCGAGGAATTGCTCCTGCAGTCCTGGGAACTCGAGAAGATCAATCTCATCCGGCGCGGCCTGGCCGGACACAAGCCTGGCGAAGCCATCGAGCGCCTCCTTATGTTCGTGAAAAAATTCCCGACCAACGAGCAGATGCTGAAGGGCATTCCGGGGTAGTCTTCTGTAGCGGCGGTCTATGACCGCCGAACTCTTTATCGTGGCCCAGCAGCCCACGCCCGGCGGTCACCAACCGCCGCTCCAACAAGTCGAGTGGGAGGTTTTGCCTCCGGAAGAGAAACGGAAGCGACAGGGGCTCGAGCCAATCTTCAAATGGATCGCATTCATCATGGACGATATTGTCCGTGTGCCCGGGACGAAGTTCCGTTTCGGCCTGGATCCACTTCTCGGTCTCATCCCGGGTATTGGTGATACCAGTTCCGCGCTCGTCTCGGGGATCGCTCTGATCCAGGCTGTCCGTCTCGGGGTTCCGAAAGTGCTCGTCGCGCGGATGGCGCTCAATGTTTTGCTCAACGAGCTTATCGGCATCGTCCCTGTCGTAGGTGACGCCTTCTCGTTCTGGTTCAAATCGAACGCCCGCAATTACGACATCATCAAGAACCATCGGCTCGGCGCGAATCCGCGGAGCCGGAGCGACTGGATTTTCGTTATTGGGATCCTTGTTGTCGTGTTCCTCATCGTCTGTGCCGGCATCGCGATCAGCTTTCTTCTTCTCGGCGCACTCGCCCGATACGCGACCGGCGGTCGCTAGCCAAAGTAATGGGCGTAAATCTGGCGGATTCCCGTCCTCGCGGCGCGGTAGTCCTCCGCGAACGCGTCCAGATTTTTCGCTCCCATCCGCACCGCGAGTTTTTCCTGCTCCACCTTGTCGTTCGGCACGCTCGACACGCTCTTGTGCTCCCAGCGGCGGAGGACCGATTCAATGGCGCGCAAATGTTCGTAATGCTTCCGCAGAACTTCGGCGTCCGATCTTTTCATCACGTTTTCTTCGGCGAGCGTCTCCAACGCTCCAAGGGTTTGGGGATTCCAAAGCCCGGCGCGCATCTGGAGGGCCTGGATGAGAAACTCGGCTTCGATGATTCCGCCTGAGCCGGTTTTGAACTCCAGCTCGTCAGAAGCGCTGCCGCGGCCGCGCCGGATCCGCTGCAACATCGCGTCGATCTGGTTGAACAAATCGGGGCGCGCACCGGCGATGCGCCAGACCTGTTGAGCGAGGGCCATGTATTCGTTCTGTAAAGGGCCGGCAATCGGGCGTGCTCGCGTCAGCGCCTGGGCCTCCCAGAGCTGGCCCCTCGTTTGGTAATAGGCTTCGTAGGCGGTGAGAGAGCAGGAGAGAATGCCTTTCTCGCCATCAGGCCGCAGCCGGGCGTCGAGCGTCCAGATGATTCCTTCGCTGGTCGGTTGCGCCATCGCGACCATCAAATGCTGCGCTGCCCGGACGTCTTCCCCAACGAAGACAACGTCGAGATCGGCGCCGTATCCGATTTCGTTCCCGCCGAATTTTCCAAGGGCGATGATGGTGAGGTCGCTCTCGCTCCCGCGAAGCCGGTTTACGAAAACGAGGCACGCCTCGGCCAGCGCGGAGTGTTCGAGCGTGACCGAGTTGATGTTGGCCAGGCCGAGAATGTCGCGAAGAAAGATCCGGAGGAGCTGGGTTTGGCGATAGGCTCGGAGCGCGTCGAGCGAATCCGCGGTGACTTCCAGCCCTTCGAGGCGTTGGAGATGTTTTGCGACCAGTAGCCCGCGGTCCAGGACCCCGGATCGTGTGATCTCTTCGAGAAGCTGCGGCCGCCGGATGAGAAGGTCTCCGAAGTACCGGCTGGCATCGAACGTTTTCACGAGCAGCTCGAGCAATTTCGGGTTCACGACCAGCAGCTCGAAAAGCATGCTCCGCAAACCGTAGGCCTCGACGAATCGAACAAACTGATTCAGGGCCATGTCCGGGTCGGCTGTCCGTGCGAGCCATTGGAAGAGCAACGGCCGAAGATTCCGCAACACCTGTCGGGTGCGCGGCGCCACATGAAAGCCGCCCCGGGCCTTTGCCAAATCCGCGAGCGATTTCGCCGCCCCTTTTTCATCCCGAAAAATCCGGAGGCTTTCGGCGGCCGCCTCCGGGGCGCCGGACGGCTCGGAAATTACCCGGCGGAAAACTGCGCGGATCTCCTTCATCTGTTCCTGGAGGGTGGCGTTGAAGTTCGCGGCGTCGGCGAATCCCAGGCTTTGCGCGAGTCGCTCGAGCGCTTCGCCGTTTTCGGGCACGGTGTGGGTCTGTTGTTCGGCCTCGATCTGGAGCCGGTGCTCGACCCGCCGAAGAAACCGGTAACCTTCCTCGAGGACCCGCGCTTCCCGTCGCGGTAAAAGCTCGAGCTCGGCCAGCACCGGAATCGTTTTCAGAGTGCTCGTCTCCTGAAGAAACGCGTGCCGCGCTCCGTGGAGGAGTTGCAGGGCCTGGACGACAAATTCGATCTCACGGATTCCACCCGCGCCGAGTTTCACATCCCGGCCTATTTTTTCGTGCCCAACGATGTCCCGTTCGATCCGCCGCTTTATTCCGCCGATTTCATCGAGCACGTCGGACGTCGGGCTTTTCGGGAAAATGAAAGGCTGGTGTTCGCGGAGAAATTCGTAAGCCAGCTCGCGATTGCCGGCGATGCCCCGCGCCTTGATCAGCGCGAGGCGTTCCCAGGTTTCGCCAAAGCCGGCGTAATAATTTTCCATGCTGGCGAGCGATCTGGCCAGGGGCCCGGCCGTCCCCTCGGGGCGAAGGCGCAGGTCGATCCGAAATAACGCGCCTGCCGGATCGTGGGCTGCGAACGTCTCGATGATTTTTGCGCCGAGCTGATTGAACCACTCGTGCCAGGTGAAGTTAGCCGAGAGCTGGCCTTCCTCGCCGTAAACGAAAATCACGTCGATGTCGGAGCTGTGGTTTAATTCGCGCCCGCCGAGTTTCCCCAGCGCGAGAATGGCAAAGGGCGTGTCCGGGCCGCCCCGCCGGCTCCGCAGATCGCAGTCCCAGTAGGTGTACACTTCCTGCAGGCAAATTTCGGCGAGCTGTGAAAGCTCGAGGGTCGTCTCCTCCAAAGGGGCGGCCTCCGCGATCTCGCGCAAGGCGATACGCGACATCTCGCGGCCCTTCCAAAATCGAAGCGCGTGGAAATTGCCGGAGAAGGCGGAGCCTTCCGCTGCTCGCTGCAGATCAAGCCGCATGGCTCGCAGACCACGGGGGGCGTCACAGATTTCAGGTCGCGATAGCCAGAGCAGGATTTCCGGATAACGAATCAGGCGGGCCGCGCAGACACTCGAAACCGAGATCAGATGGAGAAGCGCCCCTTCCCCGAGCGGGAATTGCTCGACCAAATCGCTCAGTGGGATCGCATCCGCCGGCCAGCTTTCAGCGAGGCGCGAAAGCGTGTTCTCAACCTGCGGGGGATTTAATGTCGTCTCCGCCTTCTCGGCGATCCACTCTGTCACGGGCCAAGGAACAAGGGAAACCCACCAACGTCCATTCTGGCTTTTACCTGTGGCCGCTTCGCTGTCCGAAGCGGGAGACCGTGTGATCTAGCTCTGCCCGCCGATCTTCTCGCGCGCTTTCGCCAGTATTCGCCGTTCGCTCCGGGTAAGGCTCGCCATTCCTTCGCGGGAAATCTTGTCGAGGAGCGGATCGATTTGTTCGGCGATGAACTGCTCCGGGCTCATCGCACGGTAGCGATCGGCCTCAACCCGACGTTGCCGCAGAGCGCGCTGCAGAATCGAGGGGCGTCCGAAGCCGAGCAGGTGGGCGTAAAACCAACCAGCCAGACATCCGCCCAGGAAGGAGCTGTGCGCCACCGTCACCGTGCGGTCGAAGATGATGCCGAGCACGGAAAGGGAAAACGCCGCGTAGCCGATGTGTTTCGCCTTTAGCCGGAGAGGAAGAAGAAAGAAAATCATGGAGGTGAGCTCGAGCTCGGGAAGGATTGCCGCGTAAGCCACCAGCACCGCCGCGGGTCCACCCGAAGCGGCCAGTAACCCGGAGTTCGGCGGCATCAGGAAAAGGTGGCCGAGCTCACCGGCGAGCGTGCCGGTGAGATAAAGAAAGAAGAACTGGCGTTGCCCGATGATGGATTCCACGTCGCGGCCCAGCAGGTAGAGGAGGAACATGTTTCCGAGCAGGTGCCAGGGGCCATCATGGAGAAACGCGGCGGTAATGAGCTGCCAGCCGTAAGCGGACCGCAGTCCCTGGTCGCTCAGGGCAAGATATTCGCGAACGAACCCCGGCTGATAAGCGTCGAGGAAGAGCTGGGTCACGAAAACGGCAACGTTGAGCCCAATCAGTGAGAGCAGAACGAGGCGCGGCCGCTGGGTCCAGCGCTTCGTGATTGGGGACGGTTTTCGGCCGGAAAGGCGCATGACCCGAGGGTATCGCAACGAAAATTCGTTGTCGATGGAGTTGTCGCGCGAGGGCTGCCTAGCGCGGCGCCAGAACCCGCAAACCGCCCGCCCGAATCCGAAACTCAACCGGACAATTCCCGACCAGCTCGCCGTCGATTTCCACGGGGACGGTTTCGTCGCTGGTGACTCGCAGCCGTTTCGTCTGGAAATACTCGACTTCGGGGGAGGAGATCTGGGGGGTGAAGACGACGTCCTGCAGATACCGGATGATGTCCACGTATCCGAGCCGCTTAAAAACGATGACATCGAGGAGGCCGTCGTTCATGACGGCTTGCTTGAAAAATGGAAAGCGCCCGCCATAGAGGCGGCCGTTGCCGACAAGGACGAAAGATCCTTCTGTAACTGCCGCATCGGGCGAATCGATGTGCAGGACCGGGGGCGTGCGTGAGGCAATTTGCACGGCCGAAATGAGGTAACTCAGCGGCCCGAAATTTCGCTTGAAGGCGCGGCTGGTTTCTTTGACCGCCTGGGCGTCGAGTCCCACCCCGGCAAGCTGAACGAAGTGCTTCCGGTTGGCCCGCGGTAAATCGACCTTCCGCGTCCGGTTACCCTGGATGATGTCCCAGCACGCTCCAAGGTCGTTACCGGGCAGGCCGAGCTCGGCCGCGAACACGTTCATGGTTCCGAGGGGAAGTAATCCCAGGGCCACGTTGTGCCCGGCGATGCCGTTCACGATTTCATTGATCGTCCCGTCGCCTCCCGCGGCCACGATGCGCTGGTAACCCTCCGCAACCGCGTGACGAGCCAGAGCCTCGGCCTCGCCGGCCCCGGACGTGGTCCGGAGGAGCGTGCCTGGGGCGAGCTTTTCAACGCGTTCGCGCAAGCGGCTGGCTCTGGCGCCGCGCGCGGCGGGATTCAAAATAATAACCGTATCTTTCACAACAGTACCAGAGCCCGGGCTTTGGCCTTTTCTTCAAACCCCGGCGGCGTAACCTTCCGGCGTGCAAAAATTGGGCCGCATCGTGTTGCTCTCCCTCGGTCTGATCGTGGGGTTGGCGGTCCTCATTTTGATCGGCATCAACATGTATGTGCAGTCCCGGGGCACACAAGCGAGGATTCAGCACGAACTCAGCCGCAGGCTGGGCACTCCCCTCCGCATTCAGCGCATCAGCGTCACCCCGTGGGCAGGCCTGAAGCTGACCGGCATCACGATTCCCCAAACCGATCCCGGTGTGTCCCCGGATTTTCTGAGCGCAAAGACGTTCCGTTTGCGGATCCAGTTTGCTTCGCTCTTCGGCCAGCAGCTGGTGATCAAGGAAGTCGCGTTGATTGGGCCGGAAATCTTCTGGGCGCAGAACGCTGAGGGTAAATGGCGCCTGCCGTCGATGCCCGCGCCTCCGGAGCCGCCCGATGCGGTGCCGCCGCCACCCGCCCCTGCGGTCCCCGGGACGGTGCCGGCCATCGAATCGGTTCCCGAGACGCCGCCTGGCCCGCCCGCTATCGTTGAAACGCTGCCAGCTCCGGCGGTCTTCACTCCGGAAGTCCAACGGGTAAACGTCGTTCGGGCCCGTTTTCAGTTCCTCGACCGGAAACAGCAACCAGTCGCCACGTTCGAAGACGTTAACTTCCGCTCGAGCTTCCGAACTGCGAACGATCTTCGCGGCAGAGTCACGATCGCCAGGACCTCGCTCCGGAACCGGTTTTTCCTCCAGCAGCTTCATTCGCCGCTTCGTTACGATTCGAACCAGCTCGACTTCTCGGAGATTGTTGCGCGCGCCGGGGAGGGCGAAATCAGCGGCCGCTTCACCATGCAACCGCAGGCACAGGATTCGCCGTTCACGGTCCAGATCCAATTTCGCGACGTGCAGGCCGATCGCATCATTACCGAGGCCGGGGGCGCTCTTGGCACGGTGACAGGCAAACTCGAAGGGCACCTGGAAGCTGCAGGCAACACGGCTGATCCCAATGCGCTGACCGGGAAAGGAGAGATCGTTTTGCGCGACGGCCAGGTCCGGCAATATGCATTGCTCGTGGCGCTCGGCCAGCTCCTCCAAATTCAGGAGCTGCAACAGCTCCGCCTCGACCAGGCCCAGATCAAATATCACATCAACCCCGGCGTCGTGACCATAGATGAGATGGTCTTTCGCTCGGAAAATATTCGGTTGTCGGCCACGGGCACGGTGGGGTTCGACGGCAAGCTGCATCTCGAATCGCAACTGGCCGTGAACGAGAAGATGCGCGGCCAGTTGTTTCGCGCGGTTCGCGACAACTTCAAGCCGATCGATGATCCGGGTTATTCCGCGCTGAGCTTTCAGGTTAGCGGTACGGTGGGCCGGCCGAAAACGAACCTGATGGAACGACTGATCGGTCGCGACTTGAAAGACCTCAGCAGCGTCATCACCGGATTAATGGGCGGTGGAAAAGACAAAAAGAAAAAGGCGGAAGAGCCCGCCGCGGCCGCAGCTGAGCCGGGCGCGAGCTCGCCGGCTCCCACTCCGTCTCCTAGCCCATCGCCATGAGAGTGATCGCCGGCGCCGCGGGCGGACTCCACTTGGATGTCCCGAAGACCGAGGTGCGCCCGACCATGGATCGCGTGAAGGCCGCGATCTTTTCCAGTTTGGGCGACCAAATCATTGGCGCGCGGGTGCTGGATCTCTTCGCCGGGACTGGGGCGCTTGGAATTGAGGCGCTCAGTCGCGGGGCCGCCTCCGCACTGTTTGTTGAAGAGAACGCTGCTGCCGTTGCCGCGATTGAGCGCAATCTGGCCCGGACAAAACTCGAGGGCCGCGTCCGCAAACAGGACGTGTTCGCGTTTCTCGACAACGCTTCGGCGAGCGGGCCGTACACGATCATCTTCGCCGATCCCCCTTACGAGAAAACCAAATCGGGAGGGCAGTTCACCTCCCTGCTTTTGGATGATTTGCGCCTTGCCGAAATGCTTGCACCCGGCGGCATCTTTGTCCTGGAAAAGCGGCCCGGTGAACTGACGCCGGCCACTTCGCTTTGGGAAATCGCCCGGGCGCGGAGGTATGGCGCTACCGAGGTCCTGTTTCTCCACCGGCCGGCTCGATGATTCGGTTCCTCTACAACCTTCTTTATCCGGCAGGTCTCCTTTTCTTTCTGCCCGGGCAGATCTCGAAGCTGCTCCGACGCGGTAACTACCGCCACAAGTTCGGGCAGCGATTTGGTTTCTACGATAAAAATGTCCGGCGCCGGCTCAGCTCGCGGCGCTGCACCTGGATCCACGCGGTCAGCGTTGGCGAGGTTGCGATCGCCTTGAAACTCGCCGCCCAACTTCGAGAGGGCGATCCGGATTTCTTCTGCGTCCTGACCACCACGACGACCACCGGGTTCCACGTCGCGACTTCCGAAGCCGGCGAGGACATGGAGGTCCTCTACAGTCCGCTCGATCTCTGGCCGTTCATGCGGCGCGCCTTTGCGGCCATCCGGCCCGTCCGCGTCGTTCTGGTTGAAGCCGAAGTCTGGCCGAATCTCGCGTCCGAAGCACGGAACCGCGAGGTCCCGCTGATCCTGGTCAATGCCCGCCTTTCCCTGCGGTCCGAAGCCCGGTTTCGGCGTTTCCGGTTTCTCATCGCGCCTACCTTCGGTTGCCTCGATGCAGTGTGCGTGCAGGAACCTGAAGATGCGGATCGCTGGGTCGCGCTGGGCGTGGAGCGCGCGCGGATCCATCCCGTGGGCAGCATTAAATACGATCCGGTCGGCGTGCGTCTAAATCCAGATCTGCCCCTCGAGATCCTGAATCGCTTCGGCCTTGATCGTGACCGCCCGATTCTCTTCGGCGGGAGCACGCATGCGGGCGAAGAAGAAATCCTCGGCGAAATCTTCGTTCGACTGCGAACAGATTTTCCCTCGTTCACTTTGATTGTCGCGCCGCGCCACGTCGAACGGGCCCCCGAGATTCGCGTCCGGCTGGAGCGGCTCGGGTTGAGCGTTGCCTTGCGGAGCGAGGCCGATGCCGGACGGGCTTCCGTGCCTGACTGTCTTCTTCTCGATACGACCGGCGAACTTCAACACTGGTACGCCGTGGCCACGATCGTTTTTGTGGGGAAAAGCCTCACCGCGCGTGGCGGCCAGAATCCGGTCGAGCCGATCCTTGCCGGCAAGCCCGTCCTCTTCGGTCCGCACATGGAAAATTTTTCGGCTCTGGCCGAGGCGCTCGTGACAAACAAAGCCGCTGTGCAAGTGCGGGACCCAAACTCACTCCAGCAACAGATCGCCTGGCTGCTCCGCGATCGGGACGCGGCGCTGGCCCTCGTGGCTAATGCTCAATCCGTTCTGGCCCGGCACAGCGGCGCCACCGCCCGCACCGCGGCGATCGTTTTGGCCCTGAAACATTCCGGCAAATAACTTGCAACGGCGGATGCCGCTTCTGATATTGCCCGCCTTCCCTGACCCTATCGTCCAGTGGCCTAGGACACCGCCCTTTCACGGCGGTAACACGGGTTCGAATCCCGTTAGGGTCGCGTTCCCATTCAGAACCCTTGCTAGCTAATTGAGGGAGTAGATTTCGACCAGCCCTATGCCGCTCGTGGAGTTCGCACCGCTGACGATTGCCGTGTAGGCGCCCGGAGCAAAATCGGTCACGATCGCCGCCTCGAGGTCGTTCGCTGGCGCAAGGCCAGTCGCTTCGATCGCTGCTTGCTGGCTTTCGCGCCAGTTATCATTCGAACGCAAAAGCGTGCCGTTGTTGTCGTACAACGCTAGAGAGGGATTGCCCAGCCGGCCGTCCACTGGCAACGATGGGCCGCTTGCTCGTATGATCACCTTTTGCGCATCTGAGCCGGTAACGATCATGCCGCCAATCATTACGTTGTCTCCGGTTTGCACCCGCCCGCGGGTCGAGAGATTCGCCAGTCGCGACTCTTTCCCGTTGCCGAGATCGTAAACTTCGATCAAGCCGACGCCAGCCCCACGGTCGCCGCGCACGGCAGCGGTGTAGGCGCCTGGGGCGAGCTCCACAACCATCGCCGACTCCAGATCATGCGTGGGAGCGAGGTTCGTGGCTTCTATTTCAGCTCTCGATTCCGTCCAGTCATTATTGAATGCCAGCGTTTTCTGGTTGCTGTCGAAGAGTTCCAGGGTCGGGTCGGTCAACGCATCATCGATCGACAATGAAGGCCCAATCGCGCGAATAAGCAGTTTCTTCGGTTTATCACCGGAGATGATGAATCCCCCGATCAACGCATTGTCCCCTGACTCAACGCGGAGACGCGTGGATAGGTTGCCGAGGGCGGTTGTTGGCGCGGTCGGTTCCGGTGTCGGAGTGGCGCTCGGAGTTGGCGTTGGAGTAGGGCTCGCCGCGGGCGTTGGAGTCGGGGTGACGCTCGGCGTTGGAGTGGGAGTCGGATTCGGAGGAGGGGTAGCGGTCGGACTCGGAGTCGGGGTCGGGGTCGCAGTTGGACTCGGCGTTGCCGTAGCGGCCGGCGTCGGAGTCGGCGTCGGTGTCGGCGTGGAAGGCGGCGCTGTAGATCCAATTTTGATCTCGACCACCCCTTCGCCGTAGGTGCTAGCCCACAGGTCGCCGTCGCGATCGAACTCCACCGCCTGAATCTGCGGGTGGTGCAGCGGCGAATTGGCAGTTGTGTAGTGCGTCCAACTGCTGCCGTTAAAAGTGCTAACGGAACCGAGGTTCCCATTCTGCACGGCGATCGCAATCAGACCGTCGCTGCTGCGGCGCGCCACATCGGTAATGAACGCACCCGGCAAGCCGCTGTTATCCGGCGTGTACGAAGTCCAATTGGTCCCATCGAACCGCGCCAGTCCCCGATCGGTGGAGACCCAAATGCCACCTGTGGGATCCGCTTCCACGTCCGTGATGTAGTAACCCGGCAGAGGCGCATCGATGTAAACGGTGAAGTTCGTGTTTTCACCAGGGGCGAACTTCCGCAGCCCATATTCCGACCCGACCCAGAAATTGCCGGCGGTATCCACCGCCATCGCCTTGACGTTGTTCGGGCTGTAGCGGTAACCCTCCGGGCTGAGCGTTACATTCTGCCACTTGGCGCCATCGAACCAGAAGAGGCCCGAGCCGCTGCTGCCCGCCCACATCGTCCCGTTGCGCTTTACCAGAGCGGTTGTGGTGCTCCCGCCGAGGTCTGAGTTTTTCCAATTCCAGAAGCCAGTGAAGCTTCCGGTGGTCGAGTTCCAATGGCCAATGCCGTTGCCTCCCATCCAAAAACTCCCGTCGTCGTCTTCAAACAACGACACCATCGGTTCGCTCCCCCTCCAAGGGTACGGTTCTGACTCAGCGTTGTGGTTGCCCCAGTTTCGCCAGTGCATCGCCGCGTCGCTTGCGCCGTCACTGCCGAGCATCCTGGAGAGGCCGGCTTCGGGAGAGGCAAACCAGAGGTTGCCGCCGCGGTCGGATTTTATCCGGGTGATCGCGTAGTCGGGCAATCCGCTGTTGTACGTGTTCATCCGGCGAAGGAGTTGCCCGCTGGAATTGTAGTGGCGGACAGTGCCGAGGACGCCGTTCGCTCCATAATTCTTGATCCAAAAATCGCCGTTCGGTCGCTGCACGATCGGGCTCGGAAGATCTTGCGCGTCGAGGAAAAAGACGGGCGTGTCGTTCACCATTTTATAGACGCCGCCATACCAGTTGGAGATGTAAATGGCCCCGCTCAGGTCCTTGCCGATGCCGCTCATTGTCGCCGTCTCGCCGACGTAACCGAAGGTCTTCCAGGCCACCCCGTCCCACCGCGTCAGGAAACCCCCGCTCGACAGTGCCCAGACACGTCCCTCTGCGTCCTGCACCATATTACTCAGCTCCTGAAACTCGTAATTGTGGGGGTAGTAAGACCATTTGGTGCCGTCAAACTCCATCATGCCGTGGGTGCCGGTCATGGAGACAAACACATGGTCGTTGTTGCCGACCGCAACCGACCAGGCCTTCAGTCCCGGATTTACATGCGTCCACTCCCCGGTCGTCGGGTTTAGTTTGAAGAGGCCTTGCGCACCGCCGAGAACACTCGCATTCGTGATCCAGACGGAGCCCTGCCCATCGATCGCGATCGATCGGATCTCAGGTCTGAGCAATGGAGAATTCGCGGGCGTATAAATCAGCCACTGCTCCGCAGGTGCGGCATTCGGGCGGAAGCGCACCAGTCCGCCATCCGTCGCCACCCAGCCGGTGCCATCGCTGCCGAACACCATTGCATGGATGTAGGGCGACGGAATTGGATGGTGGATGCTAGACCAGACGCGCCATCCGCCAGTGTCGTATCCACCGCCAGGCAACGGCGTATGGTCCAATTGATCGGCGGAGAGCATCGCCAGCCCGCTTTCGCCCCAAAATGGCCAGCGAGCCGCGACCCACAGATTGCCGGCGGGATCGAATGTCATCACCCTGACCTCTTCCCCGGGTACCCCAGTGGACGAGGGCTTGACGATTCCAAATGCCGGGAGTTGCTGGGCGGAGGCGGTGGCAGCTAACCAAGTCAGGATCAGCCACATACCAATCAACCTCGAAAGGCGGGAAACGGGGGAAAGCGGTGTGAGGCGGAGCTTGTTGTACATATGTCTATTGGCGCGGCAGCGATCTGGAACTGGCGACTATGAGCCGGATTTAAATCGCAGCAAACGTAAAAACGTAACAAATCGTTTACTTTTGCTCCCGGGGTTACGAAGGCGGAAATACGGACTGATGCCGATCAGACCGCCCGGGCAGAAGCGCGGTCTTCGCCCCTCCGGCCCGCCGCGAAAAACACCATATTTATTTATGGACGTTTTCCGGCCCTTTCCTTATTTTGCTGGGCTGCTCAATCGAATGACCAATCCGGCGATCGCTGCTGCGTCGCTCTTCATTCGCCGCACCAACCCAAACCTGTCAGGCGTCTCCACGCCTCTTTTGCCGTTATGCCATTGAATTCCGAAATCTCAGCGCTGGAAATGGAAAGGACTCCGACGACGATCGAAACCGATCCGGGTAAGTTCAGTCTCAGCGATTTTCTGGTGGGTGACAGCAAGGACCCTTTAAAGCCGCCCCCGATCTTCACGAAGTGGCACCAGGCGGGTGAGTGGGCAATCGAGCTTTACGAACCGGAAATGACCGGCCCGGCCGAACGGCGGACGACCCTGAATTACGGAGGGAAATCGCACCCGGTTATCAACCTTTGTTCCTACAATTATCTCGGGCTGGCCACCCATCCCGAAGTAATCGAGGCGGCGCACGAAGCGCTCGCCACCTACGGCATGGGCGCCTGCGGTTCCCCCATGCTCTCGGGGATGACCGATTTGCACCGGCAGCTGGAAAGACGGATGGCCGAGTTCCTCGGTTATGAAGACGCGATGCTCTTCAACAGCGGTTTTGGTGGCGCCCTCGGGACAATCTCCGGGCTCCTTCGGAAGAGCGATGTCGCGGTTATGGATAATCGTTCTCACCTTAGTCTTCGCGATGGTGCGGTCCTGGCACGGACGCGGACGGAGCGGTTCGAGCATAACGATCCGGAATCGCTCGATGCCGCGCTGACCCGGCATAAAGGCAAACGGCAGCTCGTCATCGTTGAGGGGATTTATTCGATGGACGGCGATTTCGGCCAGCTCGACGCCCTGATGGACGTGGCCGACTCCCATGACGCCAGCGTGTTTGTGGATGAAGCGCACTCCATGCTCGCTTGTGGCGAGAATGGGCGCGGCGCGGTCGAACATTTCGGTGTCGAAAAGCGGGTCCGCATTCTCTACGGAACCTTCTCGAAAGCGTTCGGCGCGCTCGGCGGATTCGTGGCCGGCTCGAAAGAAACGCTCGATTACCTCAGGTTCTACTCGCACCCGTATGTTTACTCCTGCGCGCTTCCGCCGGTGGTGGTCGCGGCGATCTTGAAAGCGCTCGAGATCGGGACTTCCCGGCCGGAATTGCGGGAACGTCTCTGGGAAAATGCCAGATACTTTCACGAGCAGCTGCGCGGGCTCGGGGTCGATACCGGTAATTCAACCACTTACATCATGCCGATCGTGATCGGCGATCGCGAGCGGATGTATCGCCTCGGGCACGAGCTGCGTTATCGCGGGCTCTGGGTGGCGCCAGTCGATTACCCGGCCGTGCCGCAGGATAAGATTTGCTTCCGGGCATGCGTCACGGCGAATCACAGCCGCGCCGATCTCGATGAAGCGCTGAACATTCTTTCCGACACGCTGATCCCCACGCAGATGCAAGCGGCCGCCGGGGGCGGTTGAAGCGATGTTAATTCCGGAAATGGTAACGTCATGACACCGCGCCCCGTCTCGACCAAGAACGAATCGGTCCGGTTTTTCGAGAGCGATTTCTTCGAGCGTTTTTCGCATGTGCATCCCGTGACGCCCGTGGTGGTTTTTCTACCGGTAATCGCTTACACGCTCTACCTCTCCGCGGGGCCCCGTGGTTTGTCGATTGCCGCGACTGCCGGCTTATTCGCGCTTGGTCTCCTCCTTTGGACCCTGATCGAATACGCGATGCATCGTTACCTTTTTCACTACGAACCGAAAAGCGGTTGGGGAAAACGAATCCACTTTTTCGTTCATGGGGCGCACCACGATTATCCGCAGGACGCGACCCGGCTCGTCGCGCCGCCAGCGTTCAGTATTCCGGTTTCTCTCGTCTTTTACGGATTGTTTCTAGCGATCTTCGGCCGCCTCGCCCCCGGGACCTTTGCTGGATTTATCTTCGGCTATGTCTGCTACGACATGATTCATTACGCGACCCACCACTTTTCCATGAAAGGCGGGGTCGGACTGTGGTTGAAGCAGTACCACATGCGGCATCACTTCAAAGACGACCATCACGGATTCGGCGTCAGTTCGCCGCTCTGGGATTATGTTTTCGGGACCCGCGGCCGTCGCGCTCCGCTGGAGACCCGCTCGTTAGGCCATTCCGGCGAGGTCGTAGGCACGCCGGATCACTGACAAACACACCGCTGCTTCTTCGAAGCGTTCGCGTCCCAGTTCTTCCGAGCCAAAACTGGCCACGACCTCGCGCAGCATCGCCTCGAACCATTCGGGATGGTGTGATCCGCGGGAGAGAGGCGAGTCGAAACGCTCCGATTCGTCGCCCATGGTGAGCCGGTCGTCGTCGATCGTGATCTCGCCTTTGTCGCCGCGGAGCCGGATCCGGTTGGCTCGGGCGTTGGCCCGCCAGGTTAGAAAAATTTCCGCGACGCCACTCGGGAAAGTGAGCTTTAGCCTGGCTTCGTCATCCACCGTGGTTTCCGGGATCATGTGGAGCGTGGCAGCAACCTCGCTGGGATCCTGGTTAAACCAGTTTCGGGCGAGATAAACGGCATGCCAGCCGTGGTCGAAGAGGATACCGCCGCCGGCCATCGCGGGATCGCGGCGCCACCCGGGCTGCGCGGGATCGACCGCGGCGCAATCCTCAAATCGTTTTGTCTCGATCTCGACCTGGCGCAGCTCCCCGATTGTGCCGGAGCGAAGAAGCGCCGTGGCCCGGCGAATGATTGGCGCGTATCTCCAGTTGTGAACCGGAACTACAACGCGGCGGGATTCGCCCATTGCGTCGCGCAGCCGCTCCACGTCCGGCTCGTGGAGGACGAGCGGTTTTTCGCAAAGCACGTTCCACCCGTGGCGTAGCGCTTCCAGGACGAGCTCGACATGAAGTGCCGGAGGCGTGCAGATGTCGACAAAATCAAGCGCCATGTTCCGCGCCAGATCGTCCATCGTGGCGAAAGCCAAAGGGATTGAAAGTTCGCGCGCGGCTCGCCGGCGTTCGTCGCTCCGATCGACCACGGCCACGATTTTGATATCGGCGGACTTCGCGTAGGCCGGCCAATGGCCGTTCGCTGCGGCGGCGCCGAAGCCGATGATCGCTCCCGTAAGCACGGATTTAATTCGCCTCGAATTGCTCGAGAACGCGGTCGACGATCGTGAGCGCGGCGTTCGCCTGCTCGACCGAAAGGATGAGCGGGGGATGAACGCGGACTCGCGGGGTATAACTCATCATGATCAGCCCTTCGGCCAGGCCGCGCTTGAAGAAATCGATGCACCGTTCCTTCGGCAGGAGCGTTTTGCTCGCGGGATCCGTCACGAGATCAAACCCGACCAGCAGTCCGCGCCCGCGCACGTTCGCAATCGAACGGCGTTTTTTTGCAATGACTTCGAATCCGTCCCGCAATACCCGGCCGATCTTCTCTGAATTCTCCACCAGCTTGTCGGACAGAATTGTCTGGATGGTGACCAGCGCCGCCGCAGCCGCCAGCGGATTACCGCCATAACTCGACGACGAAGCGCTCGGCAGCGAGAACGGTTTCGCTGCCATGATCTCGTCCGTCGAAACCAGGGCGCTCACCGGATAGCCCGACGCCATCCCTTTCCCAAGGGTCATAATGTCGGGGATCACATCGTCGTGATTGCATCCGAATAGTTTTCCGGTCCGCCCGAAACCGGTGATCATCTCGTCGGCAATGAGGAGCGCGCCATACTCGCGCGCGACCTCTCGCACTTCGCGCAAAAAACCGGGGGGCGGAACGATGTTCCCTGCAGTCCCCTGGATGGGCTCGATTACGATCGCAGCCGGCCGGCCCGCGATTTCTTTTTCGATCACGCTCCGGAGCTGCTTGATCGCTTCTTCCCGGCATTCATCCGGGGAGCCGCCGAACCGCGTTGGATCCGCGTACGGCGCCAGGTGATGTCCGGTCGGCAGCGGACCGATCAGCGTCTTCCAATCCACGTCGGAAATCGGCAAAACGCCCGCGGTCTTTCCGTGGAACCCGCCGGTAAATCCGACGACATCCGTGCGCTTCGTGTAAGACCGGGCCAGGCGAATCCCGGCTTCCACCGCTTCCGCGCCGCCACTGAAAAACTGGGTTCGAGTGAGATCGCCCGGGGCCAGGTCCGCAATCAGCCGGACGAGCTCCGCCCGTGGCTGCGACGTAAAACTGCCCACGCTGACGGCTTCGAGCTGTTTGGTGAGCGCCGCGACATAACGCGGATGAGCGTGGCCGAGACTGGCCACGGAAACTCCGGCATTCAGGTCGAGATAAGTCCGTCCATCGAGGTCGGTCAGGGTTGCTCCGCGGCCGTGCGCAATCGCGAGCTTCGAGAGGAGCGCAATCGTCTGAACGCCAGGCGCGATATTCTCCTGCTCTTCCTCGAAGAGCGCCGTGCTTGCGGCTGCTGCTGGTTTCTCGGTTCTAACTGGCATGACCTCGCTTGCTGATAAACTCGGCGATTGCGTACGCTGCCCGTTCGCGGCAGGGGGCGAATGACGGCCAATCGTTCAGGTCGATCAAGGTCAATTCGCCTCCCGGTGAGACAATCACGTCCCCGCCGAAAATGTCGAGGCCGGCCGCGGCCGCGGCCTGGTTGCCGAGACGCTCGAGCCCCGCAAAATCGAAGGGATACTTGCGCGCTTCCCCGGAGTAAAACCAATGGAAGAACGCGCCCCCGGCCACGCCGTAGAATTTTATCTCGTCACCGGCTCGATGCGCCTGGAGCGCGGCCAGCTCGATCCCGCGCCGGTTGAATTCGGCGAGACCTGTTGCCAGCCGTTCCTGCGAATCAATCCACTGGACGTCCGCCGTGACCGAAGCGTGGACGTCGCCGCGCTTCAACCAAATCCCGCTCTCGACCTCGAGGCCGTCCAGATTTGGGCTGCCTTTTGTCGCGACAAGGTTCGTTCGCGGGAATGGGAGCTCGGCCCGGACCATCAGCGCGGGCAGGCGGTCACGATGCGTGTTTAGCGCCGCGCGCGGGCTGTTCACGATCCTGACTCCGTTGCGTTCCCATTCGAGAAGGTTTTCCAGCGCGGTTCTCCCCTGGCACATCGAGAACACCAGCGCTGCCTTCGAGCGCGCTCCGTTCGCTTCCTCGAGCGTCATCAGATCGACGGTAAATTCCCGCTCCCGCAGCCGATGGGCGATTTGATCCAGCAATTGCGCGTCGTTCGATTGATGGCGCCCAGGCGAGTATTGCTTCTCGCGATATAAGCCAAGTAACCGTTTCACCGCTGCGCGTTGCTCAGAAAAGTTTCCGCGATCTGAACGTCCGGGGGCCGGTCAACGTCGATCGACTTCGATATCGGAATTCCGGCCAGGGGGTAACCCCGCTCGAGAAGCCGGCCTAGAAATTTGCGGAGGGCGTCGAGGCCATCGCGGCGTGCGGCCTCGGCCTCACTCAGAATAACTGGGCGGACAAGGTAAACTCCGGCCGTTGCCTGTTCGCCCTCGCCAAAGGCGACAACCCGTGAAGCATCGCCCGCGGTGCGAACGAGCAAAGGCTTCTCGTCCGCGCCCGGCGAGGTGAGAGCGAGAGTAACCACCGCGTCATCCGGAGAAGCTCGAGCGAAGAAATCCGCATACGCGTTCGGCGCCGCCACGGTGTCGACAGTCGAAAGAAGGAAAGGTCCGGCGTCGCCATCGGCGGCCAGGGTTTCGACGAGTCGAAGGAAGCTGTGCATCGAAGATGGGGTTGTTTCCACGACCCATTGAAGGGAAAACGGCCAGCTCCTTTGCGCAACATGCTCTCGCACCGCAGTTGAATCTTCATTGATGATCACGACTACTTCCGTGGCCCCGGCCTCGGACAGCGAGTTCAGGACGCGCTCGATCAAGGTCTCGCCTGCGACCCGGATGAGCGGCTTCAATTCTGAACCGTGGCCACGCAAGCGTTCGCCGCGGCCCGCCGCCAGAACGCCTGCTCGCAGAGTTGAAACGGGGACGGTCATGCCAGGGCCAGGGCAGGCGAGGAGAGGATGTTCGCTAAATCGGCGAGGCGGCGCAGGCGAATGTCCACCAGCGTTGGATCAGGGCACTCGCGTGACTCGGCGCCCTCGAGCCATGCCGTCTTCATCCCAATTTCTTTGGCCGGCTCGATATCGCGTTCGAAGGAATCACCGACCATCATGATTTCCGCCGGTTCGCGCCCAAGTTTGTCGACCGCGAAACGGTAGATGGCCGGATCCGGTTTAAACAGCCCGACTCGCCGCGAGTCCACGATCAGATCAAGATACGGAGCATAACCGAAGTCGGCCGCGAGTTTGTCGACGTTTCCGCAGCCGTTGGAAACCACACCGAGCTCGAAGCCGCGCTCCTGTAACGTCGCCAGCATTCGGACGTTTCCCAAGGTCGCCGCGCGCACCGGCTCAATGAATCCCTGGGTCAGACGTCGCTCGAGCTCTGGATCGTTCAGCCCGAGATGTGCCGTTTGCCACCGCACGTGTTGCGCGATCATCTCGGCCAATCCGGCGTTCGCGATCTTTTCATCGGTCGCGGCCAGCCGCTCGGCCTCGTCAAACGCCAGGCGAATCGTCTCCCGTGGCAGGTCGATCCCGCACTCCCGGTAGAGAGCGAGAAAGCGCTCGAGCCAGTGCAGGCCATCGCCGTCGAGCGTTCCACCCATGTCAAAAAGGATCGTTCGAATCATAACCCGGCGAGAAATTTGCGGTCGGCGCTGCGTTGCCAGAACCAGAGGGCGATCAAGGCCAAATTCATCGGCAACAACATAAACACAAAAAACAGGTCAACCCGACCCAGCCACATCAATATACCCAGGGCGTACAATCCGGTGTTCGATCCGAGTATATTCCAACCGCGGACCGGTCGATAAAAACATTCGCGATAACGTTGTTGATCCTCCTCGCGGACGCGCCCGCCATCCGACCGTGCCGCCAGGGCCGCTTCCACTTTCGCATGCTCACCGACCAACCATCGTTGGGTCGCCAGGTATCCCGCATAAAGCCACCTGACCCACGATGGAACTCTTCCAGAATCATGAGCCGAGGCGCGGCCTTCGCGGACAACGGTGACATAAGCACTCCGGTGATAGTCGTACATCTGGGACTGGACCGCGTTCGCTATCCCGGCGAGCAGCATCCAGATAAGAATGGAAGGGCTTTCGCCGCGGTGGATCATCCCGGCAGCGATGCCGATGTAAACGGCTGCGTGGGCAATATAATCACCCACGCCATCGAGGACCCGCCCGAGCTCGGAAAAGTTGCCGGTCATGCGGGCGAGCTGGCCATCGGACGAGTCGATGATCTCGGAGAAAATGATGAGGAGGAAAGCCGACAGGCCGGCGTGTTGATCGAAGAGTAAAGCGCCGCCGACGATCCCGGTGAGCGACCGGGCAACGCTCAGGTGCGTCGGCGTCATCCGAAGGGCCCGCGCACCGCTGGCGATGACCCAACCGCACGGCCGGAAGAAAAAAACGTCAGTTAGCTCCTCAATTTCGACAGCCTTGAAAGCGAGGCTTCGAATAAAAGGAGACTGCCCGTCGCGGAAACTCACAAGGCGGATGCTATTACGCGGTTTCTTGGTCGCTGCAATATGACTTCGGTCTTGCAGATCGCGGCGCTCCCGCTGAAATCAGGGCCTCGTGTCTGAAATCGAAATTATCCGGGTCCGTTCCCGCGCCGAACGTGATGCCTTTATTCGATTTCCCTGGCGCATCTACGCTAACGATCCGGCCTGGGTGCCCCCGCTCCTGGTAGAAAGGAAGGAGTTCATCGATCGCAGGAAGCATCCATTCTTCGAGCATGGTGATGCCGCGCTTTTTCTAGCGCGGTCCGGTGGCGAAATCGTTGGGCGAATCATGGCGAGCGACGATCCGAAATACAACGCGCTCCAGCAATTGAACGTCGGGTTTTTCGGGATGTTCGAATCGGTTGACGACCAGCGGGTCGCGAACGCATTGCTCGATGCGGCAGCCAATTGGCTTCGGCAATTGGGACGCGACCGGGTGATTGGACCGATCGATTATTCCATCTTCTACCTCTGCGGCGTTCTCCTCGAAGGCTTTGAGTTCCCTCCCACAGTTTTAACCGCGCACAATCCTCCGTACTACCGCGGATTGATCGAGGCCGCGGGATTCGAGAAGGAAATAGACCTTTACGCCTGGTGGCTCGCGGACCCAACCGAGGCCGCAGCCCGGCTGGGCCGACTGGCGGGTGCCCTGAAAAAGCGGCGCCCCATCACCTTGCGCCAGGCAAATCTCCGCGACGTCGCCGGAGAGAGCCGGAAAATGCTTCAGATTTACCACCAGGCCTGGGCCAGCAATTGGGGCTTCGTGCAATTCACCGAAAAGGAGTTCGAATTCATGACCAAGGAGCTGAAGCCAATCCTGGTGCCGGAGTTCATTTGGCTGGCCGAGGTCGAAGGGAAACCGGTCGGGTTCAGCCTTTGCGTGCCGGACATCAACGTCGCGTTGAAGAAGATCAATGGGCGGCTCACTACTTTTGGTTTGCCCATTGGCCTGGCGAAATTGCTCTACCACAAGAGCCGCA
Source organism: Chthoniobacterales bacterium (assembly GCA_035536995.1). Lineage (GTDB taxonomy): Bacteria > Verrucomicrobiota > Verrucomicrobiia > Chthoniobacterales > UBA10450 > AV80. Next base: position 1,821 of record DATLNB010000034.1, on the reverse strand, counting down.
TCAAAACCGTCCGGTTGATCGCCATGGGTGTAGTCCCGAAACATCGGCGCCACGGGGTCGCCGAAATGCTCGTGTTGCGAAGCATTGAAGAAGCGATGATCAAGAGAGGTTTCGTGGGCGAGTGCAGCCTGATCCTGGAAAACAACAGGATGATGAATCGATTTCTCGAAGCGATCGGGGCCGAGAAATACAAGACCTATCGAATCTATCGGCGGAGCCTGGCGGCCTCATGAAGCTAGGTCGTGTTTTGATCCTGGCCGATGAATCGTCGGATTGGATCGTAGCCGGATTGCGGCAACTCGAGCGAATCGCGCTCGCGATTGATGAATTCGCGGTGGACAACAAGGAGACTGGACCGATTGAGGTCTGCGTTTTCTGGCGACCCGATCTTGACCCGTCTGTGCGGTGGTTGCCGAGCCATCCGCGACTGACCCACGTTGCGTTTACAACCCAACCCGACGGCAAGCCGTACGATCTCGCGGTGAGCACGCGCTTGTTTCTTTATCGAAAGAGCGTTGAAAAATTACTCTCGGAGGGACGTGGGTCTGCACGTCCGATTTTTTCTTCTGACCGGATTCCTGATTTTCCGGACGTGCAGAAGCACGTCCCTCCGAGAGAAGGGGCGTGGGAACAGATCGCCAGCGCCGGCCAGATCGAGGATATCGAACGAAGATTTCTGCGCCATAGCGGCAAATCGCAGGACGGTCTCGTTTCGCGGTATCTCAACCGCCCGGTATCGCGAACGATCACGCGATTTCTGCTGCCGACCCAAGTAACGCCAGACGGATGGACCTGGCTGATCTTTCCCATCCCGGTGATCGCGGCCCTGATTATGGCTCGCGGGACCTACTGGTCGTTTGTCTGGGGCCTCATCCTGTTCCAGGTCTTCAGTATTCTCGACGGGTGCGACGGCGAAATTGCCCGCGCGAAATTCCTCGAAAGCGAACGCGGCCGCCGCCTCGACGATCTCTTCGACGTGCTCAGCAATATTCTTCTGGTGCTAGGAGTCGGCGCGGGACTGCGGCACGCCCATTCTCAATTCGGCGGGGTTTACCTTTTCGAGGGAATCCTCGCTGCGACTTTGATTGCCGTCAGTGAGTGGTATCTCGCGGCTGGCACGCCCGCGGCACCGACCCTGACACCGGAGTCGCATTCGCTACACAAGACGCTTTACCCGCGTCATCGCGCCTTGGTCGAGCGGTCAGGTCTCCTTATGTTCGGAGAGAACTTCGCATCGCTTCTTATCCAGCTCACAAAACGCGATATGGCGGTCTTGTTCTTCGTTCTTCTCGCGATTATCGGAATGCCTTCGCTCATTCTGCATCTCGTGCTCGTTGTGACCGCGGTGAGTTTAGGATTGGCGCTGAAAGCGCGTCTTCTGTAGCCGCTTCGCTGCGCGAAGCGCCGAGGGAGACGCGTCGTCGCTTCAGGTTGTTCGTTGAGCGGCCCACAGGGCCGCTGCTACAGAAGAGGGTGACGCCAGCGTCTCCGGAGTTTACGTCCTGCCACCAGTCATCGCCGATATTCAAATCGAGCGCTGAAAGGGAGTCTTCTGTAGCCGCTTCGCTGTGGGAAGCGCCGAGGGAGACGCGTCGCTTCAGGTTGTTCGTTGAGCGGCCCACAGGGCCGCTGCTACAGAAGAGGCTCGCGCCAGCATCTCCGGCGTATCTACGTCCTGCCACCAATCATCGCCGAGATTCAAATCGAGCGCTGAAAGCGCTTCTTCTGTAGCCGCTTCGCTGTGCGAAGCGCGGGGGGAGACGCGTCGCTTCAGGTTGTTCGTTGAGCGGCCCACAGGGCCGCTGCTACAGAAGAGGCTCG
>DATLNB010000033.1:0-16960 GCA_035536995.1 Chthoniobacterales bacterium | reverse complement strand
GCGCCATGATTGCCGGGTCGCCGTAGAACATCTGCATCTGCCCGAGGAGATCGCGCACCAGATGTGGGTAGCGGGCCCGGTAATAAAGAAACTCCACGAATCTGCTCTGTTTCGCTATTCGCTGACATAACCGATCGACGCGGGTTGGTTTCGCTGCTCGCTCGGCTGGAACAATGCGCTCCCGGTCGGCCGGGCTTACATCTTCGCCAATGTCGTTGAAAAAATAAGCCAGAACTACGAGCGGGATCCTGGCCTGGGTATCGCCGAGGTGTTCCTGAAGCTTTTGCTTTTCTGTTTTAGTGTCCCAACCCGACCATCCCAGATTGACGACGTGGATGTCGGGATAATGAGCCGCTAACCGTTCCGAGAAACGTTCCCCCGGCGTTTTGAGACCGGCTCCGAAAACATGTGAATCCCCGATAACGATCACGTTCCGGTCCGTGGCCGACGGCGGCAGGTTCGAAGCTCTGAGGCCAAAGGCATCGTAACGATAATAGCGCGCCGCAAAATTCCTCGAGAGATGGGCGAAGCCATCGCTGTCGGCAAAGACAAACCGGTAGTAGGCCTCCAGAACGGTCACGCACAGACCGAGGGTGCAGATCATCAAGGCCAGGTTGACGAAGCGAGTCCGGCGCAGGGCGTAGACCGCGATGGCCATGAGCAGGTTGAAGGCAATGTAAGCCGCGAACATGGAAGAAGCGTCAGGTCCGGTGATTCACGCTAGTCTCTTCGTTCGTTGCTTCAGGAAAAGTAGGAACTTGCCGTTCGCCGCAGTTCCGCAGAGCATCGCTCACCATGTTTTTAAGATTCTGCCTTGTTCTTTCGATCTTCGTTGGCGCCGTCTCTGCCAGCGCCGCCGATAAGCGCCTGATCACGGAAAAGGATCTTTTCGATTTCGTCTGGATCGGGGACGCGCAGGTCTCGCCGGATGGCTCCCGGGTCGCGTTTGTCCGGGTGACCGTGAACGAAAAGAAAGAGGGCTATAACACCTCGCTCTGGATGGTTTCGACCAGCGGCACGGAAGCGCCGCACCGCTTGACGACCGGCGACCGCGATTCCACCCCGAGATGGTCGCCCGACGGAAAATATCTCGCGTTTACCCGCTCGTTGGAAAAGGAGGGCAAGCCTGAGCCGCCGCAGCTTTGTCTGCTTCCCATGGCGGGCGGCGATGCCTTTGTTTTCACTAGCCTCCCGAAAGGCGCGGGAGATCCGCGTTGGTCGCCGGACGGAAAGCTGATCGTATTCACCAGTTCGGCGAACCCTGAGGACCTGGAAAAGCAGGAGAAAAAGAAGCGCAAGGAGGAAGAGCAAAAGCGCGGGTCGAGCCCGACTCCTTCGGCGTCACCAGCGAAGGATGGGGGCAAGCCCAAGACCGAAGAGCCGGCGAAGGAACCGGAAAGCGAGCGGGAAAGCGATGTCCATGTCGTGACTCGCGCGGTTTATCGCTCGAACAACGAAGGCTACCTCGACTTCAAGCGTCCCCAGCATTTGTGGGTCATCACCGCGCCGCACACGCCCGACGATAAAGTTGAACCGCGGCAGCTGACCCGCGGCCGTTTCGACGAGGATGGCGCGGTCTGGTCAAAAGACGGCACCCAGATTTATTTCGTATCGCTCCGCAACGACGAGCCTTATTACGACACTCAGAAAACCGAGCTTTACTCGATCCCGGTGGGTGGCGGTGAGCCTGCGAAAATCACGACGATCGAGATGGACATTGGCGCGATGGCGCTGAGCCCGGACGGGAAACAGGTCGCGTTCACCGGATCTGTCGAGGAGCCGGTGAACTCCTATACTCAACCTGATTTGTGGGTCCTCGATCTGGTGAAGGACGCGAAGCCGAGGAACCTCACCGCCGGTTTCGATTTCGATGTCGGCAGCAGCGTCTTCGGCGACAACAGTTCGCCGCGCGCTGGCGGCGGCAACATGCCGATTTGGTCCGCGGATGGAAAGACGATCATCGAGAATTTCGCGCGGGAAGGCCGGACGAATCTCGGCGCGTTTGATGCCGTTAGCGGCGCGCTGACCGAGATTACCAAGGGCGACCAGGCCGTCCCGCGTTTCCGCGCGGCATCGCCTGACGGCTCGAAGCTCGTTTATCTCGTGTCCACGCCGACCCGGCTTAACGATCTCTTTTGGCTGGACCGGGTCAGTGGGGAAGCGCGGCAATTAACCCGCGTTAACGATGAGCTTTTCGGCCAGCTCAACCTGACAGAGCCGGAAGAGATTCGTTACAAGAGCTTCGATGGAAAAAGCGTGCAGGCCTGGCTGCAACGGCCGCCGGGCTTCGATCCGGCGAAGAAATATCCGCTCATCCTCAATATCCACGGCGGGCCGCACGCGGCCTACGGCTTCATATTTTCCCACGAGTTCCAATGGATGGCGGCGAAAGGTTACATCGTGCTCTATCCCAATCCGCGCGGGAGCACGAGCTACGGCCAGGAATTTGGCAATATCATCCAATACCGGTACCCGGGAGATGATTATCAGGACCTGATGATCGGCGTGGACGAAACGATCAAGCGCGGGTTCATCGATACCAAGAAACTCGGCGTGACCGGCGGAAGCGGCGGCGGTTTGCTGACAAACTGGGTCGTCGGCCATACCGACCGCTTCGCAGCTGCGGTTTCGCAACGCGATATCGCGAGCTGGACCGATTGGTGGTACACGGCCGATTTCACGCTTTTCCAGCCGCGCTGGTTCAAAGCGCCACCCTTCGAAGACGCGGAGGATTTCAAGGCGCGCTCGCCCATTACCTATATCAAGGAGGTGAAGACCCCGATGATGTTCATCCTCGGCGAAACGGACACGCGAACCCCTTCGAGCGCCGGCGGCGAGCAGATGTTCCGCGCCCTGAAGTTTCGGAAGGTGCCCACGGTGATGGTAAAGTTTCCGAACGAAACCCACGAACTCTCGCGGGCCGGGCAACCGTGGCATCGGGTTGAGCGCTTGCAACATCTGGTCGGCTGGTTTGATCGCTGGCTAATGGGGGCATCGAAGCCCGAGTACGATGTCGCCCCGAGCGATGTCCCAGTGAAGCCGAACGCGGCGCCGAAGACCAAACCGGGGAACTAAGAACTCCTGCTCATGATCATGATCGCGATCATGATCCTTCAGCGCGGCGTCGAGCATCCGGAAAGATCAGGATCAGGATCAGGATCATGATCAGGAAGGGTTAACGCTTCCCGGCTTGCTGATCGTCCTCCCGAATGCACAATGTCCCCGGTGAGACTCCGGACGCAGAATTACTACGACATCGAGCGGATCATCGAATTCGACTTCGTGCGCGCGACGGAAGCGGCCGCCCTCAACTCGCTCTCCTGGCTCGGTCGCGGGGACAAGGAAAGCGCGGATGCCGCGGCCTGCGATGCGATGCGCGGCATGTTCGACCTGATGAATATCTGCGGCGAAGTCGTCATCGGCGAAGGAATCAAGGATGACGCCCCTGGGATTTTCAAAGGCGAACAGCTGGGGACCTGGCTTCCCGGGTCGCCCCAGTTCGATATCGCCATCGATCCTATTGACGGCACGACCAACATCTCGAAAGGCGCGCCGAATTCGATCAGCTGCATCGCTGCGGCCAGCCCGGAACAGGGAGTGAAAGTGGCGCTCCGCGATATCCCGTCGTTCTACATGACGAAGCTTTCCTATGGCCCAAAAGTACTCGAGCACATGCAGATCAAGGGGATCGACATGTTGCGAATCGAGAGCCCGGTCGAGGAAACGCTCAGCATGGTCGCGCAGTGCTTGAACAAGCGCGTCCAGGACGTGGTCGTGATGTTGCTGGACCGCCCGCGCCACAAAGAAATGGTCGAGGAAATCCGCCGAGTGGGCGCGTCTTTGCGGATGATCGGTGACGGCGACATCGCCGCGGCCATGGCCCCGGCCATCCCTGATAGCGGGATCGATCTTTATATGGGCATCGGAGGCGCGCCCGAAGCTGTTCTGGCCGCGGCCGGAATCAAATGTCTGGGCGGCGATATGCAGTGCGTGATGTGGCCGCGCGATGACAAGGAACGCAAGGCGCTCGTCGCCGACGGACACAAGGCCGATCTCGGCCGCGTCTTTTTCGCGGACGATCTCGCGAATGGAAAAAATATCATTTTTTGCGCGACCGGCATCAGCGACAGCGCGATGTTGCGCGGAGTTCGCTCGCAGGGCGCCAGCGCCACCACTTACTCAATTCTGATGCGGGCGAAGAGCCGCACCATCCGTTTCATCCGCACCTCACACGATTTGAAGAGGAAAACGATCCGGCTGCGATCGGATAATCGCGAGCACAAGATTTAGCCGATTCCTGCTCTTGATCATGATCCTGCTCATGATCTTGTTCTGAAGGGCGATCCTCACCTGGAGGATTAGGATCATGAGCAGGAGCAGGAAAATGTCAGGCTTCGCGGTTTTGGCGGCCGCGTTGTCATTTGCAGCGCCAATTCAGGGCCAGCAGGCGCTCGATCCTCAAATCGCCCAAGTGATGGAGCGCGCGCTCCAGGATGCCGAAAATTTCCGACTCCAACTTCGCCAGTCGCAATACGAAGCGAAGATGGTGGTCCAGGAGTGGGACGGACGCGGGCGGCTCCGTGGGACCGCGAATGCGACTGCGATTATCCGGCCCGGCGACCGGCATCCGATGACGTTTGTGTCGCGGGAAGTTCAGGGGAAGGTCCGTTTACCGAGCGAAAAAGACCAGGCCAAGGACGACGACGACGACAAAAGCACCCTGATCGATTTCGCAAGGAAACATCGGATCTCGGAGCGGTTCGATTTTGCGATGGACGGCCGCGAACAGGTCGCGGGGGAGAGCGCCATCAAAATTCGTTTTACTCCTGGGAAGCGTATTCCAGAAAAGGATCGTGCCGATCGTTTCCTTGAGACCATCACCGGCACGGCGTGGGTGAGCGAAGGGCGGAACCGGCTGGTGAAACTCGAGATGCGCCTGATGCAACCGTTTCAGCTCTTCTGGGTCCTGGCGGTCTTGAATGAGTGCACGATAAAATATGAGCTGATCGAGCCCGGTGAGATTTTGGGGCACGCGAAATTAAGGATTGTTTACTCTGTCGCGACCCCGATTTACGGGCTCAAGCAGCAGCATGACGTCGACCTTGATCATTTTCGCCGGCGCGATTCAATGGTCGCGGAAGCGCGTTGATTTTGGTTGAATCGACGATCCGTGTAAGGGCAGAGTTGGTTGAGCCTGAAGGAGTAAGATCATGATCACGATCAGGAGCATGATTCAGGAACATCTCCGCTCGACATCCCGCTGACCCTCTGGTCAAATTCCAGTGCGCTTATGAGAGAAATACCGAAAACCGAGCTGTCGCCAGATAATGGCTGCGTTGTTGATACAAAATGGAAAGTGGCTCCCCTGAGTTACCACGCGTGCGCCAGCGAGGCGGGCGAGCCCGCGGCAATGCGCGACGCGAGATTGCCCGAGGTGGTCATTTACGATCACGTTGGGTTCAAAGGCGCTTTTGCGCGCACGAACCTGAGCTTCCATTACCTCGGCGATTTTTGGAACGACCGGATCAGCTCCCTGATCGTGGTCAGCGGCATCTGGCGTTTTTATCGGGACGAATATTACAAGGGCGATCATTGGGACCTCGGACCGGGTTTCTATGAATGCTTCTTCAAGGACAAAGGCCCCGATGACGTGATCAGTTCGTTCCGGGCGATCGAACTGACGTAATCGCAGGCCTCTTTCGCCGGTGGGAGGGCAAAGCGATCGCGCTCGGCGCGCTTTACCCGGCTACGTCCGTCTTGCGCTCGGCAGGCACAACAGGAGTGTCGCGCAGCGCGTTGCTCGACGGCGCGAACATCCATTTCACCGAATACGGGACAAGCCGTGGTCCGCCGAGTATGTTCAACGCAGCGGTCGCCGCGTTCCTCGAAAAGCGCAAACTGTAGCCGGGATCGGTGATCCCGGCCGAATTGCCGCGTCGCATTCCCGACCGGGATCGGTGTCGGTGATCCCGGCTAGCGCTCCCGGACGAGCTCCAGCACCGTCTGGGCGCAGCCCCACGATAATGTGAAGCCGGCCCCGCCGTGCCCGTAGTTGTGGATCGCGGTCCGCCCGTCGCCCAGCTTTTCTCTGGCAACCCGGACTCCTGATTTGCGGCAAGGCCGCAGACCGACGCGTTCGCGAAGAAGCGGCGGCGCCGGTCGGCCGAGGATGCGCTCGCATTCTTTCAGGATGGCCCTTGTTTGAAGCGGGTCGACGCGACGGTTCTCGCTCACCTCGTTGGTGCCGCCTAGAACGCAATCGTCACTTCTGGGGATCGCGTACATAAGCGGAGGATCGTCGGACACGACCGCGTAGGGCAGATCCAACTTCGCGACCACGGCGACCTGGCCGCGGTGAGGTTCGAGTTCGTGGTCCGGCACAAGTTGGCGCGCGCCAATCCCGGCACAGTTTATGACGACATCGAAGGCGCGATCGACTTCAATCAAATTGGCGCAGCGGCCCTTTACCACCGACCCGCCAGCACTCGTTAGGCGAGCTGCCAGGTAGGCCAGATATTTGCCAGTCTCGATCAGCGGCACTCGGATAGAAAAGCCGCTGACGAATGCATCCGGCAGCTCTGTCGCCGCGAGAGTTCGAGTCGCGAACGGTTGCGCCCATGCGGGCGGAGAGATCGGGCCCAGCCGCGAGAAAACGCGTTGCTCGACGAGCGACACGCCGCTCCCCGGGTCCCGGGCGATCTCGCAAAACCGGCCGTAACTGATCAGCGCCCACGGCACGACCAATTCACCGGGGCCGACGTCGTAGGGATACCAAATCGCGGCCGCTGCGGCGGAGTTCGTCTGGTCGCCGGTCTCACTGGCGAGGACCGCGGCTTCATATCCCTGTTCTGCCAGGACCGCCGCGCAGGTCAGGCCGGAGACACCTGCGCCGATGATGGCAACTTGTCGCTTCATATCACGGTGGAGCTAAAGGCCGGGAAATATCCAGCGCCCTACGATGTAGGTGCGGAGCGGCCCGGCGTCAGGTAGAATGTCACCGTGGTCGCATTATCGGAAAAGTCGTTGACCGAAAAGGTGCTGGCGGGCGAGCGCATTACGCCTGAGGAAGCGCTCGCGCTCTACCAGGTTCCGCTCCCGGAGCTGGGCCAGCTGGCAAACGCCCGGCGCGACCTGGCGAAGGGGGCGAGTTACGGAAATCGCGGGCGGGAGATCGTGACTTACATCATCGATCGCAACATCAATTACACGAACGTCTGCAACGTTTACTGCAAGTTCTGCGCGTTTTACCGGACGGAAAAGGACGAGGACCATTACGTTCTCAGCCGGGAGCAGCTGGACCAGAAACTCGACGAGCTTTCAGCGGCCGGGGGGGTTCAAATCCTGATGCAGGGCGGGCATCACCCAAAGCTGTCGTTCGATTGGTACCTGGATCTGCTCCGTCATATCCGGACCAAATATCCGCACATTAATATCCATGGGTTCAGTCCGCCTGAGCTCCAGCACTTCGCCGAGTTGTTTCAGATGCCGCTGCGCGAATTGATCTCGCAGTTCAAAGAGGCCGGGCTCGGGTCGTTGCCCGGCGGCGGCGGCGAGATCCTGGTCGATCGGGTCCGCAATCGGATCGCACCCTTGAAATGCAACTCGGACGCTTGGCTCGAGGTGATGCAGGTGGCGCACGAGCTGGGCTTGAAGTCGAGCGCCACGATGATGTTTGGCCACGTCGAGACGATCGAGGATCGGATCGAGCATCTTCGAAGGTTGCGGGATCAACAGGACAAGAGCGGCGGGTTTACCGCCTTTATCTGCTGGACCTTCCAGCCCGAGAACACGGTCTTGAAAGTCGCGCGGGCCACCGGCGTGGTCGAATACCTCCGCACCCAGGCCCTCGCCCGCATTTTTCTGGATAACTTCGAAAACGTGCAAAGTTCCTGGGTCACCCAAGGGCCGGACATAGGCCAGGTCGCGCTCAAATACGGGGCGAACGACTTCGGCTCGGTGATGATGGAGGAAAACGTGGTCAGTAGCGCCGGGACCACTTTCCGGCTCGATGCGGGCAAGATAGAGCAGTTGATCCGCGAGGCCGGGTACGAGCCCCGCAGGCGGAATAATTGGTACGAACTCTTGAAATAGCGGCCAGCGGTGCGTTCTTCTCCGTTCAGCGCCCCGGCCGAACCCCGAAATCCTGCCTTGACGATCTCCAGGTTATTCACCATCAATACCACCCGCGCCGCGTCAGGGACGAAGGACGCTAGGGGACTTTTCACGTTATGAAGCAATTTCTCGGTTTATTCCGCGGCCGCACTCCGGCTGTTCGACTCGCCATACTCTTGATGGCCGCCGCGAGCCTTTCGCTGAACGCCCAGACGGCGGAGTCGCAGGGCCCGCCGCGCATCTCCGCGGTGGAGATTCAATACGTCGGGCCCCAGACCATCTCCCGCGAAAAGGTGATGGCCCAAATCCGGACCAAGGCCGGCAATCCATATTCGGAATCGCTCGTCGAACAGGACATCAAGGCCCTTTACCGAACCGGCCAGGTCCAGAACGTCCGCATCTTCGGAAAGGCGGACGGCGACAAGGTCCGGGTGATGGTGGTTCTGCAAACGCGTTCCTTCGTCAATGAGATCGAGATCGAAGGCGCGCAGCGGGTCAGTGCCAAGAAATTGCGGAAATCGATCGGGCTCAAAACCAACGGGCCGCTGAGCGAAGACAAACTTCAGGAAGCGCGAGAGAAAATTATCGAGACCTATCAGGCCCGCGGTTTCACCGATGTGGACGTGAAGTTCCGGGTCGACACCGATGAAGAACGTGGAACTTCCCGCGTTGTCTTCACCATCGTCGAAGGGACCAAGGGCGCGGTCCACGCCATCCAGTTCGACGGAAATACAAAATTCAGCGACCGGATTTTGCGCAAGCAGATGAAGACCAAGGGCAAGACCCTTTATTCGTTCATCGACAAATCAGGACGGCTGGATGAGACCCAGCTCGAGCAGGACGTCAACGCGGTTAAGGAATTCTACCAGGACCACGGCTACATCGACGTCGAGATCAAGGAAGTCCGGCGCGAGCGCACCAACGGGCGGCTCAACATCGTCGTGGCCATCGTCGAAGGGCCCATTTACCACGTCGGCAAGATCACGATCACGGGCGAAAAGATTGCCGATGAAAAGAAGATCCGCGCTCTCTTCAAGATGAAGGAGGGCAGCGTTTATTCTCCAAAGCAGATTCGGGAAGATTCCAAGAAACTTGCGGACGGTTACGGGACGGGTGGCTACGTCGATCTGCAAATCGTGCCGCAGGGCGTCCCGGCGGGTCCGGGCCGGATTGACGTTCATTACCAGATCGAAGAAGGGGCTCCTTCGTTCGTCCAGCGGATCAACATCGTCGGCAACACCCGAACGAAGGACAAGGTCATCCGCCGGGAGGTTCTGATCGCTCCGGGCGATATCCTTAATAGCGTCCGGGTCGAGACAACCAAGAAGCGGCTCGATAACCTCGGCTATTTTGCCAAGGTCGAGACGTATCCGGAAGACACCGGAGTGAACGGCCGCAAGGACCTCACGATCCAGGTGGAAGAGAAGCGGACCGGGTCGCTAAACTTCGGGGCGGGCTTCAGCACGATCGACCAGCTGATCGGGTTCATCGAAATGACGCAGGGCAATTTCGATATCATGAACTGGCCGAGCTTCACCGGCGCAGGGCAAAAATTCCGGGCCCGCATCCAGTACGGCAATCTGAGAAAGGACGTAATCCTGTCACTGACCGAGCCGTATTTCCTCGATCGCCGGCTCTCGCTCGGCGGGGAACTCTATTACCGGGAAGCGGATTACCTGAGCTCGATCTACGCTCAACGGACCTACGGAATGTCGATCGAAACGCGCAAGGGTATCGGTGCGTTTATGTCGGTGGCGCTGCAATACCGGCTTGAGGTGACCGAGATCTTTGATGTGGCCGCCGGGTCGTCGAGCCAGATCCTGCTCGAGCGCGGATCGAGCACGAAAAGCCAGATCACCCCGAGCTGGATCCATGACACCCGCGACAATCCGTTCCTGAGCCGGCGCGGACATCGCGTCGCGGTGATCCCATTTGTCGCCGGCGGATTTCTCGGCGGCAACGAGCAGATTTACGGGTTCCAGCTCGAAGCGCGGCAATATTTCCACCTCCCGAAGGACACAATTCTATTGTTCAGCGGCGAGTTCTCGACTGTGGATGTCTGGGGCGATGGAAGCCGCGTCCGTATCTATGACCGGCTCTTCCTCGGTGGCTCGAATGATTTGCGCGGTTTTGATTTCCGTGACGTCGGGCCGAAAGACATTAACGGTGAGCCGCTCGGCGGTCTGACGAAGGCCGCGTTCACGGTTGAGTACACCGTGCCGATCATCGAGAAGGCTCGCTTCGCAATGTTCTACGATACCGGTTTCGTGAATGCCGGCGCCTGGGATGTCGATTCAGGCAATTTGGTTTCAGATGTTGGAATTGGACTCCGCCTTGATCTGCCGATCGGTCCGCTCCGGATCGATTACGGCATTCCGCTCCAGAAGGAGCGAGGCCATGGTCACGGCGGCAAATTCAACTTCAACGTCGGCTATCAGTTTTGAACGAATAATCCCGGTTGCAGTCTAAGGACTCTTCTGCAACCTGTTTAACCCTTCTTATGAAAAAGCTTCTTCTCTTCACGACGGCGGCCGCATTGCTCTGGCCCGCCGCTACTTATGCGCAAGGTCCAAAGTACGGGACCGTCGATATGAACCGCGCGTTCAAGGAATATAACAAGACCAAGGACTCGGAGAAGAAGATCAACGAAGCCAAAGACGCAGCCAAAAAGGAATACGACGACCGCGCGGAGAATTACAAAAAGGCACTCGACGAGATCAACAAGCTCAACCAGCAGCTGGATTCGCCGGCCCTGAGCGCCGACAAGAAGACTTCCATGGCAAAAGAGCGCGATGAAAAAATCGCGAACATCAAGAACATGGAGCGCGAGATCAACGAGTTTCGCCAGACCCGCGAACGCCAGTTGCAGGAGCAGGCCATGCGGATGCGTGAAGGCATCATCAAGGAAATCACCGACATCATCATGGAGCGCGTCAAGACCGGCGGTTACGATCTGGTCTTCGATAAGTCAGGCCCGAGCATGAACGGCGTCCCAGTGTTGATGTATTCCAAGGACACCGCCGATTTCACGACCGATGTCATCACGGCCTTGAACAAGAAGCCGGCGACAACGACTACCGAAAAACCGGCTACGACAACCGAGAAACCGGCTACGACGACTGAGAAACCGGCCACCAGCCCGGCGACCGCAACGTCGCCGGCCGCGAGCCCGAAAAAGCCCTGATCGTTCAACTACTTTGCTCAAGAAAACACGCGGCCTCACCGCGTGTTTTTTTGTGCCCCGAACGCCTTGTTCGATATGACTGCAACGCTTAGCTCACCAACCAGCGGCGGCGGCTTGCAGCGGTGAAGATGCGCCTGAAAAAAAGTTCTATCTTCACGGCTTGCGCCTTCGTGGTTGCAGCGGCGCAGGCCGCGTCATGGGAATCAACCGTGACCTCGTCAGCCCCGCCCGTTTTTCCCAACCCGCGCCCAATGCATGCGCGTTACGGTTTCGGCTGGAGCGGATTTCCGGGCGCGACGGCGGACGTGAAGCTCAGCAAGACTGGCGGCGATCGTTTGCAGTTGGATGTGTCCGCGCGCACCATCGGGCTCGTTCGCGCGCTCTGGAAGTTCGACGGCACTCACACGTCGATCATCGACGCGTCGAGCCTCCGCCCCGTGACCGTCCGGCAGCTCGAGAACGATCGCGGTGAGCGCAGGCTGACCGAATTATCTTTTTCACCTGAAGGCGTCGTCTCAAAGGTGACCGAAACTCCAGGGAAGGGGACAAAGATCCAGCGCTACGATTTTCCGCGCCTCTTCGATTTGCAGTCGGCCCTTCTCTATTTCCGCAGCCAGCCAATGCAGGAGCGCAACGTTCATCGCATCGTAGTTTACCCGGCGACGGCGCCCTATCTCGCAACTGTCACCGTGCTCGGCCGGGAACGCGTCACCGTTCCGGCGGGCAAATTCAATGCGATCAAGTTCGATCTGCAGTTGAACCGGATCAAAGACGGCCAGCTTCAGCCCCATCGGAAATTTCGACGCGCCACCGCCTGGCTCTCGGATGACGCGGATCGGCTTCTTCTTCGAATCGAAGCCCAGGTTTTTGTCGGGGCGGTCTTCGCGGAATTACAGTCCGTCGAGTTTGAGAATGTGAAGGGCTGACAGTTCAGCGCGGAATATAAATCCGTTCGGGGCCGGGGCCTCGCCGCGCCCATGGCGGGGCAAATCGCCGGGGATGCCGTGGATAACGCGTGACCCGCTGTTCCGGCAGGAGATTCAAAGAGGCAAGCGTTTCGACGTCGAGACGCCCGGTCGGTGCGAGACCGAACCGCGCCTGGTAATTACGAAGCGCAAAATCCATCGCGGGCCCAAACAAGCCGTCGATCTCGTCGCGGTAATAACCGTGACGGAACAGGCGCATTTGCGCCTGGACCACGATTTCCTGTTGGACCTGCGGCGGCGCCGTTTCGTAGGGAGTGGCTGCAAACGGTGTCCGGGTCTCGACCCGTGGCTGGTTCGGCGTGTCTAGCTCGGGTCCGAGCTCGCCGTCGTCCTCCGCCTCCTCATCTTCTTCTTCAAGATCGTCTTGCGGCGGCGCTGAGCGCGGGCCGGGCGCAATCGTCGGCGCGGGGGTTTCCTGGAGGAACGCCGGGGGCGGGGTCGGACCCGGAGTTTGGGCCGGGCGCGGCTTCGGTGTGGCCGCGGGTTTGGAAGCGAGCCCCAGAGACTGCTGCGTTTCGGCGTTTAGTTCCCCCGTGATTTGGAGGCCGTTGCGAATCTGGTAACGCCGAATCGCTGCCGTGGTGTCGGCATCTTTTTGACCGTTGATCTCGCCGTAGTAAAATCCCTGGTCCTTCAGCTTTTGCTGGGCGGACTGGACGGCCTGGTCAGCCCACGCCGCAGTGCACGTGGCCACGAGGCAAAGAGCGGCCACCAAAATTTTCCGGTTCATGTGCTTGTTGCTTGGACGCCCCCGGCCTCGGCCCTATTCACTGGCTTGAAGGTCGACGGTCAGCGGCGTTTCTTTCGCCTGAAGGGCGTCGCGGTATTGTAACACTCCTGCGCTGATCGCTGTCGCGATTTGTTCGCGATAATCGGCGTTGCCCAGCTTCAGCACGTCGTCCTTGTTCGTCAGGAATCCGCCTTCCACGAGCACGGCGGGATGGCGCACATTTGCAATAACGAAGAACTGCTGGGGCCGTGTCCCTCGGTCCACGGCCTGGGTATGCGCGATCAGGGCTTCCTGGATGAACCGGGCGAGGCTTTGGCTTTCCAGGTTCGGCGGTTCGGACGAAGCGCGCTGTAAGAAAGGAAGCCAGGACGCAATCTGGCCCGGCACTGAGATCGGGTGGGCCGCATAATAAGTTTCGATGCCGCTGGCCGCCGGGCGTCCGGCGTCGTCAAAATGGATGCTCACGAAGACAGAAGCGGGCTGGTTGTTGGCAATGTTGGCCCGGTCCTGGAGCGAAACGTAGCTGTCGTCCATGCGGGTCATCACCGTCACGAGGCCCCGCTGCTGGAGGAGCCGCTCGACGCGCTGGGAGACATCGAGAGTCAGATCTTTTTCAACCATCCCGGTCTTGATCGTTCCGGAGTCCTGGCCGCCGTGGCCGGGATCGATAATGACAATGCCGAAGGGCGTGTCGCTGTCAGCGCGGGTCAGGTCCTTCGGCTTGGCATGCCGGGGAACGCTTGTAACCGAGAGCCAGGTAAACGATGCGGCCATGAGGACCAGGCCGAGCCACGACACGGCAGAGCGGTAGCTTCTCCGTCTGCGTTGCCTTTGCGGGAGCATAGATTCATTTGACGTTTAATCGCCCAAAACGCTTCGAATTTCCTCCCGCTCCAATGCTCGATAACGAATTGCGATCTTTTCGTCGCGCTCCAGGACAGCTGCTTCGATGCCGCCTCCGCGCAAACGGTCTTTCCGTTCCGTGGCGATCTTTTCTTTGCCGGGCAGCTCTGTAACACCAGCTTCGCCCAGGGCGAGATGTCCCACCGTCCAGGCATCGAGGCCGAGTTTAACGGCGCGTTCGAAAGTAGCGCCCGCTGCATGTTCCTCAGCCAGATATTTCTCCATCAGCTCGGTCGATGCCCTGGTCCCACTGAGTGCGCCGAAGTCCTGCCGGGTTTGCGCGAAGGCGGTGCTGTTGGTTGCGATCGCGCCATCGTATTCAAGCCGGAGAAACAGGTCGTTTTCCTGTTTGGCCCCAATCTCGGCAAAGAGAAGACGCGCCAGGTAGGGAGCACCGTAAACCTGTTCGAACGCTGTTTTCAAAACCGGGCTCAGGGAATAATGCGCGAGCCGGCGCAACGAAACATCCGCTGCCGAACGGGTGAAACCCTCGGCACTGGCCAGCTCGATCGCCGCCATCCGCAACCGCTCGATGTCCCCCGGATGACCGATCGCTCCCATCGCAATCCGGTCGTAAATCTCGAAGAGCTTTTGCCGCGTCCGACCCAGGGTCAGAAAAAGAATTCCGTCGCGATATCCGAGCGCAACAATCGGGCTGCCCGCCGCGAGCTGGGTCTCGATGTACTCGGCCCGGTTCGCGATCGCTTCGACCCAGCGGTAAGGCTCTTCGGTCATGCCACGCTCCGTTTGAAGACCGCCGCGATTTGTTTCTCCGGTAACGTCGTAATGCCTTCTTTCGAGACGACCTTGATCACCGGGAAAATCCGGGCGTTGCGGTCCACTCCGCCCGTCGCGGTGTCTGATTCGGCCGCTGTATCGAGCGCCCGCAGCGCCACCGTGACCGCTTCGTCTTCACTCAATTTCGCCAGGGGTTTTTTCCCCCAGTTGTTTTCATAATAGAGAATGCCGCGCACGGCCGGAGAACCCGACCCGGTCGCTGCATAATCGGCGACTTCGAATTGCGCGCCCATCGCGTCATAAAAATAAAGGCGCGCTGCCGGATCGGAACCCGCGTCGTAAGTCGCGAAAATCGGGACGACAACGCCGACGCCCTGGAGAACGAAGCCGAAATTATCCCGCAACAATTTCGAGAGCGCGCGCACTTTTCCGTCCACGCTCATTTCCTGCAATTGGGTGCGCCGGAAGAATTGGAAAGAATGCTCGAGGACGCGCGCCATTTCCCAGGCCGTGGCGGGCACGCCCGCGATTGCCATGATCGAATGGCGATCGATCTCGAGCACCTTGTCCGCGCGATCGTAAACCACGGTGTTGCCCGCGGTCGCGCGCCGGTCTCCGGCGACGAGGACCCCGCCCTGGAACTTAAAGGCGAGGATTGTGGTTGCCTGCGTTTGCGAGAATTTCGAGTCGGAAGACACAGGCCCTGTCGGCCCTACCGGACCCATGTGGCCCAGACGCCGGAGCAGTCCGACGAAATCGTCACCACCGCCGCCTCCCGGTTCCATCACTGGCCCGTGCGCTGGCGATAGCGTTTGGACTGGTTCGGGTCCACCTTGCGCATCTTCTTGAGCAAGTCCCGCGTGTCCGGCCGCGAGATGTCCGGCGAACGGGGGCCCTCGCCGCCCTCTCCCTGCTTCGGCCCCCAGGGCATGGGTGGCTTTTGCACGCGCTCAGGCATCCGAAAAAGCTAGAGATTATTCCTCGAAAGGCAAGCTGGCCGCCTCGCGAGGTGCTTGCCTGCGCCTCCTGGAAATGCCAGACTGCCTCCCGATGCATCGCTTCGTAACCGGCTCGGTCGCCCTGTTTTTCGCGATTTTTCTTTGCCACCCGGCTTCGGGCCAGGGCGACAAATCAGAGAAGGCAGCGCTGGAGGCATTGACGAAAAAGATCGAGGAGCAGAACGCCAAGATCGACACGCTGTCGCAACAGATACTTAAGCTGGAACAACAATTGGCCAAGACCCGCCCGGGCGTAATGATTGGCGAAACTCCGGCGCCCGCGCCGTCCAGCACTACGACCGCGGCCGCGACGACCGAGGCGCCGAAGCCCACCGCGCAGAGTGGCAACAGCCATGTCGTGGCCAAGGGCGAAACCCTCACCTCCATTGCCAAGATGCATCACGTGACGGTGGAAGAATTGCAGAAGTTCAACCACATCGAGAACGATCGGAAATTGCAGATCGGCCAGACGATTCAGATTCCGTCCTCGACCAGTTCTCCTGCAGCTTCGCCGTCGCCTAGCGGCTAACTGCGTCATGGAGGCCGCGGCCGCGCAGGAGTGGTTCCTCTGCAAGCACGAAGACGGCAACATTTTCGGGCCGCTCCCGTTCGCGCAACTTTCCCGCTGGGCGTCCTCCGCGCAGGTCGCGCCACACGATGTCGTCTCGACCGACCAGCTGACCTGGGTGAAAGCGCCGATGTTGCCGGAACTGGGCATGGATTGGCTGGTTGAGGTAACGACGGAACGCTTTTACGGACCGACGACGCTGGGCGCCATCCAGGAATTCCTCCGGTTGGGCGAAGTCAGCGGCGAAACGTTTGTTATCAACACCTGTGACGGGACGCGCCAAAGGATCGCCGATCTCGCGGTCACGCTGCCTGGAGAGACCGTCGCAATCGGAAGTGCATCGCATGATCTCGGTGCGCTCGGGCCGGCCGCTTCTGGAATGTCGATCAATGCCGAGGACCGTATCCGCGACCTGGAGCAGGCCCTTCGCGAGGAGCGGCGTGCCTTGCATGAAGCTGAGGAGCGTTACCGCGCCTTGGAACAGCAATATCGGGAGCTTGCTCAGAGCGCCACGTGAGTTTCCGCTGCTGCCGCTTGTAGCCGCTTCGCTCTGCGAAGCGCCCTTGGGCGTTGCCGAGTCTAAACCGCGTCGGCAGTCTCTTCCGGAATCGGGTGCTCCATCGCCGGCGCAGGGTCTTCCGGGCCCTCTTCCACCTCGGCCGGTTTCTCCAGAAAGCTTTGCTCCCAAAGCCGCGCGTATTTTCCCCCGAGCTCGAGCAAGGTTGCGTGGGTGCCGCGCTC
>DATLNB010000032.1:0-91365 GCA_035536995.1 Chthoniobacterales bacterium | reverse complement strand
CTGGATTTCCAAAACGTTCCCGGAATGCAACGCCTTTGCGTGGCAGGAAGGTTACGCTGCGTTCACCGTTAGCGAATCGCAAGTTCCGAAGGTCCGCCGTTACATCGAGCGGCAGGAAGAACATCATCGAACGGTATCTTTTCTCGACGAGTTCAAGGTGATGCTGGGGGCGCATGGTCTCCGATTCGATGAGCGTTACCGGTGACCGTGTTCCGTCACCCCTTGTCAGGGGTTCCGTGTTCTTACAGGGGTTATTAGCCGGAGTTTCGCTGCGCTTCACTCCGGGCTTTAATCCTCCGCGCCTCTGGCGCTCCAGACCGCCCAATGGGGGCGATGGAATAAACCGCGAGATGGAGCGCAGCGGAGTACCAGAAGCAAAACACCGGACCCGACGTTCCCACCTATACTCTACGCAACCGAAGCCCCCGGACGGGGGCGACGGAATAGAGCGCGGGGTGGAGCGAAGCGGAACCCCGGGAGTGCGATCCGGACACGGGAAAGCCCCTGAACAGGGGCGACGGAAGCATCTGGTGTTCATTTCGCGTCGCGTGCTGAAACCAGGTTGGCGAATAGGCGATACGCGCCCGGAACGCCGGCGGGGAGCTGGCGGAAAAACGCGTAGCCGGTGTAAATGAAATATCCCTTGCCGGATTTCGCGACGAGCAGACCGCCATCGAGTGGTTTCTCGCCGGGATCGTTGCACGAAAGGAGCGCGGTCCAATTCGCATCCCACTTGTTCGGGAAATAGAGCCCGCGCTCCTGGACCCAGCCGTTGAAATCATCGGGACCAATCTTGTTTGGTCCCTTCAGCACCGGATGATCGGGCGCCAAAATCCGAATCTCGGCGTTTTCATCGGTGACGCGGTCCCGCGAAAGCTCGAATGGAATCGGGCCGATCTGTTTCGTTTTCAGATCCCCCGTGGTGTTGTATTGGGCGACAACGACGCCTCCGCCATTGACGTAGGCGAGCAGCTCACGTTGCCAGTCACCGATCCGGTCCTGGGTATTGTAGGCGCGAATGCCGATGACCACGGCGTCGTAGCGCTTCAGGTTTTCGGCATTGATGTCCCCGCTATCGAGCAGCTTCACGTTGTAGCCAATCTGCTGAAGGCTCTGCGGGACGTCGTCGCCTGCGCCGGGAATGTAACCGATCGATTCGCCGCTCTTTCGAATATCGGCGCGGACGATTTTTGCCGCGGCCGGCGGCATCAGGATGTGAATGCCGATGTGCGGATAGGAAATGCGTTCCCGGGCAAACGCGTAGTCCCGGCCACCCACTTTAACGACGGCGCGTAAGCTGCCCTCGGCTGCGTTCCGCGGCGGATGAACGGTGAACGTCGCGAACGATTCGGCGTCAGCCGCCTTGAGATCAACCGGCACCGAAGCGGGCTCAGTCCGCCAGCCGTTAGGCGCCTCCAGGCGGAGCTCGCCCTGGACGGGACCAGCGGAAGCCGAGACGCGGACCTGGACGGTCTTTGGCTTCTCGTCCGCAAAAACAAAAACCGAGTTTTGGAGATTCGCGAAAACCGGCGGGGCGATGACGAGGTTTTGCCGGACTTCGCCGATGACCGGATCGACGCTTCGGTTTTTGGTGTCGAGCAGATAGCGCAATTCCTGGTCGGCTACGCGCACCGTTACCTCGACGGGAAACGCGAATGGGTTTTCCGGAAGACCGATCAACGTCTGGTCGTCGACGACAAAAGTTCCGGCCACGGCAGGCTGGCGGAGCCAGTAAGGCTGGGTCGTGACGATGTCCTTCGGGAGGGTGGGCGCGAGATCTTGCGAAACGAATTGGTCCTGGGGGAGCGGGACGTCGAGCTTCAGTTCTTCTCCCGAAATGGGAGTGCGCACCTCAAGCAATTGCACGGGGATTTTGGAGCGGTTGATCGCTTCGAGTTTGATCGGCAGCGGCTGCCCGCCGGAAACGACCGCGGCCGTGGTAGTAGTATCGATGTGCAGGCCAAGGCAGGCCGCGATCAAGGCATCGACCTCGCCCAGCTTCGTTGCGAACCAGGTGTCGTGGGGCGGGACCGGCGCGCCGGGGTTCTTCGTTGGGGACGGCACGGCGGCCGTCCCTCCACTTTTCGCGACGAGGTCTTTCCGCAGTTCGAGAAGCCTGGAGACTGAGGCGGCGGGATCGGATGGAGCAAAGGTGGAGATGATCTCCTTGATCTTCGTTGCGACCGGCTCGGATTTTTCCACCCGTTTCCACGTCGTATCGACGCCGGCGAATAAAGCGTTCGTCATCGGCGCGCCTTCGAGCAGTTTGAAATACTCCTTGCGCGCGCCGCGCCGTGGCGGGCTCCCGACCCCCTGGCTTTTGTGCATGCTCAAGCTCGCCGCCGCGATTTCGGTGTAGGCTTTGCCGAGCAAGGGATTGAAGCCGCCGGCTTCCAGCATGGTCAAACCGGCCGGATCGAACGGCAGATTCCGGTTTTGGAAAAAGAACGGTGACGTGTTCCAAACCAGCCGGATCGCTTTCCAAGGCTCGACGTAGGCAAGTTGTTCCGGAAAACGTTTCGGATCGGCCGCGGCGGCGAAGGCTTCACGGGCAAGGATGGCCGAGGCAGTATGATGACCGTGCGTCTTATCGTCCTCGGGACTGAAACGGGTGACGATCACGTCCGGCTTCCATTTCCGGATCATCCAGACGACATCCGCCAGGATTTTCTCCCGATCCCAAATGCGGAGGGTTTCGGGCGCGCTTTTCGAGAATCCGAAATCGACCGCGCGAGTAAAGAATTGCCGGCCGCGATCAAGGCGACGTGCGGCGAGCAACTCGTGGGTCCGAATAACGCCGAGGCGTTCGCCCAGCTCGGCGCCGATCAGGTTCTGCCCGCCGTCACCTCGCGTAACGGAAAGATAGGCGGTGTCGTAAAGAGCCCCATTAGACCACAGCGCCATCAGGTTCGTGTTCTCGTCGTCCGGATGGGCGGCGATGTAGAGGACGCGCCCGAGGACGTCGAGCTTTTGGATTCCGAGTTGGATTTCCGCCGCATTCATTTGAGTCGGGAAAACGCGCGCCGGCTCGACCGCGCTGCACACGGCAGTCGCCGCCGCGATCAGAACCAGCATGGAGCCACTCCTAACGGGACGAAACATCATCGGCGCTACCCTGCCATCCCCACGAGCGCAAGCCCGTTCGCGAAAGTCGCGAGGGGCGCTGCTTACTTGTTGATGTCCTGCTTTGCCTGGAGCCGCTCGATCAACAGCTGGATGTTCTTCTTCTGTTGCTCGGAAATGGCGACGCCCTGCGCTTTCTTCGCGTCCTCGATGGCCCCGTCAAAATCGCCACCGGCTGATTTCAATCGCGCGTTGGCGAGATGGCCAAACGGCGTCTCCGGATAACGCTTCGATACCTCCTTGAGGATTTCCTGTCCTTCCGCGTCCTTTTTCTCGGACTGAAGGCGGCGCGCATAAGAGTAAAGCTGGACAGCAGTCGTCTTGGCGATGGCCTGCTCCCAGGTCTTCTTCGCGTCGTCGGGCTTGTTCATCGCCTTGAGGACGTCGGCTTTGGTTGAAAGGTTCTCGAAACGCTCTTCGTTTTGGATCGAGAGGTTGACCCACTTCAAGGCGTCTTCGAGCGCGATCTTCTTGCTCAGACAGAACTGCGCCGCCTGGTTCGGGGCTTCCCATTCGTATTGAGCGCGGCCTCGCATCTGCCCACGGATGTTTCCAACGGTCGCTTCGGGACTGACTCCCACCTTGAAAGGAACGGCGAGCTTTTCCCACTTCATCACAACCGCCGCGCCGTCCGGGGTGACGTCCTCGAATTCGTACTCGAGCGCCTCTTCCATTTCGCCTGCCCGCGGTTTCACGGTGACACGAAGGGCGTCTTCCGACTGATTATAAGTGTAGCTTCCCCAGGCGGTCGCCATTTTGGAAAAGATCACCGTCCAGGCATCAGCTGTCGGGATCATGTGCAACCCATAGATACCCTTGGGCAGGGCCTGGCCTTCGACGGAGACATCACTGCTGAACTCGATGGTCGTGTTCTCGTTCGCCCCGGCGCGCCAGACTTCGCCCATGGGGACGAGGCCGCCCCAGATTTTGCGACCGCTGACCAGGGGGCGGTGATAATTGATGGTGATGTCGGTAAGGCCGACCCGTTGTTTAACAATCGCAAGCTGGCTAACGTCGGGCAGTTCAAGATCGCCCCGAGCAATGGCCAACGCGGCAACCGCGAGAATCGAAGTAAGGATAATACGTTTCATGATGCTTTGGTTGATGTTGGTTTGGGGCCGAACACATCAACTGCAACCGTGAAACAAAAACAAGCGGAGATTTCCAAAGGCGCCGGGACCCCGGACGATGCGAACGCTCCCGGAGCGCGCGCGCTCGGCGACTATGAGATCCACCAGGCCTGGGAAGGCTTCGCCAGCATTCGGCAGATTTCCTCCGGCGAAATCATGCATTCACGGACGGCGCCGCTGGAAGAGGCGCGGCGAATTTATGTAGAACAGGCGCATCTTGCCCAGCGTCTGCGAGATCAAGACGCAGCGGGCGAACTGGTGCTTTGGGACGTCGGGCTCGGCGCCGGCGCGAATGCGATGGCTGCGATAGCGTGTTGCGAAGAAGTGGCCGCGACCGGAATCGCGGCCGCGCTCTGCATTATTAGCTTTGAAAACGACCTCGACTCGCTTCGTCTCGCGGCTCGGCATCCTGAGCAATTTCCCTATCTCGCCCACGAAGCGCCGGCCGCTCTGCTCGAGCATGGCCATTGGAGATCAAAGTCGGTCCCGAACCTCACCTGGACACTCATCCCTGGCGATTTTGTCGAACGGATGTCAGACGCCCAGAGTGCTCCCGATCTCGTCTTTTACGACATGTTTTCGTCCCGGACTTCCGGCCGGCTTTGGGCGTTCCCGACCTTTCGCCGACTATTTGAGATCTGCGGGGCCAAAGACGTCGAGCTGTTTACCTACACCTGCTCGACCGCGAACCGCGCGGCACTCCTCGCGGCGGGCTTTTTTGTAGCGCGGGGCCGCAATGCCGGGCCGAAAATTGAAACAACAATCGCGTTAACCCCGTTGGCCGCGAGCCATCCAAAGCGGGCGCAGCGTGATTTTCTTTCGCGCGATTGGCTGGCGAAATGGGACCGCTCGACGGCCAAATTCCCGCCCGACGTCGGAGCTTCCGACCGGCCGCAGTTCGAAAAATCGATCCGCGAGCACAAACAATTTCGGAATTCCTGAAAGACGGAACGTCTGCTTCTCACAAGATGAAATTCGAAGTGACTGCGGACTTGCTTCCGGTGCCGGCAATCGGCATAACTGCCAGTCCGCGGCCACGAAACGAATGAAGTGGCAGCAAAAAAACAACACAAGAAAGGAAAGTTATGGCTGACGAAAAATCTGGAAAGAAACCCGATCAAGAGGGTGGAAGTGGAGTCGAAAAAGAGGATGCGGGTGAAGTGGGCGGTCGCCGCCGCACCCTGCTCTACACGTGCTTTAATGACGGCGCGGGGAACTACGTGCACAGCAACTGGCGCTGGTTCACCTGCTGGCGTTGCGGCGCGTTGAACTACATGTAATTCCGCCGGTTTCGGTAAATTCAAAGCGCAGGGGTGTAAAAGCCTCTGCGCTTTTTTTTACGTCGGAAGGTGTCCCAAATTCGGAACGAAAAATCCCGGGCGCGAAACGTTCCGCCTAACGACACGTCAATGATGTGTTCGGGCAAGTCATTGGCGTCGTGTCGTTTACGACTTATGCGAAAGGCGTGGCACGGCCATTGCAATAGGATGGGACGTCAACCGGAAATCAACCCTATGAAAAACAACACCCACTCCACTCAAGACTTCGAATCCACCTACGCCCTGATCGTTCGCTCCGAGGAAAAGGAACGCAGCCTTTTCGAAGGAGCTGTTTATTTCGCCCTCGTCGTCAGTGCGCTCGTCTCGATCTGGACCGCTGTGCAGCAACCGGTCACGTTCGCTGACAATCAGGCGCCGCAAGCCGCGAAGACAGTTTACCACGCTTAATTCTCAACGCAGTTCGGAGAACTTCGTTGCGATTATTCGCCGCCATTCTGTTCGCGTCCGCCGCCGTTTGCGCGGCTGCTGAGAACGCGGCCGGCCGCTGGGAAGGCTTCGCCCAAATTCCGGGGCGTGAGATCAAACTGATCGTCGATCTCTCGGCGGAGAGCGGCAGTAACTGGGCGGGCTCAATCATCATTCCCGGTTTCGGCGTGAAAGGCGCGCCGCTGGCCGATCTGAATATCCAGGGCAACGCCATCGCGTTTGCCATCAAAAGCGCCCTTGGCGACGAACGCGCCGGGCGAGCCGAGCTGAAAGGGCAATTAACCGCGGACGGTCGTTTCACCGGGAACCTGAACCAGGGCGGCAACAGCGCGCCGTTCGTTCTGGAGAAGACCGGGCCGCCGCAAGTGGAGCTGCCGCCACGGAACACGACGGTCGCCAAAGAGATCGAAGGCGAGTGGAAGGGCGACTACGAGATGATGGGCTACGCGCGCCACGCGACGGTGAAGTTTTCAAATCGCGGAGCGGAAGGCGCCGGTGTCGAGTTCACCATTGTCGGCAAGAAGGTCAACAATGTGCCGGTCAGCCTGGTGACGCAGGACGAGAATTTTCTCACGGTAAAGTCCGACGAGTTCGGGATCACGTTCGAAGGCCGGTTCAATAAAGAAGCCGGCGAAATCAAAGGGACGGTGAGCCAGGGGCCGCTGGAGGCAGCGTTGGTCTTGCGGCGCACCCCATGAAACGCTTTTGGATAGGCATTCTGCGCGTCGGCATTCTGCTTGGCGCTGTCGCAGCGGCCTTGTCGATGCATGGGCAATCAATGTTCCGCGGCGATCCCGCGCATACCGGTGTTTCAACGGAAAAGGCGCCGCGGCAGTTCCATCGGGTAAAGTGGAAATTCCAAACCGGCGACCGGATCATGTCGTCCCCGGTCGCGGCAGGCCAAGTTCTCTACTTCGGCGGCGACGACGGGAACATCTACGCAGTCGATTCCGAGACAGGCCGCCAACTCTGGAAACGGACAACCGGCGGGCCTGCTCCATGCACTCCTGCGGTTGCGAACGGCATCGTTTACGCGGGCAGTTACGACGGAAAATTTTACGCGCTCGACGCGAAGACCGGCGCGATCAAATGGAAGTTCGCGACCGAAGGAGAACGCCGTTTTGAGGCCAAAGGAATTCACGGCCTTCAACCGAAGAGCCAGACGATCCCGGACCAGTTCGATGTTTTTCTGTCCAGCCCGGTGGTCGCGCAAGGGGCGGTTTATTTCGGGAGCGGGGACGGACACCTCTACGCGCTCGACGCCGGCACGGGCGATTTGAAATGGAAATTCAAAACCGGCGACGTGATTCACGCTTCGCCGGCTTACGCCGACGGCGTTTTGTTCGTCGGCAGCTGGGACAGTTATTTCTACGCGGTTGATGCTCCGACCGGGAAAGAGAAGTGGCGTTTCCACGGCGGCGAAGATCCCGTTATCCACAACCAGGTAGGATTTCAGTCCTCAGCCGCGGTCGTCGGGGGTGTGGTCTATGTCGGCTGCCGGGACGCGCATCTCTACGCGCTCGATGCGGCGACGGGGAAAGAGAGGTGGAAAATCTTTAACGACCTGAGCTGGGTGATCGTGTCGCCCGCGGTCCTGGCAAAGTGGTATTCGCAACCTCGGACTCAAGCCTTTTTCGGATCGCCGAGGCCAGCACCGGGAAGGAACTCCTGAAAAAGGAGGACAAAGCCTACATGTTTTCCTCGCCAGTGGTGGCTGGCGACGTCGTCCTTATCGGAGTGCTGAATGGCACGTTGCAGGCGCGCGACCTCAAAACAGGCGAGCCGCTTTGGGAATACCAGACGGAGACGTCCAAACAGAACAAGGGCTGGGTCCTGACGGCGGACCGGAAATTCAATAGCCCGATGCTCTATTACTCGAGCTGGCGTGAGGCGCCCACCGTCTCGACGGAACGCCAGTTCAATATCGGCGCGATTTTCTCAACCCCGTTGATCCAGAACGGTGTGGTTTATTTCGGCAGCACGGATGGAGCGCTCTATGCCATCGAGTAACGCTGCCTCTGGCTCAAACAAATCTCCGCAAGGGCGGCGTTTGTTAAGTGTGCACGACGGCGGCGCGGGGCCCTTTGCCTGTTTCTTGAATCCATTCGAGCCGGTCACGGCATCCCATCTTGGAAGCGCTTCTCAACGTCCCTAATCCAACCCTACTCCCATTATGATCCTCGAAACTTTTCGCCAGGACGTTCGCGTCGGCTGCCGCGTCCTGCTCAAGGAGAAAACGTTCTGTATCCTGGCCGCGATCGTTCTGGCCCTCGGTATCGGCGGCGTGACGACTCAGTTCACGGTCGTAAACGCCTTTGTGCTCCGCGGCTTTTCCTTCAGCCATCCGGAACAACTGGTGAGCGTTGGTCTGATCGACCCCCAGGCTACGGACCGGCGGAATAATTTCGGGAACGGCAACATACCTACTGCGCAGGATTACGAGGATTTGAAGGCAGGCCAGCAATCCTTTGCGCTCATGGCGGGTTACATCAACGGCTCGACCATCAATGTTACCCACAGGAACAACCCTCAGCGCTTGACCGGCGGCTACGTGACCGAGGATTTCTTCCGGATCGTTGGCGTATCGCCAATCATCGGCCGGGATTTTACTGCAGACGACAACAAGCCGGGCGCAGAAAAAACGGCGATCCTCGGCTACGACCTCTGGAAACGCGACTTCAGCGGGGATCCAAACATTGTCGGCACGAACATCCGGATCAACGGCAAAGCCGCGACGATCATCGGCGTAATGCCCCAGGGCTTCAAGTTCCCCCAGGCGGAAGAACTCTGGGTGCCGCTCTACAATGAATTTCCAGTCCGGCCACGCGATGACGCCCGGTCGGCGGGCGGCGCACCGGCCGTGATGGGACGCTTGAAGGATGGAGTGTCCCTCGACCAGGTGAATGCGGAATTCGTCGCCTTGGCGAAGCGAATCGCGGCAGACAACCCAAAAACAAACAAAGATCTGACTTCAGCGAACGTCCAGCCGTTGCTGAACTCGTTCGTCGGTCCGCAATTGCGCGGGACCGTCTACGCGATGCTCGGCGCCGTCCTTCTCGTCCTGGTCATCGCGTGCGTGAACGTAATGAACATGCAGTTTGGCCGGGGCGCTTTGCGCGCGAAAGAGCTCGCCATCCGCGGTGCGCTCGGGGCGACACGCTGGCGTCTTCTTCGGCAGATGCTGACGGAAAGCTTTCTCGTCGCCGCATTGGGCACGGTGCTCGGGGTCCTCCTCGCGCAGTGGGGCGTCGCCCTTCTGGTTCGATCCACAAACGCGCTGCCGTTCCCGCTGCCTTACTGGGTAAAGTTCACGATCGATGGCAAAGTGCTCTTGTTCACCGTCGGCATCACATTGTTCGCAACCCTTGTCTCCGGATTTATCCCCGCCTTCCTGAGCGCGCGAGCCAATCCGGCCGAAGTCATGAAGGAAGGCGGCCGGGGCAACAGCAGCCGCCTCGTGAATGTGATCACGCGAATGCTGGTCATCGGGCAAATCGCCTTAACCGCCGCGTTGCTTATCGGCGCAACCCTGCAGATCAAATCAGTCCGCAACCAGACCTCGCAAAATTACGGGTACGATGAGAACGCCGTCTACAGCGCCCGCATGGGATTGATGGAAGGCGATTACCCGACCGACGACGCCAAGCGCCAGTTCTTCGTTCGCGCCCTGAGAACACTGCGTTCCAATCCGGCCTTCGAAAATGCCGCCATGACGGATCGATTCCGGATGACGTTCGCGCCCAATGCGCCCTACGAAATAGACGGCAAAACCTATCAGACCGACCGCGACCGGCCGCAGGACAACTGGGAATCCGTCTCGGACAGCTACTTTACGACCCTGGGGCTGAAGATGCTGGAAGGCCGCGATTTCACTATCGAAGATTCCGATGCGAAACAGCCCGTGGCGATCGTGAACGCCAGTTTCGCGCGCAAACATTTTCCCGGCCAAAGTGCGATCGGTCACCAGGTGCGGCTCCACAATGGAGCAAAGCCGCTAGAATGGCGCACCATCGTTGGTGTCGCTCCTGATATGCTGATGCAGGGCCCCTTCAATGCGCAGCGGGACAGCGTCGGCTTCTATGTTCCATTGTTAGCGTCTACGCCGGCTCCGCAGTTCTGCACCATCGTCGTCCGGCCGCAGGGCGGGAAGAACGCCGAGAACATGGGTCCGGTCCTCAGCAAAGCCATCGCCGAATTGGATTCCAATCTGCCAACCTATTTCGCCGGCACCCCAGCGCGTTTGCACGACGAAATCCTTGGGGTGAACCGCCTGACCGCAAACCTCTTCACGATCTTCGGCGGCGTCGCCTTCGTCTTATCGGCCGTCGGTCTTTACGGAGTGATGAGTTTTTCCGTCAATCAGCGCACCCAGGAATTCGGAATTCGCATGGCCCTCGGCGCGGATGCGAAACGCATCTTTGGCATGGTTATGCAACAGGGCGCCTGGCAGCTGGCGATTGGATTGTTTGTCGGGATCGGGGCCGCGGCGCTCCTGCTCGGCGTCCTTCTCGCCTCCGCGATGCAAAACTTCCTCTTTAAAGTGGAGCCGATCGACCCTTTCCTTTATCTCGTCGTCGCCGGCTTGCTCACTCTGGTCGCAGCCGTCTCCTGCTTCGTGCCGGCGCGGCGCGCCACGCGGGTAAACCCAATGGTGGCGCTGCGGACGGAGTAGTCTCAATTGAGTCTGGGCAGAGTTATCGGCGCGGTTTGTTCGGTCGCGTGCGCCGCGATCTGTCCCGCGGCCTCTCCAAGCGACAGCGCTTACCAGGATCTCATCGAGGGCGCCGTCAAGAAAGGCGTCCCCGGTGTGCAGGCGCATGTCCGGCGCGGAGAACTCCGTTGGAGCGGGAGTGCAGGCGCCTCATCCGTCGAAACGAAGACCGCGATGACACTCACCCGTCCGATTCGCCTGGCGAGCCTTACGAAAATGATGACCTACGCGGCCGTGATCGAGCTGGTCAAACAGAACCGTCTCGCGTTATCGGATCGCGCGATTGACTTGCTGCCGCCCGCGACTCTCGGCGGTATTCCGTACGCCGGAGACATCACCGTAAACCATCTCCTCGAGCACAAGAGCGGGCTTCATAATTTCAATGGGGAAGATGGCGCGGATTTTTTTCGAGACCTTTTCAACGACCCAAACCGCGGCGCCCGCCGGTGGACACCGCTCGAATTGGTGGCTTACGCAAAAAAATCCGAGCACAAACCAACCGGCCGGCCCGGGGAGCGGTTCGCCTACAGCAGCACGGGATACATGGTGCTGCAGATGATTCTGGAACAGATCGAAAAGAAGCCGCTCAACGAGATTTACCGGGCGCTTTTGTTCGAGCCGCTGCAGATGAATGCCACTGGAGTGGAAGGGACTGACTTCACTACAAACGAAATCGCTGACAGCTACGCCAGGCCCTCACTCAGCGATTCAGTGCGACCCTCGCCTTTCGCCGGCCGAAAGCGGATTCGGGCTGACGGTCTGACCAACCTGAGCGCCGGGCTGCGCTACTACAATGCCTGGGCCCAATCTGCCGGCGCGGCCGCCGCGCCAGTGACTGACCTGGAGAGATTCATGGATGCCGTGATTGCAGGACGGGTTGAAGTCCTGAGTGATCAGCGCGCGCAGTTCGAGCGATCGAAATCAAACCCGGACAGGCGTTTCAGCTGGAACGGCGGCTCTTGGGGCGTTCAGGCGTCGATTCTGTGCGAACCAGCCAGTGACATCACGACGATTGTTCTTCTCAATGCATCGAACGCAGGCGGCACGAGTCACGAAATCGCGCTCGACCTGTTAAAGGCCGCGCGACGTCGGGACTAACGCAGGTTATAAACTTCGACCAGAGCGACGCCGGTTGAGCCGTCCTTGCCGGCAACGACGGCCGTGTAGGCGCCGGGCGGCAGGTCGGCCAGGATGGCGGATTCCGCCGGGTCGTTAGGTGGAATGCCAGTGTTCTCGATGGCTGCGCGTTGCTGATCCTGCCAGTTATCGTTGGCGACGAGGAGCGCGCCGTTTTCATCGTGTAGTTCGAGCGTCGGATCAGAGAGCGAATTGTTCACTCCGGCCGCGGCCAGGGTTGGCCCGAGGGCCCGCACCAGGAGCGTGGTTGCGCCGTCGCCCTTGCCCAGAATAAACCCGCCGATCAAAACCGATTCATTCGACTTCACGACCGCGCGCGTGCTGATGTTCGCGAGGTGCGCTGTGTTGTCAGCACTCAGGTCGTAAACCTCAATTAGCGCGACGCCCGTGACCGAATTCTGGCCGGCGATCATGGCCGTGTAGAACCCGGGCGAGAGCGTTACTATAAGCGCTGCTTCGAAATCGTGCTTGGGCGCGAACCCGTTGGCCTCGAGCTCGACCGCGGGATCAAGGTCGTCGCGCCAGTTGCTGTTCTTGGCGAGGAGCGCGCCGTTGCCGGAATGCAGCTCGAGCGCGGGATCGGGGAGCGCATTGACGACGCCCTGGTCCTGCAGGGATGGCCCAAGGGCCCGGATCACCACCCGCTTCGGGCCGGAGCCGGAGATGATAAACCCGCCGATTGCTACATTTTCGCCGGTCTCCACTTGAACCCGGGTGGCGATATTGAGCGGCTGTGATGGCGCAGCTGGCGTGGGAGTCGGTGTTGGAGCCGGAGTCGGCGTTGGCGTGGGAGCGACCGTTGGGCTGGGGGAAACGGTCGGAGTCGGGCTCGCACTGGGTTCGGCTGTAGGTGTGGGGGTCGGGGTAGGTTGCGGTGAAATTGTTGGAGTGGCTTCCGGCGTCGGGCTCGGAGTAGGAGTAGGCACTGGGGTTGGGGTTGGTGTTGGCTCAGGGTCGGGAGTTGGAGTCGGGCTCGGCGCAGGCGTCGCCGCCGGTGAAGGTTCCGGCGTGGGGGTCGGTGTCGGGGTTGGTGTTGGTGTTGCGACTGGCGACGGGGTAGGCGTGGCCGCCGGGGCCGGAGTCGGCGTCGGAGTTGGCTCGGGTGCCGTGATGCTCAGGCGGGCCGTTGCGATTCCCGACCGTCCGTCAGCCAGGGTAAAATAGAACGCGATCCGGTTGTTGTTATTCAACCCCCGCAGGAACACCACGCTCGTCGCCGTGGAACCAAAGAGCGCGTCTCCTTCCTGGATCACCTTGTCCGCGACAGGATCCGCGCCCACAAAAATGCCGCGCTCACCTGTATCGAGGTAGCCGCGAAAAACGACCGTGCCAGCCTCATTAATGATTGGACTGTCGAACATCGAGTAAGGGCCATTGCCCCCGATGCCGGCGGCGCGCGCGATCGTGCGGAGAGCGCTGCCGTCCTGGTTAACGACAAAAATGCCCGGCTCACCGGAATTGTCTTCGTAGGCTTTGAAGGCGATCTGGCCCTTGTCGTTGATGTAGGGGCCGCCGTCCCAATTGTAGAGAGGGCTCGCCGCAGCGGTCAGGACCGTGCGGGCCGCTCCGTTACCCGCCACCATGCCGACATACAGCCCGCTCTCGGAAGTGTTGTTAACGACGTCCTTCGAGCCGGTGAACGCGACGGTGCCGGCGCTGTTGATCGTGGGCGATCCGCCGAAAACATTGAAGATGCCTTTGTTATCCGCGACCAGGCTCGTCGTGCCGTCGCCCGCCGCAGTGAACATTCCCCAATGACCGGGGCTGACCGGATTCTTGCGCGCCCAGAAGACCGCGGTGCCTGCGGGCGAAAGATGAAGCGGCGTGCCGAAAGAGCGAAACTCGCCGTCATTCCGCACCAGCGAAACGATCTGGCCCGCTGGCGTAGCTTTGTAGAGCTCGGTCGTGAGGTCGGCGCTGACATATTGGCGCGATCCAATCTCCCCAATCTTGTTGATGAATGGATCGCCCGTCACGCTGCCGCCCACCCTGAACGGCGCCTTGCCCGGTTCAGCGCGAAAAGTCCCGACCTCGTCAACGACGAACGCGACCGTGCCGTCATCGCTGATGGACGGATAAGTACCGAACCCGCGTCCCTGGAATTGCGGCTGGCTGCTGTCCGCGATGATCGTAAAGTCACTGCCCACCTGGGCCCGGAGCGAAGCAGAGAACGCGACCGCGCAGAGGATCAGAAGCGCGGAAGGAAAACGGGAGAAGCCAGGAATATTCATCGTGCGGGCTGCTCTTTTACCGGGATGGCGGGATGGATCAAGGGATACTTATTCCGCAAGACCCCGTAAAAGGTAACGCCACTGTTACTTATGCGATTTACGAGGGGAAATCCCTGGGTTCAGGCCCTTCCCGAGGCCCACGAAAAGGCCGTTTTCGGCCTATTGTTACCTTCCGCGTGAAAAGATTCGTTTACTTTTTCTGCGCGTCCGGACTAGCTGACACGAATCAATTGTATGCGCAGCGCTCTGCTCGTCCTGATCTTCCTGGCCGGCAGCCTCCGGATCGCCTTTGCCCAAGCGACCGTGGAAGGCCGGGTCGAACTGCCCAAGGGCCTTTCCGCCCCCGTGATGACGAAGCGCTATGAAATCGTCACGACGGGCGGCGTCCTCGGAACCAACCCGCCCCTGGCGGTGGTCTATCTGGAAGGATCTTTTCCAAAATCTGCTTCGCTGCCAACGAAGGTGATCTCGCAGAAGGATCTGACTTTCCTGCCGGCACTTTTGCCGGTCCAAGTCGGGACGAAGATCGAATTCCCGAATCTGGAAAAGGACACTTATCACAACATCTTTTCCTACTCGCCGGCCAAACGCTTCGACCTCGGCCGTTATCGCCCGGATGAACGTCCGGTGCCGTCGCAGATCTTCGACGTCGCGGGGTTGGTCACGCTGCGCTGCGATATCCACGAACACATGCGCGGCCTGGTCCTCGTCCTGGCGACTCCCTATTTCTCCACGACAGACGAGACGGGCCGGTTCCGCCTCACCGGACTGCCCGCCGGCCGTTACACTCTCAAAGCCTGGATCGATAGCCGCACCACGCGCGAACATCCGGTTGATCTAAAGAGTGGCTCGACGCTGCATGTCGACTTCCCGTGACGCCGTCGAGTAGCGCGGAAAAACCTCAAGCCGCAAGTTTTCGCGCGAAGCTCCTGATCGCGATGATGCTGGTGGTGTCCAGCCTCACCGGGACGGGCCTTTACCTCGCGCAGCGGAATGCGGCTGCCGACGTCCAGCGGGACCTGCAGCGCGATTTCCAGGCAGCGCTCGCCGCGCTCCACAGCGTGGAAGAATTGCGCTATGCCGCGCTCGCAGAACGGTGCCGGGCCCTGGTGGAAAAACCCCGGATCCACGCCGCCCTGGAAGATAACGCGCTCGATCTTCTCTATCCCAGCGCGAAAGACGAGCTGCGCGATATCATGCAGGACGAAAGCAATCCGCTGCCGGAACAGATCAGCGGAGTGCCGCGCGCGAGCTTTTATCGTTTCCTGGACCGGACCGGGGCCTTGTTGCCACCGCCCAATCCGGCCGATGTCGGCATCCTGCGAGCCGATGAAGAAGCGCAGCTAAGCCTCAAGCCGTTGCCGCAAAAACCGCAGATTGGTTACCTCCTCCGGAAAGGCGGCACGCCCAACGAAGCAATCGACGAAATCATCGCGTTGCCGATCACTTCAACGGAGACGAGCGAAGTAATCGCGGCCCTGGTCATCGGCTTCAAGCCGCTCGAGATCGCTCAGAGCCAACGGATGGATGAAATGAAGAGCGGCATCTGGCTGAACGGATGGCTCCACCTCCCCGCGGTCCCGGAGATGGTGCGCGTCGCGGTGGACCAGGAGATGACACGCCTACTCGGTGCACCCGGCGCGGGCGAGCGCAGTTCGCAGATCACGATCGCGGGCGAACCGTCATTCCTCTTTACCAAGCCGCTCAACCCGAGCTCGGCGTTTCCCCCGGTTTATGAAGTCTGCGTTTACCCAATAAAGAACGCGATGGCGCGCCAGGCCCAGCTACGCTGGAAAATCGTGGCGGCAGGCGGGGCGCTCCTGCTTGTTGGTTTCGTCGCAAGTCATTTGATTGCGAAGCGTCTGTCTGCGCCGGTGGCCAAGCTGGCTGTGGATTCCGAAGAAAATCTGGAACACCGGAAACGCGTGGAAGCGGCCCTCGCTTCCACAAGTGAAGAGCTGAAGCGTTCCAAGCATTTCTCAGCCGACGCATCGCACCAGCTCAAGACGCCCGTCACGGTCTTGCGTGCCGGGATCGAGGAGATCCTGCGCCGGGACAATCTCGAGCCATCGCTTTATGACGATCTTTCGGCGCTCCACCACCAGACCTATCGGCTCACCGGGGTAATTGACGATCTTCTTCTCCTTTCCCGGATGGATGCCGGGCGGCTCAAGATCCAATTCAATTCCGTGAACCTGACCCGCCTGGTGGAAGAATGGCTCGACGATTTCGATGCGCTCCCCGATTCTCTGGGCCTCGAGCTCAAGACCCACGTTCCGCCCGGGCTCTACATTGCCGGGGAACGGCGTTATACTTCTCTGATCCTGCAGAACCTCCTGGAAAACGCGCGCAAATATAATCGCCCGGGCGGCACCATTCACGTCAGCGCCC
Source organism: Chthoniobacterales bacterium (assembly GCA_035536995.1). GTDB lineage: Bacteria > Verrucomicrobiota > Verrucomicrobiia > Chthoniobacterales > UBA10450 > AV80. Next base: position 74,876 of record DATLNB010000032.1, on the reverse strand, counting down.
GGAACGAGAATGGGTCGGTTTATCTGACCGTTGGCAATAGCGGCCGGCCGATTCCTCCCGAAATGCACCCCCACATATTTGAAAGGTTCTCCCGGGGCGCGAACGGCGAAAAAGTGGCGGGGCACGGGATCGGATTGAACCTTGCGCGCGAACTGGTCAGGCTCCATGGGGGAGAATTGAACCTGGTGTCCTCGGACGAAAATTGGACGGAATTCGAAGTGCGTTTCCAGCCCGCGGAAACGGCCGTCGACATCTCGCTAAACCACGCGTGAGAACCCTGCGCTTCGTAGCCGCGTTCGTGTTGTTCTCTGGCGCCGGCCACACTGTTCCGGCCCAGGATTTCCTCGATCGGCTCGACGAGGCGCTCACCTTCAGCGCTTTTGACAACAACGTCCGGGCGCGCTTTAGCGGCACGCTCGAGCTGGAGGCGTATCAGTTCGAGGGTCCCGCGCCCGGATTGATTTTCACCACGGGCGACGCGCTTTTCAATCCGCGGCTCAGCCTCTTCTTCGACGCCCAGGTCGGACCCGCCCTCTACTTCTTTACCCAGACTCGCTTCGATCGCGGGTTCGATCCCACTGACGATGGGCCGCAGCTTCGGCTGGATGAATACGCGCTCCGCTTCACGCCTTGGGAAGATAGCCGCCTCAATATCCAGATCGGGCAGTTTTCCACTGTGATTGGCAATTGGGTCCCCCGCCATCTTTCGTGGGATAATCCCTTCGTCAACGCACCGGTGCCTTACGAAAACGTGACCGCCATCGAGGATCACCGGGCGCCCTACAATCCTGATCTCAGCGTGGGTCCGCCGGAGGAGAAATACGAATATCTTCCGGTTATCTGGGGTCCGAGTTACGCCACCGGCCTCTCCGTCGCAGGACGCCTCGGCCAGTTCGATTACGCGGCGGAGGTGAAAAACGCCGCGCTTTCGTCACGCCCGGAATCCTGGCCGATTACCCGGATGGAATTCGACCATCCAACGGTCAGCGGGCGCCTCGGATTTCGGCCTAACGAAATGTGGAACTTCGGTTTCTCAGCGAGTGACGGCGCCTACTTTCGTCCGGAAGCCATCCCGACCCTGCCTTTTGGGACGAATATCGGCGATTACCACCAACAGCTCCTCGGCCAGGACATCAGTTTCGCCTGGCATCATTGGCAATTCTGGGCCGAATTTTTCGAGGCTCGATTCGAGGTGCCCGGATTCACCGACGCGGAAACGTTTATCTACTATTTGGAGGCGAAATATAAGTTCACGCCGCAATTATTCGGGGCGGTCCGCTGGAACCAGCAGTTCTTCAACAACGTGACCAACGTCTTTGGAGAGACCGCTCCCTGGGGTCGCGATCTGTGGCGCGCCGAAGTGGCGGCGGGCTACCGATTCACTCCGCATACCCAGCTGAAAGTGCAGTACAGTTTTCAGGACGAAAAGGACGGCCCGCGCGTCCACATGTTCGCAACGCAATTCACCGTGCGCTTTTAGACTTCGGAGGGAAATCTTCTGCCTGTCCGGAACCAGGGACGCGCAGGAGCCCGTCCCGTGCTAAAGCCCAAGCGATTTGCGCGGCTCGCGCGCAAACTGATAACCGCTCAAACCTTTTTCGGGAACGTCTTTGCCGAGGGCGAGGTATTGAAACCGGGTGCCAAGAAATTCGGGATGAAGAAGGGTCTGCAACCCGCGGCGCTGGTCTGCGTCGATCGTTAATCCGGACAGCAAACCCGTGATGAAATGGTGTTGATCCGCGAAGCCGACGACCTTCAAACCAGCCTCTTCGGCCCGCTCAGCAATGCTGGTCCATTCGACATGAGCGGTGATGTCAGCACATCCGATCTCTTCTAACGGCGATGTCAGCCGGCGATGCCGCGCGTAAGCTTGCAAGGTGCCTGTGGTGCGCGAGGGAGCGCGGTATTCCGCGCGGGAGTATCCGTAATCAACCGCGAGCACAAAACCGCGCGACAGTTTCTGCGCGAGCAATTCGATCCACTGGGGAGCCGCGAGATTGATCTCCGTTTCGTAGTCGCCCTCAATACTGCGCGAACTCTTCGCTACTGCCCCGCGCAGCTTTTCGTCGGCGATCCCTTCCGCAGTAAAAACAAATCCGGCCGGCGAATCTCCGACCCGCACTTCCTCCCAGTCACCGTTAGCGCGGCGGCGAACAACATGGACGGGCATGGCATCGAGGAGCTCGTTGGAAAAATGAACGCCGGAAAAGGGCTCCAGTTCCTGGAGCGAATCACGCCATGAAACGCTCCCTGCATACTCGGCCAATGCTTCTTCCTGCCGCGCTCGCAGGGTCGGAAACGGCTCGATCATGGCATACCGCAGCGTTCGGGAAAAATCGGGCGCGTCCTGGCGCACAACATCGAGAACATCCTTCGCGAATTCGCCATGGTGCGCGCCCTGTTCGACGATGGTAAACGGGTCTGGCTGGCCCAGGATGCGCCACATTTCTTCAAATTGCGCGGCGAGGATTCGGCCGAAAAGAGGACCGACACTGACGTTGGTGAAGTAATCGCCCCGCCGGCCGATTTGGCACCGGTCTGAGCTGTAATACCCGAGCTGGGGATGATAAAGCGCCTGCTCCATGAACGCCGCGAAGGTTATCGGTCCCTCACGCCGGATCTTCTCGCGGATGAGGTCGGCGAGTGCTTGATCGCCTCTGAGCATGGGTATCTTTACGGTTAAATCGTTGATTTGTTACATCGTTACATCGTGAAAAGCGGCCGAAACGATACGTTCATCTTCGATTTAACGATTTAACGTTGTAACGATTCACGTCCCGCGCATGCCCGTCTCCTATCTGCCGCCCACGCCGGTCGAGTTCTTCCCTACACCCTGGTACAAGAAGCGGAAGGTTTACATCCCCGCCCTGCTCGCCCTCGTCCTCGTCCTCGGGTTGGGCATCTACGGCTTTTCCGTCGCGGCCGCGATGAGCGCCCAGGCCGCCACTTACGATTTATCGAAGCTGGAGCAAATGGAGTCCGCCAGCGTGATTCTCGATCGGAATGACAAGATGTTTGGGCAAATCTATGTCGAGAACCGCGAGACCGTCGGGTACGATCAACTACCGCGCGACTTGATTAACGCCGTCGTGGCGGTCGAGGACAACAAGTTCTACCAGCACGGCGGCTACGATGTTTCCGGAATCGTCCGGGCCGCCCTGAAGAATTTCACGGCCGGCCATGTTCGCCAGGGCGCGAGCACCATCACACAGCAGCTTGCCCGGAACAGTTTCTCCCTCAAGGAACGGACCTTCCGCCGGAAGCTTCTCGAGATTTTTCTTTCGAAGCGGATCGAAGAAAAATTCGGCAAGCAGAAGATCATGGAGCTTTACCTGAACCGGATTTACTTCGGTGGCGGGCTCTACGGCGCGGAAGCGGCATCTCGCGGTTATTTTGGAAAACATGCGCGAGACATGACGCTTGCCGAAGCCGCCACGCTGGCGGGATTAATCAAGAGTCCGAACAAGCTTTCGCCCTGGACAGACAAAAACGCTTCGCGCGATGCGCGTAACGTGGCGCTCGCCCGGATGCGCGATCTCGGGTTCATCTCACGTGAACGCTGTGAAACGGCGCAGGCCGAGGAGGTCGTAATCGGCAGCCGGCAGAGCGCGCAGGGCCAGACCTATGCGGTCGATTATATCCGGCAACAGGTCATTGCCGCAGTCGGATGGGACCGGGCCATGAATGAAGGCTACCGGATTCACACGACGATCGACGCGGAGTTGCAGAAAGTGGCCGAGGACTCGATGCGGCGGCATTTGGCTGAAGTGGAGCAACGGCCCGGTTACACCCATCCCACTTACGAGGTTTACGCGAGCCGTTACAAAAGCGCCAAACAGCTCGCAGTCCCGAACGCGGCCGTTGCGCCCGATTACCTTCAGGGCGCCCTGATCGCGCTGGATAATCAGACCGCGGGCATCCTGGTCCTGGTTGGGGGCCGCGATTTCGAGCACAACCAGTACGACCGCGCGCTGCAGGCCCGCCGGCCCGCGGGCACCGCCATCAAACCATTTGTTTACGCGGCAGCCTTCGAGAATGGGCTATTCCCCGGCTCGCTCGTCGAAGATTCCGCGCTCGACAATCGCGCCGTCATGATCGGCGGCACGACGGGCATTCTGGGTGAATGGGGACCGGAATCGGAAGAGAACCGCTACGAAGGCCCGATCACGGCGCGGCAGGCACTCGCCAGGTCGAAGAACGGCGCGACGGTCCGCGTCGGCATGACGGTGGGCGTCGATCCGGTCCTGCAACTTTGCAAGGCGGCTGGGATCAAATCCACGTTGCGACCGTTTCCTGCAACGTTCCTCGGCAGCAGCGAAATTACGCTAGCCGAGCTCGCCCTTGCCTACACCATCTTTCCGAACGGCGGCTGGCGCCCGAACGCGCCCCACATCCTCGACCGGATCGAGGAGAAAGATGGCACTGTGGTCTGGGAATCCCCAAAAGACCGGGCTCGGCAGACCGTTATCAAACCGGAAACTGCCTACGAAGTGCATTCCTGCCTGGTTGATGCGTTGGAATCCGGCACCGGCCACGCGGCGCGCGAAAAGTTCGGCCTTCAAAAATTCCCGGCCGCCGGAAAAACAGGAACTGCCTACGATTTCACCGATGCACTTTTCGCCGGATATGATCACTCGATCACCTGCGCTGTTTGGGCGGGGTTCGACAAACCGCAAAAGATTTATCGGGGCGCGTTCGGCAGCGAGCTCGCCCTGCCCATTTGGGTGGATGTGATGAACGCCGCGAACGAACGTTACCCGGCAAAGCAAATCCCCGAGCCGAAGGGAATCCAGAAAGCCGAGATCTGTCTGCGCTCCGGTTTGCTCGCAACCGACAAATGCTACGACCAGGTAAAGTCGGGCAATGGGGAGACGGTGCGGAAACGGACAACTTACGTTGAGCTTGCGACCTCCACCCAGATGCCGACTGAGCCGTGCAACATCCACGGCGAAATCCGGTCCAGACTCGTGCGGGATTTACCGGCGTCCGGTTTTCCGCGCGCCTCTCTAGCGGTCGATCCGAAACAGGTCCGCGCGGTCTCACCGCAAGGACCGGTTCTGCTGGCCGAGAACGATCCCTATAACGCGGTTCATTCCACCACCAAGCCGAAGCCGGTCGAGAAACCGGAGGAGACTCCGCCGATTACGTCAGATCCAAACACAAGCGCCCTGCCCGATCCAACCAAACCAGTCCTGAAAGCGGAGCCGGTCCAGCCGGAGATCGAAACCCCGACAACAAGGACGGAGCCGGCCGAAACGCCGGCGCATAAACCTGTCCTCAAAGCCGAACGGGTCGAGCCCGAAACAACGAAGCCGATCCTTCGCGCCGAACCCGTGACCCCCACCCCCCAACGCTCGCCCAAAGAAATCCGGCGGGCTGAGGCGGTGCGGCCCAGCGATGAGGTCCCGGAAGAATCCATCCTGCGATCGACTCCACCACCCGCCTCGGATCCGGACGAATAGAAACGAGCGAATGGCCGCGGCTTCACCGTTTCGCCTGACAGTGCTCAATCCCAGTGGACGGGATGTGGCGCAGGATTTTCCCGATGGCGCGGGCGAAAGCGCGCTGCCGCATCCGCCAACTAATTTCCACGCCTACGCGGCCTGCACGCGCGGGAGTTTCCAGCGCGAAACAAAGGAGGCGCTGGCTCAGGGCACGCCGGTTTTGGTTTTGCTCCGCGGCGACTTCGCTGCTTCCGAGCGCGCCCTGGCGACGTTGCAACAGGGCGGCCGTTTCGTCGCGGTCTCGTTGAAGGAAACCGGGCTGCACCAAATCGCGGAGCAGCTTCACCATTCCACGCGCCTCGCCCGCTTCATTCGGATTGTGAAAAAGGCCGACGGTTGTCTCGCCCCGACGCCGGAAGCAGCCGATTTATATCGCTCCCTCCGAGGCGGAGGCGGCGCGGCTTTCATTCCCACTCCGTACCCGGTGGATGATCCGCGCTGGAATTTTTCCCGACCCATCGAACAACGCGCCGGCATTTTCATCGGCACGCGCGAATGGGCCGTGCCATCGCGGAACCATCTTGCGGCGCTGATCCTGGCGCGACGCCTTAGCGAAACCACCGGCGAGCCGGTTACGGTTTTCGATTACGACGGGCGCAGAGGCGCGCGACTCCTGGCTGAGCTCGGATTTCCGGTGAATAAGCTGCGGGTCCTAACCAGGAAACTTAATTACCCGGATTACCTCCGGGAAATGGCGCGACACAAAATCGTGCTCCAGCTCGACACCAGTTTCGTGCCCGGACAGGTGGCGGGCGACGCCCTGCTCTGTCGGGTCCCCTGCGTTGGCGGGACGGGGGCGATCGATCGGCTTGCGTTCCCGGAAACCAGCGGCTTCGCCCGTTCGCTCGAGGAAATTGAAAAGGCTGCGTTGGGTCTGCTGACCGGAGTCGATTCCTACCGGCAAAGCGTGACCGCCATGGAGAGCATCGCGGCCCCGCGTCTGGCTTTCAAAATCGTGGCGGAACAACTGGGAAAGTTTTTCGGACAATCGGATTAAACCAAGGCGCAGTGCCCGGAGCCAGGGAAGCAACAACGACGGCCGCTGGGTAAGTGAGGCAAAAAGCGCGGCCGCCACACATATCGCCTCCTCATCTAAAACTCGTGCCCGGCCGCCGCGCCGCCATCGCTTCCAAGTAGTAATCTTCCAGCGTCTTCGTTTGCGCGTTCTGCTGAAATTTTTCGCGGACCGCTTCCGCCCCGGCAGCCGCGATCGCAGCCAGCCCTTCGGGGTTGGTCAGCCGTTCGAGGAGGGCCTGCGCGAGCGCGCGATCGTTACGCTCCGGGACAAGGACTCCGCTCTTTCCGTTCTCGATCGCCTCGGGAATTCCACCGTGCTCCGTAGCGAACACCGGCAAGCCGCTGGCCATGGCCTCCAGCATCGAGTTCGGCACGCCCTCCTGGTTTCCATCGCCGCCGACCTCGCTCGGGTGAAGAAAAATGTGAGATTGATAAAACAATTCGCGCAGCTGCGTTTGCGAGATGAACCCGGGGAAGAAAACCCTGTCCGCGATTCCGAGCTCTGCGGCGAGGCTGCCCAACTCCGCCCGCAGAGGCCCTTCGCCCGCGATGGTGAACGTCGCCGCCGGATACTGCCTCGCGAACTGGCTGAAAGCTCGGAGGCTCACCCGGAGCCCTTTCTTTTCGATCAACCGGCAAGCCTGGACAAATTTCCATGCGCCGCCGTCCGGCCAGGCTCGCGGCTGATAAGGAATTTCGGACACCGGAATTCCAGTGCGCTGGATCCGGATCTTGCCCGCCTCACAACCGATGTTGATAAGGGCGCGGCCTAACGACTCCGATCGAACGAGGACGAGCCGAACCGCGTCGAGCATTTCCTGGGTCGCCCTGCGGAAGCCGGGTCTGTCGAGGTCCACCATGACATCGGCCCCATGGAACGAAACCACCGCCGGGTGTTCCCAGGTCCGGATCAAGGGCAGAAGATGGACCGCGATATGACCGAAGTAAATATGGATTAGCCGCGCGTTCACTTTGGCCAGAATGCCGGTGAGTTGTTCCACTTCGGCCTGCGATATTTGCCAGGGCGCGCTGCGGACTTTTTTGAACCAAAACCGCCGCAAAAAGTGGGTCCGCGGTTTACCGACTATGGCCAGGTTTTCGAATGGATAACGGGACGCTTCCTCCCGTTTCTGGGTGATCACGAATGGCTCTACCCGGCGGAGCGACGTGATTTGCCGGTAGATGTGAAGCATCTCCGGCTTGAGAAACGTCGCGCAATAACAGGCCACCACCGGCAGATCGGACGGAACGCTCTGGCCCACCGTCTCCGTCAGATGTGATTCTGCCGGCATTCTATGATCGATCGGTCTCGCAGACGCGAGACTCGATCACCGCCTCAAAATCGAAACACGAACAACTTGATGCCCCTCCACTTGCCCGTCTCATTGTGACGGGTGTTGGCGTGCATTGGGGAAGGGTCGTAAGAGATCGCCTCCTGGGACGTGCCATACCGGGCCGGGGCTTTCGGGTTGAACATCTGCAGGAAATTGCCGCCGCGAATTCCACGGGGAATCACCCCGTCCACGTCACCGCGACTCATCGGCGGCGCTTGTCGTTCCGGTTGTTGCTTCTGGCGCTGCCGGTTGACCGGCGCCCGATAGGTTTCGGCAAAGAGGGAAGAAGTAGCGATGACGAAAAGGCAAAGGGCGATCAGGCAGGTTTTCATAGGTTAAGGCAGGCGATGGAGCGCCAGTTCAATCAGGTCGCGCCCTGGAATGCAAGTAATTGTCATCCGGACGCCGACGCCAGCGCAGGGTGGCGCCCCGTTCGATCAATTCTTGCCCGCCCGGTAGGCCCGGCGCAGAATCAGTCCACGATGGATTACCTCGATAAAGCGCGCCGCGTTCTCGACATCGAGATCCTGGAGCTCCGGCGCTTGCGCGATCGGCTGGACGCAAATTTTTCCCGCGCTGTTACCCTGATCAAGGATTGCGTCGAAGCGCGCGGCAAGGTCGTCGTTCTCGGCGTCGGAAAATCCGGCCACATCGGGCGCAAGATCGCCTCCACCCTCACCAGCACCGGTTCGCCTTCGGTCGTCCTGGATTCGCTGGACGCCTTGCACGGCGACCTCGGAATGGTCGCGGATGGCGACGTGATCCTCGCCTTTAGCGCGAGCGGAGAAACCGAAGAGCTCCTCCGGGTTCTGCCCGCAATGTCGCGGTTCCAGGTTCAAATCGTCGCCGTTTGCGGTGACATGAACTCCAGCCTCGCTCAAAACGCCGACGTCGTGCTCGACGTCAACATCGAGCAGGAAGCATGTCCGTTGAACCTGGCGCCCACGTCGAGCACGACTGTTATGCTCGCCCTCGGCGACGCTCTCGCCATGGTTCTTCTCGAGGCTCGCGGTTTTCAAAAAGAAGATTTCGCCCGGTTCCATCCCGCGGGGATGATCGGCCGCAGTCTGCTGCTTCGCGTTCACCAGATTATGCGGCCGCGCCATGCCCTCGCCCTGGTCACCCCGGACGCGCCGATCCGCTCCGTTCTCAAGACAATGACCGAAGTACGCGGTGGCGCCGCCGTCGTCGCCGATGAAGAAGGCCAGCTTCTCGGCATTTTCACCCAGGGCGATTTCGTTCGGCATTTTCAATCCGATACCGCCATCGCGGACCGCCTTGTCGGCGATCTCATGACGTTGAACCCGGTCACGGTGCACCAGGATAAACTTGCCGTGGAAGTCCTGAACCTCCTCGAGCGCCATCGCATCGACGACCTGGTCGTGGTGGACGATCACCAGGCGCCGGTCGGGATCGTCGACTCGCAGGACCTGACCAAGCTGAAGCTGCTTTAAGCGGCGTTGAGAGTTGAGGGGTTGAGAAGTTGAGCTTTACGCGTAATCGTCCTCTCCTTTCCACCACTCAACTCCTCAACCTCTCAATTTTTCCAATGGCAGCCGCGAACGATCTCCGTAAAGGACAGGCGATTAAATACAATGGCAATACTGCCATCGTCCTCGACGTCCAGCACCGCACGCCCGGCAACTTGCGCGCTTTCGTCCAGGCGATCATTCGTTACATCAACACCGGGAAGAGCGCCGATGTGCGCTTCGGATCGACCGACAAAATCGAGCTCGTGGACATCAATCGGATGACCTTGGAGTTCAGCTACAAGGACAACAACGGGTACCATTTCATGGACCCGGAGAGCTACGATACCGTCACCCTGCTGGACAACCTGCTGGGCGAAGCGAAAGATTATCTGGTCGAGAATCTGCCGGTCCAGGTCCTCTACGCCGAAGGGAAGGCCGTCCAGGTGGAGTTGCCGTCATCGGTCCAACTCAAGGTCGTGGAAGCGCCGGAAGGCCTTCGCGGCGATACCGCGTCGAACGTCACCAAACCCGCCGTACTGGAGACGGGGAAGACGGTGAACGTTCCGCTCTTCATCCAGGAAGGCGAGACGATTAAGATCGATACGCGCACCGGCGCTTACATGGGGCGCGCGTGAGGGGAATGGAGTAGTGGAGTGTTGAAGTGAGGGTTCTGCGTCGCCGGATCACTCCATTACTCCATTTCCCCCGCTCCCGATCTGCGTAATCTGCCGGTAACTTGGCGGCGAAGAAGAAACGCAAATCCACCCTTCATCACGGACACCGCCGCAACGGTCGCGCGAAAGTGTCAGTGCCTGCCCTTCGCCGGGCGCCTCCCCCGGTCGGATGGCTAGTTCCGACGCGTTGGCTCAAGTTCGTTATCGCGCTGTTTCTTCTGCCGCTCTGCGCAATCCTCACTCAAACCTTCTTCACGGTTTTTACCCGAGCCGCGGTTAGCCAGCAACTTTGGGCCGGTGAAGAATTTTGGTTTTTCTCGTTAGGCGCGGTCCTCTGGCTGATCGCCTTCTTCGGACTGCCGCGGCCAATGCTGCTCTATGTTTTCGGCCACGAATTGACACACGCCCTGTGGGTCTGGCTGATGGGCGGCCGGGTCAGCCGGTTTAAGGTGGGCCGCGAAGGCGGGCATATCGTGACCGATCGAAACAATTTCTGGATCGCGCTCACCCCCTATTTTTTCCCGCTCTACAGCCTGCTTGTCATCGCGGCCTACGGAATTCTCGGGCTCTTTTTCACGGTCCAGCCCTACGGCCGGCTCCTTTACGCGCTGATCGGAGCGACCTGGACGTTCCACTTTACGTTTACCTGCTGGATGATCCCGAAGAAACAGACAGACCTGACCGATCACGGCACGTTCTTCTCCCTGGTCGTGATCTATCTGATGAACCTCATCCTCCTCAGCGTCATGCTTATCCTGGCCTCTCCGGAAATTTCCTTCGCCGCGTTTGGACGCGAGCTGGGAAATAACGTCGAGAATTTCGTGAACCGGCTGTCGCTTCTGTAGCGGCGGTCTATGACCGCCGAGGTCCTAACTTAGTCACTCTTCGTTCCGGTCGGCGGTCATAGACCGCCGCTACAGCGCGTTAGAAAAAGCCGCGAACGGCAGGACGCTGAATGCGTCACCTAACCTTAACGCAGTGCCTGCAGGAAGCGCGCGGCCGGTAAAAAGCTCAACCGCATTATCCCGGGCAAGATTTTCCGGCAGCTCGAAGACCGTCTCCCCCCATGCGTCTCCGACCGGCGGGTAACCGACCCGGGACGAGAGTCGCGGAACCAGGAGGGCGATCCAGTCCCCTTGGTGTTCGCGAACAAATCCAACGCACGATTCCGCGAACGTGCCGCTCATCGTTAATGATTGATAGTTTCCGTATCGGAACAACTCGGCATGATCGCGCCGGAACCGGAGGAGTCGCTGGGTCAGGAATAATTTAATGCGGCCGTCCGGCCACTGGCCGAGCAGAGTTTCGGGGGCGCACCCCTCCAGCGACTCAAGCATGTCGCGCCGCCGCTTGTAATCGACCGGGCGGCGATTGTCCGGATCGACCAGGCTAAAGTCCCATGTCTCGTTGCCCTGATAAATATCCGGCACGCCGGGCGCCGTAAGCTTGATCGCGGTTTGGGCGAGCGAGTTGATCGCCCCCAGCCGCGCGATCTGTTCCGCGAACGGGAGAAAGGTCGGGAGAAACTTGTTCTTCGGCGAATCTTCGAGGACGCGGGCAACGAACTCGCTCATCGCGGAATCCCACTGCTCGTTAGGCTGGATCCAGCTCGTATTCATCTTTGCTTCCTTCAGGGCCTTGGCCATGTAGGCCTGGATCCGCTGAATGTATTCGGGCGAGGCTGCCGGGACTGGCCGGCCACTCTCATCGACCGGCCACGTTCCGAGCAGGGCCTGGTAAAAGAGGTACTCCTCGTTCCCATCCGGAGCCAAATCGTCGTCCAGATTGCGTTTCAATCGCCGGTTGGCCACCCGCCAGCGTTGCAGGCTGCTCCGCCACAGTTGTGGCAATTCCGAGATGGCCAGGATCCGGGCCCGGACATCTTCGCTGCGCTTCGTATCGTGGGTCGAAGTCGCGAGCAAAGTGGCCGGCCAATCGCGCTGACGCACCGCGTTACAGGAATGAAATTCTTCAACGCTGATCCCGAATTCCTGGGGCTCACCGCCAACTTCGTTGAGGGCAGAGAGCCGGTTGTAAATATAGAAGGCGGTGTCTTCGAGACCCTTCGCCATGATTGGACCGGTGCTCTGCTGGAACTTCAGGACAAAATGCTCGTGCTCCCGGCGCGCTTCGTCGTCGAGGTTCTCCGGGAACCGTAGAAGCAAAATATCGCGCAGGAAATTGAAGACCGATTCTTCCAAGGCCGGGTTACGGCGTTTTGCTGTAGCCACCGCGCGCTCAATGACGGCGCGATCTTCGTCGCTCACCGGCTGGCCTGGCGTGACGTAGGTTCGATAGACCGGGAAGCACGCAATTGTTTCCCGAACTGCCCGGGCTAGCGCTTCAAGGGTGAAGTCACGAAACCAGCGGTTCTGTTCCGAAAGCCGGTCGAGCATATCGCCAAGGACATTCACGTCGTTGGCCAGGGACAATCGCATGACGAGCCGCTTCTTTGCGTAGACCAGATGTCCGAACGGCATCGAGTGCCCGATGAATCGCTGAAAGGTCTTGGTGATCGACTGTTCCGCCGAAGAATCCACCAGCAAGTTGCCCAAAAGCTTGCCGAACTCGTAACCCGTCGTGCCGTGGACCGGCCAATCCTTTCGAAGCGTCTCATCGGCCGACAGGATCTTTTCGACGAGCAGATAAATTGCGCGCCCGTCCTTCGGCAACGGAATGCCAATCGCAGCCGCGGCGCGGTCCTGCAGTTTCTCGAAGTATTCCTTCGGTAAATAGAGGCCGTCCGGGTGGTCGATCCGCACGCCGGTAACGGCCCCGGCCGCAATCAGCTCGAGGAGGAGACGATGCGCCGCATCGAACACTTCGGGCAGCTCCATTCGAATCGCAGCCAGATCGTTGACGTCGAAGAACCGGCGGTAATTGATCTCTTCCGCGGCAACGCGCCAAAAGGAGAGGCGATAAGCCTGGTCGTTCAAGAGTAGATCAAGGGCGTCAAAACTGCGGGCGTCCCCTGGCCTGCCGTTGATCTGTTCCACTGCCTGGATGACCGCCTCCTGGACCTGCGCGGCCTCGTCACAGCGGCGCTCGAGCCGGCGTTTTATGATTTCCTTTTCCCGGGCCCGCTCCGCAATCCGGTCGGGATCGGTCTCAGTGCGCCGCGGCAGATATTCGAGCGCTGTGATGATGCTCTGGAACTCCGCGTAAAAATCCTGGTCCTTGAACGGAGCCAGCTTTTCGAGCGCTACCTCGAGGATATGGCGATAGGTTCCGGGCGCGATCGGGAACTCGTGCTCGTAATAGCGCAGATAAAATGCGCCCGCTTCGAAGCGAACCCTTAATTCTCCCCGCTCCAGGACACGGCCATATTGATCACCGAGAATGGGGAGAAGAACCTTGTCTTCGAGGTCGGACTTGAGCGGCTTCCAATTGATGTCGAAGTAGGGTGCGTAGATCGAGCTGGGGCCGTTCTCCAGGACGTCCATCCACCAGACATTGAGCGGCTCGCCGACGCCCATGTGGTTCGGGACAAAATCCACGATCTGGCCCATTCCGTGAGCGTGGAGATCGGCGATCCACGCATCGTATTCCGCCCGGGAACCGATCGCCGCGTTCAGCTTATTGTGATCCGTGATGTCGTAGCCGTGCAGGCTCTCGGCGCGCGCCTGGAAATAGGGGGACGCGTAACAATCGCTAATCCCGAGCGCGTCGAGGTACGGAACGATCTCCCGGGCCTGGGTAAAGGTGAACTGCCGGTTGAATTGCAACCGGTAGGTCGAGCTCGGGATGCGCGGATGTTGGTCGGTGCTCACGAAAGGGGAGCAAACTTAGACAGGATTTACCGGATGGACAGGGTTCAAATCCCCGAGCCGGCCCCTGGCAAAACCGGAAACTACATCCGGTCAGGGACTTTGATCCCAAGCAGCTCCAGACCCTTCGCCAGCACGCGCCCCGTCAGTTCACAGAGCGCAAGGCGTGAGCCGCGGGCCGGTTCCTCTGATTTCAGCACCGGACAGGCCTCGTAGAAGCTATGAAACGAATTGGCCAGCTCGTACAAGTAGTTAGCGAGCAGGTTCGGGCGGAAATCATTCAGCACCGCAGGGACCACTTCAGCAAACTGGGAAAGCTTCAGCCCAAGGCTACGCTCCTCCGGCGCGAGAAGGGTGATGTTCTCCGGCGGAACGAATTCCTCCCCGGCTTTCCGGAAGATCGAGCGAATGCGGACGTAGGCGTTTTGCAAATACGGGGCGGTATTCCCCTGGAACGAGAGCATCCGGTCCCAGGAGAAAATGTAATCCGTCATCCGATACTGGGAGAGGTCGTAATATTTCACCGAGCCGATTCCGACCTTTTGGGCGATGTCGATCTTCTCCGGCTCGGTCAGGTCGGGGTTCTTCTCCTCGATGATTTTTCGCGCGCGCTGGACCGCTTCCTCGAGCAGGTCGCTGAGTGCCACGTTCTCGCCCGAGCGCGTTTTCATCAGCTTCCGGTTTTCCCCAAGAATGCTGCCGAAGGTGATATGATGAAAATCCGCGGCGTAACCTTCCCGGCGCGCGATCGCGATGATTTGCTTGAAGTGGAGGATCTGCGGCGCGCCCACCACCAGCCAGACTGTGTCCGCCTTTAAATCCTTGATGCGGTAATCCACTGTAGCGATATCCGTCGTGGTGTAATTGAAACCGCCGTCGCTCTTCCGAATAATGGCCGGCTTGTCGGCCAGCTCCGGGATGTCGGGAAAGAACACGCAAAGCGCGCCTTCGCTTTCCTGCGCAATCCCGGCTTTGGACAACCGATCGACCACGCCTTGCAGCCGGTCGTTATAGAAACTTTCGCCGCGCTGGATGTCGTAATGAATGTCCAGCACCCCGTAGGCGCGCTCAAATTCCTTCAGCGAAAGGTCCACTGTCTCCTTCCAGATCGCGAAATTTTCGCCGTCGCCGGCCTGCAGTTTTACCAGCTCTTCTTTGACCGCTTCCCGGATGGTCGGATTGCTCGTTGCCTGGGCGTTGGTCTCTTTGTAAATGCGCACGAGCTCGGCGATCGGATCGCGCTCGAGCGCGGGGCGATCGAGCAAATGTTTCCAACCCCAGATGACCATGCCGAATTGGGTACCCCAATCGCCGATATGATTGTCCCGGATCACCTCGTGCCCGAGAAACGCCGCAATCCGGGCGAGGGAATCGCCAATGACGGTACTGCGGATGTGGCCGACGTGCATCGGCTTGGCCACGTTCGGCGAACCGAAATCGATGACAATGCGTTTGGGACGTTCGGTCTTCGTTACTCCCAGCCGGGCGTCATTAAGAAGCTGAGCGGTGCGACCAGCAATTGCTTCCGGTCTGAGCGAAAAGTTGATGAAGCCCGCGCCTGCGATTGAGGGCGGATCGCATAGCTCCGATGGCGGCCATAGATCGCATAGGCGCTGCGCGATCGCCCGCGGGTTCTCGCCGCGTTGCTTTGCCAGGATAAGGGCCGCGTTGCTCTGGTAATCACCGAAACGCGCGTCGCTCGCAGGCGTAACCGCTCCAGCATTGGGAAGCTCTGCCGCCGCAAGCGCTTCCGCCACCTTCCGGGCGAGAAGGTCTTGAAACGTGTCCACCGGCCTTACTTTTGCCCGCTCCGCTCGCGGAAAATAGCGAGGATCTCGTCCGCCGAGCTGGCCGCGCCCAGGCTCTCGCGAACGCTCCGGTCGTTCAGGAACTTCGCGATGGACGCCAGGGTGCGCAGATGAGTCTGGAACTGATTTTTCGGCACGATGAAAAGGACGACGAACTTGACCGGGCCATTATCCAGCGCGTCGAACTCGATCCCCTGCGAGGACCGGCCGAACGAAGCCACGACTTCTTCAATTCGATCCGAGGACGCGTGGGGGATGGCAATGCCGAATCCGATCCCGGTGCTCATCGTTTCTTCGCGTTGTTTGAGCGAAGCCAGAATGCTTTCGCGGTCTTCGGCTTTGATTTTCCCCTGGGCAACCAGGAGATCGATCAACTCGACAATAGCGCTCCAGCGCTCCGTCGCTTTCATCTCGGGAATGATCTGCTCAGCAGAGAGTAGGCTGGCCAAGGACATGCAGTTTTCCCGGTGGGGCCGAAAGCTTAACGTGGGGGTTTCGGATGACAAGCGTGATTTAGCCGCCTCCGGCCGGTGAAGGCGTGCCGCTTTTTGCGCCTCGGTTCGCCCCGAGGCTGCAGTCGCGCTATTCCCTATTCCTTCCTCGACAAAGATAAGCGGCTGCGTTCTCATTTGCTGCCGTCATCCGAAGCAAATGCCCGCCCGGTTTTCGTTTCTCCTGTTGCTGTGGGCGAGCTCGACCAGCTACGCCGAGTCGATAAACCTTACAATCTACGCCGCTTCGGGCTCGTCACGTTCGTCGAGTTCCGGGGAATCGAATGCCGCGTTCGCGGTCGTTCGCCAGACGATTTCTTTAATCTTGCAGCAAGGGGAAAACGACGTCGTAGCGCCGGCAGTGAGTCCGATGCTGGATCCGGTATCTGTGATTTTGTTCGATCACAGCGGCAAATCCGATTTCCGAATCGTGCAGCAACAATTCCGAGCCGACGTCTTGACTGAACAAAAGATGCTGTCCCGGCACGAAGGTCAAACGATCCCCTTCCGTCTCCAAGAAGAGCAGGGCACGCGAGAAGTGATGGGCAAGATTGTCCGGGCCGGATATTGGAATCGGTCGGGGGATTCGGTCGAGAAGGCGAACGAGCCGATTATTGAGATGGACGGCCGCTACGTATTTCGGCTCCCAGGCACCCCTATTTTTCCAAAGCTTCCCGACGGTGAACTTCTGAAACCGGAATTGCGATGGAAAATCGCTGCCGCGAACCCGACGAAGCTCGACGCCGAACTGATCTATCTCACCGATGGATTGGGTTGGCGCGCTGACTACAACGCAGTCATGACTGACGAGGGAAAGATCTCGCAGTTTACCGGCTGGATCACGCTCGAGAACAATACGGGCGTCAGTTTCGAGAAAACAGGGTTGAAACTTATCGCTGGCAATATCAGACGGCTTCGGGCCGCGCTTCGCAGGTCAGGGGAAAGTGGGATGACGACCGAGCGAGTTATCGTCACGGGCTCCTACATTCCGACTGAGGAAACGGGTCCGACGATTCAGCGACGAATCTTCGACGAGTACCACGAATACACGGTGCCGACACCGGTCACGCTTTCGGATCGTGAAATGACCCAGGTGGAATTGGTTCGTGCCACGAACGTGAATGTCGTGCGGTCATTCATCTATGACGGCTCAACCGTGAAGGTCGACAGCTACGGACTCGATTACGCGCAGCTCGATAGCGGTTTTGGCACAGAATCCACCTCAAAGGTTGCGATCACGTCGGAGTTTCGGAATGATGCCAGCAATCATCTTGGCGTCCCGTTGCCGGAAGGGCAGGTCCATTTTTTCCGGCCGGACAACCAGGGCCATCTCCAGTTCACCGGCGACTCGAATATCGGCAACACCCCGCGAGATGAGATCGTTCGCTCAGCAACCGGCTATGCCTTTGATCTCTTAGGCGAGCGCGTGCAAACCGACTATAAGATTAACGACGAAGAACGAACGGCCGAGGAGTCGTACGAAATCAAGGTCCGCAACCATCGAAGGACCGCGGCCGAAGTCCGCATCTGGGAACACCCTTGTCGCTGGCGGCAATGGGAGATCACCGCCCAATCGCAGCCTTTCAAGAAAGTAAACCAGCAGACCTTTGAGTTCGTTGTTGCGATCCCTCCGGGGGAGGAAAAGAAAATTAGCTACACAATTCGCTACACTCAGATACCCCCCAAGCGCTGAGCTCGTCCGTTCAGCCTACCGATCCCGCAGCCGGTAATCGAGCCGGCGCGAAAGCAGCCAGCGGACGCCGAACATATCCGTGGTCGCGCGCAGGGCGCGGTTGCCCAGACCGTATTTGCTCACGCCAAATTTGCGGGGGCGATGGTTCACCGGAATTTCAACGAGCCGATAACCCGCTCCCTTGATCAGCGCCGGAATGAATCGGTGCATTCCCTTGAAGGGCAGAAGCGCAGAAACGCATTCCCGCTTCATCGCCTTCAGCGTGCAACCGGTGTCGCGGACCCCGTCGCGGGTGAATCGGCTTCGGACGAAATTGGCGACCCGGCTGGTGATCCGTTTCACGACGGTATCCTTTCGCTGGGCGCGATAGCCGCAGACGAGATCGGCGCCGCGCTCGATCTCGGCCAGAAGCCGCGGGATATCGCCGGGGTCATTTTGCAAATCACCGTCAATCAACACCGCGATGGCGCCGCGCGCCGCTTGGAGGCCGGCATACATCGCGGCGCTCTGCCCGGCATTCCGTTCAAACTGGAGGACCCGAATCCGAGGGCCGGGGCTAATTCGTCTCACGGTCTCGTCGTTCGACCCGTCGTCCACGAAGACGATCTCGTAATCCAAACCGCCCAGCGCCGCGCTCAGCTCGCCCTGGAGAATCGGCACGTTCTCTTCTTCGTTGAACAGCGGCACCACCACGGAAACCGCAGGCGGACCCGCGCTCATAACGGCAGTGTCCGATAATTCCGGCAAAGGAAAACCTGCCATTCCCGGACGGGCGTGCCGAACCGCGATACCTCGACGGTCGCGATGCGTTCCACCGTCTGGAATCCGGCCTTGATGTTGTGCGGCACGAGTTCGCCTTTGCCGCTCTGGACATAAAGCGCGCTTCGCCCGGTGAAAAGGTTCACGCCTTCCTCTTCCGTATAAACTTCGCCGTCCGGCAAGGGCGTGTTCGGGCGCGCCTCCACGAACTCATCGTAACGCGGCCAAAACGAAAACTGGTTCGTGATGTCTTGCGATTCGACGATGTAAACCGGCGGATGCCACGGCCCTTCCGCGCGTTTGTCCTTGAAATAGAACGACATCTCGGAAGCGCGGTCGCGTTGGTCGGCAATGATGAAAAGCTTCTCGTTGTTTTTCGTCTCCAGCTCGGTCCGGATTTGTTCGACGGCCCGCGTCGCCGCCTTCCAACCGCGGACGCGGTCCGCCGGGTCCCGATGATGCGGGAACGGAAGCCCGAGGGTGCGAATGATGTCGGTATCCATGGCGAACAAGCTCAAGGCGAGTCCGATGGCGAGCCCCCCGGCAAGGGTCCGCGCCCAGTGCCCTCGGGCTTTGAGGCGCTCAGTCCAATAGGAAGCCGCCAGCACCAGCAGGCTGATAAAGGCGAGCACGTCCCAGTTCGGCGCAGCCTGGTCGTTAAAGGAGAGCAGCAAATAAAACAGGAAGACCGGCAGCCCGAACCAGACCAGATAGAGGACCTTGAATTGCTGTTGCGCCCGGTGCCAATTCGCTGCAACCGCCCACGCCACCGCGAAAAACAGGACCGGTGAAAACGTCAGGAAATGCGCGAAGAGAAAGCCGAGCGCTTCGAGCGGCCGGATCCCAAACGATTGGTCGAGTCCGCCGCGGGACCGGAGATGCGCGAGCGTGGTCCAGGCGTGTTGATAATTCCAGAGCAAGGGCGGAAGCAGGCAGAGAGCGAACGCGGCAAGAAGACAATAAAGTCCGGGCCGCTTGAACTCGCGACGGTGACGCGGCGCAAGCGCGAGGACGAGGATGACTGACACGAGCTGGAAAGCGTTCGTGTATTTACAGAGAAAGCCGAGGCCGATTAAGAGCCCGGTCGCGGTCCAGAGCGGAAGCGAGGTTGGCTTGCGTTCCAATGCCAGCCAGAAGGTGAACATGCCTGCGACCCAAAAGAAGATCGAGAGTGGGTCGATCGTCATGAGGAGATTGCCGACGTTGAAAAGCGGGATGGCATTGAGCGTCAAAACAAGCCAGAAAGCGGCTCGCTCAGTGAACAGCCTCTTCGTGAAATAGAAGAGGAGCAGACTGGTGGCTGCGCCCAGAACCGGGCTGAGAAAGCGGACACCCAGCTCCGTGTCGCCGAAGAGACCGGTAGTCGCCCGGATGGCGAACGCGATGCCGGGCCCCTTGCTGAAGTAGGCCGGAGCGAGCCGCTCCGACCAGAGCCAGTAATGCGCTTCATCGAAAGACAGATCGCTCGTGCCGAGCATCGTGAAACGAATCCCGGTCAGGACGAGGACAAATAACCAGACGGCGCGAGTGTGGCTCATCGTTACGCAATCAGGCGTGGATGCCGGGCGAAGACTTGCGGGGCCAGGCGCGCGCCCCAGCGTTTCCAAACAAATTCGGCCAGGGCAATGAAGAGCAGCGCGACCCCTGTTCCCATGAATGCAGTGGCGACGACATCGCTCGGCCAGTGCGCGCCGAGATAGATTCGCGAATACCCAACCGCCGCGGCGAAAAGGAAATAGAGCCAGCCCCACCGTCGAAAAAACAGAGCGCAGATGGTGCCGATAATAACGTTGTCGGTGACGTGGCCCGACGGGAAGGAAGGACCCGATTTGGTCCGGTCGCTTTCATCGGAATACCGAATGACAGGTTGTTTGAAGATCTTGAGAAAATCGGGGTCCGCTCGCTCCAGCTGCACCATCCGCACCTTTTGAACCTGCTTGGGGCGGCGGCGGTCGATCGCGCTTTTGAGCGTGCTGACAAGAAAGTAATCGGCGAAGGCGAGCGCGAGGAGCAGGCAAATGAGAAAAGCGCGTCCTTTGAACCCCATGAACACGAGGATGAAAATCCCGATGCCGATGAGGAACGGCTTCCAAATCTCGACGTCGCTAATCGCCGCCATGAACAAGTCGAGGGCGGGATGCGTCCATTGTTCGTTGATGAGATGGAAAAGGGCCTGATCCACGAGGGCTAGCGGAAGTTAACGTGTTAAGTTCAAAGGAGAAAGAGTCCGGAGGAGTTCCACTTAACACTCAACCTTCATACCTTGAAACTCGTTTCGAATGCATAAGCTAATCGCCTTTTCCCTGCTCGTCTTCACGGCGGCGTCCACGATGGCTGCCACTTATCCCCCGGCGAAGGACATCCTGGAGTCCGTCCGGATGCAGCAGGCCCAGCAGCAACTCGATCTTCAGGGCCAGCTCCGGGAAGGTTCCACGATTGTGCCCTTCCGGCTCGTCCAGACCGGCCCGACCATCCGCTACTCATTCAGCAACCCGGACATGGCTCTTCAGTTACGACTCGGGGACAACGATTCCCGCCTGGAGGAAGTGACCCGCGAAGGAGTCGAGAAAATCACGCCGGCGCAGTTCGATCACAAGGTTCGCGGCACCGCCGTCACCTATGAAGATCTCGCCCTGAAATTCCTTTACTGGTCAGATGCCAAGGTCACCGGAGAGAACTCGCTCCGAACTCGCAACTGCTGGAAGGTCGAGCTCAAAGCGCCCTCGCGGCAATCTCAGTACTCCAACGTCTGGTTATGGGTGGACAAGAACGGCGGGGCGATCATGCGGATTCAGGCTTATGATTGGAACGCCAAGATGGCGAAACGCTTCGAAGTGGTCTCCGCCCAGAAGATCGAGGGCCGCTGGTTTCTCAAAGAGATGCGGATCGAGGAATTCGATCCGGAGACGGGAAAAGTAAAAACGCGGACGCACCTCGAGATCAAGAAGTAGCTGCAGCCGGGATCGCCGATCCCGGTTTCGACGCTTAATCCGGCGCGGGGCGGGGATCACCGATCCCGGGTACATTCGCTGGCGCGATTTCACGAAATAGAGTAAAAAAGACACTCCATGAATCGGATCCTATCACTACTTCTCGTCGCTCTCACCGCCAGCGTGCTGCCCGTTGCCGGCCAAAATGTGTCTCCTGTCGTATCGAGCCAGATAGCCGATTTCACCGGGTACGCCGGGGCCCCGACGAAGTCGATCGACCTGCTCACTGCCTTCTCCGATCCCGATGCCAGCAACGCCGTTCGTTTCACGACCGTGCTCGGAACCTTCGATGTGGCCCTCTTCGGTCAGCAAAAGCCCATCACCGTGACCAACTTCCTGAAGTACGTGGACCAGGGACGCTATTTCCTTCTCGACCCGACGACGAACCAAATCGCTTCGAGTTTTGTCCATCGTTCGAAGCCGGGTTTCGTCATTCAGGGAGGCGGTTTCATCGGCACGGTCGATCCGGCCGATCCGATGAAACAAAACGCTCAACCGACTCAGGTCGCCGAGTTTGGTCCCATCCAAAACGAGCCCGGGATCTCGAACAAGCGCGCCACCATCGCCATGGCAAAATTCCCGAACGATCCGAACAGCGCGACTTCTGAATGGTTCATTAACCTCGCTAATAACGGCGGAGCCCCAACCAACCTCGATACGCAAAATGGTGGATTCACCGTCTTTGGCCGCGTCGCGGGAAACGGGATGACGGTCGTGGACGCGATCGCCGCCGTGCCGGTCTATGATGCATCCAACGGTAATCCAAGCAGCCCGTTCACGGACTTGCCGCTGCGCAATTACACCTCGGGCTTCGTCAAGGTCTCGCACTTCGTGTCGATTCCAGGCTTGAATCAGATCTCCCCGCTCAATTTCTCGGCGGTCAGCGACACGAGCAACGTGACTGTCTCGATCAGCGGAACCAAACTGCTCGTTACGCCGAACAGCGTCGGCACCGCCCATGTCACCGTCACCGCGACCGACCTCGATGGGGCCACCATCTCGCAGATGTTTACGGTCAACGTGATCGCCGCTCCGGGGAGACTCGTTAACCTTTCGACCCGCATGCAGGTCGGCACCGGTGATAACGCGCTCATTGCGGGGTTCATTATGCAGGGCACCGCGTCAAAGCGACTGGCCATCCGTGCCCTTGGACCATCGCTGAGCGATTCCGGAATTTCTAATGCACTGGACAATCCGGTGCTGGAATTACGTAACAGCAGCAACGCGGTCTTAGCCACGAACGATAACTGGGGCGATGCGCCCAATAAGCAGGACCTGACCGATATCGGCCTCGCCCCGAATTCACCTAACGAGTCTGCGATCCTCACGACCGTGCCCTCGAATACGTCGGGGGCGGCTTACACAGCGGTCATGCGCGGAGTCAACAACGCCACCGGAGTGGGCGTGGTCGAAGTTTACGATCTCGACAGCGGTCCGAGCTCAACCTTGCTCAATATCTCGACCCGTGGCCCGGTCGGTCTCGACCCCAACGCCCTGATCGCGGGCTTCACGCTGGGCGGCGCTGAATCGAAGACGGTCCTGGTTCGCGCGATCGGTCCGTCCCTGACCGGTTTCGGAGTGCCGAACGCGCTCGTCGATCCGACCATGGAATTCTTCAACGGCCAGGGAATGAAGATCGATTCGAACGACGATTGGATGAACAGTCCGCAAAAGTCGCAGATCGAGAGCAGCGGGCTCGCACCGACGAACGCAAAAGAATCGGCGATCGTGCAAACGCTCCCGTCCGGCCCGTACACCGCCGTGGTGCGGGGCACGAACGGTGGCACCGGAGTCGGTTCGGTCGAAGTTTACCAGCTGCCGTAATAGGTCATATACGACCTATAGGACCTATTCCTCTCCGGCCGCGCGCACGATCTGCGCAAAGCTGCGCGGGTCGAGGCTCGCTCCACCAACCAGCGCGCCGTCGATGTCCGGCTGTGACATGAGCGTGCCCGCATTGTCCGGTTTCACACTGCCACCGTATTGGAGCCGCATTTTTTCGGCGGTCGCTTCATCGGAAATTTCGCCGAGCACACGCCGAACAAAGGCGTGTGCTTCCTGGGCCTGGTCGGCCGTCGCGGTCTTACCCGTGCCAATGGCCCAGACCGGCTCGTAGGCGACGACGGTTTCCTGTAATTCTTTCGATCCTAATCCGGCCAGGCTTCCCCGCAGCTGCGTGGACAAGACGTTCTCAACTTCCCCGCGCTCGCGTTGCTCCAGGCTTTCGCCGACGCAAAGGATCGGCCGGAGCATCGCTTCATGAGCGGCGCGCACCTTCCGGTTCACGATCTCGTCCGTTTCGCCGAAGAGGGTCCGTCGCTCGCTATGCCCGAGAACAACGTAACGGACGAAGAGATCGCGCAACATCGCCGGACTTATTTCCCCGGTGAAAGCACCCGAGCGTTCCCAATGCATGTTCTGCGCGCCCACCTTGATGTGCTGCGCGTTTTCCAGGGCAGCGTTGACCGGCGCCAGAGAGGTGAACGGCGGAATGATCACGACTTCGACGTCCCGCGTTTCCTCAATCTCGAGGAGAAACGTCTCGATGAACGACTTCGCCTCTGCCTGCGCCATGTTCATCTTCCAGTTCGCGGCGACAATTTTTTTCCTCATTGCTCCAATCCTCCAAGCCTCACTACTCCACTGTCCTAGAATTGAAAATAGATGAACGGCGCGTAGTGCGGCGGGATAAATAAAAGCACGAGAGCGAACGCGCAACCGTAGCCGGCGGCGAAAGCCGGGGCGGAGGGCCGGCGCCACCAGCTTGAGAAAACCCCGCGGAAATTCAGCCAATGCACCACGCCAAGGGCAGCAACGATCGCGAGCATCCAGGCCCCGAGATCCTCCGTGCCGTGAGCGGGTAAGAAGAGAAAGCTCCGGATCGCGGGAGCAGCATGCTGAAGATCGACTGCTCGAAAGAAGATCCAGGCGAAACAAACCCAGTAGACGGTCAGCACCCAGGAGAACCAGTTAGCCGCGGACCGCCGCCGTTCCGGAGGGATTCGCCGCGGCGAGTCTTGGACGTGCGGAAGCACGTCCCTCCGACCTGACCAGGCCCGATGGACGATCAACGCGGCGCCGTGCAACCCGCCCCAGATCACGAAGGTCCAGGCGCCGCCGTGCCAAAGCCCGCCGAGCAGCATCGTTATCATGATATTGCGATAAACAAACCAGGGCCCGCCCCGATTTCCGCCGAGCGGAATGTAGAGATAATCCCGGAGCCACGTTGAAAGGCTGATGTGCCAGCGATGCCAGAAGTCCGCGATATTCGCGGCGAAATACGGGAAACGAAAATTGACCGGCAACTGGTAGCCGAGCAGGCCGGCGGTGGCGATTGCCATGTCGGTGTATCCGGAAAAATCGCAATAGATCTGGATCGCGTAAAAGAACACCGCCACCCACGCGCTTGGCCCCGTAAAATTCCATGGGGCGTCGAAGTACCGGTCTACGAATGGCGCGACGGAATCGGCGATGCACGCTTTCTTAATGAATCCCGTCAGGAACAGGACGAGCGCGCCGCGGACATCGACGTCCTCAAAGCGGCGGAGCGATCGAAGTTGGGGCAGGAACGCGAATGCGCGGACGATCGGCCCCGCGACCATTTGGGGAAAAAAACCGATGAAACAGGCCAGATCGAGGACGCTCCGGACCGGCTCGAGTTTTCGCCGGTAAACATCGATCGTGTAACTCATCGAGTGGAACGTGTAAAAGCTCACCCCCACCGGGATGATGATGTTCAGGGTATGGGGACTCGCCGGCAGCCCAAGCCAGGCGAGCGTGGCGGCCGCCGAGGTCACGAAAAAATTGTAATATTTGAAGAACGCAATCGTGCCGAGGTTGGCGGCCAGACTCAGGATCAACCAGCCGCGCCGCTTCCCGGGGTCGTCCGTCCGCGATAACATCGTGCCGACGACGTAATCGAGCCCGGTCGAGGCCATGATCAGGAAAAGAAATTTCCAGTTCCAACACGCGTAGAAAAAATAGCTGCAGAGAAGCAGCCAGATCTTGCGGCTGCGGTTTTCACGGAGCGACCAATAGACGGCAAAGACCGCGAGGAAGAACCAGAAGAAGCGGAACTCGACGAATAGCATGCGCGATTACGGTTCCGCGGCGTGCCGGATGAATTCGCGGGCCAGAAGCCGGGTAAAACTTTCCGCTGCTTCGCGAGTGAGATGACTGTCGTCAACCCGGGCTTTTGGATCGTAGAACTCGGGAAACTTTTGAGCGTCGTTGAATGCGATAACCGGGACCGCGCCCGTGCTCCGTTTAAACCGGGGCGCCGATTGAAAGATCGTCGGGGGCAACACGAAGATCGGTTTCGCGCCCGCCGCGCGAATTCGCACGGCAGCGTAGCGATATCCGCGCTCGGTCGCCGGACTGGAACGTTTCTCCCCGGCGACGGCGATTTCGTGCGCGAGTCGCTTTTGAAATCCCTCCGCCTGTTCCGGAGCCATGGCGTCGCCCGCGAACCGGTAACCGTCTTTCTTCGGGCCGAGCTCGACGGCGCTGTCCGCAAACCGTTCTCGTTTGGCGGCCGGGAGGAAATCAGCTGCCCGTCCAACGTTGGCGAATTGTTTTCCGAAGAGCGTCAGGTTCGACGCGAGATCGCGCCGTGCCACCCAAAGCCGGCTCAACTGGATGGGCCCGCGCACGGTGCCGCGCGGATTCCAGGCTTTCTGGAGCGTCAGTTTCGTTCGCGGCCAGTCATGCCAATAAACCGCGCGTTGCGTCCCAAGAATCTTCTCCCACCGCGCCTGGACATCACCCAGCTCCAACAACACCCATTTCAGGTTTTTCGGCCTGGTTTTCAGAATCAGGTCGAGCACGTAAAAATTTTCGGGAGGGTGCATCCCATCGATCCCGAAATTAAAAGTGCGCGTCGGCAAACCGTTCTCCCGGGTAACGGTGTCGAAGATTTCGGGGGAAGCCGCGTAGTAAAGCTGACTCGTCCCGACGATGACAGTATCGAACTCATCCTTATGCTCGGAATAAAATTTGAGCTTGGCCGCGACCCCCTTTGGAACCATCGGCGGCAGGAGCGCGTGGATTAGTCCCGCGGTGGCAACGAACGCGGCCACCCCAATCGCAGCGGCGCGAACATTAGGAGCGAGTTTGTTCCTCACTGATTGGTATTCGTCCTCGCGTGCTCCCTGCGACCGCGAGACGAGGTTAGACCCGGTCGCTTAGCGCAGCGATGCCAGGCAGTTCCTTGCCCTCGAGCAATTCGAGCGAAGCGCCTCCGCCGGTCGAAATAAACGTCATCTCGTTCCCGAGTCCGGCCTGCTTCACCGCCGTGACCGAATCGCCGCCGCCGATGATCGTCGTCGCTTTCGATCGGGCCACTGCTTCCGCAATCGCGGCGGTCCCAGTCCCGAACGCGGCAATCTCGAACACGCCGACCGGGCCGTTCCACAAAATCGTTTTGGCCTTTGCGATTTCATCTTCGTAGAGCGCAACCGTCGCGTGCCCGATATCGACCGCCTGCCAACCTTCGGTGATCCCATGGCTTGCCGACACGCGGCTTGTGTTTCGACCTGAAGATCCCGGCTCGACTTTCTGCGTCTCCACGGCATCCACCGGCAGGATGAAGCGCACTCCCTTTTTCCTGGCGAGTTCCACGATCTCCCGGGCCAGGTCGAGCTTGTCGGACTCCACCCGGCTCGCGCCGATCGGGACCCCCTGCGCTTTCCAAAACGTGTTCGCCATCGCGCCGCCAATCAGGATCGTGTCGGCCTTTTCCATCAGCGCTTTGATCACGCCGATTTTGTCCGACACTTTCGATCCGCCGAGGATGACAACGAATGGTTTCGCCGGCCGGGCGAGTTCGTGGGAAAGATATTGGATCTCTTTCTCCATCAGGAATCCCATGGCGGATTGCTTTACAAATTTTGTGATTCCGGCCGTGCTGGCGTGGGCGCGATGGGCCGCGCCAAAGGCGTCGTTTACATAGACGTCGCCGAGCCTCGCCAGGGCATCCGCAAACGCGGGATTGTTCGCTTCTTCGCCCGGATGAAAGCGGACATTTTCGAGCAGCGTCACGTCGCCCTCCTTCATGTCGCGGATGATGGCTTCAGGAATATCGCCGGTGGTCTCGGTGCTGAACGCGACCGGATGATCGATCAAGGTGTGCAGATAATCGCCCACCGGCCGGAGCGAATACTTTTCCACCGGCTGCCCTTTCGGCCGCCCGAAATGCGCCATCAGGATCGTCTTCGCGCCGTTCTCGCGCAGATAATTGATCGTCGGCAAGCTCTCCCGGATTCTGGTGTCGTCCGAGATTGCGATTTTCCCATCGCGGTCTTCGGTCGGGACGTTGAAATCGACGCGGACGAGGACTCGTTGCCCGCGAACCTCGAGATCGCGGAGAGTAAGCTTGCTCATTTCTTCTCCTCCTGCTCATGACCCTGATCATGCTCCTGATCCCGGTCATAGCCGTAAATTGCACCTTCGTCGCGGAGCACATCAGCGCGCTCCGAAAACCGCTTTAGCAATCCGATCATCATGCGGACAATCGCCGCCAATTGTCTTTTGGGATCTGCAACTTGCTCTTCGGTCGCAAGTTTACGCGCCACCAAAACATCCAAACACGCTGCGCACTCCAGGGCCGAGCCACGCGCCATTTCCAAGAATCTCGCTCGATCCTTAACGGAGAACTTGCCGTTTCCCTCGGCGATGTTGAGCGGAATACTCGTCGAGGCTCGATCGAGCTGATCTTTCGCCGCTGTCTTGTGGATTATGGACGGCAGGAAGTTGCCGACCCAGCCGCAGAAAGCGATGGAGTGGCGGTATACGTCTAGTTTTTCGTGATCGAAATAGGGAGGGGTGGTCATATCACGAGATCATGAGCACGATCATGATCAGGAGCAGGAATAATTTACTTACCCAACAACTCCAGCATCTGGACGCAGCGGTTGCTGTAGCCCCACTCGTTGTCGTACCAGCCGACAATCTTCACGAACTTCCCTCCGTGGGTCATCGTCAGGTTGCTGTCGAAGACGCACGAATGCGGGTTGCCGACGATGTCGATGGAGACCAGTGGCTCGTCGGTGTATTCGAGGATCCCTTTGTAACGGTCGCTTGCGGCGGCTTCCTTGAAAGCGTTGTTAATCGACTCAACCGTCGCGTCCTTCTCGATGATCGCGATAAAATCGGTCACGGACCCGTCCGGCGTCGGGACGCGGAAAGAGCCGCCGTTCAACTTCCCGTTTAAGGCGGGGATCACTTCGCCGATCGCTTTCGCGGCGCCGGTGCTCGACGGGATAATGCTGACCGCGCCCGCCCGGGCCCGGCGCAAATCTTCATGCGGCAGATCGAGGATGCGCTGGTCGTTTGTGTAACTGTGGATCGTGCTCATGAAGCCGTTCACCACACCAAAATTGTCGTGCAACACTTTCGCCATCGAAGCCAGGCAATTGGTGGTGCAGCTCGCGTTTGAAATGATGAAGTGTTTGCTCGCGTCGTAGAGCTCATCATTGATCCCGAGGCAGAGGGTCAGGTCGGGGTTCTTCGCGGGCGCGCTGATCAGGACCCGTTTCGCGCCGCCCTTCGACAAATGCAGCTCGGCTTTATCGCGGCTGGTGAAGAAACCGGTTGATTCCAGGACAACTTCCACGCCCAGATCTTTCCAGGGCAGATTCCCGGGGTCGCGCTCTTTGAGGACCTTAATCTTGTGCCCCCGGACGATGATGTTCTCGGGATCGTAAGTTATTTCGCCGTCGAATTTGCCGTGGACTGAGTCCCATTTCAGGAGATGCGCCAGCGTGTGGGTATCGGTCAGGTCGTTGATTGCCGCGATGCGCTTGACGTCGCTTTGTTCCATTGCCCGGAGGACGTTGCGACCGATTCTGCCGAAGCCGTTGATGCCGTAGTTAGCCATAAGTAAGATTTTCGAATTGCGATTTTCGATTTTCGATTGCTGAGCAAGATTTCAGCAACGGGTGAGGGCCGGAAATTAAGATGGGTCGCAGGGCGAAGCAATTGAGAAGTCGGGCCGTGTTCATCGCGATGCTTGCGATGTCGTTAGTCCAAACCGCACCTGCTGCGAAACGCGATGCTTCGAAAGTGATCACGATCGTTGCGCTTGGCGATAGCCTCACGGCCGGGTTCGGTTTGTCACGCAAACAGGCGTGGCCGGCCCTCGTCGCGGACAAGATGCGCGCGGCCGGCTACGAATTCGAAATGATCAACGCCGGCTCGAGCGGCGACACGACGGCGGGCGGGTTGCGCCGGCTGCCGTCCCTCCTCCGGGCACATAAGAAGATCGATATTCTTGTCCTGGAGCTGGGGATCAACGATGCCTTCCGCGGGGTCGAGCTCGGCCAGATTCGCGACAACCTCCAGGCGATCATCGACGGGACGCAGGCGCGACATCCGGAGGCTGCAATTGTCGTCGCGGGAATGCAATTGCCTGGGTACGCGAGCGAGGATTACGTCAGCGCCTTCGGGGCAATGTTCGCCGCGCTCGCGCAAAAAAATCGCGCAACCCTGATTCCATTTTTCCTCGAAGGCGTGGCCGGCAACCCGGCGCTCAACCAATGGGACCGCGTCCACCCAAACGCCGCCGGGCAGCGTGTCCTTGCCGACAATGTCTGGAAGGTCCTGGAACCGATGCTGCGGAAAAAAGTGGAAAACGCTTCCGCCCTGTAGCCGCTTCGCTGTGGGAAGCGCGGCCTTCCAACCTTCGTCACACTCACGCCGCCCACAGGGCGGCGGCTACAGGGGTTGCTGCTGAGTCAGGCAATGGAAGGCCCCAAGGCCCCAGATCAATTCCGTGCAATCGATCGGCACGATCCGACGCGTCGGGAAAAGTTCCGCGAGGGTTGCCTCCGCTTCGGCATCCTTCGGATCGTTAAAGATGGGAAGCAGGACACAATCGTTGGCGATGTAAAAGTTCGCGTAACTCGCAGGTAACCTCAGATCTTCACGATCGATCCGGGCTGGCATAGGTAGCGTGACGATTTTGAACGACGCACCTTTCCAGCTCATCGCACGCAGACGGTCCAGATTTTCCTGGAGCGGCTCGTAGTTCGGGTCGTCGCGGTTCTGTTCGATCACGGTCACGATGGTGCGCTCGTCCACGAACCGAGCCAGATCATCAATATGTCCGTCGGTGTCGTCTCCCTCGATCCCCTCGCCCAGCCAAAGAACGTCTGTTACACCGAGGAAATCACGGAGCCGTTGCTCGATTTGTTCGCGGGCCAGAGTCGGATTCCGGTTCTGGTTTAGGAGACAACCTTCGGAGGTCAGCAGGGCGCCGGCGCCATTCACGTCGATCGAGCCGCCTTCCAGGATCATCTGCGGATAAAAAACCGGCACACCGAGGAGCTCGGCCACGCGCGTCGGGACGACCTCATCGAGATCGCATGGCGGATACTTGCCGCCCCACGCGTTGTAATCCCAGTCCACCACGGCCAGGCGCGGCTCTTTCCCACGAACAAGAAAGATCGGACCGTGATCGCGGCACCACGGCTCGTTTGTCGGAATCCGGTGAAAGGTCAGGTGTTCCTGGGGCACGCCGTCGAGAACAGCGCGCGCCTCGGCTTCGTGTGCAGCATTGCTGACGTTGATGGACACCGGTTCCGACGTCAGGAGGGCTTCGACCATCCGGCGGAAGGCCGGCATGACGCGGTCGTACGCTCCCGGAAAACTAATTCCCTCACGGCGCGGCCACGAAAGCCACGTCGCTGCATGCGGCTCCCACTCGGCCGGCATCCGGTAACCGAGGGCCGCTGGTTTCTCGTCTTCCGTCATATGCGTCCTATACGACCTATTCGCTGCGAGGCCAGAAGCGGCGGGAACTCGACCGCCGCCGGCGAGGAAGTGTTCCCGATAAAATGGGCCGCGCTTTTTCGGAGCGCGTGCCAGCGTTCCCAATCCAGATCAGGCGCACCAACGATGTGGCGAAGCAGGCTCCGCCATTCCATCAGTGCGCGCTCGATGTCGCCGTGGCGCAGCGATTCGTTGGTGAGACGATAGCGCGCGGACGGATTTGAAATCAGCTCGCGGATCGCTTCAGACGCGCCGGAGCCATATTGGGCCGGGACTCCCATCTCGAGATAACCGGGATAATCGCCCCGGCCATGGACCCGCTGGCAGAGAATCCCGAGCCGGCCTCCAAGCAGGGCATCTTCACCGGCGAAGCGCGGCCCCGCCCGGATGTTCGCGAGATCGAACACGAGGTCGTCGATCGGGTACGTCTCGTCCTCGAGAGCGGCGGCAATTGCGAGGCCTTCGCCGGCATGAAAGAACGAGAACAAAACCCCGCGCCGGGTCGGGGTGCCATCGGGCGCGACCAAACCCAGCTGGCGCCAGGCGTAGGCGGGCGACGCCGTTATCGGCACCGTGCGGTCGTGCGTCAGTTGATCGCACGTCCGGCAAACGAGCGGCAGCGCATCGCGTTCCGGCGGGTCGAGCAGCGCCGCGCCCCGCGAATCGACGAGCGCCTCTATCGTTGCGGCGGAGAAATCGATTCGCCCTGAGACCGTATTCCCACGTGTCACCGTCTCCGCGATTTCGCCTCCGGTTATTTCTGGCAACAATCCGGACACGGCTTGGTCGAACTCGCGACGTGTCATCGTTTTCTTCGCCAGCTTCTTTCGTAACCATTTTACCGGCGCGATTTCATCTTCGCCGGTCACGGTGGCGAGCGGAATTTCGCGTCCGTAAATTCCTTTCTCGCGCAGTTTGCAGAGATTGCCGAACCCGCGCCCGTCAAGCATTCGCGGAACTGTTAATGCCCCGACCCAGGTCTCGTTCTCCCGAATGAGGAGCTGGCCTAACGACACCGTTTGCGGAGCCGCCGGCCTTGGCTCCCATTCTCCCACCGAATTAAGGCTCTCTCTTATCGGCCGGCGGACGAACCGCGCCCGCTCCGCATCCACCCAGAGTCCACACGGGCGCGCGCCGGTGGAAAGCGAATGCTCCGCCCCGATCGGGACATCTTGAACGCTGAAAAGTGAGCGGCTCAGGTGAACCGCGGCAGCGAACGGAACGTCGGAGCCGGGATCATCGATCCCGGCTACAGCTCGCATCACGCTGATCAGGCTCGGCCAATCGACTTGCGTTGCCCGTTTCAGTTTCCGCGGCCGCGCGTCGCCCAGCCGCGGAATATCCGGCAGGCCGAGGACGTATCCGGTCTCATCCAATCCGCGGCGCCCGGCCCGCCCGAACATTTGCAAAAGTTCATCCGCTTCGACGTGGCGATCGAAATTACCGGCCTTGTAACGGGTATCGGTTACCAATACCGATCTCATCGAGAAATTGATCCCTGCGGCCAGCCCCATTGTCGCAACGACAACATTGAGCTGCCCTGCTTTTGCCAACGGCTCGATCAAGCCCGCGCGCACGGCATAACTCAGGCCGCTATGATGATAGGCCACCCGGTTCCGCAACAACTTCGCCAGCTTCTTTCCCGCGAGCGCCTCCTGTTCCGGCGAAAGCGGCAACGGATCGCGCAACGAAACCGCCGATGCCATGGCCTGGGCCATTTCCTCACTCGCATTCCGCCGCGGCGCGAACACCAGCACAGGCGCGAGCTCCGCCCGCAGCGCTTTGCCAATCATCCGAGGCCAGAAGCTTCGGGTCTGGACGAATTGCGATTCCGAGAGCGCCCGTAAGTCGATTTCCTCGAGCGGGACCGGGCGCTCCTGGTGCGAGATCAGGACGGGGTTGCGCCCAATCCGCTCCAGCCACGCGACTACGTCCTGCGGATTCTGGACACTGCCGCTGAGTAACAGGAGCTGCGTATGCGGCGGCGCCAGGGCGAGCGTCAACTCGTAATGCACGCCGCGAACCGGGTCGGCGATCATCTGATATTCGTCCACCACGAGCAGCTTCGGCCCGTCGCGACGAAGAAAACGCGCGCGTTGAGTTTCGAGCGTCGCCACCAAAACTTTAGCGCCAAGGTTCAAGGCGAGATCGCCGGTTGCAATCCCCACGTCCCAACCACGGGCGCGCCACTCCGCGAGCTTGTCGTTGGCCAGGGCCCGCGTCGGGACAGTGAAAATCGCCTGCCCCTTGAGCGACGGATAAAGAAGCTCAAAGATGTAAGTCTTGCCGGAACCAGTCGGCGCCTGGACGACTACGTCTTTTCCTTCTCGAAGGGCGCGAACGGCTTCCTGTTGCCAAAGATCCGGCACAACCAGGTTGATTTCGAGGCCGGCCGGCATCGAGGAAAATAGCACACACCCGTCGGCGACGAGCGCGGCGTTGAGGGGCATCGTCCGTTCGCCGCGGCGCCCGTTGCAAAGCTCCAAGATTTTCCGCGGAAGACCGATCTTGCTGGCATTTGTGCGTCGCTTTCGTAGAGTCGCCCGCGAGTGAAAACAAAGGAGCCGCCCCCCACCGCCGCGAAATGCGCGACGGGCGTCCCGGGACTCGATCGCGTAATTGGCGGCGGCCTGCCCTCGCGGCGTATCTATCTC
This sequence comes from Chthoniobacterales bacterium, assembly GCA_035536995.1. Taxonomy (GTDB): domain Bacteria; phylum Verrucomicrobiota; class Verrucomicrobiia; order Chthoniobacterales; family UBA10450; genus AV80. The sequence goes on along the minus strand of DATLNB010000032.1, from coordinate 40,945 downwards.
GTCGAAGGATCGCCGGGATCCGGGAAAACGACGCTAGCGCTTCAATTCCTCCTGACCGGCGCGAAGGCGGGCGAGAAGGTCTTGTACATCAGCCTCTCGGAAACACGCGACGAAGTGGAAGAGGTCGCGCGCTCCCACGGCTGGTCCCTGGATGGCGTCGAGATCGTGGAGCTCGCAGCCATTGACAAGCAACTCGCGCTGGAATCTCAAAACACGCTTTTCCACCCTTCCGAGGTCGAGTTGAGTCAAACGACGCGCCTCCTCCTGGAAGCTGTCGCGCGGGTCGGGCCGACACGCGTTGCCTTTGATTCCCTTTCCGAGCTGCGCCTTCTTTCGCAGACGTCGCTGCGTTATCGGCGCCAGATCCTCGCTTTCAAGCAGTACCTTGCCGGAAAAAACTGCACTTCCCTCCTGCTCGACGATGGGACGGCCAACTCCGACGGCGCGCATGTCCAGAGCCTGGCGCATGGCGTCCTCCAGCTGGAGCAGCTGGCCCCGGAAGTCGGGGCGGCGCGGCGCCGTTTGCTGGTGAAGAAAATTCGAGGCACGACCTACCTCGGTGGTTACAACGACTTCGTGATCGAGCGCGGCGGCCTCCGGGTTTTCCCTCGCCTGGTCGCGGCGGAACATCATCGCGAATTCCCTAACGAAAACCTTTCGAGTGGAGTGAAAGGCCTTAACGATCTGCTGGGCGGCGGCCTTTCCCGCGGAACAGCGACGCTTCTTTCGGGGCCGCCCGGGTCCGGAAAATCGAATCTCGCGCTGACCTTCGCCATGGCCGCAGCGCAACGCGGCGAGCGGGTTTCCATTTACACGTTCGATGAAAGCCTTCCGATCTTGTTCGCGCGGGCGCGAGGACTCGGCTTCGGCCTCGAAGAACTGGTCGAGAACGGAGTCATGAAGATAAGGCAAATCGATCCGGCGGAGTTATTGCCCGGGGAGTTGTCCTGCCGAATTCAAAGTGACGTCGAGAACTGGAACGCGAGGGTCATCTATCTCGACAGCCTGAACGGCTATCTTCACGCGATGGAACAGCGCTCCGTGAATCTGCATCTGCACGAGCTCCTGACTTTCCTGAATCAACAGGGGGTTGTGACGATGATGGTCGTCTCCCCGCAGGGTCTGATGGGGCAGATGCAATCCGTCCTCGATGTCACCTACCTGGCGGACACGGTGATCACCCTGCGATTCTTTGAGGCCGATGGCGCCGTCCACAAAGCGCTTTCGGTAATTAAGAAACGGACCGGGCACCACGAAACCACCATTCGTGAACTGTTGATCGACCGCGACGGTATCAAGGTCGGGCCGCCGTTGACGCATTTCCGCGGTGTTCTGACGGGCGTCCCTGTTCTGGTGAAAAAGCAACCGCGACCCAAGACGCGGCGTGCCCATGGAAAAAGATGAACGCCGCAGCGGCGTAGTGCTGATCGTCGCCCCGACCGGCAAGGACGCAGCGCTCGCGGAAAACGTTCTGCGTGATGCATCGATCCCCGCGCGGAGCTTCCTCCGGCTGACCGAAGCCGCCGCGGTCATCGACGACGAAAGCGCGGCCCTGGTAATCGCGGAAGAAGCGCTGTTGGTTTCGGAAGTAGCCGCCCTTCGCGAGAAGCTCGAGCGCCAGCCTCCGTGGTCTGATATCCCGGTAATAATTTTGACCAGCGGCGCCGGGGGCGATGACGCGAGCTTTCGCGCGCTGGATATTTTTGGGTCGCGAATCAACATCACTCTGCTCGAGCGTCCGCTTCGCACCATTACGCTCGTCAGCTCCCTCCGGGTCGCCCTGCGAGCGCGGCAGCGCCAGCACGAAGTGCGCGATCTCATCGAGGAACGAGAGACCGTTCTGGCCAGTATCAGCGACGCCTTTTCCTATCTCGACCGGGATTGGCGCTACGTTTATGTCAACGAACGCGTCGCGGAGCTCGCCGGAAAGCCGCGCGAAAAAATGCTCGGCCGAAATATCTGGGAGATTTTTCCCGAGGCCGTCGACAGCGAATTCTACCGGCTCGCCCATATCTCGATGAACGAACGGCGGCCCACCCAGGGGGAATTTTTCCACGCCCCATGGGGTCGCTGGCTCGACACTCGCATCTACCCGACCACGAACGGCATTGTTGTTTTTCGCGCCGATGTCACCGAGCGCAGGGAACAGGAACGCCTCTCGCGCGAACGCGAAGCGAAGTTACGCGACAGCCAGGAACGTCTCCGTCTCGCCACCGAAGCGGCGGATATCGGAACTTTCGATTTTTATCCGGCGACGGGCGAGCTCCAATTCTCCGACCGCAGCCGTGAGTTGTTCGGGATTCCAGCCGAGGTGACCGTGACCTACGAGACGTATCTGAACGGCGTGCATCCGGACGACCGTCACATCGTGCACGAAACCGTCGCCGGAGTGGCCCAGCCGGGCAGCAGCGGACGTTTCGATATCGAGTACCGGACGATCGGGATCGCCGACGGCAAGGAACGCTGGGTAGCCGAGCGAGGCCGCGCTGTCCTCGATTCCTCCGGTCGGGTCACTCGTTTTATCGGGACGATGCTCGACATCACCGACAAGAAAAACGCGGAGTTCCTTTTGCAACGCGCGAAGAATGAAGCCGAGGAAGCAAACCGCTCGAAGGACCGTTTCCTGGCCATGCTTTCCCACGAGTTGCGCACGCCCCTTACGCCTGTGCTGATGACAATCGCGTCGCTCCGGCGCGAACCAAATCTTTCCGAAGATCTCCGGCGCGACCTCGAAGTCCTCCAGCGCAACGTAGAGCTCGAGGCTCTCCTGATTGACGATCTGCTCGACCTGACCCGCATCGCCCACGGGAAGCTCGAGCTGCATAATGACGCTGTCGATATTCACGCCACGATAGAGCACGCGCTCGGCATTTCTGCGGGGGACGTCGTTGGCAAAAAAATTCAGGTCGTCCGCAATTTCGAGGCCCGGGAACATCATTGCTGGGCCGATCCAGCGCGCCTTCAACAGGTTTTTTGGAACCTGGTCAAGAACTCTGCCAAGTTCACGCCGGAAGGCGGCCGGATCGAAATCCGGACCCACAACAACCCGCTGCACCAGATCATCATTGAGATCACGGACAGCGGCATTGGCATCGACCAAAAATTGTTGCCGCGGATTTTTGACGCGTTCGAGCAGGGCGGCGACACGATCACCAGCAAATTCGGAGGGCTCGGGCTGGGCCTCGCGATCAGCAAGCGCGTCGTGGACCTGCACCTGGGCACGATCGAGGCGCGCAGCGATGGCCCCGGCCGTGGCGCAACCTTCACCGTGACGCTCAACGCGATGGAAACGTCTTTGCTCGAAGGACCCGTTCTGTTCCTCGAGAGCGAGCCCCCGCGGGCAAAACATGTCGAGATTCTCTTCGTCGAAGACCACGAAGACACCGCCCGCGTCCTGCGGCGGATCCTGCGCAATGCCGGGTTCGAGGTGAGCCACGCCGGCACCCTGGCCGACGCGCGCAATCTCGCCGCGAACCACCGGTTCGATCTTCTGGTCAGCGACCTCGGGCTGCCCGATGGCAGCGGTCTCGAGCTCATGAAACATCTCCGCGAGACCCAGGGAATCAAAGGTATCGCGTTGAGCGGTTTTGGGACCGAGGAAGACGTTGCGGCCAGCGCCGCCGCAGGCTTCGCCGCGCACTTAACCAAGCCCGTAGATTGGGACCGCCTCCGCGCGGAGATCGAGCGGATCATACGATCGAAAGATTCCGCCGCGCGGACCGCGGCGTGACCCAGCTGCTCGTTGCCATCCTGTCGATCGTTATCCCGCAACGCGGAGAGTGATCCCTTTTCGCACATCTGTGCGGGCCGCCGGCGGCGATTCGTCTCGCTATGGCCCAACAAATTCCACTCGACGAAAGCGCCGTCGCAGCGGCCGAAACCGGTGACGACTCCACCCATCAGATCGCGGCCGACGTCGCCTATCGGCGTCTGGCGATTGTCAACGTCGTCTTCTTCGGCCGGCCCGGCGCGCCGGACCGCGAATGGACGCTGATCGACGCGGGGGTCTTCGGCACCACCGGGTTGATCGAAAACGCAGCGGAAAAACGCTTTGGTAAAAACTCCCGCCCTGCCGCCATCGTCCTGACCCACGGCCACTTCGATCACATCGGCGGCTTGAAAGAGCTTTCCGATAAATGGGACGCGCCGATCTACGCCCACCCCCTCGAGCATCCTTATCTCGACGGAACCTCCTCCTATCCGCCTCCGGACCCGACCGTCGGCGGCGGATTAATGGCGCTGCTTTCTCCTCTTTATCCCAAAGGGCCGATCGATGTGAGTAACCGGTTGCGCCGCCTGCCGGAAAACACGGTGCCGGGCATGCCGGGTTGGCGATGGATTGCAACTCCCGGCCATTCGCCGGGGCATATCTCCCTTTGGCGAGAGAGTGACCGGCTCTTGATAGCGGGCGATGCTTTTGTCACTACGGCCCAGGAATCGGTGTATGCAGTTGCAACCCAGGACCCGGAGATGCACGGGCCGCCAATGTATTTCACGCCCGACTGGCCTGCGGCCGGTGCTTCCGTCAAACAGCTGGCCGACCTCGAGCCGGACATTGTCATCACCGGCCACGGCCAGGCAATGCAAGGCGAGGAGATGCTTCACGCGCTGCGTCATCTCGCCGTAAACTTCGACGACATTGCTGTGCCGGACCAGGGGCGCTACGTGCCCGCGTAGGGCGGCTTCGATACCTGCCTTCGGACCGGCTCGACTCACCCGGGCCCCGGCCGCGCAGAATTAGCGAGCTCCTGCATCCTACGCGTTAAAGCGTATAGACGAATTCTTCCCGGCGCGCTATTTACCGGCACATCCCCCCATGCCCTCCCCGAACAGCCGATCCCGCGGGCACATCGCCAGACGTGCCCCAAAACGCACTGCTTCTACTGAAGAGCGGCCCCTGACGAAGCGAGAGCTCGAAGTAGTCGAATGGATCGCCGCCGGAAAGCGTAATGGGGAGATTGGCCAGATCCTGGAATGCAGCCCGAGGACCGTGCAAAAGCATGTCCAAAACATTCTCGCGAAACTCGATCTCGAGACGCGCACTGCCATCTGTCTCTGGTGGTACGAAAAGCATCTGAATGGCCGGCGCGCAACGCGCCCGCGCCGGAAACGACCGCGCGCCTAAGCTGCGGGCTTCCCGGTTGGACGTCCGCGCTTCAGCATGGACGTTCCCCGCTCATGCGCCGGGAAGATTTACCGATTTTTGAGCTTGAACGCGCAGTCGTCGAGAACCTGTCCGCGTCTTCCCGCCTCATCATTCAAGCGCCGACCGGCTCGGGTAAATCCACCCAGGTTCCGCAAATCCTCCTCGATCGCGATCTGCTTGGCCACGGGCAGGTTGTGATCCTTCAGCCGCGGCGGCTCGCTGCGCGTCTGCTCGCTGCCCGCGTAGCCTACGAGCGAAAAACCCGCCTCGGGGACGAGGTCGGTTTTCAAATTCGCTTCGAGAACGTGACCTCGTCGCGGACCCGAATCAGATTTGTCACTGAAGGCATCCTCCTGCGGCAACTAATCCAGGACCCGGAGCTGCGCGGCATCTCCGCAATCCTTTTTGACGAATTCCACGAGCGCCATCTCTACGGCGACATCACCCTGGCGCGCGCCCTTCAACTTCAGGGCACGTCGCGCCCAGACCTGAAGCTCGTTGTCATGTCTGCCACCCTGGACGCGGACGCTCTGGAAAAATATCTGGCTCCATGCACCGTGCTCCGGTCGGCCGGGCGCGCGTTCCCGGTCGAGATCGAATATCTTCCGAAGCCTGTCGGCGGAGACGGCTACCGCATCTGGGACCTGGCGGCGGACGAATTGGAACGGATTGCCCGCCGCACGGAAGGCGATGTTTTGGTTTTCATGCCGGGCAAATACGAAATTGGCCGGACCATCGCGGCGATTCGTGCCTCGCGCGTCTCCGACGAGTTTGTCGCTCTGCCGCTCCACGGCGAGCTGCCGCCAGCCGAACAGGACGCCGCCCTCGCCGTGTACCAAAAGCGGCGCGCCATCGTCGCCACGAACGTTGCCGAGACGTCGCTCACCATCGATGGCGTTCGAGTGGTCATAGACGGCGGTCTTGCCCGGATCGCTCGGTTCGATCCGCGGCGCGGCATCAACACGTTGCTCGTCGAGAAAATAAGCCGCGCTTCGGCCGACCAACGCGCAGGCCGGGCCGGCCGGACCGCTCCCGGACGTTGTCTTCGTCTTTGGACAGAGCGCGAGCACATCGAGCGCGTGGCGCAGGAGCTACCGGAAGTGAAACGGCTCGACCTGGCCGAGGTTGTCCTGACCCTGAAGGCGGCCGGCGTGGATGATGTCGCGGGGTTCCGCTGGCTCGAACCGCCCGACCCGCATGCGCTCGCTCGCGCCGAGCAACTCCTGGCGGACCTCGGCGCGCTCTCGGACTCCGGGATAACGCCGCTCGGCCGTCGCCTGCTCGCATTCCCCATGCATCCCCGCTACGCCCGGATGCTCCTCGCCGCGGAAGAGCATCATTGCGTCCCGGCGGTTGCCCTCATCGCCGCTCTTACCCAGGGCCGCCCTCTCCTCAGGCGACTCGAAGGAAAACAGTCGCGCGATGATCGCGACGATATTCTCGGCGGCGAAACGGACTCCGATTTTTTTGTCCTCATCCGCGCCTTCCGTTATGCGGAGAACAGCCGGTTCGACGGGCAACGTTGTTCCCGCCTTGGGATCAACGCCGGAGCTGCCCGTGAGGCCGCTCAATTGCGCGATCAATTCCTGGCCATTGCACGGGACGAAGGCCTGGACGTCGCCAGCGGAGAGGCGAAACCCTCTGCTATCCAACGTTGCGTTCTGGCCGGATTTCCCGATCAGGTCGCCGTCCGCCTGGACACCGGAACTCTTCGCTGCGCGATGGTCCACAACCGCCGCGGCGTGCTGGCCCGGGAAAGCTTGGTTCACGATGCGCGTCTCCTTGTCGCATCCGAAGTGCGTGAGATCGAGAGCAGCGAGAAAGAGCGCCAAGTCCTGCTTACGCTGGCCACGAAGATCGAGGAGGAATGGTTACGGGAACTCTTCCCGGAAGCGTTTCGAGAGGAGAACAACGTCGAATTCGATCCGACCGTTCGTCGGGTGGTTGGCCGGCGGACCACGCGCTTTCACGATCTCGTCCTGCGAAGCGAAGAGTTCGCACCAAAGGATAACCCAGCCGCCGCCCAACTGCTGGCCCGGGAAGCCGCCGCTGGAACGTGTCCGCTAAAGCATTGGGACAACGGCGTGGAACAATGGATCGCCCGGGTAAACTTTCTGGCCTCGGAGTTTCCGGACCTTCAATTTCCTGGGATCAACGAAGCGGAGAAGCTGCTCCTCCTGGAACAGATCTGCCAGGGAGCGACGAGCTATAAAGAAATCAAAGAGCGTCAGGTCTGGCCAACTGTTCGCGCATGGCTCAACCCAGGCCAGCAACAGGCCCTCGATGACATGGCGCCTGAGCGCGTCAAATTGCCGGGCGGCCGCTCCGCGAAGATCATCTACGGCGACGGGACACCCACCATCGCGGCACGGATCCAGGACTTATACGAGACGCCTCGCGGCCTCGCCGTCGGGCGCGGCCGAATCCCGCTGCGCATTCAAGTTCTGGCCCCCAACCACCGGCCCATCCAGATCACCAGCGACCTGGAAAGTTTCTGGCGGGATGCGTATCCGAAGATCAAAAAAGAGCTCCAGCGCAAGTATCCCAAACACCAGTGGCGCTGAGGCTCTCATGGCAGTGTTGAAAAGAACGAACAAAACAGAGGCGCAGGAGTCTCACCTCTTACGAATTTACTTATATGATCAATCCGAACGGCGACGAATTTACGAATGACGACCCGTTGGCTGCCTCGAGGCGTTCGACGAGCGAGGAACACGGTTCGGAAGAAAACCCCGGACGCCTCCGGCAGGCGGCTGACAAAGTTTCCCATTATGCCGGCGGCGCCTGGGAACAGACCCGGGATCGGGCCACCGTGGCACGGGAGCGAACCGAATTTTTCCTGCGCGAAAATCCGGTGCCGACAGTTATCGGCGCCCTGGCTATCGGCGTCGCAATCGGCCTCGCTATCCGCTACTCTTCCAGTTCGGCAGAGAAGGAAGTCGAAGCCAAGTCACCGCTTGCCAACGTCGATCTCAGTATCTTGTCGCTCCCGTTTCTGTGGCCGCTCTTCAAGTCAGTCCGCCGCAAATACGAGGACTCGGCGGAAGTCGTCCGCGACCAGGTCGATCGGATCAAAAAGGTGGACGTGGACAGTTATGTGAAACCGCTTCGGAAGAAGTGGAGAGCCTGGGCTAATTGAGCGTAGTGGCCGGGATCCATCCCGGCTCAGCGACCGACCGGATGATTATCCGGTTACAGAAGGGTCGCATTCAAAAATCCCGGCAGCTATTCTCGCTGCGTGATCTTGCGTGCAGCGAGCCTGTATTTCCTGGCAGCGGCAACGCTCGCGGCGAAGGAGCCGCGCCAGACTCGTGAACAGGGCGGCATGTTTGTCGGATCGGTCGGCTGCAAATCGTCCAGCTGCCACGGCGGAGCTGGCCCAAAGCAGGATCAATATTTCACCTGGAGCCAGAAAGATTTTCACACCAAGGCGTTCGCCGTCCTGTTGAATTCGCGGTCGGAGCGGATCGCGGAAAGCCTCGGGATTCCCGCCGCTCAAACCAGCGCCCGGTGCACTGTTTGCCACTCGCCGTTTCAGTCGGTCGCGCCGAGCCGCCTCGCGCCCGGCGCACACCCGGACGAAGGCGTTTCCTGCGAAACTTGCCACGGGGCCGCGGGCGGCTGGCTTCGCGGGCACACCCGAAAAGACTGGAGTTACAGCACCCGGGTTGGAGCTGGGATGCGCGATCTGCGGAGCATTTATGTTCGCGCGACCGCCTGTGCGGCCTGCCACCAAAACCTTGCTCCAGAGGTGCTGAAGGCCGGGCATCCCGATCTGTTTTTTGAGCTCGATAGCCAATCTGTAGCGCAGCCGAAACACTGGAAGGACGACGATTCATGGAGTGGCGTGCGCGAATGGCTGACCGGCCAGGCGGTCGCGCTCCGGGAAACGAGCTGGGCGCTGGCGAGCGATGCGCAGAGCGACGAATGGTCGAACGCGCGTTGGGACGGCCTCGCCTGGCTGTGCGCCACGGTGACCAAGGGCGGTGGGTCGTGGCCGCAGATCAGCGCGCCGGTCGCATCTCCGGGAATGTCCGAGTTTAATCGTGGCCGCGCCGAAGCGGATGCACTCGCACGGCGCGCATCGGTATCGAATTGGAACGAAACAGCTGTTCGCACCCTGCTGACCGTGCTCGCGGCGACCGACGGCGATTTCATCGCAAACCAGGCTTCAGCTCCCGTGCTCGGCCAGCGTGCCAGACGCCTCGTCCTGGCTCTCGACCGGTTGGCAAATGCGTTGAACCAGAATCGCAACTTCAAGCTGAAGGTTGAGCCCGAGCTCAACCAGCTTTTCGAGGACGTAAAACATCTCGACCCATTCGATGCCGCAAACTTCGCCGCGCATCTGAAGGCTTTCCGCGAAGCTCTGGATAAAGCGGGTTAACCATTTCCGCAGGAAGGGCGAGCAATCAGCCGTTGAAGGCGGCCCTCTTCTCGCGGAAAATACCGGCCCACCGCATGGCTACGCCGTCCCCACTCTCCCGCCCGAGCTGGCAACGTAATCGCGTCTTCCAGTTCTTCGCCTCGGTCAAACTGGCAGTCGTGCTCCTTGCCGTTCTGATCATCGGGGCAATCGCCGGGACGATTTATGAATCAAGTTTCGACGCGAAGGTGGCCCGCGCCTACGTCTACGGCGCGCCCTGGTTCAACATCTGGCTCCTCTTTTTGGCGGCGAACCTCGCGGTCTCGGCCGTGTCGCGCTGGCCTTGGAAAAAACATCACGTTGGTTTTCTCGTCACCCACCTCGGAATCATCACGCTCCTGGCTGGTTCGCTTGTTGGGCGGATCTGGGGGATCGAAGGAACGATCACGCTCTTTAAAGGCGAGCCTCCGACGAACCGGCTCCTCGTCGATCAGCACCAGCTTCGCGTCCAAGATACCGACGGGGTGGTAAAAGGTTATTCGGTCGAATTCATTCACCGCCCTCCGACGCCCGAAAAACCGTGGGACCTCGGGCTCCTGGCAGGTGGGGGCCGTCTCAGTATCATCGATTACGCGCCTGCGATTGAGGGCCCGCTGAATCCGCGGCCGCTGAAAGAGGGAGGCGCGCCCGCCGTTCACTTCACGATTGCGACCGCCATGATGGGACAACGCCTGGAAAATTGGCTGATGGCCGATACCCATGAGCACAGCTCATTCAACATGGGGCTGGCCACGATAGAGCTGAAACGAGGCGCGGCCCCTGAGGCAAAGGCGGATCCTGCAAACGCCGCTGCCCAGCCGACCGGCGCGGTGGAGATCGAAGAAGCAATCTTCGCCTTCACCAAGGCGCCCGAGGAACAGATCGGCAAAGTCATCAAAGGCGGGAGCACTGGCGCGAAGATCCGCTTGTCCCAACCGGAAAAAGGGAACAAGGGCAGCGTCCGGATTGAGCTGGAGGGGAAAACGTGGAACTTCGATGTCGCGCAAAACCTTGGGAAAGAGGTGCCCATGGAAGGCAGCGCGTTTACCGCGCGGATCGACAGTTACTGGGCCGATTTTCGGATCGATAATGGCAAGCCCGTCTCGGTTAGCGAGGAGCCGAATAACCCCGCGATCGTTGTTACGTTGCGCGGTACCGGCGTTCCCGCGGCTGCTGCTCCCGGTCCCCATGCCGAGACAAGTCCCGGCGCCGCGCCTGCAATGCCGGGCGACGCCTCGACCTCCGGGAACCGGCTGACCCTTTTCATCGCTGACGACGGTGGGATCACCTACACGCTTGCTTCCCGAAAGACCGGGACAACCACGGGTAAACTCGACCTTAACTCACCCCTGACGACCGGTTGGGCTGATTGGCAGCTGACGGTCGATCGCACCATACCGCACGCAGAACCATGGATGGATTTCATTCCGATGAAAAAGCCACCAGACCTGGCCGAGTTGCCTGATGGCGTCCACATCCGCATCGCGCACGGCGCCCAGGTTTCCGAGCAATGGATTCCGGCTGGCTGGCAAATCAGCGTCCCGGCGTCGCCCGCGGAAGTCCGGGTTTCATATGGCTGGAAGCAAATCCCGCTGCCTATCGGACTCGAGTTGCTCGACTTCGAGGTCCAACGCAATGAAGGCAGCGACAGCCCCGCCGGCTTCAAAAGCACGGTGCGCGTGACGACTCCCGAAGGCCATGTTGCCCAAGGGCAATGCTGGATGAATAACCCATTCAATTATCCAGGTGAATGGTGGCGAACGTGGTCCGGGCTCACTTACAAAATGTCGCAGGCATCATGGAACCCGGAGAACCTGGGACAATCCACGATTCAGATTCTGCGTGATCCGGGCTGGCTCTTGAAATGGATCGGCTCACTCTTTCTCGTCTCCGGTATTTTCATGCTCTTTTACGTCAAAAAGTTCCGGCGCCCGTCGAAGGGTGCGCCGGTCGCGCCGCCGACGGCTCGGACGCGCGAACAAATCGAGCAGGAAGTTACAGCCGGCGTTTAGCAAGATTGTATGCGCGTCCTCATCCTCTTAATCGCCTGTCTCCTTTCCGCGTGTGGTTTCCTGAAACATCGACGCGGCGGCGACAACACCAATCCCGCCGGCCCGTGGGGCTACTACAGTGGAGCGATTGAAACCCGATGGGAGACCGACGGCCGCTCCATGACCCTCTTGAATGAGCTGCGTTACACCGATCCGAAAGGCGTGGTTTGGATCGCGCCGGCCGGCGCGAAAATCGACGGCGCCTCGATCCCGCGCGCCCTTTGGTCGTTCATGGGCGGGCCGTTCGAGGGAAAATACCGGAACGCGTCGGTGCTTCACGATGTGGCCTACGACCAGAAAAATCGTCCACCCGCTGTCGTGGACAGAATGTTTTATGATGCCATGCGATGCAGCGGCGTTGGGGCGGTCGAAGCCAAGACAATGTATTACGCGCTCTTGCGCTTCGGCCGGCACTGGAAATTTTCGGTGAAAAAAGCGAAGCCTGTCCTGCCGGAATCATCGGGCGAACTTCTCCAGGAACCGCGCAGCACGACGATGGATCCGGCGGAAGTTGGCGCCATTCGGCAATGGATTCGCCAGAATGACCCGACGCTGGATCAGATCGAATCGCGAGTCGATTCGAACGGACGCTAGCCCGCCAAAGGCGCAGTAAGCTCCAAATCGCAAGCTCCAAGCTCCAGGGAAACTTCAACTTCCAAGCTCCAAACCGCCTGCAACCGGGCGCTTTGGTTTTGGTGCTTGCTGTTTGCTGCTTCTTTGGTGCTTGGAGCTTACTTCTTCCCAGGTCCCCAAACTGCGCGGCCGGGTGTTGCCCCCGTATGTTCGCCGTCTTTGAGGACTTGAACGCCGTTCACGAACACATGCTTCACCCCGACGGAATACTGGTGCGGTTTCTCGAAGGTCGCGCGGTCGCCGACCGCCGCGGGGTCGAAAACCACGACGTCGGCGAACATATTTTCCTTGAGGAACCCACGGTTATCGAGGCCAAGATTCGTCGCCGGCAAGCCAGTCAACTTCCGGATCGCTTCCTCGAGGGTCAGCACTTTCTCGTCCCGCACATATTTGCCAAGGACCCGCGCGAAGTTGCCATACGCGCGGGGATGACAGTTCGACTTGATGAAGCTTCCCTCCGGCGCCTGCGACGCTTCGTCCGAACCAAATGAAACCCACGGCTTCACGATCTCCTTCTTCACGTTCTCTTCCGACATCAGAAAATAGATGCAATCGATCCGCGACTCATCTTCTGCGATCAGGTCCATGGCCGTCTCAATCGGATCTTTGCCGCGCTCCTTCGCTATCGCGGCGAGCGACTTGCCGGTGAGCGGCTTCAGTTTTTCCGATTTGAATCCGTTCAGTAAAATCCGGTCGGGCGAGCCAGCCGCCAAATAGAGATTCTCCCATTTGTCGCTCGGGGTCCGGACTTCCGCCGCGATCTTGTCCCGTGTCTTCGGATCGCGGAGCCGCTTGAACAATTCGGGGTAGCCGCCATCGGCGGTCCACGGCGGGAGACACGCATCGAGCCCCGTCCCCGCCGCCGGATAGGTATACATGTCCGCCGTGATTTTTAACCCCGCCTTCTGCGCCTCCTCAATCTTTGCCAGCATCGCGTCCGCCTTGCCCCAGTTCGGTTGGCCCGCCGCTTTCAAATGATAAATTTCCGCGGGAATCTTCGCTTCCCGGCTGATCCGAATAAGCTCGTCGATGGCTTCGAGGAGCTGATTCCCTTCGCTCCGCATGTGGGAGATGTATTTGCCCTTAAATTTCGCCGCTTCCTTGCAAAGCTCGATCAGCTCCTCGGTCTTCGCGTAAAAGGCGGGTGGATAAATGAGCGAAGTGCCGATCCCGAGCGCGCCCGCTTCCATCTCCTGCCGGACAAGCCCGCGCATCTGCTCGAGCTGCTCGGGGGTGGGTGCCCTGTCTTCCAGGCCAATCACAAACTCTCGGATCGTGGTCGCGCCAATGAACGACGCGACGTTACAAGAGACGCCGCGTTGCTCGAGGTACCGGAGGTATTCAGCAAGCGTGTTCCATTTGATCTCGTATTTGATGTCTCCCTGCTGGCTCAGCATCCGCGCCTTGATCCGGTCGTTGACCGGTCCCATGGAAAAGCCTTCGCCCATGATCTGGGTCGTCACGCCCTGGCGAATCTCGCTCTGCGACCGGCCATCCTCGATGAGCGACTCAGTGGACCAGGAAAGCATGTTGATGAATCCCGGCGCGACGGCCAGGCCTTTGGCGTCGATTACCGCTTTGGCTGATTCCGGCGGGAAGTCGCCGAGATCGGCGATGCGGTCGCGGAGAATGGCTATGTCGGTTACGCGAGGTTTCCCACCAGTCCCGTCGTATACCGTGCCGCCCTTGATAACGAGGTCGAACGTTTCGCGCGTCATCGGTTTTTGCCCTCCAACAATCGGCGCGAGGATGATCGAAAGACAAAGCGCAAACAGGAACTGTTTACTCATAATGAATTTCTTTTATCTCAAGCGTGGCTGCGCCCGAAGGAAATTTGAAGCGAACGCGCTCGCCCAGCTTTCGATTGAGCAACGCCTTCGCTATCGGTGAAACCCAGCTCACCCAGTTTTGATCCGGATCGGCCTCATCGACGCCAACAATTCGGTAACTCGTCTCGCTTCCATCGCTTTCGCGCACGGTTACACAGGCGCCGAAGCGAACCACATCTGAGGGCCCGTCCGCAGGTTGGACTACTTCAGCCGATTCCAGACTCGATTCGAGCTGCATGATACGTTGGTCAAGCCGACTGAGCTGGCGTTTGGCGTCGGGATCGCGGCGCGATTCGGACGCGAGTTGTGGCCGCGTCTCCTCGACGAGCCGCCGGAGCTCTTCGCGCAACTTGGCCACGCCCGCCGGCGTCATGTAATTCTTCGCGCCTGATCCGAGAACGGAGGCCGTCGGGACTACATCCGGGATATCGGGTCCTTCGTTCTCGTCCCGAGTGAAGGCTTTGCTCATGTTGCTGTAGAGGTGCTTGTGCCAAGCACCTACTCTGGAACAGGCGCTTATTCCAAGCACCCACTTTGCACAAGGCGCTTGGCACAAGCGCCTCTACATTCGCTTGGGTGAGGCAATCGGCGTCACGCTGGGCGTCAGGCTCGGCGACGCGATCGGAAAGGCGAAGGTGGAAGCTGGCGTTGCGCCGGGCGTCGCGGGCGAGCCCGAAGGCGAAGCCGTTGGTGTCGGGCTCGGTGTTGGAGTTGGCGTCGGGCTGGGGAGCGGCGGAATGATGTTCTCCCAATGGTGCAACGGGACGCCAGAGCCGCCGATCTCTTTCACCAGCGCCTCGCATTTTGCGTGGATCTTTTCCAAGTCGGGAGGACCGAACGGAGTCTCGGCAGTTCCCGGGAAAACCAAGTAGGTTACTTTCAGGTCACTGACCGGTCGATTGTAAGGGGTCGCGGTTCCGCTGATCTCCTTCGCGATTCGCAGGGAAGCCTCGCCGGCTTTGTCAGAAGGGCCAACATCGCCGACCAGGGCCGGGAAAATCCGATCCCCGAATATCACCAGTGCGTAATCGCCAACCTTGCCGCCGTCGGCCTTCCCGAGGCCGATCGGCAACACAATGTAGGGGTCCGTGGCGCCGATCAAAAAGCTGAACTTCTTCAGCGTTGCGATTTCATCCCGCACACTGGCGATGCCGCTTTTTAAATCTTTTTTCCGTTCCGCTGATGTGCCCTTCGCAGCGAGCTCATTCTCGTAGCGCTTTAGTTTTTCCTCCGCCGCGCCCAGGTAAAAATTTGGGATGTCGGTCTTCTTCGGCCAACGATAACTGGTCATGGCCTGGAAATTCGCGGATGTCCCGGAGCCGGAGGGCAACCGATCGGAATCCGAGCCATCGGCGTCCACGTCCATGTCGGCCTGCAACAAGACCGCCCGACGCTTTGTCTCGGGGTGGCGCAACTGCAGCACGGTCTGGCAATCGTAAAAGTTGTGGCGCGACAGGAGTTGATCGAGCCGGACGAGATTCTCCTTCAGGTTTCTGAGCTTGGTGTCATAGAGGTCCTTGAAAAAGGGCGAGACGGATTCCGGTGTAACCATCGTGGCAAGGCCGGGAAGCACCCGAGGTAAATCCGGGTTCACTTTGGCCAGGTCTTCGATGGTGCTGTTCGGCGCCGGCATCCGCGTTCGCAGCTTCAGCTCGAGGACGTAGCTTTGCGGATCGGCCCGCTCCTCAGAGGCGGCGCCGCCCGGCGTAGGCTCGACCGACGCCTGGACGGTGATCCCGCTGAAAAGACGGGCCGTGTCCAGTTTGCCGGTGATGACCGGGGTCCGCGGCGACGGTGCGGGCGTTGGCGACTTTTCCGGAACCTCGATCTCGATGGGTGTCTGGGGCGCCAGCTGTTTGCGATGCCATTGCTCGAGCGAGATCCAGCGCAGGACGATCGCCGCCAGGACGGCAGCGAGCAGAAGCGACGCAACGAAACGGAGCGTCCTGAGCCGGAACTTTCGCACGCGGGTCGGCTATTTTTTTATCCAGGCGACAATCGCGAGAATGACACCGATCACACTGAGCGCGGACATTAAACCTGCCGGCATCACGTTTCCCGTTTTCATGAAGGCCGGGATGAATCTTCCCGCGAGAAGGAGGGACACTAGCGCCGCAATCGCCAGCCCGAGAACGACGTTGCCCGGCAACAAATACGCGGCAACGATCAACGCAATTCCGGAAATCGCCCCGGCCACGATCGAGGCCGTGCTCCCAGCTTTCACGTATCCCATCACGCCGCCCGCAATGGTGAGCAGCCCGAAGATCATGAAATAAATTTTGGCGGGTCCAATCATGTTGGATTGGTAAACCGCACCGGGGACGGTGTCCAGTTGCGGCCGCTCCATCCCTTGGCGACGGCGGGAAAAAAACGAATCAGGAAACCAGGAATCCAGGAAAAGAGTCCTGGAATTCAAACCTTCCTGCTTTCCTGTGTTCCTTATTCATCCCTTCCTGGTTTCCTGGCTTCCAGATTTCTCCTTCTCTTTCGCATAACGGAAGAAGGCCAGATCGCGCTTGCGCGGGCGCGCGCGGGGACGCACACTCGCGGACCCAAATGAACTTGCGATTCTCGCATGGCAAAGGAACAGCCTTACGCGCGCTGGTCGCGGCGGGCTGCCTCGGCGCGGTTCTATGCGCGCTCGTTCTTTCAAGCCTGCCGCAACTGCACGAGCAAATTCACGGAGGCAGCGCCGGGGCTAACCATGAGTGCGCGGTCACCTTGCTCACGTCCGGCAGTTATCAGCATAGCCCGACCAACTCCATCTGTGTTACTCGGCCCGGGCCGCCAACATCCTTTATTCATTTGCTGGCTGGGGCTCGATTTCTCAGCGCCCATCTCGAGTTCACCCTTCTCGAGCACGCGCCGCCGGTGGTCTCCTAGGCGCTGCCCGCCGCGTTCTCGCGCGGACTCCCCCTGTTTCCTGTTCGCGCCGTCTTGCGTGCCTGCATGCGCCCACCGTTGTGGCTTCGGGCGTCCCGAGGCCGTCGTGTTCGCAATCTCAGTTCCGCTTTCCAATTTACCTTTGAAAAAATCTATCATTAGCGCAGTTCTGGTCGTCCAGACAATTGGCTCCGCCTTCGCTCAGGATGCGGTCCGGCCGGCTGCCTCTCCTCCACCATCAGGCACCGCTGAAACCGAGCGCGTCGTCGTAGTCGGCGGCGCTATCGAGCAATCCGAAACCGACAAGGCGCAGTCGGTCACGATCCTCAATGAAAACACGCTCAAGGAGAAATCGGCGCCGACCCTCGGTGATACTCTCGCCAACGAACCCGGAATCGCCGGCAGCAGTTTTACCGGGGGCTCGAGCCGTCCCGTCATCCGCGGGCAGGCCGACAACCGCGTCCGCGTCTTGAACAACGGGACCGAGGTTTTCGATGTCTCCAATCTCAGTCCCGACCACGCGCCGAGCGTCAGCGCGTTGCTGAGTGAGAGCATCGAGGTCGTCCGCGGCCCGGCCACGATCCTCTACGGCTCGGGCGCGATTGGTGGCGTCGTCAACGTCGCCGATGACCTGATCCCGGTAGAACAACCGTCCACTGCGCTTAATGGTGAGGTCGGGGCCCGCTTCAATAGCGCCGACGAGGAACGCAGCGGCGCCATTCATCTCACGCTTTCGCCCATCAAACACGTGGTTCTCCACGGGCAATACTCCTATACCCAGACAGGAGATCGCAGCATCCCGGGCTTTGCCTTGAACGACCGGATGCGCGCGCTCCTCACTCCCGTCCAGGCTGCGGGGCGCGGCTTTGCCGAGAATCCCGAGGGAACCGTTCCCAATACGTTCGTTGAAACCGAAGACTACGCGTTCGGCACCTCCTATGTCTGGGATAAAGGCTACATCGGCGCATCCTTTTCTGAGTTCCTCTCGAAATACGGGGTTCCGAATAATCCGGAAACAACCGACCCCGCAATGCCGCCGGCGCGCGTTCATCTCGACGTCGACAAACGCCAGCTCAACGCCCGGAGTTCGATCGTCGATCCGCTACCGTGGTTCACGACTGTAAACGCAAAGTTCGTTTACACCGATTACCATCACGAGGAGATCGACGGGAACGAAGTTGCGGCCAGGTTCGAAACCAGCGGGGTCGATTCCCGGCTCGAGCTCGTCCACAAGCCCGTGGGCCCGTTCGCCGGTTCACTCGGTGGACAGTTCTTCTACAAGGAACTTTCCGTGATCGGCGACGAAGCGTTCCTTCAGCCAACCCAGACTACGCAGATCGCGGGGTTCGTTTTCGAAGAACTCAAGTTCGGCAAGGTCCGGCTCCAATTAGGGGCACGGATCGAACATCAATCGATCCGGATCGACAACGCTGATCCGACGCTCACATCGCTATCTTCGCCCGATCAACAGGAGCGCGACTTCCTTCCGGTCAGCGGCGCCGCCGGCATTCTCTACGATTTTGCCGAGGGCTGGCAGCTCGCGGTCAATGGGACCTTGTCGGAGCGCGCGCCCACCGCGGAGGAACTGTTCGCTCGGGGCCCACACGAGGCGACCTTCCAGTTCATCATCGGGAATCCAAACCTCGACGTTGAGAAGAACGCCGGCGTCGACCTCAGCTTGCGCAAGACCAGCGGCGTCGTGACCGGCACGCTCAGCACGTTCTACAACCGCTACGACGGATTCATTGCCTTTACGCCGACCGGCGAAATCGAAGATCGTTTGCCGGTATTTGTTTATACGGCAAAGGGTGCCGAGTTCTACGGCGGCGAAGTCAAAGCCGACTTCCATCTGCTCCCGTTGACCGTTGCCGCCAGCAACAACCCGGAAGCGAAAGACGCAAGTTCTGTGAAGAACATCGTCACCGGCGAAGCCAACCCGGAGCCGCAGAAAAATCGGAACGACCTCTTCTTCCGGCTCCAGGCGGATTACGTGCACGCGACCGATCTCGACACTGGCGAGCCATTGCCCCGCATTACGCCGTTGCGCCACTCTGCCTCCCTGAATTACCAGAGCGAAAAATGGAGTGCGAGCGTCGAAGGCCAGCGCGTCGAAGCTCAGGATCGCATCGCGCCATTCGAAACGGCAACGCCCGGTTACACCTTCCTGAACGCCACCGTCGGCTACAAATTCCGGGTCGGTCCCACCTACAATTACGTTTACCTCAAAGGCACCAACCTGACCGATGAAGAAGCCCGCGACCATCTCTCCTTCCTCAAGGAGGTCCTGCCCCTCGCTGGCCGCGGCGTTACCATTGGAGTGCGAAGTTCGTTTTAGCTCACCGGTAGCCCGTCCGAACGCTCGATTTGTGTCCGCCGTAACCCACCAAACAGGATGGTGCTTGGAGGCTGCTATTGGATGGCAGTAAGATCGGCGCATTGTGACACGAGCGATTGTTCTTTCGCTGGTCATCTGCATAATCGGCGCCGTTCTCGAAGGGCTCTTCGCAGGAACCGAGGTCAAACAACGACTGGCGGCCATTCGTTTGCCGAAGCGTGTTCCTCCGTTTTGGCTGTGGGTGGTAATTGGCGCACTTTATTACCTGACCTGTTTTGGGATCTCCATGCGGTTATTGATCCTGTCAACGTCTCCCAGTCGCACGAATGCCCTGGCACTCCTGGCTACGATTATGTTCGTTAATGCTCTCTGGAATTACTTCTTTTTTCGCAGCCGCAATTTCAAGCACGCCTATTTTCTCGGCCTCGTTTACAGCGCGTTCGTCCTGTTGCTGTTTGTCCTGGTAATGCGGCTCGATTCTGTCGCCGCCTGGCTCCTTTGCCCCTACATGATCTATCTCTTTTACGGGAACGCGTGGGGCTATCGCGTCTGGAAGCTTAATCCGCGACCCATGAGTTAACCCGGTCCCTCGGGAAATTTTTTCCGCGCCGGCCTGCACGAATCAATTAAAGCCTAGGTACCAGCGTAGCCCGGTTCCGGACGCACTCGGCCAAAGGTATTCAATACTACTGCTGCGCTCACTCCGGCCAGGAGAGAAGCGGCGAGAACAGCGACCTTGGCCGTTTCAATCAGCGCCGGGTCGCCAAAGGCTAGCATGGCGATAAAGAGCGACATGGTGAATCCTATCCCGGCGAGGCAGGCCGCTCCAAGCAACGACCCCCAACGCATCCCTTCCGGCAACGTTGCCAAGCCGCACTTCACCGCGATGACGGAAGCGCCAAAAATTCCTAGTGGTTTTCCAATAACAAGACCTGCAGTCACCCCCAGTGCCACGCCAGTCTGAGTAATCGGTCCGCCGATGTGCACGCCCGCGTTCGCCAGGGCGAAGAGTGGCATCACGGCGAACGCCGAAAACCTGTGCAACGCATGCTCCAGTCGCAGAATTGGTGCCGTCGCTTCCTCACTGGCGCGCTCTAGAGCGAAGAGGCTTTCCTGTTGCCCTTTGCTGGTCAGGACGAGCAAATCACCGGTTTCGCTTCGATCGAACTGACCAAGCAACGCGCGCGCTTCGCGCGAAAACTCCGCGGCATTCAGCCGGGTACGGGTCGGAATTGCCATCGCCAGTGCAACGCCCGCGATAGTCGCATGAATGCCTGATTCGTGGACGAAAAACCAGAGCACCATCCCGCAAAGCACATACGGCCACAATTTGACGACACCCGTCAGGTTCAACGCGACCAGTATGGCCACCACTCCACCCGCGGCGCCGAGAGCGCTCCAGGCGATGTCGCCGGAATAAAAGATTGCGATCACCAAAATGGCGCCCATGTCGTCCGCGATGGCCAACGCCGCGAGGAAGACCTTCAACCCGGTCGGAGCATGCGGTGCGATCAAAGCCAGCGCACCGAGCGCGAAAGCGATATCGGTCGCCATCGGAATGCCCCAGCCGTCAGCCGCGGGCCCGCTGCGATTCAGCGACCAGTAAAGCGCCGCCGGCACTGCCATGCCGCCAACCGCTGCGGCTATCGGCAGGGTAGCCTGTTTAAGAGAGGCTAGTTCGCCGGCCAGGAGTTCGCGTTTGATTTCAAGGCCGACGAGGAGGAAGAAAAGCGCCATCAAGCCGTCGTTTATCCATTGCTGCAAGGTCAGCCCTAACGCGGCGTTACCGAGCCCTATCGAAAACCGCGTCTGCCAACACGCCCGGTAAACAGATTCCAAAGGGGAGTTCGCCAGGATCAGGGCCGCGATGGCGAACAGGAGCAGGACCAGTCCGCCAAGCGTCTCTATCCGAAAAAATCGCTGAAAGAAACTAGCGCTTCTCTCCACCCTTCCCGCTAAAGGCCGGAACTAGCTCCGGCAAATGAATTCGGTGCGCCGTTCTCCCTCACACCGGTCGACCTCAGAGCTGTCGAATGCGTAAGCCAGCTGCACAGACCCCGCATCCGTGGCGGTGAAGCCGCCGAGCGCCGTGCCAATCTAGCTGGTCAGTTATCGCCCCACACTGTCGGCGGGAGGGGCGCGAAGATTCCTCTTACTGCTACGGCATTTTCGTGATCGCGTAGTCCGCGACCTTCCGGGCGTTCGCGCTCCCGGAGCTGGTCCGAACTTCGAGCATCCATTTGCCTTTCCGGACGTAGATCTCGGCGTCGGTCCCGCGTTTGTCCGTGAAAGCTTCGTCGCCGAGGCCCTTCACATCCGTGGGATTATTGCCGCTGCCTTTCTTCAGGTCCCACTTCTCGGAGCTGTAAAGGCCGATGCTCAACCACGAGCCGGACATATTCGTCCAGCGGCATTCCTTTTCTTTCATCAAACCTTCGTGCGGTGTTGGGCCCTCCTTTATCTCGCCAATGATTTTCGCGACCTCCTCCTTCGGAACGAGAGCGCAAGGATCTGAGTCTGGCTCGGCCGCGCAAAGCAATCCGGCTACGATCAGACCGGCAAAAAGGAAGGACTTCTTCATGCCTTCGGATGCTAGGATGTAGAGGCGCTTGTGCCAAGCGCCTGATAGGCTAGCACGATCCCAATGCATTCATTTCATTACAGGGGCGGCCAGCTTTATTGCGAAGAAGTCTCGCTCTCAGGGCTTGCGGAGCAATTCGGGACGCCGCTCTACGTTTACAGCGCCGGCACGATCCTCGATCACTACCGCCGGCTCGATCAGGCCCTGGCGCCGCTCGACCACCTGATTTGTTATGCGGTTAAGGCGAACTCGAACGGCGCAATCCTCAGCCGGCTCGCGGAGGCCGGGGCCGGGTTCGACATTGTTTCCGGCGGCGAATTGTTCCGCGTCCTGAAGGCCGGGGGCGCGGCAGCGAAATGCACCTTCGCGGGGGTAGGCAAGTCGCGGGAGGAAATCGAATACGCGCTCGCGGAAGGCGTCTTCAGTTTCAACGTCGAAAGCGAAGCCGAGCTCGAGTGGATCGATTGCATCGCGCGGGAAAAGGGGACCCGCGCGCCTGTCGCGTTGCGGGTCAATCCGGACGTGGACGCGAGCACCCATCGCTACATCTCGACGGGAAAAAGCGAAAACAAGTTCGGGGTTGCGCTTCATCGGGCCCGTGAGGTTTACGAGAAGGCGGCGCGGATGCCCGGGGTATCGATCCGCGGCATCCAGATGCACATCGGATCGCAGATCACAAAAGCAGCGCCGTTCGCGGAAGCGATCGAGAAAGTCGCGCCGTTGATCGCGGAATTGAAAGCGCGCCATGGACTCGAGTTTTTCAGCGTGGGCGGCGGCATGGGAATCATTTACCGCCGCGCCCTGGAGAGTGGAACCGGCAAGTGGTGGCACGACCACGGCGGGGAAGAATCGGCCTTCAGTGTGGCGGATTATCGCGAGGCGATCGTGCCGCCGCTGCGTGAAATCGGGCTGCGCGCCTTGCTCGAACCGGGGCGGTTTTTGGTCGGCAACGCGGGGGTGCTCGTAAGTCGTATTCGGTATCTGAAACAGGCCGAGAAGAAGAAGTTCGCGATCGTGGATGCCGGGATGAACGACCTGATTCGGCCGGCGCTTTACCAGGGATATCACGAGATCGTGCCGGTCCGGGAACCCGCCGGAAGCGATGCGGAACCGATCGACGTTGTTGGGCCGGTCTGCGAAAGTGGAGACTTCTTTGCCGAGGATCGCGCTTTGCCGGCCCTCCGCGAGGGCGATCTCATCGCCTTGATGAGCGCGGGCGCCTATGGGTTTGCGATGGCCTCGAATTACAATTCGCGACCCCTTCCGGCGGAGGTGCTAGTCGCCGGCAGCCAGGCGTCACTCGTTCGCCGGCGACAGACCTTCGAGGATCTGGTCCGGGAGGAATGCTGATCCTGTCTCTGCTCGTAAGGGCGTCTTCGATCACGAACGCAAGGGGGCAGCAGTTGCATCTAATCCGATCCCAGCATAAATACTGCTCCCCAACATTTTGCCCATGAAACGACTGCTTTTCCTGCTCATTTTGCTCGGCCTCGCCCTCGCCCAGAAGGCGCCAGCGGCCGCTCCTACGAATGGCGAATACGTTCTCGTCATCGGCGGTCCCTCCCTGATGGTGTGGGAGAAATACAAAAAGGAGCCGCACGACCACTGGTGGGCCAACTTCGTCCGGGCCGGACGGCTCCGGACCGAGCAGATCCGCGCCCAGGATCCGAACGCGAAAATCACCTGGCTAATTTACAAGCAGGGTTACGTGGATCGCGCTGCGCAAGAGAAACAGGACCTGCTCGGGTTCATCGATTCAGTCCGCGAAAAGTTCGATCTGAAGGTGATCTATTTTTCAAAAGGCAACGAGGTGATCAATTACCTGAACGCCGGCCAGCCGCGCGATAGCGTGAAGGTCGTGAATTTCGAATACTTCGGCCATTCCAATGCCAAGTGTTTCATGTTCGACTACAGCAGCAACATCGAGAGCGCCTGCAAGTCGTGGCTGCACGAAGACGAGCTGCGGAAAATCAACGGGCGCGTGTTCGCCCGGGGCGCGTTCGCCAAGAGCTGGGGCTGTCACACCGGCGAAAGCATGTCGAGAAAGTGGCTGGCCGCGACGGGCATCCCGATGTGGGGCGTGATCGGCAAGACCCAATACATGATGGACGAATTGCCGGTTATCACCGGCAAGAATGCCAAGTGGGTCACGCGATAGCCGGGCGTGGCCATCGCGTGTTTTAAACTCCCTCGACGATTTCGCGGATTAAACCCGGGCCGCGATAGACAAACCCAGTGTAGAGCTGGATCAAACGCGCTCCCGCATCGATTTTTTCACGGGCACTAGCGGCGTCGGAAATTCCGCCTGAAGCAATGACCGGCAGTTTCGAGCGCGCGGTGATCGTCCGCACGAGCTCGGTCGCCCTGTGCCGCAATGGCCGACCGCTCAATCCGCCCGTCTGATCCCGATCGGTCGGGATCGCCGAATGATCCAGGGTCGTATTCGTGGCGATGATGCCTGCGATGTTGTTTTGCTCGGCCGTCCCGATCACCTGCTCGAGCTCGGCGTGGGCAAGGTCGGGCGCGATCTTGAGCAGGAGCGGTTTTTGGATCCCGGCGTTTTCGGCCGAGATCGCGCGGAGCAGGCGCTCAAGTGCGTCATGCTCCTGAAGGGAGCGCAGACCGGGAGTGTTCGGTGAACTCACATTGAGCACCACGTAATCAGCGTGCGGCGCCAAAAGCCGGAAGGAGTAGACATAATCATCTACCGCCTCCTCGAGAGGCGTAACCTTTGATTTGCCAAGATTGATTCCAACGGGCACAGTCGGCCACCTGTTGCTCTCGCGCACCGCGCGCAGCCGCCGTGAAATCACATCGGCCCCGTCATTGTTGAACCCCAGGCGATTGATCAGTGCCTCATGCTCGGGATAACGGAAGATCCGCGGCTTGGGATTCCCGGGCTGCGGCCTGGCTGTGACCGTGCCGATCTCGATGAATCCGAAGCCAAGCGCAGCCCATGCCGGAATGGCTACGCCGTTTTTGTCGAAGCCGGCCGCCAATCCTACCGGATTCGGGAAGGTAAGCCCGAACAAGGTCGTCGGGCGTGAGGCCGGCTTGAAGTTTTCGAGGAACCGAAGCAGCGCAAGGCTCGACGATGCCGCCCGCAGACTCTGGATCGCGAGATCATGGGCAGCCTCGGCCGAAAGGGAAAAGAACGCCGGCCGGACAAGACGCTGGTAGAGGGCACCGCCGTTCATTTGCCGATACAAAATTGGGCAAACAGCGAGTCGCGGATTTCCTCCGCGTTTGCGGCGCCCGTGATTTCATCCAAGGCAGCCAAGACCGGGCGTAAATCGACTGTGACGTACTCGGGCGCCAACGCGTTTTCGAGGGTGCCGCGCGCCAGATCACAGGAAGCGAGGGCGCGGCGCAGGCAAACATGATGGCGAGCGTTGATCGCCACCCCGCTCTCCGGCCGCAAATGTTGTTCGGAGAGCCGATCGACAATCGCATCCTCCAACCCCACAAATCCATCTGCTGAGAGACAACAGATCCGCAGCGCGTTGCTGTGCCGCCAGTCGGGATGCTCCGGCAGATCGCTCTTGTTCAGCAGCAGGATTCGGCGCGCATCGTCGCCGCTGTTTTCGTCCACTTCAGGTGGCGTGGGAATGCTGCCATCCAAAACGTGCAGGACGAGGTCCGCACCGGCGAGCGACTTCGCGGTCCGGGCCATTCCTTCCAACTCGATCGGATCTATTGAACTCCTTAGGCCTGCGGTATCGAGAAGACGAACGGGAATACCGCGGATATTGACTACCTCTTCAATGGTATCGCGGGTGGTCCCGGGTTCTTTAGCCACAATCGCGCGGTCGTATCCGAGCAAGCGGTTCAGCAAACTGGATTTCCCGGCATTCGCCGGCCCGTAGATAACGGCGCGAACGCCTTCTCGCAGGACGCGCCCCTGTCCGGCAGTCTCGAGTAATGCGCGAATCTGTCGCATGATCGCATCGAGCCGATTCCGGAGGCTCAATCCTTCGTCCGGATTGATTCCTTCTTCCGGAAAATCGATGGACGCCTCCAGATGGGCGAGCAACTCAACCAAAGCTTCGCGAATGTTGCCGATTGCGTCGCCGAGATGGCCTTCCAATTGTTCCTGGGCCGACCGCAACGCGAGATCGCTCCGGGCTCGAATCAGATCCATGACCGCCTCCGCCTGGGTCAGGTCCAACTTCCCATTCAGGAAAGCGCGCTCCGTAAATTCACCCGGACGCGCCGCGCGCGCACCTGCACTGAGGGACGCTTCCAGGACTCGCGCGGTTACGAGGACGCCGCCATGACAGGTGATCTCAATGACGTCCTCGCCTGTATAACTCGCCGGGCTCCGATGAATCGAAAGCAAAACCTGATCGACCACGCGGTTATCATGGCAAATTTCGCCCAGATGCTGGGTGTGCGACGGAAACATCGATGGTTTTCCGCGCCCGCGAAAAATCTGGTCGGCTACGTGAATGGCATTCGGACCGGAGAGGCGCACCATGGCGACGGCGCCTTCGCCCGCGGGCGTCGAAATGGCCGCGACGGTCTCATCCCCCGGGACGGCTGCGCCCGATCCGGTCACGGCGGCGGATCGCTCGAGAGAATCTCCTTCAAGGCTGCGATGCATCGCCGATTTTGTTCCATGGTTCCCACAGAGATTCGGACCCATTCCGGCAAATTGTAGCCCTTCAGAGCGCGCACAATAATTCGTTGTTTGAGGAGCTCGCGGAATATCTTGTTGCCGTTACCAACGTTCACGAGGACAAAATTTCCCACACTGGGAACGAACGGGAGCTTCATCGCGGCGAATTCCTCTTGAAGGAAAGCCCGCCCCTCGTCCGTGAGTCGCTTCGTCTCGAGCCGGTGGTCGTGATCGGCCAGGCTGGCGCGGGCTGCGGCCTGGGCCAGCCCTGAGACGTTGAAAGGCTGGCGAACTTTTTGCAGGACTTGGATGATTTCTGGCCGGGCAATGCCGTAACCGATCCGCAAACTGGCCAGCCCTTGGATTTTCGAGAACGTCCGCAATGCCACGACGTTCCGCCCCGCGCGAATGAAACGTAAACTGTCCGGGGGGTGGTCGAGGTACTCGAAGTAAGCCTCGTCGATGACGATCACTGCATGAGGCGGCACGCGTTCAACGAACCGTTCGATCTCCGCCTGGCTGACGAGAGTTCCGGTCGGGTTGTTCGGATTGGCCACGAAGACGAGGCGCGTGTTTGGCGTGATCGCATCGCACATTGCTTCCAGATCGTGCGCGAAATTGCGGCTTGGCACCTCGATGGTTCGTGCGCCGAAGACTGCTGCGACAAGCTTGTAAACGACGAAGGCATGCTCAGACGTCACAATCTCGGCGCCCGGCTTCAGGAAGGCGTGACCGAGAAATTCTATGATCTCATTTGAGCCTGAACCCAGAATCAGGTGATCAGTCCCGATTCCCAGCGAAGCCGCCAGCGCTTCCCGCAAATAGAAGCCGCCGCCATCAGGATAAAGGTGGGCGCCGTCGAGCGCCGCCCGGACTGCCGCGAGCGCCTTGGGCGAAGGTCCGAGCGGGTTCTCGTTTGAGGCGAGCTTGATGATCTCGTCAGCCTCGGCACCGACCTCGCGCGCGGTCTCTTCGATGGGCTTCCCCGGTTCATAAACGGAAAGTTCTCGCAGTTGCTGGTTAGCCAGATCCCAGATGGATGACATTGCGGTTGGAACCCTAGATGGAATTGGGCCCGGAAGAAACTGCGATGACGAGAATGCAGGTATTTAGAGGTGAGCTCGACATGAAGTGACTCGGCGCCCTCGGAGGCTGGACGGTTTGTAAACCGCCAGAGCATGAAGGAGCTTCGTCACTTATGAAGAGTCTCCAGTTTCTCGCTGAAACGCACGTATTCGGGATCCTGATCCACCCGTGGAAGATCGTTGGGCTGACCGGCAGTATCGTATTCGGTCTCCGATTCATGATTCAGTGGATCGCATCGGAGCGGGCCCGGAAAAGCGTGATCCCATTTGGGTTTTGGGAGTGCAGCGCGCTTGGAAGCCTCTTGATGCTCAGCTATTTTGCGATTTATCAGCGCGATTCGGTGGGCGTTCTCAGCACCGCGATGCCGTTGCCGATCTATCTGCGAAACCTTTATTTCCGATACACCCATCGGGATCCGCAACACCCGGGGAACGCGCCGCGCCCGCCACAGTGAGACAGATCGTAGTGGCCTAATTGGGTCGAATGAGGCCGAAATATCCCGCATTAGCAGGAATGAGCGCCATTTATGTGAGCGGCCGACGCAGGCTAAACCAAAGGGCAGCCACGAATACCAGCACCGCCACGCCCCACGTCGCAATCTCCAAAGGTGTATGCCCATCACCTGGGATAAATTCACTCCACAAGGCGCTCAGGGCCGCGCTCGCGGCGTCGGCGTCGGGGCCGGCTTAGCCGGCGGATTGCTCGGCACCGCGCAGCAAGGCTCTTTCTCGAACTTGCCGCTCGCCTTGCAATAATACGTCCCGTCCTTTTGCTTTACGCACATCGTGTCCTCTGAGTCCGAGGCGAAAGAGACTGAGGCGACAGCCAGTGCCGCGAGGGCAAACAGGAATTTCATTGCCCACAGATTCAACCCGGAAAACCTCGGACTCAAATCAGGACACTACCAGACAGATGGCGGCCTTTACGTTGACCGGCCGCCCGGTTACACTCGTCGCCTCATGGTCTCAGCCGGCCAGATCATTTATCTCGATAATAACGCGACGACGCAGCTCGATCCGGCGGTGATCGAGGAAATGCTGCCTTACCTGTCGGAATACTACGGAAATCCGTCCAGCGGATACACGTTTGGACGGCAGGTTCGGGGCGCGATCGAGCTCGCGCGAGAGCGCGTTGCAACGCTTCTGGGGTGCGAACCGGGCGAGATCGTTTTCACCGGTTGCGGGACGGAATCAAACAACGCCGCCGTGAATTCGGCGCTTCAGCTGGATCCGCAGCGGCAGCACGTCGTGACAACGGCCGTGGAGCACAGCGCAACCCGCCGACACTGCGAACTGGTGAGTCAACGCGGGTGTTGCACGACCGTGGTTGGAGTTGACTCCGATGGAAACCTGGATCTCGATGAGCTTGAACGCGCGATCACGCCGCGGACGGCAATCGTTACGGCGATGTGGGCCAATAACGAAACAGGCGTCTTGTTTCCGGTCGATAAAATTGCCGAAATCGCGCGGCGAAAACGCGTTCTCTTCCATACCGACGCAATCCAGTGTGTGGGTAAAATTCCGATCAAACTCAAAGAGACGACGATCAATTCGCTCTCGCTGTCTGCGCACAAGCTCCATGGCCCAAAGGGCGTCGGCGTTCTCTATCTCAATAAGCGCTCCGCGTTCCGTCCTTCATTGATCGGCGGCAGCCAGGAAAATAATCGGCGGGCCGGGACCGAGAATGTCGCCTCGATCGTCGGGCTCGGAAAAGCGGCGGAATGCGCGGCGGCCTGCCTTGCGGAGGAGAACGATCGGGTGCGCAAATTGCGCGACCGGTTCGAGGAGGGGATTTTGCAGCGCGTTCCGGAAACTGTCGTCAACGGCGATCGGAGATCACGCCTGCCAAACACCTCGAACCTCGCATTTACCGGAATTGAAGCGGACGCCGCGCTGCTGATGCTGGACCGCCATCATCTCTGTTGTTCGGCCGGGTCCGCCTGTCGCACCGGCGCGTTGGACGGCTCACATGTCTTGCGCGCGATGAGCGTCGCGCAGGAGCGAGCTCGGGGGAGCATGCGGTTTTCTTTCGGCCGGTTTAATACGGACGCAGATGTCGATAAGGCGCTGGAAGTGATTCCGGAGGTCATCGCGAAGATGCGCGCGATGTCCGCATCGGGTGCAACGCGCCAGCCAGCGGTTGCTTAGCGCGGCGGCGGCAGTTCGCTTGTCACGAGCACGGCCGTCTGGCGGGCGCGGCGACGAGCGAGGAAGACAAATCCGAGGCCGGAGAGACAGCAGATCGCTGCGACTGCGGTCGGATTAATTTCCGGGACCGGCGAAAACGTAATGTCTCCAATACCTATGTCCTGGTAGCGCGGCGCGCCCGAAGTGTTCGAAAAGGTGAAGAAGATGTCGGTAATGATGGTCGAGCCGAAAGTCAGGGTCGCGTTGCCGTTCGAGGAATTGTTCGCCGTAGCAGAATTTCCCGCTAAGACCTGGTTCAATCCGGTCCCGGTATGGTTCACCGAGGACCCAACGTTCGTGATCGTCGCCGCGATATGGGTCCCGTCCAGGGCGACGCCGTAGATGGTATCGATGATGTCACTGTTCGTCGTAACATCGATATCGAAAATACTGAAGGAAACGTTGTTCGCCCCGGCCTGGGCGCCCGTAAAGCTGATATGGACCGTGAGGTTACTCTGCGTCTTCAGGTTCGCCGCGAGGATAAGTGAATTCTGAACGGGGGATAGGCCTCCGGTCATCGTCTGGGTAATCGCCGGCGTCTGGTCGCCCGTCACAGGATCGTTCGTCCAAATGTTTGCCTGCTGGCTGGTCATCGACACCGTGATGTCGTTGATCGCGTCCGCGTTAAGATCAAAGGATGAGTTGAGCGAGCCCGGGTTCCACGTGACTCCGTCCCAGTCCAAGACAAGGGCCTTCGCCGTTGGCGCAGGGGCGAGCAAGCACGCCAGCGCGGCGAGCATTACTAAGGCATAACGGGGACAAATACGCATCTATAATTTCCATAAGCTGTTTGCGCGCCAATTCTCGCGGAATCCGGATAACTCGCTGTGTTTCTGCTTCTTCCGTAATTGATGCAAGCAGCCGCTTTCCGTCGAACCTAGTCCCTTCGACCTCGGAAAAATGGAATTCAGTTGCAGCGAGCCCCGGGTGAACGTACTGAGATTTGTCCCCCCGTTTGGTGAAGCACGTGACCATGCAACGGACGAAAGCTCGCATCCTGCACGTGGACGACCACCAGGATACCCGCCTGATGATGGCCGCCCTTCTGCAGGATTCCGGTTATGGCGTCCTTACCGCCGGCAGTGTGGCCGAAGGCTTGGAGTTGGCGAAGGAGATCAGATTCGACCTCTATATCCTCGATATTCGTCTCCCGGACGGCACCGGGGTCGAACTCTGCCAAAAACTGCGCGAACGCGACCCCGAAGTTCCGATTCTTTACTACTCCGCCTACGGTGACGAAGCCGACCACGAGAACGCACTTAAGGTCTGCGGAAACGCCTATCTCAAGAAACCGGTTAACATTTCCGAGATCCAGGACACAATCGCCGACCTGCTCGGTGAATCCGACGAAACGGACGCGCCGAACCCTGCGGAGGGTTAGCGCCAGGGGAGGTCGGCGCGAACGGCTCGATGCATGCACGAGCGCCGAACGACTTCTACCGGCTACCTTTTGAGGTGCCGAAGAAAACAATCGGAAGGATTGCGGCCACAACCGCTGCGGTAATCGGCAATACTTTAAATATTGGGGTGAGGGAATCAGCGGCAAACCTGGCGGAAACCCCGGCGACGACCGAGGCCATCATGACCGCAATGGCAAATGCTTCGGCTACGAGGAACCGCGCCATCCGAACCCTGCGCCGGTGTCGCACCTGTGTCGCGGGGTGAGACGGCGGCTCCGGGGCGGGCGTTCGAGACTGCGGGATGTCGGCTAATACTTTCAAGCGGTGGCAAATTAACGAATCCGGCCGCCCGCTCGGATGTGCTGTTTATTCGATGCACTGTTTCTAACCACCCGGACCGGCCGCATCGCCGGGATCGCACGTTCGGGTCCGCTGCGGGACGAGGATTTTACGGGGATTGGGAACAGACGTCCGCGCCGAACTCACTTAGCGGCGGTCATCGGCGCGGCCCCGGGCGGCTCTACTACGCGCCAGGAGGCAACGCTGCGACGGAAGGCACTGTTGAGATTGTCGAAGGTGGCCTTGGGAGCAGTGAAGCGGAAAATGATCTGAGCGTCCGGGCAGTTCAAAAAGGTGACGCAACGCTGAAATGTTTGGCCGAGGGCCTGATAAGAGACGATAAATTCGCAGCTCACGCTCTGGTCGACGATGAGCGGGTTCTCCATCCGCGTCAGAACCTTGATTCCCTGGCTTCCGGGCGGGAGCGAATCTATGACCTGCGCTTCTAAAGCTTTGAGGGTGGCGTCATCCAAAACGCGCGTGCGTGTTGGTGGTGCGGCCTGGACCACGCCCTCGGCAAAATTTTGCTCCGGCGGAGTGAATTGGAGGCGGGTGGCGTCCCCACGGCAAGCCCATTTGCGCGGTACTTCCATGGAAACGCTGCGCTTGTCGTTCTTGAAATTGACGGTCGAGAATTCGGCCCCGTAGGACATATACTTTTCGATCGTAGGGGTGAAATCGATTTGCGCCCTCGCCCCCTGGGCGAGGAAGAGCAGACAGGCGAGAGTAGCGGAGATACGAAGCATGGTTTTCGGGTCGGCTAGTAAACCTGGTACCAGCGCTGTTGCTGAAGATAAGCGGCAATTTGAAGGTTCCCGGGCGGGCCCGCCTGAATGGTGGTGAGAGTGTTATCGCCGAAGTTTGGGTCCCAATAGAATTTCGTCGTGGCGGGGGCTTTGGACAGGTTTCCGGACCCGTCCCACGGCGTGTTCGCTTGGACGCATGTCCAGAGCTGCACCAATGAGCCGTAAATGCACATCGTTCTCAGCTTCCAGTCTTCCAGGATCCGGACGAAGTTCTCCCCACCGCCGCTATAATTTGTCCCGGCGCTGGGAACGAGGCCGCCAACGAGTGCGGCATTAATCGTAATGTTTGCCGACGCGGGCCGGTCATTACAGTGGGCCTGGGTCGAGCTTGCGTCACTCCATCCGGCGGAGAGCACGGTGATCGAGTCGCCAATGACCGCCGCGAACTTCCGGGTGTAACCCGAGGCGTCGGGATCGGTATAGGTGCCGTTGTTGGACGGGACGGTGTCTCCGGCATTACTGGAGGTATTATAGTTTCCTTTAATATAGACAGGATTTGCGGAGACAACCGTCAGGCCATTAATCATGGCACTGCCGCTTCCCACGACCGGGAGCTTGTGACCGTTGATGAGCCGGATGGCACGCATTGTCGTGTTATAGTTGGAGCCGCTGCCGCCCAGCGGCGCTGACTGAGTCGAGCCATGATTAGTTGTATCCGCGATGTAGAGGACTCCATTCCAGCCAGGCAAGTCACCATTCTGCGCAGCAGTCGTGATCTTGCTAATGTCGAGGTTCGCGATACGCACAAACTTGGCCTCGCGGGCGTCTCTCATCGCAATGTTCGTGGTGATTGCGTCTACAAGTGTATTGTAGGTGCCTCCCGTCACGTTGGTTCCGTCTTTCCTGGTGATCGCAATACTGTTACCTGAATTGATCAGGATGCGGTAACAAGCCTGATTATAAAGCCGGATCTCGGACAGGGGATCAGTAGAGCTGGCGGCTTGCTCGATGAGTTCGTGGTAGCTGTCGTTGTTTTGACTCCCGTCTGCGTTCGTTAGTTTGAGGTTCCAGCCAAAAGGCAGGTAAGGCGATACCTGCGCAGGCGGCATATCGGAGAGGGTCAAAGCGGGATCGCTCTTGGCAAAATTCGGCTTCGTCGCCGCAGCGGTGTGAAAACTGTCCTGCGGCGAATACCCGTTCACATATTCGCCGGCGAACTCGACGGTGCTAGTGGTAGTAAACTTGTTCGTGCCGATATAAAGGCTGCCGTTCGTGTGGATCGGGCCCGTCACCGTCAAAGGGTCCTCGGGATGAAGCTCGAGATCGTTGACAAAAAACATCGCGTAGGTCCATGGGTTGTCGAATTTCTTCTCGAAAACCCGCCGGACTTTGGCGGTAACGTCGCCCGTCGTGGTCGGGACAGTCACGTCTACGGACGCGAGGTAAAAGTAGCTGTATTGCCATTTATTCTTGCCGTAGGCGGCGGGTGGCGTGGCGGCCGGCGAAAGAGCTGCGTAATTTTGCGAGCCCCAGCTCGTTTCCACGAGCGCGTTTCCATTGCCATCGAGGGTGATCATTGGATCGACCGCCTGGATTCGGTATTGGCCTAATTGGTAATTGCTTTCCGTGGGGAAAAGCGTCGGCGCGGGCGTCGGGATCGTCGGCGGAGTGGCCGCCGGAGTCATATACGGAAGGGCCGTCGGGGCCGGACCGGGGTTATAGGTGCTGGTGTAGAAAAAATTTGTCCCGAGGATCGAATAGTCCGTTCCGCCGGAGTTGTTTGAAGCCGACGTCCAAGTATTGCGATAGATGTTACGCCAGCTGGTGAATAGCGCCTCGAGGTGGCCGTCGGCGATTTCCATTGCGAGGGCGGTTTTCCGGCTCCGCTGCGATTGCCGTGAAATGGTCTGGGTAAATTCGACTGCAACTCCCAAAAGGACAAGGAGTCCCGCGACTACACTGATGGTGACTACGAGGGTGCTGCCTTGATTTGAAAGGGTGCTTCTGGTTTTCATCTTATTGAGCCACGGTGATGCGAGAGCGATAATCGATCTGCGTATCGAGAAGCGAGGCCGTTGCGAGATAGCCGCGGTTGCTGGATTTGGGATCCCGGGTCGTGAGTTTTACACCAACGTATTTTGTATTAGACGAGCCTCCGCTGTTCAACGGGACATAGAATGGGGCAGGGCTGCTGATGTATCTGGCAACCGTGGCATCGTCCTGCCAGTAAACTGAGGAACCGCTGTAACGCTGCTTGTACATATGCAGTTCACCATCCTCGAAGCGATAGCGTTGGGCCGAGCCACTGGTATAAAGTGTGGGAGTCACAATGAGGTTGCCCGTAGTGCTGGACCTATAGGTCCCACTGCTTAGGACGAAGCGATCCATGTTACCGCTGACGTAGGTAGCCGCGGTAATCGTATAGGGGCCTTGCGAATCCGGAATGTAAGAACCTTTCCTGACCACATACATCGCCCGATCGGTGTAGTAGGTAATGCAATACGGCTTACCGTAATCCGGCGCCGTAATTGGTGGCGTCGACTGGTCAGCTTTAATAAAAATATTGCTGTGATTTGCGGAGCCGGAGGCCGTGACCTTGGTGATATCTTCTTCAAGACCAAAGAAAGGAATGATGATGCGCATGCCCTCGACAGGCTTGGTGCCGGTATCCTTGATCATGATCAGGGACGGGTTGCCCGGGTCTTTCCAGACGAAGTTTGGGCCTGAAGCGACGTTCTGAAAGGATACGCCGGCAGTCATGGGCGGGACGCCGCTCACGGGGTCACAACTTACAACGTTAAACCCGTTATCGCGCAATTGCGGCACCGAGATTGCGGCGTGGATGTCGCGCGTGAGGCGGAGGATGCCCATGCGCGCCTCTTCGTGGGCTGCATTGACGGCGGTATTCTTGGCCGAAAGGACCAACCCAGCGTTGAGAACCTGGAAGAATGCGACACCCAGGAGCATCAGCACGGCAACCGCGACGCCCATCTCTCCGACGGTGAAGGCACCTTCCGACGATCTTTTGTAAGAGAGACGCTTCATTGATCAGCTGTCCGTAGCGTGTCCATGGCCACGACGTAATCCTTGTTGCGAAAGCTATAACGGACGGTGGCCGTGACCCGGCGCAGGTTCAGGTTGGTATTCGCGCCGACGAACGTCATCGTCGTCGCTGTATCGGTCACGGTTGTGACCAGGGTCCCGGTGACAATGACTTTTCCGGATACCGGATCCTGATAGATAAAAGCCTGTTTAGACACCGGCTGCCCAGAGGCGCTGCGGTAATAGGGGTAATAGGGGTAGTAGGAGCTGGTTGTCGCTGGCGTCGCAGTGGGTGCGACCGAGGGGAAGGTGACACCCGAGGTTACGAGGCCGTCGAGCTCAGCGGTCGTCATGAGTTCGACCGGAATTTTCTTCAAAGCCGGGTTGAAGCTGCCGGAGATATACGCCGCTGTGATATCGAACGGCTCCCTGGAAAGGGCGAGGTCGATCTGGTTTTGGGCGGCGGTTTGTGCCTCGCTGTAGAGACGAGAGCTCACGGCGTAAGTATTGATAGCGTTGAAGCCGATATAGCAGCCGGTTGACATCACCCCGAGGACGGCAAGGGCGATGACGATCTCGATGAGGGTAAAGCCGGCTGTCCGGACATGCCGCTGGGGTCTGAATGGTCGCGAAGGCGGCAACATTATATTTTCCATAAGCAGGTGGCATGCCGAGATCCCCGGCGGCGGCGGCGGTACCTCTCGTGCTTAAATCACCGGCAATGATCCAGATGCATTCGAGGCCCAAGGAGCAGCGGGAAGCAATCCGCGGCCTTGTCACCCTCGTTCTGACGCGCGACATGGGGACGTTCAACCCCGACCGGTTCAAAGACTGGATCAAAGACGTTGACGCGCGGTTCCGCAAGGTCGGCCTGACCCTTCTCTTCGAAATCCGTTCCCGGACCGTCCACTTCACCATCCGGGAAATTCGGACTCGCCGTGTTGCGTTCAACTTCGCGGCGTCGACCCATGTGCCATTTGAAGACCGTGACGTCGTAATGAGCGTTGACGACGTTTCCCGGGCCAGCGCCTGACGATCAGCGGCGCCAGCAGGATTCGACAGCGAAGCCGAATGCTAGCCGCTCACCCGGTAGCTTCGGCACGATTCAGTCTGCAGACCGTCGCCACCATGGCTAAAAAACGCTCATCATCAGCCCATTGGTTAAATCAGAAGTGGTGGCGCCTGGAGCTCGCGGAATGGATCGGGGTGACCCTCTGCTTTCTGGGAGTAATCCTGGTTTTCTGCCTCTTCTTCATCCGGCGGAACGCGCTCGAGTACCATCTGGAGCACCAGTTCGCGGTCAGCGATCCCGAATTTTTCGGGTCGGCCCTGGCCCTTTCGAACCCCCTGCCTATTCCGGGGAACAAGATCGATCTGCTTCAGAACGGCGATGAATTTTTTCCCGCGATGCTGGATGCAATTCGTTCCGCGAAGAAGACCGTGAATTTCGCGGCCTACATCGTCAAATCGGACGCCACCGGTCACCAATTCCGGGATGCCCTCTGCGAACGCGCCCGCGCCGGAGTCGAAGTGCGGGTCCTTCTAGACGGAATTGGCTCTGGCCTGGGGCTGGATAACTCGGACGTGCGGCGAATGACCGATGCCGGTTGTAAGTTCGCCTACTACCACCCCGTTCAGTCGTGGCGGCTCGATCGCACGAATCGCCGTTCCCACCGGCGAATGCTAATCGTCGATGGCAAAGTTGGCTTCACCGGCGGCGCGGCCTTTTCCGACAAATGGAGCGGCCATGCCCAGGACAAAGACCACTGGCGTGACATTCATGCGCGTCTCGAAGGTCCGGTTGTTGCCCAATTGCAGGCCGCGTTTCAAAGTCATTGGGTCAAGACCTTCGGCGAATCACTCACCGGCGCCGGCCAGTTCCCTGCTCTTCCCACGGTTGGCGATCAAAAGGCGCAGATCGTGGAGTCATTCTCGTTCTCGTCGGCCGCTCCGGTTCCGATGGTGCAGGCGGTTGCATTCGCGTCGGCAGAAAAGCGAATCTGGATTACGAATCCGTATTGCACACCGTCCGAGGACCAGGTGGAGCTGCTTGTAAAAGCTGTGCAGCGAAAGGTCGACGTCCGTTTTTTGCTTCCCGGCCCTTACAACGACCAACCCATGACCCAGTCAGCAGGCCGGACGGCGTACGGCCGCTTGCTTGAAGGCGGGGTAAAGATTTTCGAATATCAGCCGACGATGATCCACGCCAAGACCATGGTGGTCGATGGGCTCTTCTCCATGTTGGGGTCGTCCAACATCGATCCCCGCTCCTCGGAGATTAATGAGGAAATCGACGTTGTAGTCTACGATCAGGCGTTCGGCCGGCAGATGGAGGAAGTGTTCGAGAAAGATCTGGCGCAATCGCGCGAATACACTCTCGAGGAATTCAAAAAGCGGCCGGTCTGGGAACGTGTTTCAGAATGGCTCATGGTGCCGTTCCGATCCCAGCTTTAAGGAATACGCGCGGGACAGCCGGTCACGCCTTAGCGCATTCCGGTGCGGTAGAGTGAAGGGCGCCGTGCGTCCCGTCATCGGTTCAGTTTTCTGCAGATACCTCGGACGTCTTTGTGCGCTATCTCAGATTGTAAATCTCGACGAGTGCGACTCCGATCCCGCCATTCTTCCCAGCCACAATCGCCGTGAACTGTCCCGGCGGGGCGAGGGCAGTGAAGATACCGGCTTCTTTCGAATCCGAGAGGGCGAGCCCGTTACTGCTCAGTTGAGCGGCCGAAACCGGGTCGTCCTGCCAGTTATCGTTTGAAACCATGATGGTGCCGTTGGCGTTGTGCAATTCGAGGGTCGGATCCGTCAACACGTTAACAAGGCCGAACGATCCCAAGGACGGGCCGAGAGCGCGGACCGCGATCCGCGTTGGGTTATTGTTCCCGCCCAGGGTAAAGCCGCCAATCATGACTTCGTCAGCGACCTGGACGAATCCACGGGTACTGATGTTCGCAAGATCCGACGCGGCCGCCTGGTCGTTATCGTAGATCTCCACGAGCCCCACGCCATTTGTCCCGCCGGCGCCGCTCAGGACTGCGGTGTAATTGCCCGGCTGCAGAGTCGCGAGAATGACGGATTCGCGTTCATCGGTCGGCTGGAATGGGCCACCTTCAAACTGGCCACGTTGCGCACTATCCTTCCAGTTATCG
The DNA here is from genome assembly GCA_035536995.1 of Chthoniobacterales bacterium. GTDB lineage: Bacteria > Verrucomicrobiota > Verrucomicrobiia > Chthoniobacterales > UBA10450 > AV80. Next base: position 2,516 of record DATLNB010000032.1, on the reverse strand, counting down.
TTTGACGTAATGAGGGCGCCCTTTGGTCCGTGCAACTCCAACACCGGATCGTTGAGGACCTTCCCCGGGGGCACACCGGCATTTGCCAGTGACGGTCCCATGCCGCGCAGGATAACGGCCTTGGCGACGTTGCCACGGATGATGAAGCCGCCAATCATAACCTTGTCGCCAGTATCTACGCGCAAGCGCGTCGAGATGTTCAGTGCCTGAGCCGGGGTTCCGGAAGGAGTAGGTGTAGCCGTCGGTGTAGGTGTGGCTGTTGGAGTTGGCGTAGCTGTCGAGGTTGGCGTAGCCGTTGGACTTGGGGTTGCCGTCGGACTTGGGGTAGCTGTCGGAGTTGGCGTAGCCGTCGGAGTTGGCGTGGCTGTCGGAGTTGGCGTAGCCGTCGCACTTGGGGTAGCCGTCGGACTTGGGGTAGCCGTCGGACTTGGCGTCGCCGTCGGAGTTGGCGTGGCCGTCGGAGTTGGCGTCGCTGTCGGGCTTGGGGTAGCCGTCGGACTTGGGGTGGCCGTCGGAGTTGGCGTGGCCGTCGGAGTTGGCGTGGCTGTCGGGCTTGGCGTGGCCGTCGGAGTTGGCGTAGCCGTCGGACTTGGCGTCGCTGTCGGAGTTGGCGTAGCTGTCGGAGTTGGCGTAGCTGTCGGAGTTGGCGTCGCTGTCGGAGTTGGCGTCGCTGTCGGAGTCGGCGTCGCTGTCGGAGTCGGCGTCGCTGTCGGAGTCGGCGTCACGGTCGGACTTGGGGTCGCCGTTGGTACCGGAGTTGGAGTCGGCGTAGCAGTGGGTGAAGGTGTAGGAGTAGGAGTAGGAGTCGCGGTAGGAGTAGGTGTTGGCGTTGGCGCACCTGCGGGCGAGAATTCGTAGGCGCCGATATCGACAGTGGCGACGGTGTCAGCATTGCCATCGACGAAACGTGGGAACCCAGGGCCGCGTTGATCCGTCGCCAAGGCCGCGTTTGCCTGATCCACCGCCACTGCATTGTTCCCGGCATCGATCGCCGTGCTAGTGGATTGCAGCCGATGGGTGTCGGTAGGACCGCCGTAGTTGGCAAGAGGATCCAGTTGTGGGTCCAACGGGCTGGCCGTGTCGCCGACTTGGTCGCCGTTCGTTCCGTCGACGAATCCGCTGGCGGCGCCGTCGCCGTTACCGATGAGGTTGTTACCTCCGCTTGTAAAGGTGCCGGGACCGTTGTCGGGGTCGTCGGAAATATCCGGACCACCGGCGTCCGCGGAGTTTTCGGCGATGATAGTATTGCGAACCGTCACTGAGTTATCGTTGAGGAGGCCGCCGCCGTAACCGGTCGTCGTGTTCAAAGTGATAGTGCTGTTCGTGAGTTCGGTGGTTCCCACGTAGTCGCTCCAGATAGCGCCGCCGCCTTCTCCGGCGCTGTTGCCGCTGAACGTGCTGTTGACTACACTAAGGGTTCCGCTGTTCTCGATGCCGCCGCCGAATCCGGCCGCCTCGTTCGAACTCAAGGTGCTGTTCGAAAGATTGAGCGTGCCGCCGTTCTTGATCCCGCCGCCTCCCGGGCCGGTTCCGAAATTCATTGGATCGCTGACCGTCTTGTTACCGCTAAACGTCGTGAAGCCGATGTCGACCACACCAGCCTTGATATATATTCCGGCCCCAATCCCGCCGGGCGCCGTAACGTGACTGGTGAAAGTGCACCCATTGATGCTGAGCGCATTTGTGACCGCGTTGTGATATAGCCCGCCGCCGTTGGCTGCGGTATTGTTGTCAAAGGCAACACCGGTCAGCGTTACTAAGTTCGGCGAGCCGACTACGTTCGGGAGAGAAGGTGTCTCGGTGTTGTTAAGGCCGCCGCCCAGGTATCCTGAGGTGTTTGCGCTGACGGAGCCACCGTTCATCGTCAAGGTGCCAGTGTTGTAGATACCGCCGCCTGCGCTTACGCCGAAGCCAGTCGCGAGATTGCCGCAGCCATTGCCGCAATCACCGGTCGCGGAGTTCCCGCTGATCGTGACGCCAGTCAAGGTGAGCACGCCCTTGTTGAAGATACCGCCGCCGAGGGCCCCGATTGTCGCGGAGTTCCCGCTTACCGTCACATTGGTGAGAGCCAGGGTGCCTGCGTTGTTGAAGCCAGCGCCATTTGCGAATCGATCCAGGACGGCGCCGTTGCTCACCGTTAGTCCAGTGATGGTAGCGTTACCTGTCACGAGAATGTTGAGAATCCGGAACGAATTCGGATTGCCGGCCGAACGTTGCACGGTCAGCTGGCTGGCGCCCGGGCCGGTGATAGTCATGGTCGTATCAACTGGAGGCAATTCGGCGTAAGCGACCACCAGGTCGATGGTGCCGGTAACCCCAGGCGCAAACGTAATTGTTTCCGCGCCCGGATCGCGATTCGCAACCGTAATCGCTTCGCGCAACGAGCAATCGGCGTCGCAAACCCAGTCGTTCGTGTCTGCCGTCTTCGTTACTACCAGTGAAGTGAACTGATCGCCCGGTAGCGCCTGGAAAGTTTGGCCGGTATTAGTCGCGCCCTTCGTTTGCGCAATAGGCCC
>DATLNB010000031.1:0-63334 GCA_035536995.1 Chthoniobacterales bacterium | reverse complement strand
AGCGTCGCTTTATCGCGGCGATGACTTTCGAGCCACTCGAAGTCCTCGTCGGTTCGTGAAGCATTAACGACAAGCAGATAGGTTTCCGGCGCAATCCGATAAACAATCAGGTCGTCGATGATGCCGCCCCGATCATTGAGGAGGAAGGTGTATTGGCCGGTGCCCACCTCGAGCTTCTCGATGTTATTGGTCAACATCTCATTGAGCCACGGCGCCGCGCCAGTGCCGGTCGCAACCAGCTGGCCCATGTGCGAGATATCGAATACACCGACGTTTTGCCGCACGGCCTGATGCTCGTCGATGATCCCGCTATATTGCACCGGCATGATCCAGGCGCCGAACGGGATCATTTTTGCGCCGAGCCGCACGTGTTCGTCGTAGAGCGGTGTCTTCTTTTGCACGGCCTCCGTCATGGAAGGTCAGCGTAGATGGGACAAGTGGACTGTCAAAGCTCGATCACCCGCGGCATTCTCGCTGCCAGTTGAAGCGCGCGCCGCTTCCTCTACCGTGGACAGAGCGATGAGCTTTCTGGACAAACTCGAACGGCGGATTGGCTTCATCGCTATTCCCGGGCTGATTCGCGCCATCGTCACCCTCAATGTTCTGGTTTTCATTCTTGTTTACCTGAACAAGGGCTTCGATTCCTATCTCGCGCTCGACATTGGCCGCATCCGGGCCGGGGAAGTGTGGCGCCTCGTCACCTATATTTTCGTTCCGCAGATGACGCACCCCCTTTTGGTGCTGATCGCCCTCTGGTTTCTCTGGTTCATTGGCGATGGTCTCGAGCGGGCCTGGGGACCGTTCCGGCTCACCCTTTATTTTATCGTCGGAATGATCGGCACCACCCTGGCCGCACTTCTTTCGAACAGCCAGTTCTCGAACCAGATGCTGTTTACGACCCTGTTTTTTGCGTTTGCCCACTTCTACCCGGACGAGATCATTTACGTCTTCTTTATTTTGCCTCTCAAAATTAAGTGGATCGCCTGGGTTTACGCGGGTTTTCTTCTTCTCGCTTTTGTCACTCAATCTAATTCCTATCGCCTCGCGCTGATCGCCGCGCTCAGCAATTACCTCGTCTTTTTTGGCCCGCAGACGATTCAGCAGTTGCGGCAGCGGAAGGAAGTCGAGGTCCGCCGGAAACGTTTCGAGATTCAGTCCCGGACCGATGACGAACCGCTGCATCGCTGTGCCACCTGCGGCGCCACTGAAGCGAGCGATTCCAGCCTGGAATTTCGCGTTGCCAGCGACGGAGAGGAATATTGCCTGGCTCATTTGCCAAGTGCGGCGAATGCGCCGGTTTCTCCCAAATGAACAAGGACGCTCCTCCGCTGGTCCCGGAACAGGGCTGGCATTGCCTCCATCTGTTTTACCGGATCGAACAGGGGCAATGGCAGCTCCTGAGCGCTGACGAGCAACGGGACGCGAAGATTCGGCTCTCCTCGCTCGTCCAGGAAACCCGCGCGATCGCGTCGACCCAGCTCCTCACCCTGAGCATCGTCACACCGAAGGCCGACATCGGGTTCATGCTCATCACCCCCGACCTCCACGAAGCCAATCGGATCGAGAAACAACTTAGTCTCTCGTTAGGTCCGGACGTTCTCACGCCGGTCTACAGCTATCTTTCCCTTACCGAGGAAAGCGAATACAAGACGAGCGCGGAAGATTATGCGGCCGTCCTCGAGAATGAACAAAGGATCAAACGAGGGACCCCCGAATTCGAAAAGTCGATGGCGACGTTCGAGGAGCGGATGAAACACTACCGGCAGGAACGCGTTTATCCCACCCTGCCTGATTGGCCGGTCGTTTGTTTTTATAACATGAGCAAGCGCCGCGGCGAAAAGCACAACTGGTATTCCCTACTCTTTGATGAACGGCGCAAACTGATGCTCGGGCACGGTGCCGTCGGTCGGCAATACGCCGGAAAAGTGAAGCAACTTATTACCGGATCGACCGGACTGGACGACGAAGAGTGGGGCGTCACGCTCTTCGCAAATGACACTTTCCAGATCAAATCGATCGTTTACCAGATGCGGTTTGATCCGGTGAGCGCCGACTATGGAGAATTCGGCGAATTCTACGTTGGGGTGCAACTCCCGCTCGACGAATTGTTCCGGCGATTGCAGCTTTAAACCTCCTGCTCAAAAGCATGAGCAGGAGTTAAAAAGGATGGGTGGCAGAGTGGTCTAATGCGCACGCCTGGAAAGCGTGTTTGCCGAAAGGCAACCAGGGTTCGAATCCCTGCCCATCCGTTGTTCCTCGGACTCGTGCCCGACCGTGTTAGCCGTCGATTGCGTTGCGCCGGGTCAGCACCTGCAATGTCTGCCGGACCTTCACCACGCTCGAACTCGGCAGCACGCCGCGAAAATTGGCCCCGGGGTAGACGATACAATCGCGTCCGAGAATCGAGCCGGGATTGATTACCGCGTTGCATCCAATCTCCGTTCGATCACCGACGATTGCGCCGAACTTCGTCAATCCAGTCGCGATATTTCCATCGGCTGCGCTGACATGGATCTCTCCGTGATCCAGCTTCACGTTGGATAGGATCACCCCGGCGCCAAGATGCGCCCGATAACCAAGGATCGAGTCGCCCACGTAATTGAAATGCGGCACCTGCGCTTCGTCGAAGAGGATGCAGTTTTTGAACTCGGACGAGTTGCCCATCACCACCCCATCCCCAACGATGACGTTCTCGCGGACGTAACAACCACTGCGAATCTGACAATTCTCCCCGATCCAGGCCGGCCCCTTCAGAACAGCTCCCTGCTCTACGATCGTTCCGGCGCCGACAAAAACCGCGCTGCTGATAAACGGTTTGCCGATCAACTCGCCGAGCACGGCCGGTTTTAACCGGAACTGCAGGTAACTCGAGATCTGGCGAAGCGCGTCCCAGATGAATTTCTGCGATTCAAACAGCTTCGGGTGCGCGGTGCGTTCGAGACTGACAAATTCGGCCGGCGAAAACATTGGAATCACGCGCCGCCGCGCCGCGTGATCTTCTGCCCGTCCTTGGTGTCCCGGGCTTCCCAACCGCGCGCGGCCAGTTCGTCGCGCAATTCATCACTTTTTCTCCACTCCTTTGCAAGTCTCGCCTGCGCGCGTGCGTTCGCCAGCTCCGCTATCTCCGCCGGCAACTCCGCTTCCTGTCCACTGATCGCCAACACCGCATCGACTCGCGTCCACCAATCCAGCCACGAATACGCTTCTTCCGCTCCCATCTCGTCGCTATCCATCCGCCGGTTCGTCTCCCGAATCGTCTCAAACAAAACGCCGAGGGCGGCGGAAATGTTCAAGTCGTCATCGAGCGCTTCCTGGAAGCCTGACGCGCCGGAAGGCGTTTCGTGTTTCTGCTTCTGTTCCACTTCGCCAGCGGCGTCTTTCAGCCGTCGCTGCCAACCGTCGAGGCGCGCGATTGCCTGCCTCGCCTCCTCCATCCCTTCCCACGTGAAATTCAACGGCGCGCGATAATGGACTCGCATTAGCGCATAACGCGCTTCCCGCCCGCTGTACCCTTTCGCGAGCACGTCCCGAAGCGTATAAAAATTGCCGAGTGACTTGGCCATCTTCTGGCCATCCACCATCAGGTGCGCACAGTGGAGCCAATAACGGACGAACTGCTTCCCGGTGCAGCCTTCGGTTTGAGCGATCTCCGCTTCGTGGTGAGGGAAGATATTGTCCACGCCGCCGCAGTGAATGTCGAGCTGTTCACCGAGGAGCTGCGTCGCCATCGCGCTGCATTCGATGTGCCAGCCCGGCCGGCCGGATCCCCACGGGCTGTCCCATTTAACAGCCCCGTCCTGTTCGTCCCACGCTTTCCAGAGGGCGAAGTCCCCGATGTTTTCTTTCTCGTACTCATCGCTTTTTACCCTGCCCGTCGAACGCAGCTCTTCGAGATCGAAGTGGGCCAGCTTCCCGTAGTCCGGAAATCTGTTAATCCGAAAGTAAACCGATTTGTCCTCCGCTTGATAGGCGAGCCCGCGCTCCATCAGGATTGCGATCATCTCGATCATTTTCCTGATCTGCTCCGGCGCCGTCGCTTCCGGGAAAAAATCCGCGCGCTTGATCCGCAGGGCATCGAGATCATCGAAGAACGCTTTCTTGAACGGCTGGGTGAAATCCGCGAGCGGCACTCCCGTCTCCCGCGAACCCCGGATCGTTTTGTCGTCTACGTCGGTGATGTTCATTACGCGCCGAACTGTCAATCCACGCGATTCGAGATGACGCTGGAAAAGGTCTTCGAAAATGTAAGCCCGGAAATTTCCGATATGGGCGTAGCTGTAAACAGTCGGCCCGCAGGTATACATCTTCACTTCTCGTCCGGCGGGATCGAGCGGAAGAAAATCTTCCAGCGTACGGGAATAGGTGTTGAAAAGGCGGATCGGCATCTAATCGATTTCAACCGTCGCTACCGCCATCGCGGCCATTCCTTCACCGCGTCCGATCGCGCCAAGTCCTTCGTTTGTTGTCGCCTTGATGCTGACCCGTGTTGTTTCCAGGCGAAGCGCTCCCGCGATCCTCTCGCGCATTGCGGGGATGTGAGGAGCGATCTTGGGCGCCTCGGCCACCAAGGTGGCGTCCACATTAACTGGCCGAGCGTGGATCTCGCCGAGCAAGGCGTTGACCCGGCGCAAGATCTCGAGACTGCTGATCCCGCGGATGGATTCATCGGTGTTTGGAAAATGATGGCCGATGTCGTTTTCCCCGACAGCGCCGAGGAGCGCGTCGGCGATCGCGTGGCAGATCACGTCCGCGTCCGAATGACCTTCGAGTCCGCGTTCAGAAGGAATTTCGATTCCTCCCAGGACGAGTTTGCGTCCCTCGGCCAGCCGGTGCGCGTCATATCCATTTCCGCAGCGGATCGTGCTCATAGTTTCAGATCGATCACGCCGTTCGAAGCGATGATGCTGTATTTGTCCTTCATGTCGGTGCGTGGTTTCATATCTACGGTCCCACCCGCCATCTCGACCAGAATCCAACCCGCTGCGATGTCCCACAGGCTGATGCCTTGCTCGATGTAAGCATCGAAACGTCCGCAGGCCACATACGCCATGTCGAGCGCGGCGCTTCCCAGCAGCCGGCATTTCCGAGCGCGATGGACCATGTCCTGGAGCAAGGGCAGGCCGGCCGCGATGGTTACTCCGGTCTTCGAGAGACCGACCGAGACAACAGCTTCACGCAGGTCAGCGCGCTCGCTCACTCTCAGCGGCTTTCCATTCAGCAGCGCGGCGCCCCCTTTCTGCGCGGTCCAGAGCTCGTCGCGCACGGGGTCGTAAATCACGCCCACGATTATCTCGCCCATGTAACGGAGCGCAATCGAGACGCAGAAGTGCGGAATGCCGTAGTAAAAATTCACCGTCCCGTCGAGCGGATCGACCACCCATTGATGATCGCTCGTCTGGTCGCCCACGATTCCTTCTTCGCCGTAAAGGGCATGCTCAGGAAATTTCTTCAGAAGCAGATCGCTGATCAGGGCCTGAGCTCGCACATCGATCTCGAGCTTGATGTCATGGGCTTCCGATGAATTCACCCGGAGCGGTTGCTGGAAGGAATGCCGCAGCATTTCTCCGGCGGCGCGCGCGGCTTCAACTGCTGCATCGAGATAGTGAGTCATGAATTTGAAACAGAAATAATTCGGGACGGAACCGCGCGAGATTCAACGCCAACCTTCTGGGGCATAAAAAAACCGGGAGGAGAAAGTTGAATTCTCCTCCCGGGTTGAAGTTATTGGTTAGGAACTACGAAAGAGCTCCGTAGCTCGATGACGCGATGAAACTAATGTTTCTTTTTCTTCGCGGCCGCCTTTTTCTTGGCGGGAGCTTTCTTTGCTTTTTTCTTAGCTGCCATATCGACTAATCCCCCCTTTCGGTCCGCTTTCGCGGTGGGTTGGTGAAGGATTTTTTTAACTTCACTTAACGTTGTCAGTAATCATCACGATTTTTTTGTCAAACTTTTTTCAAACATCTTTGAAAATATTTTCACGAGCTCGCGTGCGATAAATTTTTTTGGAGCGCGCGAAATTTTTTTAATTTGGCCGTCGCGAAAGAAAATCACGACTTCGTTTTCATCGCTTTCCATTCCGGTTTCGCTGCCACTCACATCGTTCGCGACGATCGCGTCACAATTCTTCGCGCGAAGTTTCTTTTCGGCGTTCGTTCGCAGATCGTGCGTTTCGGCGGCGAACCCGATGAGGAGGTAACGACGTCGTTTCGGCAGGGACGCGAGGATGTCGCGGGTGGGCAACAACTTCAGCGAGAAGGCGCCGGGTTGTTTCTTCATCTTCCGGCGAGAAACCGAAGCGGGCTTGTAATCTGACACTGCGGCGCACATCACCAGGACGTCAGATTCGAGTGCGGCGCTTTTCACCGCGGAGAAAAGGTCGTCGGCGCTGAGGATAGAGATGAATCTCGCGCCGGGTGGGGGCGCGATCGCGGCCGGACCGGAGATCAGCGTCACTTCATGATTCTGCGTCAGTGCTGCTTCCGCAATCGCGTATCCCATCTTCCCCGAGGAGCGATTGCTGATGAAACGGACGGGATCGAGCGCCTCGCGCGTAGGCCCGGCGGTGACAACGAACCTCACGCGACCAGGTTCTCTTGCCGCGCCAGGAGGAACTCGGCGCGAAAAGCGATATCGTCCACTTTCCACAAACGGCCAACGCCCTCGTATCCGCAGGCCAGCATTCCTTCTTCTGGTCCGATGAATTCGACGCCGCGTCCTTTCAAAGCTGCAACATTTTCCTGCGTGGCGGGATGTTCCCACATCTTTCCATTCATCGCCGGCGCGATCAGAATTTGGGCGCGCGTCGCAAGTGCGATTGCCGTCAGCGGATGACCGGCGAGTCCATGAGCCAGCTCGGCGATGACATTGGCTGTGGCCGGCGCGATCAAAAGGAGGTTTGCGCGATCGGCCAGCTCGATGTGGCCCGGGCGCCAGTTCTCCTTTTCGTCGAAGAAGCTTGTTGTGACCGGATTCTTCGAAAGCGTTTGAAGGGTGAGTGGCGTGATGAATTCAACCGCGTCTCTCGTCATGACTACGAAGACGTCATGCCCCTGCTTGACCAGGAGGCTGGCAAGCTCGGCAGATTTGTAGGCGGCAATCGAACCGGTGACGCCGAGGACCACGCACCTGGATTTGTTCACGACAGCTTCAACCTCCGGCTCAAATAACGTTCGGCCCCCATGATCTGGCGAAACTTGAGCAGATCTTCCTCCATCGATCTGCTGATAATCGTATAACGATAATCGCGCCAGAGCTCCATTTCTCTAGCCGCCGTGACGATGCGTGATTCGATTTGCTCCGGCGTTTCCGTCCCGCGTTTCGTTAGCCGCCTCCGCAACTCATCCAAATCCGGCGGCATGATGAACACGTCACAAAGCGCCTGCCGGATGATGTCGTCATCAAAATTCCGAATCGCGGCGGCGCCCTGAATGTCCACGTCGATCAGGACGTCTACGCCGTTTTGCAGATTGGTGCGGAGCGGTTCGCGGGTTGTTCCATAATGACGACCGTGAACGCTGGCGTGCTCCAGGAAATCGGCGGCTGCGATTCGAGCCAGGAAATCTTTTTCAGAAAGGAAGTGATAATCGTCGCCTTCAATCTCGCCGGCCCGTGGCGGGCGTGTGGTGCACGAGACGGAGTAAACGAAATCCGGTGTCTGGCGGAGGGCATCGCAAAGTGTCGTTTTGCCCGCGCCGGATGGCGCGGAAACGACAAACAAAATCCCGGTGCGGGTGAATTGCCTATTCAAGGTTTTGGATTTGCTCGCGGATTTTCTCCAACTCCGATTTGCAGGCGACGACGTGCTGGGAAATGGCGGCATCGTTCGATTTTGCCCCAAGCGTATTCAGTTCCCGGAAAATCTCCTGGGTAATGAATTCAAGCGTTCGCCCGACCGGGTCATTCTTCCGGAGATGGTGAGCGAACTGCGCGAGGTGACTCTCGAGCCGGGTTAGTTCCTCCGAGATGTCTGAGCGGTCGGCGAAGATTGTTACTTCTTTCAAAAGGCGTTCGTCATCGAGCGGAAGATCGAGGCCTGCTTTCTCGAGCCGTTCCCGCAAAGCTGTGCGGTATTTTTTCACCACCTCCGGATAGACCGCGCGGATCTGCTTGATCTCCTGACGCAGGGTTTTGAGGCGATGGATCAGGTCTTTCGCGAGATGTTTGCCTTCGCGCTGGCGCATCTTGATGAGCTCGCCGAGCGCGGTGCCCAGCGCGCGCTGAACCGCCGGCCAAGCGTCCTCAGCGTTAATGCTGTGCTCCGGCGAACGCATCACGCCCGGCGCCTGCAGAATCGTCCCGATCGTAATCTCGCCCGGCGCGCTCAATTCCTTTTGCAACGTCAGCATCGCTGCGTGGTAGGAACGGGCGAGCGCGGTATCCAGCGCGAGCGCCCCGGTTCCGTTGGCGTTGGCGCCCTCCTGAAGCCCAATCGTCACGTTCAGTCGGCCTCGCGAAATCTTCTCGTTAATAGCCAGTCGAATCTGCGGTTCGAGCCCCGCCAGGTCGCGCGGCAAATTGATTACAATATCGCTCTGTTTCCGGTTCACGGAATTCAGCTCGACGCTAACTTTTGTCCCGGCGTGGTCTGCTTCGCCACGTCCGTAACCGGTCATGCTCCTCATTTCATTTTGAAATGATCGGCTACTTGCGACACGTCTTTGTCTCCCCGACCGGAACAGTTCACGACGATCAGTTTATCGGGCGAAAGCGAAGGGGCGATCTTAATTACATGAGCGATCGCGTGAGCGGTCTCGAGGGCGGGAATAATTCCTTCCGTTTCGGCCAGGGTGCGAAAGGCACCGAGCGCTTCTTCGTCAGTCGCATAAACGTATTCGATCCGTTTCTCGTCCCGAAGAAAGCTGTGCTCAGGGCCTATTGCTGCATAATCCAGCCCGGCTGAGATCGAGTGTGTCAGCTCGATCTGGCCCTCAGCATCAGCCAGCACGAACGTTTTGGTACCCTGGAGAACGCCGAGCCGACCGCCTTGAAAACGAGCGGCGTGTTTGCCAGTGCGAATTCCTTCCCCGCCCGCTTCGACCCCGATCATCCGGACCGAACGATCCTCCAGAAAAGGATGAAACATTCCGATCGCGTTACTCCCGCCGCCGACGCAAGCCACCAGGATGTCGGGGAGCCGCCCTGCACGCTCTAGAATTTGGCGGCGCGCTTCCGTTCCGATGACGCGTTGAAAGTCGCGGACGATCATTGGGTAGGGGTGCGAGCCGAGGGCGGACCCGAGGATATAATGGGTGGTCCGCACATTAGTAACCCAATCACGCATCGCTTCGTTGATGGCTTCCTTGAGGGTGGCCTGTCCGGCGGAGACGGGGACCACGGTCGCCCCGAGGAACCGCATGCGTGCGACGTTTAGCGCTTGTCGCTCCATATCGACGCGGCCCATATAAACCACGCATTCGTAACCGAAACGGGCAGCTACGGTAGCCGTCGCGACTCCGTGCTGGCCTGCGCCAGTTTCGGCGATGATTCGTTGTTTGCCCATCCGCCGGGCGAGGAGGATTTGCCCGATCGCATTGTTTATCTTGTGGGCCCCAGTATGAAGAAGGTCTTCCCGTTTGAGATAGATTTTGGGGCCGCCCAAGGTCTGGGTTAGGCGATCCGCAAAATATAATGGCGTAGGCCGTCCGGCGAAATCGCGGAGGAGGTCGGCGACCTCGCGTTGGAAAACGGGATCATCTTTGGCGCGGGCGTATTCGGCGGTCAGGGCATTCAGCGCTGACATGAGAGTCTCCGGGACAAACATCCCGCCGTAGGGACCAAAATGGCCGTGGCGGTCCGGGAGCTGTTCGATCAAGGGCATGAGGACAAAACGTTCCGACGCCCAGCCCGCGACGTCCACCGCCGAATTACGCGAGCATGCCAGGCGCGGCTCCAAGCAGCGCCGTCAGGGCGCGACGATGCGGGGAAGGCAGCGCGATGGCTCCGAGTGTGCGAATTGCAAACCAGCGTTGGGCCGGATCTGGGGGGTGATCTTTACGCGTCGAGGCGTGGACGGCCAGCGTGATCCGATGGTGGGTGAACGGAAAGTCGCATTGATAAATGGGTTCCCCTGGGCGGCGACCACGCAAACGAGGCAACATCCACAATCCCCGCCAGCGATCGGCAGACTGTTCGAGCAGCACTCGGTGCTTGCTGACAATCAGAGCGTGATGCTCGGTCCGAAGCTCGAGCGGCCGTCTCGGTCGTTTCCGCGGTAACGACGATGGCTCCGTCGTCTCGCAGGAACCTTTCACAGGGCATACCCCGCAGCGGGGACGCGGCGTGCAAACCAGGGCTCCTAACTCCATGAGCGCCGAATTGAAAAGGCGACCCCGGCGCGGCAACAAGGCGGTCGCTTGCGACCACAAACCTTCGCGGCCGGCCGCCGTATCGACCGGTACTCGCCAATCGGACAACCTTGAGAGGACGCGGGCGATGTTGGCTTCAACGATCGGCACCGCCTCATCGAATGCGAACGTCGCTATCGCATTCGCGGTGTAGCGGCCGACGCCGGGCAGCCTGCGGATCGCAGCGAGGTCGCGAGGGAAACGTCCGCCGTGATCGTTCATAACAGCAATGGCGGCAGCACGCAGGTTTCGCGCGCGGCTGTAGTAACCAAGGCCCTGCCAGGCGTGGAGGACATCGGCCTCTGACGCCGACGCAAGCGAGGCCAAATCCGGAAAGCGGAGCATCCATCTTTCGAAGTACGGAATCACGGTCGCCACCTGGGTCTGCTGGAGCATAAACTCCGAAACCAGGATCGGGTAAGGATCGGTGGTGTGGCGCCACGGGAGGTTGCGCCCGTGGATGCCATACCAGCGAGCCAGCGAGCGGCGGAACGAGGCAGCAGAGGCAGGGCTCACGGGATAAACTTCAACAGCTTGCGCTCGCGGCAAGCTGTTGGACTTTGGCCCACGGTTGAATGACGTCCTACACTCATCTGCTCACTTCTGAGCAAGCAGCGAAACTTCGCGATCTACTGAAAAGTCTCGGGTTCGAGTTCGGCGAGCGCCCTTATACTCTGTTTTTCGCCCAGAAGAACAAGCTGAGCGTCGCCGTTTACGAGAAAGGGCCAAAGGTACTGCTGCAGGGAAAGGGGATCGAGGATTTCGTCCAGTTCGAGCTTGAGCCGAAGATCCTGGAGGAAGCGAAGCTCGGATATGAGGAAGTGCATTCGCCTGAAATGTTCGAACCGCATTTCGGAATCGATGAAAGCGGGAAGGGCGATTTCTTCGGCCCCCTGGTGATTGCCGGAGTCTATGTCGAACGAGAGGTCGCGCGTCAATTTCTCGATGCCGGAATTCAGGACAGCAAGCGGATTGGCTCAGATAAACGGATCCGCGACCTCGCGGAAGTCATTCGCTCAACGCCGGGCGCGATAGGAAATACGGTTGCGATCGGGCCGGAACGATACAACGACCTTTACGAGAAGTTCGGGAACCTCAACAGTCTGCTCGGGTGGGGGCACGCGCGCGTAATTGAAAACCTGTTGGAGCGAAGGCCGGATTGTCCGCGTGCCTTGTCGGATAAGTTCGCTGACGCGAGCGTAATCGAGAAGGCGCTCCTCCAGCGCGGCCAAAAGATCCGGCTTGAGCAGCGAACCAAAGCAGAATCCGATGTTGCCGTGGCCGCTGCCTCGATTTTGGCGCGGGAGGCCTTCATCGATTGGCTGGAACGCCGCGGAAAGGCGCTCGGAGTTAAGCTCGGCCGAGGCGTTTCCCTGGACGTGAAGGAGGTGGCAAAAAAGGTCGTGGAAAACGGGGGGCCGGCCGCTCTCCGCCAAGTTGCAAAGGTCCATTTTCGAACGGCATACGATGTCGCCCCCGAGCACTACTCCGCCCCGGCCCCACGCCGGCCGTGGCGGAAATAATCGCGCCTCTGGCGGCAGGGAGGAGGCAAGCTTTCTGCTATGTTTTTACCGCTTCACTCGCATTTGTGGAAACCAGGCTCCTCATATTGAACGCCGATCCCGTCTTCCAAGACCGGGCTTTGGCGATTTTGGACGAATTCGAGGGTATCGAGACGCGGGTGGTGCGAACGATGCCGGAGGCAGTGTCGATCCTGCTGGCAGAGAACTTCGACGGCTTTGTCGTCGAGGGCGATAATCCGGTGGCGATGGACCAAGCAACCAGCGCGCGGCAACACTTCCCCTCGTTAAAGATCGTTTGTCTTTCTCCAAAATCGAAAGAGTCCGAGACCGTTGTCGCAGCGCGCCAGCAAAAGATCACCCGTATCGGCAGCGACCTGAGCGGCCGCGGTTTACGGAAGCATCTCGGCAATTTTGTCTCTTCTTTAGCCCAGGGCGGCACCCCTGCCGAGGGCATAGATCCGTGTCACTCGTTGATCGGAAACCTGAACCAGTTTTCGGCCGCCGAAATCCTTCAGATGAGCTGCCTGGGCCAGCGGAGTGGCCGGTTCACCTTTAAATCCGGGCGCGGCAACAGCGAAATCTACCTTGCGCACGGTTCGGTCCGGCACGCGGTCTATGGATCGCTTGAGGGGGAATCTGCGGTCGCGGAGATTTTTCGCTGGCGCCAGGGGCGCTTCTATTTTGAAGAAGGCATTATCAGCCAGGTCCAGACGGTGGACCGGCCGTGGGCGCACCTCCTGATCGATAATCTGCAGAAATTGGATGAGACCCTCGAACTCTCGGCCACCGGCCCACTATGAGAGACAAGGCCGTCGAAACTCAGCTCCGTCTGCTGACTCTCCAGTTGGATAACTGGAAAAAGCTCCACGATTTGATCACCTACGGCCTGGACAAGGCACGTCCAATTATTTCGGCGGAACAGGAGCGGCAATTCACCGAGATCCGAGCGAACCTTCTCCAGGAAACCGAACACGTCTTTGGAGCCCTCGGGGTGCTTGGAGAGCTTTCCGGACGGGCCATGAATGTCCTCCAACGCTGCGTCTCGGTCCGTGGAGTCCGGGAGCTTTCAAACGAGGAGATTCGCCGACTGGAAAGCGAATGGAACGGCGTATTTACAAAGCTCGGAGTCGTTCAGGGGCAGTTAAAGTCCCGCCGGAAGTCGCTGGCCGAGCAAAGCGCGATTTCCTATTACGTCGGTCGCCTTTTCAGCCGGCCGGCCACCAGCTAGGCCACCGATCCGGACAGAGTCGGTTAACGCGGCCCAGCAAGGCCCGTCGGACTGACCAATTTTGTTTCAATTTAGTCCCACCACCCGCCGGTCCGGGCACGATACTATAATGTATGTCGAAGCTCACCAAGAGAGACATCGTTGTCGCCATCAGCAACCAGACGGGGATGGTGCAGCATGACGTTTTCGAGGTTGTGCAGCGTACGCTCGACCACATTACCAATAGCCTGGCCAATAACGTAGCCGTGGAATTGCGTAACTTCGGCGTGTTCCAGCCACGGCTGACCAAGCCGCGCGTCGGCCGCAACCCAAACGAGCCGGGCAGCAGCTTTGTCATTCCGCCGCGGGCAACCGTGAAGTTCAAGGCCGGCAAGATCATGCGCCAGCGGGTAGAGAAACTGTCGCGTGAATTGAAGGAAGCCTCGGAGCGGAAAGCGGCTGAACAGCCGGCAGCGAACGCGTCGACCTAGAGCAGTTTCGCGTCTTAGCGCAACTGAAGCGCGGATCGGATCCCCGACGCGCCGCGGGATTCGTCCAGTTAAGAGCGAACTGCTTCCTGCGGCTCCGGTAACAGCATCTGGATGGCTTCCTCCAGCCGGTCGAAATTGATCGGTTTTGTGAGATGTTCCGAGAACCCCGAGGCTCGTGCCCGGGTCACGTCGCTCTCCATTCCGAAGCCGCTCAGGGCAATTCCACGCAGGCCCCTGGTGGCGCTCAATTCTTCCATCAGCTCGTAGCCCGACCTGTCCGGAAGGCCGATGTCGCTAATAACGAGATCGAATTCCTCCTGACCTGCTTTCGCCACCGCCTGATCGGCCGTGTGCGCCACACTTACCCGATATCCTCGCCGCTCCAGCATCATCTTCATCCCGGTGCAGGTATCGATATGATCGTCGATAACGAGCACTCGCGGGCCTTCGCCCCTTGCGGCGGATGATTTCGGTTTGAGCTGCCGCGGGCCTTCGGTCGCCACCACGCTCGCTGCGGCGGAGGGGGCCGGTACGCTGTTGAGTGTCACAATAAATGTCGCGCCGCGATTCTTTCCCTCGCTCTCCACCTTGATCGTGCCTCCGTGCGCGCTGACCATTGCCTTCGAAATCGCGAGGCCGAGGCCGAGCCCACCGAAGCGCCGCGTGATCGAGCTCTGCCCCTGCTCAAAGGCGTTGAAGATCCGGTCCATTTTATCTGGCTCGATGCCAATTCCCGTATCGGTCGTCCGCACTTCCACCGTGTCCGGGGACGGATTCAGCGTCTCGATAACGATTCGGCCTTTTTCTGGGGTAAACTTGACGCTGTTTTTGATCAGGTTCCAAAAGACCTGCTGGAGCCGCGCCGGATCTCCTTCGACGTAAGCCTGCTCAGCGCGCAGACGGAACTCGATCTTAAGGTCTTTAGCCGCGATCTCCTCGCGGCAGATCTCGTAGGAGCGTTGCAGAATCTCGTGGACGCTCGCGGTCTCGAGGCTGAGCTGAAGTTTGCCTTTTGATATCCGGGTGACGTCGAGCAGATCGTCGATAAGCCGGGCTTCCAGCTCGACGTTCCGGCGAATAACCTCCAGCGCACGGCGCACCTCCGGGGAATCGCCCGCGCTAGCTTCGAGCTCGCCCACCATGGCAATTACGGGAGAGAGCGGGTTGCGGAGCTCGTGCGAGAGCAAAGCGAGAAACTGGTCCTTCGCCGCGTTGGCGCCAATGAGCTCCTGCCGCAGGGTCATGTCGCGTGTTTTGTCTTCGACGAGGTAGAGCACCCCCTGAATTGTTTGCTCCGACGTCTGCAACCGGAGGAGGTTCACATTCACGAACCGAGTCATGCCTTCGCGGTCCACAAAAGGATGCTCCACCAGCTGGTAAGGCGCGCCGAAGGCGAGCACTCGGTCGATCGCTTCTCCCGGTGCGATGTTCACTTCGTCATAGCTCGCGTCGTAGATGTCCTTCCCATCCGGAAGACCGCCAAAACGCTGGGCCATGTCGAAAAAGGCCTGATTCGCCTGGATGAAATGCCGGGACTCCGGGTCGATCAACGCGATCCCGCTTGGCATGTTGGCCAGGATCTTTTCGTTGAAGATAACTTCACGTTCGATCCGCCGGGCGGCCTCGGCCTGGCGCCGTGCGACTCGCCCCGCCAGCCAGGCGAACACGGCGGTCACAACGATAAGCCACAGCGCCGGGATGGTGATCTTGTCCAACAAATCGCGGACAGGTTTGTAAGCGACGGCCTTTGGTTGCTCTACGACGGTTAACCAACCCGTCGAATCGATCGTGGTGAACGAATAAAGATTCCCCTCGCGCTCGAGTGACCCGTTTTTAAGGGACCGAATTTCCTGGATGATCTTTGACGACCGGGGTGGTGGCGGCCCGTGGTTCGGTGCGAAATTGGTGGCAAACAGCGGTGCCCCGGATTGGTCCACGATTTGGCAGACGGCCTGATCCGCAAAGTCGATTGAGGAAAGGCGGCGGCCCATTCGCTCGACGAGGACCCAAACTCCGAGATATCCGGCGACGTTGCCCTCAGCCGTTCGCACCGCTCCCACGATCGCTGTCGCCATTCGCCCATCCGGCGGCCGTGGATGGATCGGAGAAAAATAAACATTGGGAGATCCCATCGCGCCTTCCCGCCACAATGCCGGCGAGAATTCCCCGGCCCCCTCGGGGCTTACGGCAGGCAACGAGGCAATCAACTTGCCGTCCACCCCGGCTATGAACATTCCATCAATGCGCGGGTGTGAGTAAAAGGTTTGGGCGAGCCATTGTTGGGCTCCAGTGGCGGGGTCCGTCCCGATCATCATTCTCGAGACGTCGGGCTGCGTCTGGTAATACTCGATGACACTCCCGGTATGGCTGAGGTCGTCGCCGACGAGGTGGGCGATGAGCTGCACGAAGGTTTGGCGATCGTGCAGGATCTTCGTTTCGAGTGTGTTTGTCAGGATCGTGTAGGAGATGACCAGCATCAGGATCGAGGGGAACCAACCGGCCAGCAGGATGACGATGACGATGTTGTAACGGGCGAGCCGATCGCGGTCCCGTCGCTTGAGATGGGCCAGAAATGGAATCGACTGGATCCAAGACATCGCCGAAAAACTCGGCTCTCTCACCGGTCGCGGCAAGGCCGGATAATTCTGGGACGCACGGCGCCCGCCCTCAGTCTGTCGCCGCAATCGCGAGGTTCAATTCTTTGGCCTGCGCGTGCAGTGTCTTTACTTCTGTCACGCTGGGACTTTCGGGGGCTTTATTCAACAGACTCCGGATCGCGTTCATGCCGGCCCGGAGCTTATCGAAAACCGGTTGTTGCGCCGTCGCAGGGGGCAGCGTCTTCAGCTCCTCGGCATAGTAATTAATGAGGTCTCGCTGCCACAAGACTGCTGCGCGGTCCCCGGTGTAGTTGTTTTCGACAGCCCCCGCACTGATCTCGAGCCCTCGAAGCCACCCGCCGAGGCTGATCAGGTGCGCCATTTTTTGGTCGCGTAATTCCGTCATCGCCTGCTCGACGTCCTCCTGGGTGGCGATGAGCTCCTGCCGAACGGCTGGCCAATCGCCTTTTTTGCCCAGATCCGTCAGGCTCGCGCTGTGACGCATGACCCGGTCGCCTACTCCCAGACTACGCGCCTGGCGCAGGAGGACGCGCCCAAGATCCTCAACCAGATTTTTCTTCTGGCAGGCTACAATGAGAAAGCCATCGGCGACCAACCCTCCAAAAACGAGGCCCATTTGCTCCCGGCTGGCATGGCTGGCCTGCGGGAAATCTCGCTTGAGCTGCTCGAATGGCAGGGGCTTGAGATCATCGAGCTGTTGGAAGACTTCCGCTACGGACGGTGCGGTGTAGGGGTTCAGCCCCAGCTCTTCACGTTCGTGGTCGGCCGGGTTCTCTGGTTCCTGAGCCAAAATGCGGGGGGTGAGTAATAACGCGACGGCGATGGCCTGGCTCAAAACCCCGATCCGGTACAAGCGCATATTCATCTTTCTGTAGAATCGCGCGGTAAGTTGCCCTCGCTTGCATAGGGACGCCTGCACCCCTAAGATTCGCCACAACTTCGTCGATTTTCCCCCGCAAAATGCCTCCGCTTTCCACGGGCAAACCCCGGATTTTTGATTTGACGGACGCGGCGGAAGCGGCATCATGTCGCCCTGCCCCGAGAAAATTATCTTCGGGGCAGTTTCTCTAACCCGTTATGCAAGGAAGCGTTGCCTCGATCATTTGGACGATTTGTTACTTCAGTGTGCTCATCGGCCTCTCCGCGTACGGGATTCATCGGTACGTCATTATTTACCTGTTTTTGAAGCATCGACGCCAGGCTCCAGTCCCAGTGCGGCAGTTCGACGAATTGCCCACGGTGACCATGCAGCTTCCGGTTTTTAATGAAGTTTACGTCGTCGAACGCCTTCTTCGATCTGTAAGTGAAATCGATTACCCAAAGGACAGGCTCCACATCCAGGTCCTGGACGATTCGACGGATGATACCAAGCAACTGACTGCCTCTTGCGTCGCCAAACTTCAGGAGCGCGGCTTCAACGTCGAGCTGATCCAGCGGACTGACCGGACCGGCTTCAAGGCGGGCGCGCTCGAGACTGGGATGGTTTCTGCCCAGGGCGAGTTCGTCTGTATCCTGGACGCCGATTTTGTCCCTCAACCCGATCTGCTCAAGCGGAGCATCCATTTTTTCACCGACCCCAAAGTCGGTATGATCCAGACCCGCTGGGGCCATCTGAATCGTGGCTATTCCCTTCTGACTCGCGTCCAGGCGATGTTCCTGGACGGACATCTCCTCCTCGAGCAGACCGCCCGCAGCCGAAGCGGCCGGTTTTTCAATTTTAATGGGACCGCCGGTCTCTGGCGCCGGTCGTGCATCGACGAGGCCGGTGGCTGGCAGCACGACACCCTGACGGAGGATCTCGACCTTAGCTATCGGGCGCAGCTAGCCGGGTGGAAATTTATCTTCCTGGCCGATGTAATCACACCGGCTGAGCTTCCTGTGGACATGAATGGCTTCAAGTCGCAGCAGCATCGCTGGACGAAGGGATCGATTCAGACCTGCAAAAAATTGCTCCCCACGATCTGGCGCAGTCACCTGCCGCTCACCATCAAGATCGAAGCAACGGCCCACCTCACCTCGAATTTTGCCTACCTTTTGCTTGCTTGCTTATGCGTGCTGCTCCACCCGTCTGCGGGCGGTCCCCAGGTGGGCTGGATGCGGACCCTTTTGCTTGATCTGCCAATTTTCCTCACCGCCTCTGTTTCGGTCGCGGTTTTTTACATTTGCGCCCAGCGTGAACTCCACCCCCGCACCTGGATGAAAGAAATTCTCCTCCTCCCGGCTTTGCTCGCGCTCGGCGTCGGCCTTTCAATTAATAATGCGCGGGCCGTTCTTGAGGCAGTCTTCAATCACAAGTCGGATTTCGCCCGCACTCCGAAGTACGGGATCGAGCGGAAAGCCCAGCCGTGGCGGACGTGCAAGTACATGCCGCTCAAGTCGCTTCTCCCCATCGTGGAAATGGCGTTCGCTCTTTATTTCTCTTACTTCCTTTGGTTCGCGGTTCAGCATGGGCAGTGGATGTCGGTCCCGTTCCTGGCCATGTTCCAGTTGGGGTTCCTCTACGTTTCGATCTCTTCGGTGAGCCAGTGGCTGCCGCGAATCAATCTTGGGGGCGAGCGGGCGGCGGCGACACTTCCCGCGTGACAAACCCATAAGTTCGAGTAAGAACTTCGCCATGTTTCGCCCTGTCGCTGTCGGCATCGCGCTACTTGCCCTGGCCCCGGCTGTCTGGGCTGACGGCCCCAGCCGCGTCATCGTTAGCGTCAAGGATCAGAAACTAATGGTCATGGCAAACGGCGCGCGCCTGGCCACGTATCCGGTCTCGACTTCAAAATTTGGCCTCGGTGACGATTGGGGACGAATGACCACCCCCCTTGGTTTTATGCAGGTCGCCAAAAAAATCGGCGACGATGCCCCAGAGGGCGCTGTATTCCGTAATCGTCGCTTTACGGGCGAGATCCTAAAGCCGAACGCGCCCGGCCGTGATCCCGTCATTACCCGCATTCTTTGGCTGCGTGGTCTTCAGGCGTCCAACGCCCACGCCTACAGCCGTTGCATTTATATTCACGGCACGCCTGAGGAGCGCTACATCGGGCGGCCGGCCAGTTACGGCTGCATCCGAATGAAGTCCCGCGACGTGGCCGATCTTTATGCAAAACTTCCCGTCGGCGCTGTAGTGGAAGTGGTGGCCGACCGGTTGCCGAAGATTCCCAAAGCCCCGCGCGGTACTGTGTTCACCCTCGATGCACCCAAGGTGGAACCGGCGGTTGAATCGGAGGAAGTAGTCGACGAACCGGTCGCCTCGGTAGAAGAGCGGGCCGAGAAGCCTGTGGAAAAACAGGTCGAAAAGCCCGCTGAAAAAGTGGTCGAGAAACGGGTCGAGAAACCGAGCCGGAGCGTCCGCAAAATGTTGAAGGAGCAGCCGCGTTTCGGCCGCAGCGCCTAGTCTAAAATCCGGCCGCCTTGACAGCCTCCCGGCTCTCCGCGAGCCTGCCCGCTTCACTACCGTAGTTCATTTCTCATGGCTAATACACGATCCGCTTCCAAACGCGCCCGGCAAACCGCCACCCGCGCTCTACGTAATCGCAGCGTCCTGACCCGACTGCGCCGAATGCAAAAAGGTATCTCCGCCGCCGGCGGTAAACCTGAGGCGAAAGATATTCGCTCGATGGTGTCCGCAATCGACAAGGCCGCAAAGCGGGGTGTCATCCACCGGAACGCAGCCAGGCGGCGGAAAGCGCGGCTCAACAAGTCGTTAGGCGCGAGCGCGGCGAGCGCTCCTGCGGCGTAGGCTTGCACGACACTTCAGGAAGGTTAGAATTCGCAAGATGATTCCCGCTTTCCTTCTTATCGTCGTGGCAGTCGCCTACCGGATCGTTACCGGCCTCGCGATCATCTCAGGTTCAACGGCACTGTCCAATTTCGCTCCGCTTGCCGCCCTCGCGCTGTGCGCGGCCGCTTATTTCCCCACGAAATACAAGTTCGCGGTGCCAATGATGGCCCTCCTTATTTCCGACGTGGTCCTGAACGCCTCTTACGGTTTTTCGTTGTTCAGTCCGTTCGTCATGTCTCACTACATCGGGTTCGCGCTGGTCGGGGGGCTCGGCTGGCTCCTTCGCAATCGCGCGTCATTTAAGACGCTGCTCCCGGCCTCGATCGCGGGATCGTTGACCTTCTACATCGTTACGAACATGGTTTCCTGGATCTTCGATCCCGGGTACGCCAAGAGTTCTGCCGGGCTTGTCCAGGCGCTGACAGTCGGTTTGCCACAATTCAGCTCCACCCCGAGCTGGATGTTTTTCCGTAACTCGGTTCTGAGCGATCTGCTCTTCACCGGGCTCTTTATTCTTTGCATGCATTGGGGTCGCCGCCCGGAATCTGCCCGCGCGACCTCGGCTCTTCCGCGCCCGATCTAATCCGGCCTTATGGCGCAGCCGGAGCCACGCGACGAGGTCGAGATGCTCTCGTCAATGCTGTTGATCCGCCGTTTCGAGGAACGGGCGAGTCAACAGTATCAGGCCCAAAAGATCGGCGGCTTTTGCCACCTTTATATTGGTCAGGAAGCGGTCGTCTGCGGCGCGGTTGCAGCGGCGCGAGCGGATGATTATCTGATAACGGCCTATCGGGACCATGCCCACGCACTCGCGCGGGGAACGAGCGCAAACGCCTGCATGGCCGAGCTCTTCGGCAAAGCTACCGGATGTTCGCGCGGACTGGGAGGGTCGATGCATTATTTCGACCGCGAACGCCATATGTATGGCGGACACGCCATCGTGGCGGCGCACGTCCCGCTGGCTGTAGGGATGGCGTTCGCCTCAAAGTATCGAGAGGAAGACCGGGTTACGCTTTGCTTCTTCGGGGATGGGGCGATCAACCAGGGCTCGTTTCACGAAGCGCTCAATCTGGCTGCGCTTTACAAGCTGCCGGTTGTGTTCATTTGCGAAAACAATCTGTTCGCGATGGGGACGAGCGTGGAGCGTTCTACCTCGCTCAAGCAGATCGTCGATCGCGCGGAAGGTTACGATATTCCAGGAACCATCATAGACGGGATGAACTTTCGGGAGGTGCGCGACAAACTTTCGGAGATCATCAGCTCGATCCGGGCCGACCCGCATCCGGCGTTTGCGGAAGTGCGCACTTACCGGTACCGCGGCCATTCCATGTCCGACCCCGCCAGCTACCGGACGAAGGAACAGTTGGAGAAATACAGGCTGGACGATCCAATCACCCGGCTGCGTGCGCAGCTCACCCGGGAAGAAAAATTAACCAACGAGCAATTCGACCGGCTCGACAAGGAAGCGAAAGAAGTCGCCCTCGCGAGCGTGAAGTTCGCCGAGGAAAGTCCGGAGCCTCCTCTCGACAAGCTCTACGACTACACTTATTCGCAGCCCGTAGGACAATGGCCGCCGCAATGAGAGAGATCACCTACCGGCAAGCGTTGAACGAAGCGCTGGCCGAAGAGCTGGAGCGCGACCCGAACGTCTTCCTGATGGGGGAGGAGGTCGCCGAATACAACGGAGCTTACAAGGTAAGCCAGGGTTTGCTCGAGCGTTTCGGCCCGAGACGAATCATCGATACGCCAATCAGCGAAAATGGTTTCGCCGGCATGGGCGTGGGCGCGGCGATGGTTGGGTTGCGGCCCGTGATCGAGTTTATGACTTTCAGTTTTTCCCTGGTCGCGTTCGATCAGGTCGTGAACAACGCGCCGAACATGCTCACGATGTCCGGTGGACAGTTCAATATTCCAATCACGTTCCGGGGCCCGAACGGCCCGGCCCACCAGCTTGGCGCGACTCATTCCCACGCCACCGAATGCCTTTATGCCAATGTGCCCGGACTAAAAATCTGCACCCCTGCGACCCCGCGAGATGCCAAGGGTTTGCTAAAAACGGCGATCCGGGACAACGACCCGGTGCTCGTCCTCGAGGTCGAACTCCTCTACAGCTCAAAAGGAATGGTTGAGGAGGAAGGCGTCGAATTGCTCATCCCCCTCGGCGAAGCGGAGGTAAAGCGGGAAGGCAGCGACGTGACGATCATCTGTTACGCGCAAACGGTGCCCCTTGCTCTGGCTGCGGCCGAGCGACTCGAGAACGAGGAGGAGATCAGCGCGGAAGTTCTCGATCTCCGCTCGATCAAGCCGCTGGATATGGATGCAATCGTCGGCTCGGTTGCGAAAACCCATCGAGTGGTCATTGTCGAACAGGATCGCCCGTTCTGCGGGGTCGGCGCGGAAGTAAGCTACAGGATTCAAAAGGAAATGTTCGACAGCCTCGACGCCCCGATCCTGCGAGTGGCGCAGGAGGACGTTCCGATGCCCTATAACGAACAGCTCGAGAAAGCAGTCCTGCCCAGTGCGGAGAAGTTGATCGCTGCCGTGAAGAAAGTTTGTTACGCCTGAGGCTCATTCGCCATGCCTGAAATCCAAATGCCCAAGCTTAGCGACACGATGACCGAGGGAACTCTTGTCGTGTGGAAAAAGAAAAAGGGCGACAAGGTCACCGCCGGCGACGTGATCGCCGAGATCGAGACGGATAAGGCTACGATGGAATGGGAATCGCCCGAGGATGGGACCCTGTCAGAGATCTACGTCGAGGAAGGCGGCAAGGTCGAGGTCGGCGAAAAGATCGCATTTATTGCGGGAGCCGACGAGGCCGCGCCCCCTGTGAAGAAGGAAGAGAAAAAAGAGGCGCCCGCGAAAGAAGAGAACAAAGCGCCAAAGCAGGAGCAAACCGAGACCGAGAAGCCGGCCCCGGCGGAGGAGAAGGAACCGGATACAGCGCCTCCGCAGCAGGAGCCAACAGCCGATGCGGTAGAAAAGACCGCTGCCCAGCCATCTCCACCCGCACGACCGTCCCGGGCAGAGAGTGAGGAAAGCCCACGCGTGAAAGCGTCTCCCCTGGCCCGGCGTCTTGCGGGCGAGCACGGCGTCGATCTTTCCAGCGTCACGGGAACGGGCCCAGATGGGCGCGTGACCGAGAGTGACGTGCGCGCCGCCGCAAAATCTAAAGGGACTACCCCGGCGGCAACTCGGACACAGCCATCGATTCCAGCGGGAGAAGGTTCTCGCATCAGTTTGTCCGGGATGCGGCGAGTCATCGCTGAACGTTTAGTGGCGGCCAAGGCACCCGTGCCTCACTTCTATCTGAATATCGAGGTCGACGCCGGCCCTTTGATGACGGCCCGTGCCGAGCTCAAATCGGCCGGTGAACAGAGCGACAACTCGAAGATCACGGTGAACGATTTCGTCTTGAAGGCGGCCGTTGCAGCGGCAGTCAAGGTTCCGAAGGCGAATGCCTCCTTCGACGGGGATGCGATTGTCCAATACAACGACGTGAACCTCGCGATTGCCGTGGCGATCGACGACGGTTTGGTTACGCCAGTAATTCGCGCGGCCCAGGGAAAGTCTCTTCGCGAGATCAGTGAGGCCGTCAAGGATCTCGCCCATCGGGCTCGCAATAAGCGAATGAAGCCGGAAGAATTCCAGGGCGGCACATTCACGGTTTCGAATCTCGGCAGCTACGGGATCGATAATTTCTCGGCCATCATCAATCCGCCCCAGGGATTCATTCTTTCCATCGGCGCCATTGTTAAGAAAGCGGTTATCGATGATTGCGACCAGATCGTAGCCGGACGGCGAATGAGCATCGGCATGAGCTGTGACCATCGGGTGATCGACGGAGCGCTCGGGGCCGAGTACCTCAAGGAATTGCGGCACTTGCTCGAGAACCCGACTTTGCTCCTCATCTAGTTGTAGAGGCCATGGAAACTCGGCCGCCGAACAAGAGTTTCTGGATGGTGCCGTTCACGGTCCACGCCACCCGAGGGCTGGTGCGCGATCAACGGTCGCGGCGAATGCTGATGACCGTCTCACTCCTCATCGTGGTCGGGCTCGTCGCAATAGGACTCACCGTCTTACGGCCCTTTCTTGATCCGCACGAGCATCCGTGGCGGTTCATCCTTTACTGGCTCGCCTGTGCTTGGCAGACCATTCTCGTCCTCCTCCTGGCCCTTCTGGATGTTCTCCTGCTCCGAGCGCAGGCCCGGACTGAACGGAAGATTCTTCGCGGGCAAATTTCGGATACTGCCGAAACTAAAGAAGCGGATCTGGGAGATTCAGCCGACCCCAGCGCCAGGCGGCCAGGCCGAGAATGAACGCAGAGATAAGGCTAACCAGACCGGCGAAAGCCAGATACGGCGTTTTGTAACGCAGGGCGACTTTGTGTTCGCCGGCGTCGAGGGCCACACCGAGCAATCCGGCATCGACCTTTAAGACGGCCGCGGGTTTGTCGTCCTGAAGGGCACTCCAGCCGGTGTCGAATGGGGTTTGCACTATCAGCACGCTTTTTTGGTCCAGACGAACCAGGCCCTCGATCTTCGTCTGGCTGAACCAGGTAAGTTCGAGCGCGTTTTTGCGTCGAGTCGCGACGATGTCGGGAAGTGACAATGCTCGCGCGGCCTCATCGATCTCCAGAAGGTTTGCTGGCCTAAGCCCCAGCCGTTCTGCGTCGCCCTTTTCTGGGACGATCACCGCATGGAGGAGCGCCCACGGTTTTGCGGCCGGGGTCATAGAGGCGAATTCGTTCTGGGTCACATACCGGTCGAAACCGAGGCCGAGCGGAAGGAAGCGTGCGTTTCGGAAGAGGAAATCCTTTTCGTATTGTTTCACGAACTCGTACTGCAAAGCGCGCTGAAACGGGAGGGGATCTTCCGCCAGCACATACCTTTCGCCGGCAAAGAGCGACAAAAGAGCATCATTCATTAATCCCACAGACCAGCGCGTGTCTTGTTCTGACCTGGGCGGAATAGCTTCCACGGCCGTGAGGAAGTTGATGTAATTAATGTTATTAAACGAGCTATAGGACGAGGTGCCATAGTAACCAAACACCATTGCGTCGTTCATACTTGGGTAAGACCCCGGTCCTGACGGCCGGATTTTCGTGATTCGGTAGAAACCGCCACTATCCTCGGCCTTGATGTCGCGAATTGCGTCGAGGGTGTTGTCGTTATATCCGACCCGCTCTTTCAATTCCTGTTTACTGACAGTTGAGCGGCGCGAGACGGTGATACGATCGAAGAGGACCAGCTCCACACCGACGAGGGCAACTATGGCGAGCGCGGCCACCTGGGGCCAGCGAGCGAGCCGTCCGGCCCCCAGGAGCACGATGTAAGCGGCGAGGAAAATGACCGCGTAATTCTTCAACTGTGGATCCAGCACACTTTGAAGTTCGGTCCAGGGCAAGTAAAGAACGCCGACAACAACAATACCTGTCGCCCCGAGAAGCGGGAGACTTAGGCGCCCCCGGATATAGCGCGAGAAAGCAATCATGCTTAGCGTAATCAGTCCAAGGATGGAGAACAGCGACAGCGTCCGGTAGTAATCGCCCTGGAAGGCCCAGAACAGGAACCTAAACCAAGGAAACGCAGTGGTCAGAAGGATGGCACCGCACAACACGCCGTAGACTATCTTCTCACGTCGGGAGGCGCCGACGAAAGCTTGAGGCAAAAGCAAAAGGCAAAGTAACCCGCAATAGCTGAGAGGCGCTTCAAGATAGTTCTGCCATCCCCGAAAATTTTCGGCGGTTCCCATCATGTCATTCGAGAATAAACGGAGGACCGCGGAGACGTTGTGGGATTTCGGTGCTAAACCGAAGACCGGAAAACCTCTTAGGAACGAGAAAAACGAAGTTGATCCCGAACCGCGCGGACTGTGCAAGAGAGTGTGCAGGTTTGGGATTGTGAGTATCGCCCCCAGACCGACCCCTAGCGCCGCAGCAGCTGCGAGAAGAAGGCATGTCCGGGCAAGGAGACGAGGCTGCCAACCATATCGCGCAAAAAGGCGTGCTGGAACATAATGGGCCAGACAAAGGGCGCAGAGATATAGGTGAAAGCTGTCGATGAACCCGATTAGAGCGACGGCCAGGGGTAAGAAAATCCAGCGTCCTTTGGTCAGCGCCTCTTCGACGGCCAGCAAAAGGGCGCTAAAACCGAGGACCTCGTCAGCGAGCGGATACCAGCAGGCGCCCATGCACATGTAAGCTGAGAGCGCGACGAGGAGCGACCCGGTCACACACGCCAGCGGATTTAACCGGCGCAGGTGCAGGAAGCGAAAGAAAAGCAGGCCTGTAATAACAACCTTGAGTATGTGTTGATAGACGAGCGCGGGTCCGATGAGTTCTTTTGAGAGCCAGCAAACCGGTTGGAGAACCAGGTAACCCGCAAAGAAAAAAATGTCCTGACCCATCCCGACGTAAAAGGACCAGGAAGGAAGCCCTTCGCTCCGGATGTATTGAGACAGATGAACGAACCATGGATAGTAATCATTGACCGAGTCGCTCCCACTGTCCTTGTAGAGAAGCGTGGCGTTGCCGAAGAGAAAGTCGCGATAAACCAGCACACCAACGGTCAGCAAACAAAGCGTTGTCCCTAGGACCGCGAACACCAACCGCAGATTGTTACTGCGCGACTTGTGGTTGGCCGCGGTAGGTTCTATAGGAAAATTATCGCTCATGCTCTATTGCGCCATCTCCTTACGGCCAGGCGCGTCCCGAAGGGGTTTGTTCGACCGGTATAATTCAATTTGCGCGCGCAGTGAGTTAGCGCGCGGCTCGTTTGTTTCATTGAGCGCCAATTGTAAGGCACGTTCCGCGGTCGTCACAGCTTCAGCGAAGCGATTGGCTTCGGCATAAGCTGCCGCGAGGCTCGCTCCGATAACCGGGCTCTTTTTCATGGTCAAAGAATCAGCTCGCTCTGCCAGTTCGATCGCCTGAGTGCCATCGCGAAGTCGGTCATCGAGACTGGTGGCCAGAATCCAGGCCAGGTTAGTTAGCGCTTCCGCATCGCGCGGGTTGAGCTCGACTGCCCGGCGATAGTGCGCGGCTGCCTCACCGGGGCGGTCCAGTTGGAGAAGCGTATTACCGAGATTGAAATGCGCATTGCTATCGTCCGGTTTGATCTTCAACGCGGCCTCCAAATGATCCATTGATTCTTCCGGCCGCCCTATCTCCAGCAGGGCCACGCCCAGGGAGGAATGGACGGCTGCCTGCTTCGGAGCGATCTCGAGCGACTTGTGGAGGTGAAACAATGCTTTCTCGCCGCGGCCTATCTTCCACAAAGCCGCGCCGAGCGAGCCGTGAGTGGTCGGCTCGTTAGGTTGAATCTGCAGGGCGCGCTCGAAATGCGCGATAGCTTCATCAATCCGCCCGAGTTTGTAAACGGCCTCGCCGAGGTTCAGCCAAGCCATGGCGTTGCTTGAGGTCTTCGACAGGGTCCGGGTCCAAAGGGATTCGCTGTCCTTCCAGAACGAGGCCTGGGCCCGGGCTGCGAAGGTGAACGCCCCGATGAGGATTGCAGACAACGAGGCAAGCACGGCTGCGCGATGCCGCCATCGGGAGGACAAGTCAGCCACCGCCCAGGTGATTAATAGGTAGAGGCCGATCTGTGGCAAATAAGTGTAGCGGTCGGCCCGCGCCTGATTGCCTACCTGAACGATGCCAATAACTGGCATCAGCATCAGCAGATACCAGAGCCAGCCCGTGACCAGATAGCGATAGGGCCGAAAGGCGAATACCGCCGCTGAAACTGCCGCCAGGATCGCAATTGCGAAAATAATCTTCACGGCGCTGAGCTGCGTCTCTTGCCAGGGATAAAAGACGGCGAGATCCGACGGCCAAACCATTTGGCGCAAATAATCGACGTATGCGATCGCGGCGTTAGCCAGCCGCCATGACACGGGGATTCGCTCGACCGGCAGGATCGCGTCGGCCTGGGCAAAGAGCGTGGCGAGACACGACGCGCCCGCGATAGCCAGCAATGGCAGTTTTTCCAAGATAAGCCGTTGCGTTGCGGACGTTGGACCAAGTGTCGTGCGCGCCGCTGCCAGGCGGTTCAACGGCCAGTAATCCAGCAGGAGGATTACGAGCGGCGTGGTCACGAGCATCGGCTTGCACATCAGCCCGAGACCAAGAAAAAGCGCGACAAGAGCGTAGCGGCCATGTGACCAGGGATTGCGTGTATAGCGCAGGTATGCGGCGATGGTTAGCACGAAGAACAATCCGCTCAGCATATCTTTTCGCTCGGCCGCCCAGGCGACCGATTCCACCCGCTGGGGATGAATCGCGAATAGGGCAGCCACGAAAGCACTGCGCCAAAGAGAGCCGCTCACCGCGCGTAAGACAAAAAAGAGGACGATCGCGGTGGTGGCGTGGAGGAGGAGGTTCGTCAGATGATGGCCGGCCGGATTCAGGCCATATAGCTGGCAATCCAGCATATGTGACATCCAGGTGAGGGGATGCCAGTTCGAGGCGTGCACGTGAGTGAACGCCCAAACGACGCCTTGCATAGTCAAACCCCGGCTGACGTAAGGGTTCTCATATATATAGGGCCCGTCATCGAAATTGATGAACTGGTGACCAACGGTCTGGCCGAAGACCGCCCAGACGAGCGCCGCCAGGCCGATCGCGACGCCCCAGGCCGCCCAGCGCAGGTCCGGCGTAACGCTACTTTCCCGCGCGGCTTTGATTTTCGATCTGCGATTCATGCGAATTGGCGAAGCGCGGAGAGAATAAGAAGACCGCACCGAATCGCTACATAAAACACCCAACTCGGGACTGGCAAACGCCGCGCGGCCGCGAATAATCTTCCGCCGTGGCGAATGATTTGTCGGCTGGCGATAGCCGGCAGGATAGTTGGAAGACGCGAGAACAAATGGAGGCGGATGAAGAGCACGTGCTCGCGCCGTTTGCTCAGAAATCCGGTGATTCCCGCGGACGGACATACCCGGAACATCGCCACGCATACCGGACAGAATTTCAACGTGACCGGGCGCGGATCATTCATGCGCGCGCCTTCCGGCGGCTGGAATACAAGACCCAGGTCTTCCTCAACGGCACCGGCGATCATTTGCGAACGAGGCTAACGCATTCCATCGAAGTGGCTTCGATTAGCCGCACGATCGCGCGCGCGTTGTCGTTGAACGAAGACCTGGCTGAAGCGATCGCGCTGGCCCACGATCTCGGGCATTCACCATTTGGCCATTCCGGCGAGGAAATGCTGGCCGAATGCATGCGTGAGCACGGCGGGTTCGATCACAACAAGCAGAGCCAGCGAGTGGTCGAGTTGCTCGAGACGGCGTACCCAGCTTTTCCCGGATTAAACCTGACCTTCGAGGTGCGCGAAGGTTTGCGAAAACACGATGAATCGTACGTTTCACCGGTGGAGGGCGGGGAGAAATACCACTCTCCCTCACTGGAGGCGCAAATCGCGGACTTGGGCGACGAGATTACCTATTACAGCCACGATCTGGATGATGCCGTGGATTTCGAGATCCTGGATTCGAAACAATTGGAGGAGGTGACCATCTGGCGGCAGGCCCATGAAGCCGTCACCGCGCGTTATCCCGATGTGCGCGAACCGGAGCTGCACAAGCTGATCATCAACGCGATCATCGACAGCCAGGTCCGCGATGTCGTCGCCACCAGCGCCTCTTCGATTGCCGCGGCCGGAGTTCGAAGTGCCGACGATGTCCGGCGGCATCCGGCCCGGCTGATTTGTTACAGCGACACCCGGCACGAGGCTAACCAGGAGCTGCGCCGCTTTCTCTACCAGAACGTTTATTACCATCCGCGGGTGGCCGAGGTGAACCGGCGCGCCTGCGAAATGTTGAGAAGTGTTTTCGAAGCCTACATCCACGCTCCCGAACGCCTCGGCGAAGGCGCC
This sequence comes from Chthoniobacterales bacterium, assembly GCA_035536995.1. Classification (GTDB taxonomy): domain Bacteria; phylum Verrucomicrobiota; class Verrucomicrobiia; order Chthoniobacterales; family UBA10450; genus AV80. Next base: position 33,499 of record DATLNB010000031.1, on the reverse strand, counting down.
ACCAAAAGAATCGAGACCGAAGGCCTGCACCGGACCGTGTGCGATTACATCGCGGGAATGACCGACCGCTACCTGCTGGAGGAACACGCGCGCCTCAGCAGCGCAGTTCGTTAGGCCGCGGCGCTGCCGGTTTCTTCGCGGAGGTACTGGATAACGAGCCGGAGGCGCTGGGTGAGGGACAGTTCTTCGAGCAATTGCTGCCGGCGCTCGGGGTCGGTGATGAAGGTGGCAGCCATGAGGTCGGCCAGCATTTCCATGTCGCTCAGGTGGGAAAGATATTTGTCCACTTTCTCCGGAAGGTGCCGCCCGGCGGTCTTCAGTTTCGAATAAAGCTCGACCACTTTCGCGCCGAGCGCGTCCGCTTCGACGGATTCCGTGGATTCGGATTCGAGCGGCTCGATCTCGGCGATCGGGAAGGGAGATTCCTGGGCGAAGCCGGTAAATCGGACGCGCTGGAGGCCTTGAAGGATCAGGTTCGAGGTGCCGTCCCCGCGCCCGACACAGGCGCGGATGAGACCGACACCAGCCGTGTGAAAAAAATCAGCAGCCGATCGCCAGTCGGTCCGCTGCGGTTTGAGAAGGGCAACCGAGAACATGCGGTGCTCGCGGAGCGCGTGCTCGAGCATTTCACGATAACGGGGCTCGAAGATATGGAGCGGAAGCAGGGCGTGCGGAAACAAAAGCGCGCCTGGAAGCGGCATGACGGGCACTTGTTTTGGAAACGTAATTGATTGGTCCACGATGAAACCCCTTAACCATAAGGTTACGCGGTTGGAATGGTTCGCAAACCAGGCGAGTGGCCGAGGAGCGCACCTGGCTGGTGAATCGAGACGCGCGGCAAACAAATCAAGAGCTCGTTCGCTTTGCTCGCGCGACGCCGTGGCCGCGGACGAGACGGCGTGCCTCGGCGACGGACAGCTGGCCGGGGGCGCGCGGTGTGCCAAGGTGCGCGTAATGGAGGGCGGATCCGCGACGCGCGAACTCGACGCGAGAGACACGGCCGAGTTTGCCGATGCCCATGGCGGCGACTCGGGCGCGGCGATCGCATCCATCGACAAAGGCGACAAGCCGTTTCAACTGCGCCTGAGTATGAGTCCGCGTCGCAATCTTGACGATGTCCGCGCCGGCGGCCCGGGCGGCCACAACCAGCTGCTTGAGGCGGGCCGGCGTCGGGGTGTCGTAGAGATCGTGGAAGGAAACGATTGTTGGAATCCCGCTGGCTGCCGCCGCCAGGAGGACCGAGCTAAAGAAACGGAGCGAGCGCATCTCGATGTCGACGTGGGCAGCATGCTCGAGGAACTCGAGGAGCAGGGCGCGCCGCTCATCGGTAGAAAGATCATGGGCGCCGCCTTCCTGCGGATGACGCGCCGTAATGATGATCGGGGCGCGCAATCTTTGGATCTGCCTTTTGACCGCGTCGAGGGACCGCACCAGACCGTCGAGGCGTAATTCAAAAAGATCGGGCGGATTCCGAATTTCGGTGGCCCTGCGAAGATCAGCCAATGAAAAGACCACGCCAACAATGCGCGGCGACGCGGGCGTCATGCCGGATCTTTCTTGGGGCGATCGAGCATGCGCTCGACGTATTTCGCCAGCAGATCGAACTCGAGGTTGACGAGGTGGCCGGCGCGCGCCGAGCCAATGTTCGTCTGCTCCCGGGTGTGAGGAATGATCCAGACGGCGAGGCTTTTCTCGGAAACTTCCGCAACCGTCAGGCTGATGCCGTTGACGGCGATAGAGCCTTTGGAAATTACGTAGCGGGAGAAATCGGTCGTCAGCGCAACTTCGACCCGCAAATCGGCCCCGCGGTATCCGATGGAGAGGATGGGGGCGGCACAGTCGACATGGCCCTGGACGAAATGGCCGCCGAGGGGCGCGCCCGCCGCGATGGCGCGCTCCAGGTTTACAGCGCTGCCGACGCCGACCGTTTGCAAATTTGTGCGGAGCAGCGTTTCGCCGAGGAGATCGAACGTCAGCACGCTGTCGGTGCGGGCCGAAACGGTGAGGCAACAGCCATTGACGGCCACGCTGTCGCCAAGGGCTGTCTTCCCGGCAATTCGAAGTGCGTCGATCTCCAGCCGGGCAAGGTCGCCCTCGTGGTGGAACGCAGCGACCCGCCCAACTTCCTCGATCAGGCCGGTAAACATGGTTGCCTTTTTTTTGGGAGATTGAACGGCATCATCACCGAACTATTTTCATTGCGTTCACTCTGCTTGTCTCCTCATTGAGCGGGATGATCAAGGTTCTTAATCGGGCCTCCAAAATCCGATGATCTTCGGGGTTCCAATCGAATTCGTTTTATTCGGGCTGACCCTCCTCGGGGTAGCGCTTTTTCATCGCCGCACGTTGGCGGTGGCCCTTGCCGGGTTGGCGGCCATCGCGCTGCATAAGGTCGTTTATACCGGTTTTAAAACTGGCCCCGGTCTGTCCGGACTAGCGATCCATCTGGAACACGAATCGGTCCTCCTGACAAATCTCCTTCTGCTCTTGATCGGCTTTCCGCTTCTCTCCCGTCATTTCGAAAAAAGCCATCTGCCGGTACTGTTGCCGAAATATCTGCCGCTCGATTGGAAAGGCGGGTTCGTGTTGCTCGCGCTGGTGTGGGCTCTCTCGAGTTTCCTCGACAACATTGCCGCGGCATTGATCGGCGGTGCGATGGCGCATCAGCTTTTCCGGGCCCGTGTCCACATCGGGTATCTCGCGGCGATCGTTGCCGCCTCGAACGCGGGGGGTGCCTGGAGCGTGCTCGGTGACACAACGACAACCATGATGTGGATCGCCGGGGTCTCCCCCGGCCGGGTCTTCGAAGCGATCATAGCCGGCACGGTGGCGTTGTTCATTTTTGGAATTCCAGCGGCGATCCAACAACAGAAATTCTCGCCGATTCTGCAGCGTGCGCATGAACACACCCACGTTGACTGGATGCGGATTGGTATCGTTGGGCTGGTTCTCATCCTTGCGCTGGTCACGAATCTGACGGTGAACCTGAAGTTCGCTCAGTTCGCCGACCGGTTCCCGTTTCTGGGGGTCGCAGTTTGGCTGGCGATTCTTTCGTCAGCGGCGATCCGAAGGCCGGATTGGGAAGTGCTGGGCGGAGCGTTTAAGGGCTCCCTATTCCTGCTCGCGCTGGTCCTGATTGCTTCGATGATGCCGGTAGAAAGCCTGCCCGTTGCAACCTGGCCTACGACGCTCGGGCTCGGCTTCGTTTCCGCAGTGTTCGACAATATTCCGTTAACGGCTCTGGCCCTTAAACAGGGCGGATACGATTGGGGATTCCTCGCCTACGCTGTTGGTTTCGGCGGCTCAATGATCTGGTTTGGATCATCGGCCGGCATCGCGCTTTCCAACATGTTCCCGGAAGCGAAATCGGTCGGACAATGGTTGCGACACGGCTGGTCGATTCCCATCGCATACGTCCTCGGTTTTTTCGTGATGCTCGCCGTCTGGGGCTGGCATCCGGATGCGCCGCGCTGAGGGAAATGCATGGGAGGCCATCTCCCGTCCAATCGGGAACAGGCCGCCACTTTAGCGAGACCCCGTTGCGGGCTCAGGAGGACGGGCGGGCCTTCGGCTGGAGCTCGGGATCGCGGGAAGGGGAGCCCGATTGATAAAGTTGAACCTGCCCGCGGATGACCTCCGCAAGCGCGGCATTACCGGCCGCGGTGGCCAGATCAAGCGCGCGTTGCGCAGTTCGAAGGGCCTCGGGGAAACGCCCGCTCTCAGCATACGCGGCGGACAAGGTCGCGACGATGACCGGGTTTTGGCCCCGTGTTTGGCGGTCGGCCCGTTCGGCCAGCTCAACTGCCCGGGGACCGTTGCGGATGTGATTTTCCGGACAAGTGGCCAGGAGCCAGGCGAGATTGTTCTGCGCCTGGACGTCGTTAGGCCGGAGCGCCAGCGCTTTGTCATAGTGGAGGAGCGCTTCGTCGAGTTGCCCGCGCCGCAGTAAAGCATTTCCCAGGTTGTTGTGAACGGAGGCGTTGTCCGCCGTCAGTTCCAGCGCTTTTTGCAGGTGAGCCATCGCGTCATCGACCCGTCCCATTTGGAGGAAGAGCGCACCCAGGTTGTTGTGCGCTTCGGCGTAGCGCGGATCGATTTCGATCGCCTTGTTGTACTCAGCCGCGGCTTCGTTCTGCCGGCCCATTTGCAGGAGGGTGTTGCCGAGGTTGTTCCTCGCTTCCGGATAGCGCGGATCGATTTCGATCGCCCTCCGAAGGTGCCGCAGCGAATCGTCCGTCCGCCCCAGGCGGAGATACGCGTTGCCCAGATTATTGTGGCCCGCGGCATAGTCCGGCTGGAGTTTAACGGCGTTGATGAACTCAACGATTGCTTCCTCCACCCGCTCGGTGTTCAACAGCGCAGTGCCCAGATTATTATGTGCCATCCACGAAGTCGGGTTTCGCGCAATCGTCGTTCGCCAGAGCGTTTCCAGGTTTTGATACATGGCGCATTGCCGCCAGGTTAGAAGGCCTAACGAGAGCAATATCGCGGCGCTCAACCCGGGCATTAGGAAAGGGCTTCCTTTTTCCCATCGTCCGAGCGCATTGATGCCAACGGCAGCCAGGGCAATCGGTCCGATGCTGGCAGGATACTGATAGTGATCGGCCACGAACGAAAAGCGAAACGTGTAGAGCATTATGAATCCCAGCATCGGGCTGAGGGTTGCGACGAAAAACAGCGCCCCCACTTCGATGCTCCGCCCCACCCGGCGCCGCCCCAGATAAATGGCGACGCCCGCGCCGGCCGTGATCAGGAGCCAGATGTAATCGAGCGGATTTGCGACGGAGATCGGCCACTTCGGATAGCTGAACGACAGATTCGCGGGCCAGATGAGTTTTCCGGCGTAAAACCAAACCGCTCTGCTCGCGACGAGCACCCGCTCAATCATCCCGATCGCGAATGCATCACCGCGCGTGCCCTGGTGATAACGCTCCCACCAAATGCTTACCAGTCCCATGCAAATCCCGAGCACGACGAACGGTGCAACCTGCACGATTCTGCGCCAGGTGATCGCTGTTCCCCTGAGCCATAGAATTAGCAGCAACGCCGCCGGCAGCGTGCAGGCCGTGGTTTTGCTAAAGAGCGCAAGCGCGTAGCAGACCAGGGCGAGTGCATAGAAATTCCATTTCTTACCGGGCCGGTCGGCGATGAATGCAGTCCAGGCCAGCAGCGCGAGCAGGAAAAAGAACCCCATCAGCACATTCTTACGCTCCGTGATCCACGCCACGGATTCCACGTGGACCGGGTGCAGCGCGAAGATCGCGGCGGCGAGCCACGCGCCGGGAACCTCGAGGCTGCGCAGCAGCCGCCACAGCAGCAGTGCATTGGCTGCGTGAAGCAAGATATTGACCCAGTGATAACCGGCGGAATTCAAACCCCAGAGCGCGTGTTCCAACCGGAAAGTGGTGTAGACGAGCGGGAAGTATTGGGACGGCGAATCGAGCGAAAACCAGATGCGCCGCAGGCCGTCTGGCGCCGTGAGCAATTTGTTCGTCGTAACGTAGACATCGTCATCCCAGATGTACCCGGCGTGCCACGCTTTTTGATAAACAAGAATAGTCGCGGCGACTAAGAGCGCGCCGAAGATGAAGCCATGCTTCCGGGCAAAAGGCGCTGAGCGGGTGATTACGACGGCGGGTTGGCTGGCCCCCTTTCTTCTTTTCGGTCTTCCGCTCATTCCGTTCGATTCGCCCGGCCTAACGTGGACGAGGGGCACCCGAGAATCACTCCAAATGTGCAAAGAAAAATCGCGGCGTGGAGGGGGCGCTCGCCGCGGCCTAACGACTGATTCACGATCTCACTCCTCAGCATGGAGAACGCATTTTTCGCGGCCTCTCCCGGCACCATAAACAAGCCAGGAATGACCCGCCGGACGCCTCCGGCAACCGCAGCTCCCGCCGCGGGGGCTCAAAAACAGCAGGCGGACGGCAAAACAGGCTTGACTGCGATCCTGGCCCGACATCACTCTGGGCGCGTCCGTTCAAAATATTTCAAAAAAAGTGAAAAAAAGGCTTGTCACCCCCTTGAAAGCCCGTTAATCCTCACCGCCAAACCTAACCAAACCAATAGGAGAAACTAATGATAAGATACGTACTAAACACGTTAGGATCCTTCCGCGCGGCTCTCGCCGTCGGAGTCGGACTTCCTTTCATCATGGCCGCAAGCGCCTTTGCGCAAGCGCCCACCCCGGCCCCGGATGTGCCGAATGCCCCGGTCTCAACCGAGGCAACGACCGAGCGAGTCATCGTTACCGGTTCATACATTCCGACTGCGGAAACCGAATCGGCTTTGCCGGTGACCGTTTATACCGCCGAAGTCCTGAAAAAGCAGGGCGCCAATACCCCGATTGAAGGTCTGCGGCAGTTGCCCTCCTTCGTCGGTAATGCCCCGACCGAAAACAATTCGAACGGCGGCGATGGCACGGCTTACATCAATTTGCGCGCTATCGGGCCGGAGAACGTGCTGACCATGATCAATGGTCGTCGCGCTTTCCAGTTCGCCGACATCAACGCGATTCCAATCAGCGCCCTGTCCCGCACCGAAATCCTCAAGGACGGCGCGGCGGCGGTTTACGGCTCTGACGCGGTCGCGGGTGTCGTTAACTTCATCCTGCTCAGCGGCCCTGGCGAAAAACCATATGAAGGCGCGGAACTCTTCGCCCTTTATGGCAACACCACTGAGACCGATGCGCACGTTCGCCAGGTCTACCTGCGCGGCGGCGTGACGGGCCTCGATGGCAAAGTCGCTATCGCAGCATCCGGGGAGTATTATTCCCGTGCGAACCTCTATTCGCGCGATCGCGCCAAACTCGCCGGTACTGCCAACGTGAGTAACAGTGGCCCGGGCGCCCTCGGCCGTGGCGGTAACAGCACCCTGAGCGCGACCTTCGCCGGTCGTGTGGTTGTTTCCGCGAACAATGCTACCAACGTGCAGTTCCCGACGACTGGTTCGCTCGTTCTGAATAACCTGGGCGAAACCAACGTGACTCCAGCGAGTTACCGGAATTTTGCCGCGGTTAACGATCCGTCGGCCTTTAACTTCCGCGCCTTCACGCCCGCCATTCCGGCGGTGGAGAATGCGATGTATTTCGTGACCGGCAGCTACAAGATCTTCGGAGATCATCTCCAGCTCTACGGAGACATCATGTATTCCCACACCAAGCAGGATAACGGCTTGGCGGGATCGCCGTTCATCATCACCAGCCAGTTCAACGGTCTCAACGAAGTTCGAGCTTCTGACTTCAACCCGTTTGGCAACCGTATCACTCAGCTGAGATACCGTCTCCAGCAGGAACTCGCCGGCCGCCGGTCGTTCTTCGATAAGAACTACTCGCGTTACGTTGCGGGCGTCCGGGGCGATTTCAACATCAAAGACAATGCCTTCATCAGCCGGTTTGGTTATGACGCGGGTTTTGTCTATGAGAATCTCGATTACAAAGAGGTTGACTCCGGCGACGCCACGGTGAGCGGAATCCGGACCCAAATCGCGCCTGTCGGCTACGCCACGGCAGCGGGCGTGCCGGCACTCGCTGGCGATCCGACCGGATTATTCAATCCGTTCATCGGCCAAAACGCACCTATCACTGGCACTGCTCCGATCTACAACAACACCAATCCGCTCGCTCCCGAGTTTCAGACCGGCGTTCCGATCGGAACGGCGGCTTACGACAACCGTCAGGGCGCTCTGAATGCGAGCTACATTGGCCAATCGTTGTTCTATGAGCGTGACTGGCTGGCGGACGTCAAAGTCAACGCGACGTTCTTCCCGAACCTCTACAACGGCGGCTTCAGCCTGGCGTTGGGTTATGAACATCGCGAGTCCCGCGTTCACAACATCCCTGATCGGATCCTGAGCTCCGGCGACACGCTGGGCTTCAACGGTGGCGCCACCACCAAGACCCTGCAGGAAGTCGATTCATGGTTCGGTGAGATCATCTTCCCGGTCGTAACCTCGACCATGAACGTCCCATTCGTGCGTTCGTTCGAGATCGCCGTTGCCTTCCGGCACGAGAGCTTCTTCAACAAGGATCAGTTCACCAAGGAGATCAACGAGACCACCAACGTGAACCCTGACGAAGACTTCTACGGCAGCCCGCGCGTTTCGCTGCGTTATCAGCCAATCGCGGACCTGACTCTCCGCGCCAACTGGAACCAGTCGTTCCGCGGACCTTCGCCGGGCGAGCTCTTCCTGCCGACCATCCAGGACTTCCCGGTTCTGTTTGATACGCGCAACGGATTCACCCTTCAGCCGCCGGAAGGCGTCTATCGCGGTGGAAATACCACGCTCATTCCTGAGACCACGGACACCTATTCGGCTGGCTTGATCTACACGCCGAAGTGGCTGCCGGGATTCACCATGACGGTGGATTGGTATTCGATCTACACCACGAACCTCATCCTGAGCGGAAACGACTTCGCCCAGGTGCTGGTCTCGCAGCAAATTATCGATCCAGATGGCTTCGGTCGCGGAGCGAACAATCCGGGCGCTCCTGGCGGCCCGGGACTCGGCGCCACCTATGATCCGGTCACGAATGAGTTGATCGCGGTCGATTCCTCGACTGGCAACGCGGGCAAGCGGTTTGTCCAAGGCCTCGATGTGGTCGCGATCTACGACATCCCGACGGAACGCTGGGGACGGTTCACGTTCTCACTCGGTTGGAACCACTTCTTCACTTGGAAGGCGCAAGCCGACCCGGGTGCCGGTGCGACCAACTTCCTGGGTAACTACAACAACAGCACCATCCCGCTCGCGCCGGGCGGCATTCCGTTCAATCGCGGATTCCTCCGTGGGGAATGGGAATGGCACCACTTCGACCTCGTCGTCACCGGCAACTATGTCGGCGATTACGAAGACGATCCGAGCTTCATTGCCGGCAACAGCCAGCTGGACTCTCCCGATCGCGCGAACATCAATTGGGTGAAGCATCACCGCGTGTCCAGCTACGAGACCCTCGACCTGCAGCTCAGCTACACCTGGGTGAAGCCCGACGTTGCGCCCGCCCCTTATGTGAAGGAGTCCAAGGATTCCAAGGCGGTGGCCCAGACGGAAGCCCCGACGGCCTCGATCTGGCAGCGGATGCTGTGGGACACCAAGCTCACGGTCGGTGTGAACAACGTGTTTGATCGCTACCCGCCAACTGTGCTGGGTGCGTTCAACGATAACTACGACACGTCGAACTACTCGATCCGTAATCGTTACTACTACATCAGCTTGACGAAGAAGTTCTAAGCTGGAGTAGTCAAACATTCATCAGGCGGGTGGCGGAAACGCCACCCGCCTTTTGTTTTTGTCCCCAGCACTTCGCCACAGACCGCCCGCCAGCGTCCGGGGCGCCCCCGAAAGCTTGCCTTTCGAACCGATCTGAACTATTCAAATCGCCATGGCGTCCCACGCTGTTTCGCTGGAAAAACTGGCCGAGAGGGCCTCGCCACGGCCGTCCACTTCCGCAGCGCAGACGCCGGCGTCGCCCTGGATTCTGGACCGCTGGCGAGATCTGGTTCTTTTCGTCGGGACCCCGGCGCTTCTTATTCCGCTTTTCACCGCGGCCCAGGCCCGGTGGAGCGCGCAGGACATTTTCCTCTTCGTCGGGGCATTTGGCGCCATGGGACATCATTTACCCGGCATGATTCGGGCATATGGCGACCGCGCGCTATTCGCGCGGTTCAAGACGCGGTTTATTGTAGCCCCGGTCGCGCTTCTGATCGTCTGTGTATGGTCCTCAGTTTACAAGGTTCACGCGGTGCAGTTGGTGGCCATGGCGTGGGGCATTTGGCACGGGATGATGCAGACCTACGGCTTCTGCCGCATCTACGACGCCAAAGCATCGGCGCGGGCTGCGGCCCGCGCGCGAGTTGACCTGGCGCTTTGCTTCGCCTGGTTTTCGGCGGCCGTTCTGCTTTCGCCGATGCGCTTTAGGACGTTGCTCGAGCTTTATTATGAGAGCGGCGGTCCGGTCCTCGCATCAACGGTCGTCGCGGGGATCCGCAGCGGGATCGTGGTGGCGCTCGCTGCGGTTACGATTGTTTTCCTATGGCGCCAGTGGAGCGACCGTCGCGCCGCCCGAGGGTTCAGCGCGGTTAAACTAACGCTCCTCGTGAGCAGCATCGCTTTCTGGTGGTACTGCAATAACGGTGTGCAAAATATCCTCGTAGGCATCGCTCTGTTCGAGGTTTTTCACGATATTCAATATCTCGCCATCGTCTGGATTTATAATCGGGCCCGCGTGGAGCGCGACACAACCGTTCGCGGATTTATGCGGTTTGTGTTCCGCCGCAGCGGCGCCCTAATTGGCGTATATGTCGGCTTGGTTATGGCGTACGGAGCGATTGGCTTCACGCAATCGGCCATTTCCGCGGAATCGGTTCGACACGTTTTGATTGGCCTGGTCACCGCCTCAGCCCTCTTGCATTTCTATTACGACGGATTCATCTGGAAAGTCCGGGAACCGCAAACTCGGACCATGCTGGGGATCGACGGAGCCGGGGCGGCGTCGCTCGTATCGCCGCGGCGCTGGCCAGAATGGGCTCGGCATAGTCTGCGCTGGGCAGTGTTGGTAATTCCGGTCAGTGCGCTCGTTGGTGCGCAACTCGTGGGACGCGTCGTTCCCCCCAGCGAGCGGACGGCGAAAGTAGCCGAAGTCTTGCCCGACGACCCCCAGGCGCAGCTCAACTATGGCAAGGTCTTACACGAGGCCGGTCAGACCCAGGAAGCAATTAGGAAGTATGAATTCGCCCTCGCACGTAAGCCATCTTTCAGTGAGGCGGAGTTTTACCTCGGGCTTGCCTGGAACGATTTGGGGGATCTTAACCGAGCGCAAGAGCATTACGAGCGTGCCCTCCAGCTCGATCCGAAAAACGGGAAATGCGAGGCCAATTTGGCGGGTGTTCTTCTGGCGAAAGGGCTTCGGACCGAGGCGCGGCGTCGCTATGAACACAGCCTGGTTTCGAATCCGATGCTCCAAATCTCGCACAAGGAACTGGGCGATATTCTGTGCGGGGAGGGGAATTACCGGGAGGCGATCGAGCATTACGAGACGGCTTTGCGGATTCAGCCTGACTTCGTTCAGGCCAGGGACAATCTAAGCTTCGCGCGATCGTTTTACCGGCCTTAACCCCGGCTAACGGACAGGAGCCGCGGACCGAGCCGTGCGTGATGGCATATCAGGTGCTTAGAAATGTCATAACAGCCATGGTTTTAGTAAGTCTGCACCCTTTCGCCTTCTGGAGAATCCTCGTTATCGCCGCCATCGTCCTGGGTTCTGCTGTCTGCTTCGCCGACTCTCTTTTTATGGCCCAAAAATATCCCCGACGAACCGCTCACACGGCTTCCCGGGTGCCTTCCGTTGTTGCTCCAAAGCTAACGGAAGTGGATGCGCCGACTTTTGACAGAGTGAGCCTGGATGCCCCGGTATCCCTCTGGAAAAGACCAGCGACAGACGCAGAGTCCTTCGGCCTCCTGCCAGTTCCGGATACAACCGAGGGGAAGTTTCCCGGGACAGCGGGCGTCTCGTTGAACAAAATATAAGCGCCGATCCAGCGCCCCGCCCGGCGGTTAGGCGCGAGGCTGCCCGGCCCCTGTGAAAAATTGGGGGTCTGGTAAGATTTTTATTGCGAGTGACGGGGAAACAATCTACTATTGTTTTTGTGGATATGGAAATTATGAGAACACTTACCTCTTCGCTCGCCAAGGTTGCCGCCTCAGTTTTGGTTGCTTCCTCAACTGCTTTCGCCTCTGAAATTGTCCTTCAGAAGGTTCCCGATTCGGCCCCGCAAGTGACCGATGCGGCCAAGCGTAATCTCGGCCCTCAGGCAAGCTTCGCCTTGATCAATTACAATGTGCGGAAAGCGGCACGGACGCTTTACGTCAGCTCCGGCAGCGATCTCCAGCAGGCCGATAACATGATTGATGATCAAGCCGCTACGTCGTTCGGATTCGCGCCCAACGACAATTCGCCGGTCGCCGTGATTGATTTGGGAAAAGTCTCCACTATTCGGCGTCTTTCGGCGGTCTATTCGCCAAGGGCGGCAGCGATCGACTTTTATGTTCTCCAATCGTTGCCGGGCGCCGAGAGTGGCGCGAATCCGTCAACGTTGAAATTCGATGACCAGGCGTTCGCCAATATGAAGCCCGTTGGTTCTGCGGTTGACGATGGCACCCAGGGCAGTGCGGTCGTCGAAGTGCCCGCCACGACCGGTCGTTATGTAATGCTGCGCTGGACGCCGGCGGCACATTCCGATACGGCTTTCACGGTGGCAGAAGTCTCCGCTTTCAGTCCGAGCCGCGGCAACCTGCTTGCCTCGAACCGGGATTTTTCCAGCGCGCAGACCACATCTGATTCGAAGGACGTTGCCGACTCCAAGGATGTAGCGGACAACAAGGACATTCCTGAAGACGCGGCACCGGAACCGCCGGCTGAAGGCCCGCCACCGAACCTGCCGAACCCACCGCCCTTCACCTTCATTCCGCAGCTCGTTCCGACAAGCCCCTAAGTTCGGACCAGAAATTCGAAGCCCGTCAATCGGCTCCAGCTGGTTGGCGGGCTTTTTTTTGCCCGCGTCTGCCAGGCGGCAATTAGAGCAAGTCGCGAATAATCCGAAACACGGCCGTATTGTCGAGCAACCCGCGGAAATTTTCGCTTCCGGGTCCGGCCGCGAAAGCCGCCGCGTCTTCAACTGTATCCAGCGCGCTGGGCGCGAAGAATGCCGCTGGTTCCTGTGATGTCTCACCGGAAGCCGATGAGCCAGGCGACGGCTGGGGCACGAGCCGGGCGGCCCCATACGATCGAGCGCCGTTGGGTCCCGATGCCCAAGAAAACCAGGGATCGCCGGACGAATTAAGACCGAGGACAGCAACCCCGCGATCGGTTCGGAAGGGGGAGCCGTTCAAGTGCAACCCGCCAAGCGCGACGTCGCCACATACGATGACGGTCGATTTGGCACCAGCGTAGCGCCGTGCCAGTGCGACTGCGCGATCGAGCTCGACCGTCTCAGCGAGCGTTTGTTCCACGTCATTTTGTTGGGCCGCTTTACGCATCAGGTGCGCGTCTACGACCAGCAAATATCCGCCACGGTTGTACTGCAGGAGCTCGATCGCACGACGCACCATTTCCCCCAAACTCGGTTGCTCGCCGCGCGCTTCAACTTCGCCTGCAAAAGCAAACTCGGTATGACTAAACAAGCCGAAAACCTTCGGACGTTTCCAACGTGGCACAGCCTCCAATTCAGCTTTTGTGCGAATGAAATCGTAGCCTTTATGACGAATTTCCCCCAGGAGATCGCGACCATCCGTTCTACTTCCCTCCTTTGTTTCCGGTAGGAAGTCCTGCCGGCCACCACCGAGGACAAGGTCAATAGTTGCGCCCTCGGCGAGCTCCCGGGCGACATCCGTTAGGGCCGCTACGTCGGCCCTCCGCGAGTAAAACGCGGCGGGCGTTACGTCCGTGATTTTGCCATCTGTGACCAGCCCCGTGGCGCGGCCGGCGCGGCGGGCCAGCTCCAGGAGCGAGGGTGCTGCCGCCCCATCTGTATCGCCCCGGAGTGATTGGTTGTTCGTCCTTAGACCCGTCGCGATAGCCGCCGCGGCTGCGGCGCGATCAGGCGCCGCGAAGTCCTTCGAAGAGTTCTTCAGGAGCGCCAGGTGGGGCAGCCCATCCAGCGCCAATGGCGTGTCCACACCTCCGGCGTAGACCCGGGTGGGGGCGAGGCGTGCAGGCGAGAGTCCTTCGCCGACAAAAAGGATAATCCCAAATGGTTTCTGGACGACCCAATGGCGAAAGTAGAAGACACCAAACGCGGCAAAAACGATCAGGCAGAAAAGCGCCAGCAATTGGTTGCGCCATTTCACGACGCCGCATCTACGGGCGCGGGCACCGGCTTGTCAATGCCGCCACCCGAAAGCGCTTGTGCCCATGCGGCGCTCTCGCGAGACTGCGCGAGCGTGGGGAAACCTGTGATCCTGATCATTCGCGATGGCTGGGGGATCAACCCTGGCGGGTTTGAGAAGCGCGTGGAGAATGGCGACGCGACTTTGCTGGCGCACACGCCTTTTCATGATGAGCTTTACCGGCGTTACCCTGGGGCCACGCTCAGCGCGAGCGGGCTCGATGTTGGTTTGCCTGCGGGCCAGATGGGTAACTCAGAAGTCGGTCATCTAAATCTCGGAGCAGGCCGCATCGTTTATCAGGACCTCACCAGAATCAACAAAGCCATTACCGAAGGCGAGCTTGCCCGAAACCATATCGCGCAGGAGGCGTTTGCGGCGGCACGCGGGCATCGTCTCCATTTTCTGGGTCTGGTCTCCGACGGGGGTGTGCACAGTCATTACGAGCATCTGATCGCTCTGGCGGCCGCGGCGCGCGCCGCTGGCGTCACTGAGATTGTCGTTCATGCATTCACCGATGGTCGCGACACTTCGCCGACTGGGGGCGCACGCTGCCTGGAAGCATGCGCGGCAGGCCTAACGACCAGTGGCGCCAGAATTGCCACGGTGATCGGCCGCTACTTTGCGATGGACCGGGATCGACGTTGGGATCGCACAAAAAAGGCGTGGGACGCGATCGTCCTTGGGCGCGGGCTGCGCTGCGAAGGCACCCCGGCCTACGCGGTCCGCGCCGAATATGAAAAGGGACTGACCGACGAGTTTCTTCCGGCCCTGATCTTTTCTCCGGACGATCAGCAGTGTGTCCGCGATGGCGACACCGTTTTCTTCTTCAATTTCCGGGCGGACCGAGCTCGACAGCTCTCGCAGGCTTTCCTCGGCGCGGATTTCAATGGATTCGACCGCGAAACGTGGCCGCGCGTAAACTATGTCACGCTCACTCAGTACGACGCCACCTACCCGTCCCCGTTCGTCTTCGCGCCGGAAGAGCTGCGTAAGATCCTCAGCGAAGTTGTCAGTGCGGCCGGCAAGACCCAGTTGCGGATTGCGGAGACTGAAAAATATCCGCACGTCACATACTTTTTCAACGGCGGTGTCGAGCGTGCTTTCCCTGCGGAGGACCGCAAGATCGTGCCGTCACCTAAAGTAGCGACGTACGATCTAAGACCTGAAATGAGTGCGCGCGAACTGACCGACGAAGTGCTGGCACGTCTCGATAAGTACGACCTCATTATTCTGAACTTCGCGAACCCTGATATGGTCGGGCACACCGGTGTGGTCGCAGCGGGGATAAGGGCAGTGGAGACCATCGACGAATGTGTAAGCCGCATTGTTCCAGCAGTCGTAAACATGGGAGGCGCCTGTTTGGTGACCGCTGACCATGGCAACTGCGAGCTAATGCGGAATCCGGACGGATCTCCGAACACGGCTCACACCACCAACCTGGTTCACTTTATTTACGTCGCTGATAATGCTTCTTCGTTCCGCGTCGAGGACGGCATCCTGGCGGACGTCGCGCCAACCCTGCTTTTCCTTTTGGGTTTGCCGCAACCGCGCGAAATGACTGGCCGGAATCTTCTGGTCAGAAAATCAGATTGAGTCGCAGCGGCCCGCCGCGGTCAGGATTTCGTCACGGGTAATGCCAAATCCGCGATTAAACTGCCGCGTCCCGGCGAGGGCGATTCGTTGCAGAAGGCGGATGCGGCTCTCCTCAGCGTTGTCATGCCAGGCAGGTCTGCGCAACAACCGTAGCATCCCATTCTCTTCCGCGAGCACCCCCCATCCTTCGGGGGCATCTACCTCGCGAAACAATTCGTTAGGCAGAACCAGGAAGAAAAGATTGGCGCAGCGATAGCGCACGAGGCATTCGAATTTCGTGCCTCCGAATAGACGATTCTGGAGGGCGGCAACTTCCCGGACGACGCGGCGGTAACCGCGGTGCCCGATAGCTTCAAAATCATGCGAATCGTATTCGGCAAAAAGCGAGTCGCCGGTCCGCAACGTAGGATAGTGGACCCGGAGATGTTTCTCGAGAATCTCACGGCGCCGGTTAACGGAGCGGAGCCGATCCCGGGTCGCGCGGCTCTGGCAATTGTCACGCCGCAAATCCGGGAGGGCCTGTTTACATTCAAAAATCGCGGTGACTGTCTGCTCTTTTGCCCGCGCTCGATAGGCCGCGACGTCCGCGCGGTAACGGCACTGCGGCAAACTCACTTCGGCCGCGCAGGCGGTATAGCGGTTTGCCTGGGCCCAGAGAAGCGAGAGGCGCTTGAGGCCGATGTGGCTTTCCGTTTCGGACGGGCGCGTCGTTATTGGCGTATCCATTCGACGAGATCCTTTGCCCAGTAGGTCACTATCAAATCGGCTCCGGCGCGTTTGAGCGAAGTCATTATCTCAAGAACGGCGGCACGCTCTTCGAAGTATCCTTTTTCTGCACCGGCCTTGACCATCGCAAACTCGCCACTCACGTGGTAGACCGCGGTCGGTTTCGCAAAACGTTCGCGGACCCGCCAGAGGATATCCAGATACGGCAAAGCCGGCTTGACCAAGAGAATGTCGGCGCCTTCCTCCACGTCGAGCGCGACCTCACGAAGCGCTTCCTGCGCATTTGCGCTATCCATCTGGTACGATCGTCGATCGCCGAACTGCGGCGGGCTTTCGGCAGCCTCCCGGAAGGGCCCGTAAAAGGCAGACGCAAATTTCGCCGCATAACTCATGATCCCGGTGTCTTGGAATCCGTGGGCATCCAGCGCTTCGCGGATTGCTCCGATCCGCCCGTCCATCATGTCGCTCGGGGCCACGAAGTCCGCGCCGGCAGCGGCGTGCGATAACGCGGTTTTGACCAGGAGTTCGACCGATTCATCATTGAGAACGTGAAAGTGATCGCCGTCGATCCGGGTAACGCCGCAATGCCCGTGGCTCATGTACTCACACAGGCAGACGTCGGTCATAACGACTAATTCAGGGCAGCTCGCTTTGATCGCCCGGATCGCCTGCTGCACAACACCGTCCTCCGCAAAGGCCCCGCTCGCGAATTCATCCTTCTGTCGCGGGACGCCGAAAAGGAGGACCGCCTGCAGACCAAGATCGCGGACTCGCTTCGCTTCATCGGCAACGTCGCCGGGCGCAAGCTGAAAGACCCCTGGCATGCTGGCGATCGCCTGTGGCGCGCTTAGTTTTTCACTCACGAAAAGGGGGAGAATGAAGTCGTGCGAGCTAAGTTTTGTTTCGCGGACCAGGTTTCGCACGCTTGGAGTCCGCCGCAAACGTCGCGGCCGCTGAACGAGCTTCCTCACGCGCGGAGGCTAACGGTTCGCTCCCGCCGTCGCAAGTTTGCCCGTGCCCGCGGACTTGACGGAACGGGGCGTTATGGCCTGAATGCGGCTCGTTCCATGCGCAGGACAGGAAAGCGATTTACCGATTATTTGCTGATCGACGTCAGCAACTCGTTTGTGAAATTCGCCTTCGCCACGACCGACCGAATCGGTCAATCGAGACGCCGGGCCACCTCCCTCCTAACGACCAAATATATCCGCGAAATTTTGAAAACGCGCGAGGTGGGCTCGATCGTCGTCTCATCCGTGGTCCCGGCTAAAAACAGAGAGATACTCTCAGCGGGCGGCCGCACCCGGACGCTCTTCCTCGGCCCCGAGCTGGATCTCGGCGTTGGAATTGATTATCCCGCTCCGGACACGATTGGCGCGGATCGGTTGGCAAATGCCGCGGCGGTCGCGCTTTTGTACGGCTACCCGGCCATCGTCGTGGATTTTGGCACCGCAGTGACTTTCGATGTTGTCTCGATTCGCGGCAGCTACGTGGGGGGCGTGATCGCACCCGGACTTGAAGCGATGACGAGTTTCCTTTACCACCGCACCGCGTTGCTTCCGAAGCTAACCTTGCGCGAACCCGCGCGGGCGATCGGTAAAACGACACGCGGCGCGATGATGTCGGGCGCCGTCTATGGTTATCGCGGGTTGGTTCATGAGATCCTGGCGAGACTGGTCGCGGAGAATTTCCGTCGCCGAAAACCGCGCATCGTGGCGACTGGCGGTTACGCCCAATTAATCGCGGAAAAGTTGCCTGAAATTGAGGCGATCCATCCGAATCTGACCCTTGAAGGTTTGCGCATCATTGCGAACCGAAATATCGGCGTTGCCAAAGCCCGTTGAGCGACCCGCAAGTCCCACCGATCAAACCTTTTCGGCGAAAAGCGAATTTTCGCGGGGAAAACGGCAAAATTGGCTTGTCAGACGGCCTGGCCCTGGCTTGTATGCCTCTTTGCATGAACATTCGGAAATTCGCCACGATCACGGTCCTCGTTCTTAGTTCTTTCGCGGCCACAAATGTTGCCCCTACCAAAGCGGAGCTCGAGTCGATGTATGACAAGGCTTTCCGCGAATTCAACGCCGCAAATTATCCTCAGGCCCTGAAGGAACTGGACGCGATCGATGCCCGGCAGCCCGACCTCGCGGAGTCGCAAAATCTGCGGGGCGTTATCCTGATGCGGCAGGCCGAATACGACCAGGCCGAGGCGGCTCTTCAGAAAGCTCTCGCAACCGATTCGAAGTTTTGGAATGCGCGGTTCAATCTCGCGGAGATTCCATTTCTACGGAAGGACTGGACCGAAGCGCGCAAGCGTTTTGAGGGTTTACTTCAGGGAAACGCCTCCGAGCTTCAGGGCGACGCCGCCCAGCTGATTCAATATAAGATTCTCCTGACCTATCTGCTCGAGGGCAAGGAGAACATGGTCGATTCAATCCTGGCCAAGTTCGAACTCTCGCCCGACACACCGGCTCTGCATTATTCGAACGCCGCGGTTGCCTTGCAGCATAAGAAGGAACAGGAAGCGAAGGACCTGATCGCAGGCGCCGAGAAGAAGTTTTCGCCGCAGCTGAACAAGCTTTTCGCTGAATCGCTTTACGAGGTCGGCTGGCTCCAAAAGCCGGCGGGCCAAACCCGCGTCGCCCTGGAGTTGACCACCGCGGCTGATCGGGCCGCCAAAGCAAAAGCAATCGCAACGGAAAAATTTGAAGCGGCGGAACAGGCGTTTCAACAGCGCGATTTCACAGCCGCAAAGCGCTTGATCGACGAAGCCGACGCAGCCGACCCGAACCAGCCGGCCACAATCAATCTCCGCGGCGAGATTCTGCTGGCTCAAAAGGATTTCGACGGTGCTGAAAACGCGTTCAAACAGGCGTCAAAAATCGATCCCAAATTCCGCGAGGCTCAATACAATCTCGCGCAGATTCCGTTTAAGAAAAAGGAATACAGCAAGGCACGCGATCGCTTCGAAGCGTTGTTCACCAACACGCCGGCGCCCGGCGGCGATAAGAATCAAGCCGCGCAGATCATCAAATTTAAGATTTACCTGACGCTTTTGCTGGAAGGCAAAGATGCCCGCGCCCAGAAGATGATGGAGCAGTTCCAGTTCACCGGCGACACGCCGGCACTCTATTACGCGCAGGCCGCATGGGAGTTCAAACATAACAATTCCGCGAAAGCGAACGACTGGATCGTGTCGGCTCGCAAGATTTATTCGCCCGCCTTGAACCTGGTGTTTGCCGATTCATTCTACGATGTCGGATGGTTGCAGCCGCAACAGCAAGTCGCTTCGGCTCCGGTTGCGCCGTCGAAAGAAATCGCCAAGACGGACACGTCAGCGCCCTCGATTGAGCCCAGCCCAATACCCGCGCCGGCACTCGCTTTAAACAAATCGACCAAGCAGCCGGAGACCCTCGCCAAGACCGAGACCGCGCCCAATGCGCCGCAGGCTGACCTAAAGAGCGAGAAGACGCCGGGACCGACAACAACCAATTCGCCGAGCGTCGAAATGCCGGTGGTTTCAAATGCGTTGCCTTCGGAAACGCGGGCGCCGCTTCCCAAGGAACCGGACGCAACGGTCCAGCCAGTTACCACGTTGAGCGAACCCGAAACCTCGACCGCCCTGGCGCAGCAGAGCCCGGCTAATGGTCCGGACGCATCGAAAGTGATCGCACCGCAAGGTCCGGCTGCCGGCCCGGCGACTACCAGTGCAGTCGTGCCGCAAGCGCCCGCAAGTTCTCCCGCCAACAAAGCGCCTGCGACCGCCAACGCCGTTTCTTCGCCCGCGACCGTGCTCGCGCCCTCTAGCCTCCAACAGTCGACCAGCGACACCTCGGATCGTTTCAATTCCAACAACCTTCTGGTCGGCGGCCTTCTTCTGGCCGGTATTCTCCTGATTGCCTGGGTCGTGTTTTCCGAATTCCGCCGACGCATGAGCGTTTCGGTTTATGGCTCCCCCGCCACTGCCACGGGGCCGAGCTTTGACGCCTTGGAACCTGAGCCGGTTATCGAGAAAATGGCCGCGCCTAAACGTCTTGCCGGTGGACCTCCGCAAGTTTCGCTGCACTTAAAAGCCTCCGAACCGTCGGTCCGGCGTGCTGCTGTGCCGTTCAACAAAACGAGCCGCCCGTTTGGCGCCAACGGCGGCCCAGCTGCCACGATCGAAAACCTTGTGCCGCGCGCCCCGGTTCCTGAGCCGGAAGCAATTGTGGAGACGCCCGTCATCGAGCCGATTTCAGAAGTGCTGCCACCCGTTGAAGATGTTAAACCTGCGGAGTTCGAGCCCGAAACCGCCGTAGTGCCGATTACGGACTTTGCCGAGTTCAGTTCTGTCAGCGAACCGAAAGTCATCGAAGAGCCGGCTCAGGTCATCGAGAGCTTTGCCGAGATTCCCGCGGCTACCGAAGAGCCAATCGTCGCCGACTCGACTGTCGCCGAGCCGACGGAAATTGAACCGGCGATGGATGAGCAGGTTGTTGAGGAAACACCGGCCTGGACCGCCCCTGCAACGCTCGAACCGGTTTGGGCTCCAGTCGCGTTCGAGCCTTCAGCGCCGGTTTTCGAGACCACACCGCAAGCGGAGGAAATTGCAGAACCGCTGCCAGAGCCCGTCGCGCAGACCGAAGCTGCGTTCGAATCGGTCAGCGAGCCGGTCGTGATTGAGCCCGAACTGGCGCCCGAGCCGGTTGTGGCCGAGATTCTTGAGGAGGAAGAACCAGTTGCACAAGGGCAACCTATCCCGTATCAAGTTCCCGCGTTTGAAACTGAATCACCGATGGCCGAAATCACCAAGCCGGAGCCGGAAGAGCTTCCCGCGCACCTCGCCCAAGGCGTGGTCGCCGGAACGTCCGTAGCCGGGGTCGGAGCGCTTCGCCATTCCGTAGAATCGCCCTCATTCGCGCCCAAAGTTATATCCACCGAGCCTCTGGCTCAGCAGCCAACCATACCAGCAACCATGCCTCAACCGAACCAACCAACTCCCGCTCCTTCGATTCGTCCCAGCCCCATGGCCGGAACAACCGGAGCAATTCCTCAAGTTCAATCCCAACCGCCTGCCAGCGGCATGCAGACCGCGGTCCAACTGACTTTCTCGTTTGAGATCGCGTCGTTGCAGCTCACCCCGAGCTTCAAGATGGGCGCGCTCCAGCTCAAACCGACCTCGAAGATTGTCACGATGCGCCTCGCGCCTTCGCAACAGCCGCAGCCCGCGATGAACCTTCAGGTCACCTTCGAGATTTCCAGCGTTCAGGCGGCCGGCGGAGGCATTGGCCAAATCCGGCTGACTCCGTCCCAGCAACAGCGGCCGAGCGTTATCACTTCACCGGCTTTCAACATCGCCGGGCTCCAACTGCTTTCCGGCGCCGAAAGCGGCGCGGTCCAGCTCACTCCTTCGCAGCAGGGACAGGCCTCCGTTCATGTAACCGGGCGTTTCCAGATCGCGACCGTTGAGTTCTCGCCTTCGTTCGAGATTGCTTCGCTCGTGCTGAATGCGACTTCGAAAAGCGTCTCGGTGCAGCTGCCAGGCGCTGGTCCGAGCGCCCTCGAAGGCGCGCCGGTGTTCGAGATTGCGAATGTCCAGATCGCTGGGAATGGCGAGATCGGCATGATGCAACTCAACGCCCAGGGCGCCGCGCCGAAGGCGGCGTAAACAATCTTCGCAGTTTGTCTTTGAACGAGGAGGCAGCGATGCCTCCTCGTTTTGCGTGCACGCCCGGGGGCGTCGCCGAATGTTGATAGTTCCCCCTCCCAAGGAGCGGCGCCGATCCTCGCTGGGGGAATAGGACGTCAACGCTTCACGAACCGGCCGCGATTGAGCGACCGCAGGTTCGGCGGGATGAATTCGCCATCCTTGCGAATGAGCTTGCCGTCGAAATGAACTTCGCCTCCACCGTAATCCGGGCGTTGGATACAGACCATGTCCCAGTGGACCTGGCTCCGGTTGCCGTTGTCTGCATCTTCGTAGGCCTGGCCGGGAGTAAAGTGAAATGATCCCGCAATTTTCTCGTCGAACAGGATGTCGCGCATCGGATGAAGGACGAAAGGATTAAAGCCGAGCGAGAACTCGCCGATGTAACGCGCGCCCGGATCGGAATCGAGGATCTTGTTCAGTTTCTCTGTGTTGTTTCCCGTCGCGTTGACGATTTTGCCGTCGCGAAACTCGAGCCGGATGTTGTCAAAGCCGGTCCCCTGATAAATCGTGGGCGCGTTGAACTGGACATGCCCCTGAACCGAATCTTTGATCGGGCAACTAAAGACCTCGCCGTCAGGAATGTTTCGATCGCCGCCGCAAATGACGGACCCGATTCCCTTGATGCTGAATCGCAGGTCGGTGCCCGGTCCCGTGAGTTCCACCCGGTCGGTCTTGTCCATCAGCGCTTTCAGCGCCTTCATCCCCGGCTGTAATTTTCGGTAGTCGAGAGTGCAGACGTCGAAATAAAAATCTTCAAAGGCTTCCGTGCTCATGCCGGCGAGCTGCGCCATGGAAGGGGAGGGCCAGCGTAACACCACCCATTTCGTTTTCTTCACCCGCCAGTCGGTTACGGGCCGCATCTTTTTGGCGACAATTTTCATCTGCTCGGCCGGGACGTCGGATAACTCGGTGATGTTCTGGCTTCCCCGGATGGCGATGTAGGCGTCCATCTTTTTCATCCGCGCTAGCTCATGAATTGCGCTGAGGTTCAGCTGCCGTTCGGAGGCGTTCAACGCGAGCTCGCGATTGATCCGGGCCCGATAGACCTGCGCCAGCGCGTTCGCTCCAGCTCTTCTCGCCGCCCGAATCAGTGAGACGGTCATTTCGTCTGGGACGTCAAAGGTCTCGATCAGGACGTTTTCGTTGCGCTTCAATCGAGTCGAATACTCAACCAGGACTTTCGCGAGCTTGTCGTAGCGCGGATCATGCATAGGCGTTTACAATTCCACCGGCCCTAGCCGTTGCAAGATGTTGTCGCAGCGGCGCTGCTATTACTGGCGGATCAACTTCGCCGCGTAAGCGCCGTCACATTGGTCCTTGAATGGGAAGAGCGAAATCTGCTCGGCTAATTTTAAGAAAGGTAGCTCGCGCACAATCCCAGCAACCACGTGTTGGTTTTCTTCCGGCTCGATACTGCAGGTGCTGTAAACCAATATGCCTCCCGGCCTCAGGAGCGGAATGACCGCGCGGGCAATTCGAATCTGTTGGTCGGGCATGCGCGAAAAATCTTCGGGCCGAAGGCGCCAACGGACATCGACCCGCCGCCGCATTACGCCGGTGTTGCTGCACGGAGCGTCAATCAGGATCCGGTCGAAGCCGGCCTCGGGAAACGGAATTCCGTCGATCCAATCGTGTCGGTGTAGTTGTGCAATCTCCACTCCGAGCCTGTCGAGATTAGCCTGGAGAGTTTGGACCCGGCTGCTGTCGCGATCGCACGCGACAATCATTCCTTTGTTTTTCATGAGCTGCGCTAAGAGCGCCGCTTTTCCTCCAGGGGCCGCGCAGGCGTCCAAAACCCGCTCGCCCGGGCGTGGATCAAGCAGGCGGCACGCTGCCGTTGTGCTGGGATCTTGAATGTAGCACTCGCCGGCGGCCAATGCGTCGTGGGGGATTCGTTGTAGCCGGACAAAGTCATCCTCCATCAGTTCGGCTTCCGGATGGTTCGAAATGAAGTCGTCCTGCGAAGTCTTTAGCCGGTTTATCCGCGCATAAACTGCAGCGGGCCGATTATTCCAGTCACAGAGCGATTCCGTCTCAGCGCGCCCCATGTTTTGCTGCCAGCGTTCGACCAGGAAACGCGGGTGTGATTTTCTGACGGCGAGATCCTGGAAGGCCGCTTCGTTCTCGAGCGCAGATCTACGCCGCAAAGCATTTCGCAGAACGCCGTTGACGACAGTGCGGTTGCGTTTGGTGCCAAGTGCGACCGTTTCGTAAACCGCGGCGTGCTCGGGCGTCCGAAGAAGAAGAACCTGGTAGAGACCGAGACGAAGCAGATCGCGGGTATCGTCATCGAGCGGATCGGATCGGAGAAGGCTGATCCAAAGATCAAGCACGGAGAGGTTCCGCAGAATTCCGTAAAAGAGCTCCGTTGTGAAGGCGCGGTCCGCGTCCCTCAACTGACTGGCAGCCAAATGATGACGGATGATGGTGTCTGCGAATTTGTCGCCCGCACGCCATTCGCGCAGGGCGTTCTGTGCGATCGCGCGCGCAGAAGCCTGGCCCATTTGCCCTCCGGCTGCGGTTAGCTCGGCTTAACGCTGGCCCGGCCGATCGAGTGGTAATGGAAGCCGAGTCTCGTCATCGTCGCGGGGTCGAACAAGTTTCGCCCGTCAAAAACGATAGGGGTCATCATCTTCTCTTTTACGGCGGCCAGGTCCACGTTGGCGAACTCAGGCCACTCTGTGGCAATGATCAGAGCTTCTGCACCGTCAACGGCATCCAGGGCAGAGTTCGCGAAAACAGCGCCGGAGATAGCTTCGACTTCGCGCGCTTTCTCCATGGCCTTCGGATCGAAGACGGTGACGTGCGCTTTTTCTTTGAGCATGTCCGCTACCAGATCCATTGCGACCGATGAACGGAGGTCATCCGTGTTTGGCTTGAAGGCGAGCCCCCAAACCGCGATTTTCTTTTCCCGTAAAACCCACAGGGTTTCCCGAATCGTTTTCAGGAAGCGCTCTTTTTGATCTGCATTGATCCGTTGCACTTCCTTAAGCAGGGTGAAGGGAACCCCCAGCTGCTCGCAAATCGTGATGAACGCGGCGATGTCTTTCGGGAAGCAGGACCCGCCGTAGCCGATGCCCGCATTCAGAAACTGGCGTCCAATCCGTTTGTCCATACCGATGCCGTCAGCGACTTTCTCGATGTCCGCGCCGCTCGCTTCGCAGATCGCGGAGACAGCGTTGATGTAGGAAATCTTCAGAGCGAGGAATGAATTGGCGGCGTGCTTGATCAGCTCGGCACTGTTGATGTCGGTCACCAGGATGGGCGCCATGAAAGGCTCATAAACCTTTTTCATCAGATCGATGGCGTGTTCGCTTTGCGCGCCGATCACGATCCGATCGGGATGCATCAGGTCCGCCACCGCGCAACCTTCCCGGAGGAATTCCGGGTTGCTGACAACGTCGAACTCTGCGCCGTGCCGGTTGTAACGCTTGATCGATTCACGGACCTTCTCCCCGGTCTTAACCGGGACCGTGCTCTTATCAACGATGACGCGGTAATCGGTCAGCACGCCGGCGATCTCGCGGGCGACCTTCTCGATGAAACTCAAGTCGACGCTTCCATCGGGCTGTTGCGGGGTCGGCACCGCGATGAACACGATTTGCGAGTTATCGACGCCTTCCTTGATGCTACCGCTAAATCGGAGCCGGCCGGCCGAGACATTCCGATTGATCACGTCTTCAAGCCCGGGCTCATAGATCGGTACCTTGCCAGCCTGAAGCGCTTCGACTTTGCGCGGGTCGTTATCCACGCAGATCACATTGTGACCTACGTCGGCGAAACATGCCCCGGTCACCAGACCGACATAACCTGAGCCGACGATAGAGATATCCATTGGAGAAAATTGGTGCGCCTGGGGCGCGCTTATTGGGTCTGATCGGCGCCCGCCGGATCGAAATTCAGATCGAAGCTGAATTTCGGGAGCGCTTTCAGAGTGAAGGTCATAAGCACGCCGTATTCCTTCACGCCGCCATTATCACGAATGATTGCGCCCACCGACGCGACCCAGCTGGTCAGGTCTCGATAGATCGAGTAACGCTGCTGCTCCAGCACCCCGGTCGTCCCTTCATATTGCTCGGAAAATCCAACGCCCCAGTTGTCATCGATCCGGTAGTAGCCACCGAAAACGTAAAGGCTGCTGTTAGCGAAAAACGGAGCGGAGTTGAGATAGCGGTGGGCGAAGGAAACTTGGAGATTTGGGAGTGGCTGGACGTTGACACTGGTGTTGACCTCCGTGAAACCCTTCTCAAACACCGGGACCTGGGAGGAGACCCCGAACGACACCCAGGGCACCGGAGTAAAATTGAGGCGGTTAAACAGGTTCGAGTACTGGGTTTCATCGAACGGGTTGTCGAAGTTCACGTCCATGTAGGTTTCGATATCCAGCCAGTTCATGGTAGAATCGTCGCGGCGGGTTAGGAGGCGGTTGCGCACTCCCAAACGCCACATGGTCCAGCTATCAATAGAATCGACCGAGGTGAACTGCGGGAAGTCCAGCGGGCGCAGCTGGGTTGAGCCCTGGTAGCGGTCAAATTGCAGGATCTCAGCGGGGTTCGAGATGTTGCTCGAGACGAAGGAGAAATTGGTGAAGGGCTGGATGACGTGTTTCAGCCCGTCCAGGCCCAGCCGGCTACTCTGAGCGCCTTCCCAAGTCTTGGTAAGCTTGAAAGAGGATTCGATGCCGCCGTTGAAAACGGTTCGGAGCTTGTTTCCGCCCTTGGCCAACTGCGTGCCGTCCGGCACGATGAAATCCGGGATGAGCGGACTGGGATCGGGGGTGAAAATCGTCTTACTTAGGTCACGCGTGTGGTCGTAATAGGTAGCGCGAAAGCCCGCTCGCGGCACCACGGAGAGCCAGCCGAAGTAGGTGTTTGGGTAGGTAAACTGGTGGAAGGAGTCAAACCGCAGGCTGCTGTATTCATCGTTCACGGACCCGTGGGGAAAATTTCGGTTCAACTGCGCTAAACTTGTTTCCCCCTCGTAGAAGATCGGCCCGCCGAAAAGCGGCGTGCGTTTTACGTCCAAAACCAGCTCCGGAAGCCGCTCCGTCGCCTCGAAGAATTCATTGGCCTGAAAACGCGTGATTAGGGTGAGGGTGTAATCAGGCCGGCTCTTTGTCACCGCAACAACGTTGTCTGGCTGCGGGTCGACCCGGAATTCGCCCTGGAAAAAATCCTGGAGCACGAACTCGTCGCTGAGCTTCGTGATGTTTGCGATCCCGTAAATGTCCTCAGCCAGGATCGCCCGGCTCTGTAGAGAGACGCGGTAACGACCTTCGGAAATATCAGGCCGGGCCAGGGACGTCCGGTTGATCTCGGGGTTCTCGTCCTTGAGGAAGTAGGTCCGGATACGCGCCCAGCTTTGTTTTCTTTCACCGAACCGGATGTCGGGCTCAAACCCAAAAGCAACGCCGCGGCGCGAGCGGTAATCGAGCCGGAAAGTCGCCCTGATATCTTCCGTGATCGGCATCGTGACGCGGCCGAGAACCGACGGACCCCATGAGCTGAGGTAGGCCGGCGACACCATGTAGCTGAATGAATCGTCGAGCGACTGATAGAGGTATGGCCACCAGAAAATTGGAATGTTCCGGACGTAGAAGGTCACGTTTTGAAAAACGACCCGATCGTTCTCGTAAACCCGGATTTTTTTCGATTGGAGGCGGAAATCGGGGTTTGCCGAGTCGTGAGTCGTAAAAGTCCCCTTCGTGACCATGAACGCGCCTTCGGTGATGGTGGTGACCCGGTCGCCTGCGACGAGGTACGGTTGTTTGTCGGTCTTAATGTTGACCGCCTGGATTTCTTTCGTCTCGGTGTTGTAAATGGCCTTGTCGCCTACGAAGAGACCCGCAGTGCGGTAGATCCGAACGTGCCCTTCGGCCAGGACTTCGTGCGTCGTCGGATTATACCGGGCGGAATCGGCGTAGATATCCGCGTCGCCGGTGTGGATGGCGACGTTGCCATGCGCGGTGGCAATGCCGTTTTCGTACTGGGTTTCGCCGCTGGAAGTGATCTCCATCGGCTGCTTTTCCGAGCCCGCCTGGCCCATGGCCGTCGCTGACGCGCAGAGGAGAGTAAAAATTGCAAAAAACGGCCTACGCATCGCGGGATGCGAAGCTACCGAACGGGGCCGCGGTTGCAAAGGCAAAACACCCGGCACGGCACCTACGTCAGCGACCAACTCCCGGGGGTCGTTTGCTCAAGTCCGAACTGAGAGTCGAAGTCCCGCTACTTGCTGGTTGAGTCCACAGCAGGAAACGACCGCGCTCAAAATTGGGGCCGGTTTTTCTCGGCCCGGCACGTCCTGGGTTCGCAACGCCTGCGCCCCGACGATCGTTTGCCAAAGACTGCTCGCCCCTACGCTTTCCCCAAGGACGCCTTTCATTGCATAGACGCATGCTCCAGGGCAGTGCGCCGCAATCGCCGCCTGTTCAGCTGCGTCGATAAATGTGCCATTTGCGCTCGCCACAAGGAGATCAGACGGTTCTACGCAGAGCTCGGCCATGGTTTGCTGAACCGCCATGGCCGCATCGCGCTGGCCGCGGAAGTTTGTGCCGGCAGCGATCTGCTGGATCTCAATGGAGCCCTCCCGGGCAAGCAAGACGGCTCCGGCGCCTTCGCTCAGGATCATTCCGCGCGCGGGGCGGTGAAACGGTTCGATTGGCGGCGCAGCGCGAAGCAACCGCCATTTTCGGTAGGCGTCACAGAGCAGCCAGTCAGCTTCTTCCGCTCCGACAACGAGGCAATAATCGAGGGTGTCTGCCAACATCAGGTCTTCGGCCATCTTGAGCGCGAGCATGCCTACGGCGCCGTCGCCGACTAGGGTATAACTCGCCCCGGTGATGCCGAGAATGGCGGCAAGGTGGCTGGCCGGTGCATTAAACACAGTCTCCGGAAATAACAGGGGACTTGCGGCCTGAGCGCCGGATTCGACGATTTCCTGGTAAAAGCGTTTCGTGTAAACGACGCCGCCATTGGAAACAGCGAAAATCAGGGCGGTGCGCCGGGCCGTTTCGGGCGTGAGCGTGATGCTGGCGGTGGCGAGGGCTTCGAGTCCGGCGACCGCGGCGAACCGTGAGATCGCGCTCGATCTTCGGAGTCGCGGGTGGGGTGGCGCTTTCACCAGAGCTTGGGGCGGTACCCTAAAAACCGGATAATCCGAACCGAGCGGACTCGATACCTTGTCGGCTACGGCGGTTTCTCCATCCAACAGACGAGCCCAGACCTCCTCAACACCGCTGCCCAACGGGGTCACCCAGCCGGTTCCGGCGATGTGCAAACTCATGCGGCTGCGGACCGCATGATGATGGACGCGTTGGTCCCGCCAAAGCCGAAGGAATTCGAGAGCACGGTGCGGATAGCTGCAGGTTTGGCTTGGTTGGCGATGATGTTTAGATCAAGGGCCGCGTCGCCCTCGCGGAAGTTGATGTTCGCCGGCAACATCTGGTGACGAATAGCCAGGAGGCCGATGATGGCCTCGATTGCGCCTGCCGCGCCTAACGAATGGCCCATCATTCCCTTGGTCGAGCTGACCGGTACTTCGTCAAAGAGCTCGGCGATTGCCTTGCCTTCCGAGGCATCGTTGAACGGCGTCGCAGTCCCATGCGCGTTGATGTAATCGATCTCGTCCGCGGACATTTCGGCGCTTTGGAGCGCTGTCTCCATGGCCGAGCGGGGGCCGCTCCCGGAGGGATCGGGTTGGGTCAGGTGAAAATTGTCG
Organism: Chthoniobacterales bacterium; assembly: GCA_035536995.1. Lineage (GTDB taxonomy): Bacteria > Verrucomicrobiota > Verrucomicrobiia > Chthoniobacterales > UBA10450 > AV80. Next base: position 3,897 of record DATLNB010000031.1, on the reverse strand, counting down.
GTCGAGAGGCCGTAACCGACGACTTCAGCGAGAATCGTGGCTCCGCGGTGCTCGGCCGCTTCCAGATTCTCCAGCGCAAGGACGGCAGCGCCTTCGCCGAGAACCAGTCCGGTGCGGGCCTTATCAAACGGACGACAGCGATCCGGTGTCGCGGCCTGGAGGGAATCAAATCCGACGAAGACCAGCTCAGAGATCGCGTCGTATCCGCCCGTCAGGACCCGTTGATATCGGCCTGACCGCACGCAATGAAAGGCGTGCCCAATCGCATTCGTCCCCGACGCACAGGCGTTCGCAATAACCTGGCACGGCGCGCCTATCCCGAAAGCTTCCTGCGCGTCCATGATCGGTTTCTGCGGGGTGTAATTTGCGATGAGTGACGCCGCGTGACGGGCAGACTTCGGAGCTTTCCCGTTTAGGCTGCGGTAATACTGTTCGCCGAAGGTCATGCCCCCACTGGTGGTGCCCATGACGGTAAGCTCCGGCTGGAAATCACCGGCCTGCGCCAAAGCTTCGCGCAAGGCAAGAATCATCATTTGCGCGACTCGATGAAGCCGCTCCGGGTGTTCGTGGAATTCGTTCGCGTCTTGCAGGCGGACGTCGGGTACCTGCCCGGCCGTCTGGCAACGACAGCGGTCCACCGGAAAGCCAGTCACCGGCGTGACGCAATCCCGCGCTTCCCGGAGGGCGGCCAGGGTCTCTTCTGTGCCGAAGCCCAACGGGCTGACAATGCCGGCCGCGACCACCGCGACGCGGGCATTTTTCGACGGGTTGGAGATAGTGGACGAGTCAGGCATTTGGGTGCGGCACGGCCGCCCGGGATTCTAGTTGCTTTCCCCGGCGAAAGCCTCTACTAATCACGCCGAAAAGAAAACGGAAGCTCGGTGCGTTGGTAGATTGTCAGTTGGAGTTTTTTCAGTGGCGATTTGAAATCCGATGAGCGGGAACAGTGGCCAGGCGGCGTTTTCCTCAGTTAACTCAGATGGGTACTAAATTATACGTAGGAAATCTTTCCTTCAACACCACCGAAACCGACCTCCAGGACATGTTCGCAGGCGTCGGTCCAGTCCAGGAAGTCACGCTGATGCAGGACAAGTTCACCGGTAAATCGCGCGGCTTCGCTTTCGTCACGATGACAACGGAAGCCGACGCACAGAAAGCCATCACCGAGTTCAATGGGAAGACCGTGGAAGGCCGCCCGTTGACCGTGAATGAAGCGCGTCCGCGCGAGCCCCGTGCGCCCGGTGGCGGTGGTGGCGGCCGCGGCGGTGGCTATGGCGGTGGCGGCTACGGCGGTGGCGGTGGCGGCTACGGCGGTGGCGGCGGTGGTTACGGTGGTGGACGTCGCGATGGCGGCGGAAACCAGCGTCGCGGCCGTTAAAAAACGCGCCTGCGGGCGCCTCGGCTTGTTGGGCGAAATCATCACGGGTGAGGTGTGCCCTTCCGATGAAGCTTTCTCATAAGTTAGCGAAGCTGGGCCAGCCCCTGACCTACCGGCGCGCCTGGCGCCGGGCAGAGCGGCACCTCCACCCGATTTCGTATAATGCGATCGTGGCGGGGATCGATCCTGCCCGGTTGGCGGAGATCAAAGCCCGATACGCCGATTCGACGGAGCATTACGCGAAGTATGCCGACGTCCAGCGATGGATCCGGCTGAATATTGAGCGTGCCCAGGACCTTAAGCTGCAGCGGTCTAATCCAAAATCGATCCTCGATCTCGGCTGCGGGTGCGGCTTCTTCCTCTTGGTCGCGCAACAGCTCGGCCATTCCGGCGTCGGACTCGATGCCGATGGATTTCCGCTTTTTGGCGAGCTCCTCGATTTGTTCAAGGTCGACCGCCGGATCCTGATGATCGAGCCTTTCCAGCCGTTGCCGGACCTCGGGCGGAAGTTCGACCTGGTTACCGCATTTTCAGTGGAGTTCAATCGCAAAGGGGAGTGGTGGTGGGGCCCCCGCGAGTGGGCTTTTTTTCTCGACGATCTCGCCCGCCTTTTAAATCCCGGCGGCCAGGTGTTTCTTGGTCTTAACCCTGGGAAGGATAAGCAATTTTACACGCCCGAGCTTCGTGATTTTTTCGTTAGCCGAGGCGCGTCTGTTGAGCGCGAAAACGTTCTGTTCCCGTCCTTGAGCTCACGGTCTGTAAAAGCCTGAGCGCGAATTAATCTCTCCGGCGTGCGGCTAAATGCGCCGTGTCATCCGAAGTACATTCAAACACAACCCAACCTCTAAGGAGCGCACGTTATGGCTGAAGAGCAAAACAACCAATCAAATCAAAGTTCCGGTTCATCCTCCGAGTCATCTGAAAGCATTCAGATTCCACCAATTTCGAAACAGGCCGCCGGGGCAGCAACCGGGGCTGTCCTCGGCAGCGTCGCCGGTCCGGTTGGCGCCGTGGTCGGGGGCGTCATCGGCGGAATTGTAGGCCGCGCCGCATCGGCGAAGAGCTCTGGCGGATCAAAAGGCTCCGGGGGCTCCAAGAGCTCGGGCGGGTCAAAGAGCTCGGGCGGATCAAAGGGCTCGGGCGGATCAAAGGGCTCGGGCGGATCGAAGAGGTCAGGCGGATCGAAGAGCTCAGGCGGATCAAAGAGGTCAGGCGGATCGAAGAGCTCAGGCGGGTCGAAGAGCTCAGGCGGATCAAAGAGCTCAGGCGGGTCAAAGAGCTCAGGCGGGTCAAAGAGTTCTGGCGGATCAAAGAGTTCTGGCTCCAAAAGCTCCGGTGGAAAGAGCGGCGGCGCGAGGAAATCGGGCGGCGGCTCTAAGGCGCGTGGCAAGTCTTCGTCGTCGAGTTCGAGCGGGCGCAAATCCGGCGGCGGCAAGAAGACCAGCTCTGGCGGCAAAAAATCTTCTGGCGGTTCGGCTCGGGGGAAATCAAGCGGCGGATCAGCCCGCGGCAAGAGTTCTGGCGGCGGAAGATCGGGCGGGAGCAAAAGCCGCGGGAAGACATCGGGCGGAGGGTCGAAATCAGGGTCCGCCAAGCGCAGCAGCGGCGGGAAGTCCGGTGGGAGCAAGAGCCGCGGCGGGAAGAAGAAGCGCTAGAGCTTTCCCGCCGAAGAAAGAATTGGGCAGGACTGGATTCGAACCAGTGAAGGCGTAAGCCAGCGGATTTACAGTCCGCCCCGTTTGGCCACTTCGGTACCTACCCGATCGCCGGTCACGGCGAGCGTTGATATAGGCTCGCGGCGGGCGGGTCGCAAGTGATTTGGCCAGCGCTGCGCTGCGATCGCCTGAAACCCAGCGCTTCCTAGTATTGCAGATTGTAGATTTCGACCAACCCGACCCCGGTGCCTGTGCCGCCACGCGCGGTCGAACCTGCAACAATCGCGGTGTAAGTGCCGGCGGGCAGAGTGGTGACGATCGCCGATTCGAAGTCGTTCGACGGAGGGAGGGTTGTCGCCGCGATCTCCGTCTCTTGATTAGACTTCCAGTCATCGTTGAAGGCGATCTGCGTTCCGTTGCCATTGCGGAGCGAGAGGGTGGGATCGCTGACTGGATTCGCGATACCGAAAGCTGCCAGCGACGGACCGATCGCGCGCACGATGATTTTCGCACTGGCGCCGCCTCCCAGGATAAAGCCGCCGATCATGACGTTATCCGCGCCTTCGATGAAACCCCTGCTGCTGATATTTCCAAGCTCAGCGGTGCTGTCCTGATCGGTCTGGTAAGCCTCGATCACCCCGATGCCGGTCGTGTTGTTTTTGCCGCGCAAAATCGAGCTGTAATTCGACGACGTGAACCCCGCCAGGTAGACGGCTTCCCGGTTATCGGTCGGTGCCAGGCCGGTCGCCTGGACCTGCGCCTCCTGAGATTCGCCGGCGGGATTGTCTCGGATTTTCCAGTTGTCATTGCTCCCTGAGCCGACCGCGAGAGTCGGGTCTTGGAGCGCTCCCTGAATATTGAAAT
>DATLNB010000030.1:0-90223 GCA_035536995.1 Chthoniobacterales bacterium | reverse complement strand
GGGCCCGAGCCCGAGCTGCGCCAAACCGTTTACGACCTGGAATCGGCAGCCCACAGAGTCCGCGGAACCAGCTTTCCCGACGCCGAAACATTCGCCACGAAATCAATCCTCAGTCCGCCTTCAGAAACCGAAATGCTGACTGCCTTCCGCAGAGTGAAGCAATAGGGCGAATAGGTAACCGCCATCGACGCATCCTTACTCTACTTCATATGACATATATTGTATGATGTTATTGAGACGGCGAAAAAGAGGCTGGAAAACTCGCGCTCGGCGCTTCCCTGCCCGGCTATTCCGGGATTCCCGGCGTGAATTTGGCCAGGCCGAATTCTTCGTGGCTGAGTTGAGCGGCGCGGTCGACGTCCTGGCCGTCAATCACGACGGCGATTTTGATTTCGGACGTTGAGATCAACTGAATGTTGATACCGCCTTTGCCCAGACAATCAAACAAGCGCGCCGCCACCCCGGAATGAGATCGCATCCCGATTCCGACGACGCTCAGCTTGGCCACGCCGCCTTTGCTGATTAGACCGGCGGCGCGGACCTCTTTAATCAGCGGCGTCAGTAACTCGGTCGCGGCCGGTAGATCGTTCTCGTGGATCGTGAAGGAAACGTCGGTCGTGCCGTGCTCGGAAACGCTCTGGACGATCATGTCCACGCTGATGTTGCCGCTTGCGATCGTGGAAAATATCCGGCCGGCAATGCCGGGCTCGTCCCGAACATCATCAACAGTCACCTTCGCCTGGTTCCGCTCGATGCTGATCCCGCGGATAACGACATCCTCCATGTTGGCCGTCTCTTCCTTCGCGAGCGTTCCGGCGTCCGGCTTGAACGTCGAGCGGACCTCGAATTCGACCCCGAATTTCTTCGCGAACTCTACGGCGCGGGACTGCATGACCTTCGACCCGGCGCCCGCCATCTCGAGGAGCTCGTCGTAGGAAACCTCGTCGATTTTCTTTGCGCCCGAAACGATTCGCGGGTCGCAGGTAAAGACCCCGTCAACGTCGGTGAAAATCTGGCAAGCATCGGCATTCAAGGCCCCGGCCAGCGCGATCGCCGTCAGGTCGGACCCGCCCCGGCCAAGGGTCGTTGTCTCTCCATCGGCATTCTGGCCCTGAAAACCGGCAACGATCACGATGTAATCCTCCGCCAGGAGCGCCTGGATTTGGCGCGGCGTAATGTTGGCAATCTTGGCCCGGGTGTGGGCGCGATCTGTCAGGATGCCGGCTTCGGCGCCGGTCAGCGAAATCGCTTTGCCGCCCAGTGCGTTTATGGCCATCGCGGTCAAAGCCATGGCGGCCTGTTCCCCGGTGGCAAGGAGGATGTCCATCTCGCGTTCCGCCGGTCGGGGCGAGGTCTCACGCGCCATCTTGATGAGATTATCGGTCACGCCTGCCATGGCAGAAACGACTGCGACCACCCTGCAGCCTTCCTGCTGGGTCTCGAGAATCTTGCGCGCCACGTTTCGAATCCGTTCGGGCGAACCGACGGAGGTGCCGCCATATTTTTGGACGATCAGTCGCATGGCGTGGCCGTGTGAAACCGCAGAAACACGGCGGGATGGTTTCGTTTATGTGGGGCCACTGTCAACTCAGCTAACGCCGATCGCTTCAAGAACAACCTCTGGATTGGCCGGCACGGTCACAAGAGAACGAACCTGCTCCGCGACAACGTCTGGATCTTTCAGGCCGTGGCCGGTAACGGTGCAAACGATCTGCGCGCCGTCTCGGAATGCTGAAAGTGAAAATGCAGCTGTCTTTCCGGCGTCACACGCTTTCATCAGCCCGGCGATCGGCGCGGCGCTCGCAGGCTCGACAAAAATGCCTTCGTTCGCAGCCAGCCACGACTGCGCGGCGAGAATCTCCTCGTCGGTCACGATATCGACAGCGCCTTTCGAGTCGACAATCGCCTGATGCGCGGCTTTCCAGCTCGCGGGATTTCCGATCCGGATCGCGGACGCGACGGTCTCGGGCGCTTCGATGACGCGGCCGTGAAAGATCGGCGCGGCGCCCGCGGCCTGAATGCCGACCATCGCTGGCAGCGTTCTCGATTTGCCGGCTTCAAGGTAGCGCCGATACCCAGCCCAGGAGGCCGTCAGGTTACCCGCGTTTCCTAACGGCAGAAGATGCAGGTCGGGCGCGACCCCAAGATCGTCGACGATCTCGAACGCGCCCGTTGTTTGCCCGGCAATCCGATCCGGGTTGATGGAATTGACGATCGCGAAGTCCGCGCGCGCACCGAGCTGGCGGACAATGGCGAGGGCGTCATCGAAATTGCCGTCGATGGCGATGACCTTTGCGCCATAAGCGAAGGCTTGAACCAGTTTGCCGCTCGCAATCTTCCCGGCAGGCAGGACCACCGCGCAACGGATCCCCGCACGCGCCGCGTAGGCCGCCGCTGAGGCCGACGTGTTCCCCGTGGAAGCGCAGATCAAGGCGCTCGCGCCACGTTCCAGCGCTCTCGAAACAGCGACCGTCATTCCCCGGTCTTTGAACGAGCACGTCGGGTTGAGGCCCTCATATTTTAGAAACACCTCGCGGCCGCGACCCGCAATCCGGCTGAGTTTCGGTGAAAATATGAGAGGCGTGCTCCCTTCGCCTAACGACACGATGGGCATTGAATCCGACACGGGAAGAAACGCCCGGTACCGAGCGATCACTCCCCTGCTCCGCGCGCTATCCGCCGCCTTATCCAACTCCTCGTTCACGCAGAAACCCATACTCGGAGGGACGTGCTTCCGCACGTCCTACTTCGCGGGTTGGGCCGTGCCCAAGCGGACGTGCAGAAGCGCGTCCCTCCGGGAACAAGTTGCCGCCTCCTGCTTGGCAGTTGAGTGTTGCCCGGTTTCGATCAACCATCATCAGTCCCGACATGGCCGCGCTTAATAAAGAAGATAAACTGCGTCTCCTGACGATCCTGCTCGAAAGCAGGCACGGAGATCTCCGCGAACAGAACCTGAATCGCCAGGGCAAAGGACATTTTCATGTCTCTGGAATGGGCCACGAAGGGCTCGCGGCGCTCGGTTTTGCGATGGTCGATGGCGACTACGTGGTTCCCTATTATCGCGACCGCGGGCTGGTCCTCGGACGCGGCGTGGCTTCGCGCGAGCTGGCCCTGGATTATTTCGCGAAACGCAAAGGGCAAAGCCACGGACGGCAGATGCCGTCGCATTACAGTTACGCGTCGAGGGGAATCTGGAGTGTGCCCACGCCAACCGGGTCGCAGCTCCTGCCGGCGTGCGGCATCGCCTGGGGCATTCAGTTGGACAAAAAACCGAACGTTGTTGTGACCACCATCGGTGACGCAGCGACCCGCCAGGGCGATTTCTTTGAGGCGGTCTGTTTCGCGAAAGAGCGAAAGCTGCCCGTCCTTTTCGTGGTCGAAGACAACAAGTACGGGATCAGCAGTCCGACGCGCAAAATCAACCCACGCGCGCTGGACGTTCTCCAGCCTAACGACTGGCAGGACGTCGATGGCCGCGATGTCGAGCAAATTTACAATGCCGGGGTCAAGGCGTTCGAATCGATGCGGGCGGGCAAAGGCCCCGTTTTTCTCTGGGTCAACATGGAACGGCTCTCGAGCCACACCAGCTCGGACGACCACAAGCTTTACCGCAGCGCGGAAGAATTGGCCGAGTCTGAGAAATGCGATCCGTTGAGATGCTGGAGCGAGCAGTTGATCGACGAGGGTGTGCTATCGGCTGAGGACTACGCGAAGCTGGACCAGGGAATCAAGGAGCGGATCCGGAGCGAGTTCAGCGAGGCGGAGCGCGCGGAGGATCCGTCGGCGGACGAATTGCAATTGCAGGTCACGGCCCCTTTGCCGCAGCTCGACGATGAAGTTCTGCCGCCCGGGAAGTATCGGATCGGCGATACGATTAACAAAACGTTGCGGCTTGGGCTGAAGAGGAGCGGCCACCGCATCATCTTCGGCGAAGACGTCGAAGACCCGAAGGGCGGCGTCTTCCGTCTGACTCAGAAGCTTTCCACGGAATTTCCGCAGCAGGTTTTCAATTCACCCCTGGCGGAATCGACGATTCTGGGAGTGGCGTGCGGTCTCGCTTCATACGGGAAGCGGCCGGTTTTCGAGCTCCAGTTTATCGATTTCATCGGACCCGCCTGGAATCAGCTTGTGACGAATCTATCGACATTGCGCTGGCGGTCATTCGGAACGTGGACATGCCCGGTGGTGATTTACGCTCCGTACGGCGCTTATTTACCTGGTGGAAGTTTGTGGCACAGCCAGGCGAACGAAGCCGCCCTGGCCCACTTTCCCGGGATCAATGTTGCGATACCGAGCACGCCGGAAGACGCTGCCGGTCTGCTTTGGACGGCGATGCATTGCGAAGACCCGACCTTCGTCCTTGTGCCCAAGCATCTCCTCTGGGCCGAGCACGAATCAGCCGAGCCGGTGAAAGCGGTGCCGCTGGGTGTAGCGCGGAAGCGACAAGCAGGCTCGGACGTGACGCTGGTCGCCTGGGGAAACACGATCGAGAAATCGCTCGAAGCGCTGGCTGAAATTGGAGACGAGATCAGCGTCGACCTCATCGACCTCCGCTCCATCGTGCCGTGGGATCGTGAAGCGATTGAGGAATCGGTCGGCCGGACAGGGCGCCTCGTGGTTGTCCAGGAGGACAGTGAAAATTGCAGTGTCGGCCAGATGATTGTGGCGCATCTCGCAGGCCGCCCGGAGATCTGGAGTGAGCTCCTCGCCCCGCCCGCTCTGGTGAGCAAGGCGAACGTGATGATCGGTTATAACCCCATCTACGAATATGCGGCGTTGCCTGATGTGAAACGGATCGTGAGCGCCCTCAGAAGTGTGATGTCCTCGACGGAAGCGTCGCGCCCGCGGGTTGCAGCCGCGATCGACGAGCCCGCTCGCCCCGTGGATAAACCGCAGCCGGACGTGAACCCTGCCGGGCTTACGGATTCGGGGAGCAGAAACAACGGCGCTTCGCAAAAAATCCTCGTCCCGATCATGGGCGAAGGGATCCGCAACGCCAAAGTCGTGACTTTGCTGAAAAAACCGGGCGACAAGATCGAGCTGGACGATCCGCTTTGCGAAGTGGAAACGGACAAGGCGGTTTACCCGATCGAATCCTCCTTCGCGGGGACGATGGGCGAATGGAAAACGGAGGTTGGCGCTACGGTTGATATCGGCCAGGACCTTGGTTCGATCCTGACTGAAGGCGACGCGTTCGATACTCAGCTCGAAGCAGCGGCGGAAGTGTCGCCCGATCGGAACGGAGATTCTGTTTCGAGCGCCGCTTCGGTACCGCAACCGGCGCGGATACCGCCCCCGAAGAACGCGAGCCGCGGAATCGAGCCGGCGCTTTCGCCGACTATCGTCCGTCGATTGGGGCGTGTAGTGCCCGCGAATTTGCAGATCGACGCGCGGTGGGAGGCAATCCGGGCGGCCAGGGAAATGGCAAAGAAAGCAGAAGGCGCGAAGGCGGCTTCCCCTTCCGCGATGCTGGCTTGGGCCGTGGTCAGGGCAATGGAGAAACATGCGCCGTTTCGCCGGGTCATCCTGGAAGACGATCAGATTGTCGAAAACGACGTTTTCGATCTGGGGATTGCCGTGGCCTTGGAAGGCGACCGGCTCGCAACGGCCGTAGTAACGCAAGCCAACAAACGTGACTGGCCGGATTTCCTGAAACGTTACGACGAAACGGTCGCAGAAACGCGGAGCGGACGGGTGGACGCGGTCAACGCCCCGCTGGTCATAAGCAGCCTCGGGGCGTTTGGGGTTCGGGCCGCGGCTCCGATTGTGGTTCCGCCTTCAATCGGCACGCTCTTCATCGGAGCTGCCCATTACGAAACAATCGGCGACGCCACGAAAAGCGAGCCTACGGAAGTTATCACCCTTTCGCTGACCTTCGATCATCGAGTGGTGAACGGCGCCGGCGCCGCGAACTTTGCCCACGAGGTGAAGGAGCAGATTGAGAATTTCGCAATCCAAAGCTCTCTACAAAATCAAAACTAGATCAATGAAAGCACTCTTTATCTCCGTGCTGGTTAGTGGCGCTTTTTGCTCGCTCTTATTCGCGGCGGAGAAAGAAGCACGCAAGCCGTTGCCGGCGCCGGTCAGTGAGAAGACTTACACTTTCCAGCAGATCGAGGAACAGAAGGTCGAACTAAAAAACAAAGTCGTGCGTGTGGAGCTGGCCAGACTTCTCGGGGAGGGCGTCCCCAAAGGCGATGGGCTGATTCATTACATCGCCAAGGACACGTCGAAAAGCGCGACTCCTTATGGTCAGATCGCGTTCGCGAAGGAAGACCTCGAGAAAAGCGGATTGGCCGGTTCAACCAAAGGGCCGGTCACCGTATACGTCCGAGTGCACGTCTTCGAGGAGCAGAAGAGCGCAGCCGCCCTTTGCATAGCCGTCGGAACCCGCGTTGCGCTTGCCGAAGGAAAAGCGGTCTACAGTTGGTAGGGTCGCATCGGGGCCTATTTCGCCCGCTGAATGTAATCAGTTATCTGCTCTTCCAGGATTTCCAGCGGCAACGCGCCGTTCTTCAAAACGACGTCGTGGAACTGCCGCTGATCGAACTTTGCCCCGAGCCCGTCCTGCGCCCGTTTTCGTAACTCCTGGATCTTCAGCATGCCCACCTTGTAAGCGCAGGCCTGTCCCGGGTTCACGATGTAGCGTTCGATTTCGGCGGTGACTTCCTTCTCGCCCATCCCCGTCTTCTCGCGCATGTACGCGATCGCCTGCTCGCGGGTCCATCGTTTCGCGTGAATCCCGGTATCGACGACGAGCCGCACCGCCCGGAACTGTTCTGCCTGCAACCGGCCCAGATCGCCGAAGGGATCGCCCTCGTACCAACCCGCATCTTTCGCCAGCCATTCGGTGTAAAGGGCCCAGCCCTCCTGGTAGGCGGTGAACGGAATCAGCTTCCGGAATTGCGGTAGCCCTTTCAATTCCTGGGCGGTGGCGATTTGCCAGTGATGGCCTGGGACTCCTTCGTGGTAGGCCAGGGTTCGCATGCTCCATTTCGGAATTTCGTTTAGGTCGCGCAGGTTCGCGTAAAAGATTCCCGGCCGAACTCTATCCAGCGACGCGCCGTTGTAATAGGCGCCGGCCGAAGTCGCCTCCTTGAAGACGGGCACGCGCTGCACCTCAATCTTCGCTTTCGGCAATGTCCCGAATAATTGCGGACAGCGACCGATCGCCTCCTGGATGATTCGCGTGTATTCAGCCAGCACTTGGGCGCGCCCGTTGTCGTCGTTCGGGTAAAGGAACCGCGGATCTTTCCGCAAGGCCTCAATCGACTCGAGGACTGGCCTGCCGGCGAAACCGTTCGCGTCAAGAAGACCGCGCATCTCCCCTTCGATCCTCGCCACTTCCCGAAGGCCGAGATCGTGGACCTCTTCGGGCGGCATCGTTGTCGTCGTATTTTTTCGCAAGGCGTAGGCGTAAAAGGCCTGGCCGTCGGGCAGTTTCCAAACGCCATCATCGGTGGTCGTCCTCGGCAGCACGCCGTTGAAATAATCGATCAGCTTTCGATAGGCCCCGTAAACATAGTCTCCGACTGCGGTCTCGATGCGCTTTTGAAAACCGGCCCGCTGCTCGTCCGTCAGCCCGTCGATCTTAGCCGCTCGCGCCTTGAACGAGGTCGCCAGGATATTCTCGGACGGGGGCTGGCTGATGAAGTTGTTCATCTCCAGCAAGACCTTTTCGACGACGAACCGCGGGGGCAGGATACCCCTCTCTTCGCGAGCCTTCAGACTCTCGATCAGCTGGTCGAACTTTACCGCCACAGCCTGCAAACGCTGGCGGTAATATTCGCAGTCCCGCGGCGTGCGAAGGCGATGGGTGTTGGCCATGAAAGTGGGGAACTCATTCTGGACCCCGAAGAGCTGATTCACCGGGTAACTGTGGAAGCGGAATTGTTCTCCCTGGATCTCACGGTCGAGATACCACTCCAGAATGTGGGTGGAGAGCCGTTGCGAATCGTTCTGCCGCTCCAGCGGATAAGCGCGGAGATCGGCCAGATTTTGCTTCGCCTGATCGAAGTAGCGTTGCTGATGCGCCGGAGACGCGTCCCCCAGTTTTGCGTTGTGCCCGGTGAAGCCGAATTGCTCAACCAAGCCCAGGGAGGACAACAGCTCGGGTTCCTGGAAAAGCAGGCGCACGAATATTTTTTCGTAGAACAGGTTCAGGCTCCAAGGTCTGAACCAGATCAAATTGACCAGAAATATCCCGAGCACTACGAGCAACACGGCGATCAGCCGGAGGCTCCATTTAAAAATTCGCCTGAACATCGGGCGAAGTGTTGCCCGGTCGCCGGGCATCGGGTCAACCCTTATTCGAGGTTCGTAATCCGGGGCCGGGGTTCACTATGGTGGCGGCGATTGCATTGCCGGCGCCAAAATGCTTCCGCAACATCTCAAGACAGCGCGGCTCCGGCTCGTCCCCCACTCCGCTGAAAATCTCCGCGTGGCGATCGAGGGCGCTGACGCTTACGTTCCAGCCTCAGGGATGGTACCCGCAAACGGTCTGCGGGAATTCTTCGTCTCACGTGCTGTTTCGACCGAGTGGCTGAGCTGGTCGATCCGGTTGATGGGCCTGTTTGGCGCTGGGAAAAGCAACCCGAGCGACGCTAACCGGGTTTCGGAAGCGCGGCGATGGAACGCGCGCTGCTAACGAACGGCCATGTTCTCTTCAATATCCCCCCTCGTTTCCAGCAGTGGCCGCGTTGCGCGCACAGGCTTCGCGACTGTTGCCCTCCTGGCTATTCTGCTTTCCGCATCCGGCTGCAACCGCCCTCAAGCGGCGTCAAAGCTCAGCGCCGCCGGGCTCCGCGTCACCGCTATCTCACTCGGAAATCCCCGCATGGCCATCATCAATGGGCAGCAGTTCACCGAAGGCGACACAGTCACGGTGCGTAATCCGTTACCGACCAAAATGAATGTCGTCCGAATCGCCGACGGCGAGGTCGATCTGAGCGACGGCTCGCAGACGGTGACGGCCAGACTCGAGACGATGCCGACGCCTCCGCCGAAGCGGAAGGCCTAACGAGCGGCCACTCGGTCCTCCCGAAATATTTTCGGATTAGACCGCAACTTCCGGCACTGCGCCGGGTTCCACAGACATAAGCGGTTGCCCTGGGCGCCGCGTAAACAAAGGAACAGATAAGAATGAAATCACGATTAATCGCACTCACGGCGGCGTGCGCCGCCTTTGCCACCCTCTCGTTCGCTGAGGAAGCACCGGGGAAAGATGGAGACTGGCATAATCGCCGCCATCATAAACGCGGGAATCCGATCGAACGGATGACCCGGGCGCTGGATTTGACGCCCGAGCAGCAGGCCAAGATTCAACCCATCCTGGACCAGGCCAGGCCGCAGATGAAAGCTGCGCGCCAGGAGGCCCGGGAAAAGATGGTCGCTATTCGCGAGAACACGATGGCCCAGATCCGACCCATCCTGACTCCCGAGCAGCAGCAGAAATTTGACGCCCTGAAAAAGGCGCAGGAAAACATGCGCAAGGCTCGTCAGGAAATGCGCGACGCGCTGAAAAAGCAGTAAGCAATTAGGTTGACGGACAGAGCGGCGGCGATCGAAAGGTTGCCGCCGTTTTCCGTTTTGGAGAAGTCGTCAGGCGTTGGCGGCTTGCCACGCGGCTCGGGCCCGGTCGCTCGGATCGTCTCGACCTTCAACGCCCGCAAAGTCTCCGCGCAGCGCTTTCACCGCAAATTTCTCGGTATCGATCTCCTTGCGAGTCCGGACTCCCCGGCTCCGAAAGAATGCCACCGGCGGGCACCACCCCTGGGTGGCGTGCTGAAGGAGAAACGGCAGGACGAGGCAAGGGATGGCCAGGAATTTTCGGTTAACGAAGAGCCCGAGCAGGAGACCGCCCAGGGCCAGGGCGGAGGCATTCGTTTCCAGGACGCGCTCCATGTCCCACTCCTCGTCCAGCCTCTCCAGACGGTGAGAAAGCGCCGTTTTACTTTCGCCTCCGGCGCGCAAAACCCGGCGTTGCGTGGCGCGGGCAATTCGTTCGTTGAATTTCGGTGGAGAATGTTCGCGGACCCGGTCCTGAGTAATCATATGCTTTTCAAGAAGCGCCAGCCCGAACGGGCTCATGAGAGCGAGATGACTCAGTGCACTCCAACTCAGGCCGGTCTGGAAATGCTCGCAAAAACGAATGCCCGGCTTCGGTCACTCGCTTGATGACGGCGTAGGTTTCCAGGCCCCGGACAGTTTCAGACGACTCGACCAGCCCCGCGGCCGTCATCAGCTCGACTTCGCGGGCCAGTTCACGCCCGGTCACCTTTAGGAAACCATACGGCTGACCCTCCGCGGCCTGGAGAAGCTTATGAACAAGATTCAGGTTCATATCCGTCGCGCGAATGCCTCGCGGCCTCGTCTTTAATTCGGATCAGCTCACGAGATCGCGTGCAGTTGAGCCCTAAATGTCGATCGTTTCTCCGATGGCGGGCAGCAGTAACTCTCGGCCAGCGGCCGCGGCGGCTTGCCGCGCTGCGGGCCGGTCGAGCTTGATCGGCGGGAACGTGTCGTAGTGGACGCCGACCAACTTTTTTGCCCCGACAAACTCCGCCGCGCGCAACGCGTCGTCGATTCCCATGGTGAAAAAATCACCGACTGGGAAAACCGCAAAACGCAGCTTGGTCGCCTCGCCGACAAGTTTCATGTCAAAGGTCAGGGCCGTATCGCCGGAGTAATAAAAGCTTCCGTCATTGCTTTCGATGACAAATCCGCAGGGATTGCCGCCGTAAGAACCGTCCGGCATCGAGCTGCTGTGAACGGCGCTCGTGAGTTTGACCCGGCCAAATGTCATCGCGGCCGAGCCCCCGTGGTTCATTGCCTGGACGTGCTTGACCCCCTTCCCTTCGAACCACGTCCCCACCTCATACGGCGCGATCACCGTAGCGCCGGTGCGGTTCGCGATCTCGACAACATCCGCGACGTGATCCCCGTGCCCATGGGAGACGAGAATGAAATCGGCCGCGACTTTGCTGACATCGACGTCTTTGGCGAGGGGGTTCGGCGAGATGAAGGGATCGAAGAGCAGTGTTGCCCCGCCGGCCTCCACCGCGAAGCAAGCGTGGCCGTAATACGTGAATTTCATCAGGTAAGATCAGCTGTAGAGGCGCTTGTGCCAAGCGCCGGTCTCCCCCCACGCCTGGGCTTGTGCCAAGCGCCGGTGTCACGCCCGGCCTAGGCGCTTGGCACAAGCGCCTCTACATTGGTTAGTGACGCGCGCGATCATTCATCTGGACATGGACTGCTTTTACGCGGCCATCGAGATCCGGGACCGTCCGTCGTTAAAAGGCAAACCTGTCGGCGTCGGTGGAGCGCGCGACCGCCGGGGCGTCCTGACAACGTGCAACTACGAGGCGCGCGAGTTCGGCATCCATTCCGCCATGCCCACCTTCATGGCGTTACAGCGCTGCCCTAACCTTATTATTCTGCCGACGCGCTTCGACGTTTATCGCAAAGAAGCAGTGGTGATCCGCGATATTCTTTTTCGTTTTACGCCGCTGGTGGAGCCACTCTCCCTGGATGAGGCCTACCTCGACGTGAGCCATCACCCCGGCGCGCCAGGCCCGCTGGCCCAGGTCATTCGCGGCTTGATCTTCGGCAAGACGAAATTAACCGCTTCGGCCGGAATCGGGCCTAACAAGTTGATCGCAAAGATTGCCAGCGACCTGAAAAAACCCAACGGGCAGTTCGAGGTGAAACCCGATGAGGTCCCGACGTTCATGGAAAACCTACCGGTCCGGAAGCTGTGGGGAATCGGCGAAGTGACGGAACGAAAACTGGAGAAACTCGGGATCGTAACGTGCCGCGATATGCAGCGATTGTCGCGGATCGCGCTCCAGGAGCATTTCGGCAAATTCGGGGTGGAGCTCTACGAGCTTTGCCGCGGGATCGACGATCGGCCGGTAGAGCCCGATCGGGAGCGTAAATCGCTCAGCACTGAGGAAACCTTCTCGAGCGACTTCGAAACGGTCGCTGAATGCGAGGAGAAAATCCCCGAGCTATTCGAAGAATTGATGGCCGACCTCGCCCAAAAGGAATCAACCCGGACAATCACAAAGATCTTTGTGAAGTTGAAGTTCTCCGACTTTACCCGGACCACGATTGAGCGGGCCGGGTTGGAGCCGTCGCTGGAGCAGTTTCGCCTCTTGCTTCACGAAGCCTTCGCCCGGACCGGAAAGCCGGTGCGATTGATCGGTGTGGGCGTCCGCTTCGCGACAACGGAGCAGGACGAAACCCAATTGTCCCTGCTCTAGGCCGCCCAGTTCGGAGGACGTTTTTCGTTGAAAGCGGCGATTCCTTCTGTCGCTTCGGCGGATTCGCGCGCATCCATGTGATGTTGCAGGCAGCGCTCAATATCCTGGCGAACCGACGTCGCCCAAAGCTGTTCCATCAGTCGCTTGGAATTTGCGAGCGCGCCCGGCCCGCCCTGCAAGACGGCAGACACCAATTTTTTCGTCTCAGTTTCCAGGTCGGCTGCGGGAACAACCCGGTTGACGAGCCCAATTTCGCGAGCGCGCTCTGCCTCGAAAAGCTCGGAAGCCAGCAGGACTTCGCGCAGGTCGCGTTCGCGAAGCTGGCGGCGCAGAAATGTCATGACCAGGCTCGCGACCAAGCCGCGGCGCACTTCGGGATAACCGATTCGGGTCCGCTCAGCTGCGATTACAAAATCACAAGCGGACATCAGACCGGCACCGCCGGCGACCGCCGCGCCGTGGACCATGGCGATGGTGATCAGGCGCGATTCAGCCACGGCCAGGAGCACCCGCGCGACGCTTTCCGCGGTCCTATGCGGATCGTTTACGACGGCTTCGCCTAAATCGAGGCCGGTGCAGAACGCTTTCCCGGCCCCGCGCAGGATCACAATCCGCTGCGCAGGATCAGCACCGGCGGATTCGATAGCGGCTGCCAACTCCGCCATCAATTCGATGGTCAGGGCGTTCCGGCGCTCCGGCCGATTCAAAGTCAGAACCGTTATTTGAGGCGTTTGTTTTTCGACGAGCACGACGGGCATGCGCTAGCTTATTCTGGCCGTAACACTCCGTCACGATGGAATCAGTCAAGCTTATCGAATGTCCTCGGGACGCCTGGCAGGGGCTGCCGCGTGTGATCCCGAGCTCCGCGAAGGCCGAATATTTGCGGCGTCTGATCGACGCTGGATTTCAACACCTGGACGCGGCGAGCTTCGTCTCGCCGAAGGCGGTTCCGCAGATGGCGGATAGCGAGGAAGTCCTGGCGCAGCTCGGATCGCACGAAGGGGTGGAAGTTATTGGAATCGTTGTAAACGAGAAGGGCGCAGAGCGCGCGATAGCGACAAAGGCGGTCAACACGCTCGGGTATCCGTGCTCTGTTTCGGAAACCTTCCTGCGGCGAAACCAAAATCAATCGCTGGGCGAGAACCAGGCCGGTCTTGCAGGGATTGGTGCCATGGCACGCGACGCAGGCCTCAACGTCGTCGCATACATCTCGATGGCGTTCGGCAACCCGTACGGGGATCTATGGAACGGAGATCAAGTTGCCGAGATGGCGGCGACGCTCGCCGCAACCGGGATCGGCGCAGTTTCGCTGGCTGACACGGTCGGGAAGGCCAGCCCGGAATTGATTCATGCGATCGTGACCGCGGTCCTGGGCAAGGACCTTCCGTGCGAAATCGGCGTCCACATGCACAGCACCCGGGCAGCCGCGGCAGACAAAATTCTTGCGGCCTACGATGCGGGCTGTCGGCGATTTGACTCGGCGATCGGCGGGCTCGGGGGGTGCCCTTTCGCCCAGGACGATTTGGTCGGTAATATTCCGACGGAAGAGGTAGTAGCCGCGCTGGCGCAGCGTGGAGTCGAGTTAGCGATGACTGAGACGATCGGGCCGGTGCTCGAGGCGAATCGCGCAATCACCCGGCAGTTCGCGACTTGTTAGGTTTGAATTACGCCGGTATGGAAGCGTGCCCGGGGCGTCGGCCGTGAGACGTACTGAAGGAGAAGGGAGAGCACGTTGCGGGTTTCGTGCGGCTGGATAATGGCATCGATCCAACCTCGAGCCGCGCCGTAGCGAATGTCCGTCTGCTCCTCGTAGTTCGCCTTTACGGTTGCCCGTAATTGCTCGAGTTCCTCGGGCGAGGCCTTCTTGTCCCCGCGTTCCGACGCGCGTGCGAGCACACTGAAAATCGTGTCGGAAGCCTGGGCGGCGCCCATAACGGCGTAACGCGCATTCGGCCAGGCCAGGATGAACCGCGGATCGTAAGCCTTTCCACAGAGCGCGTAGTTGCCCGCACCGAAGGACCCGCCTACGACGACCGTGATCTTCGGGACAGTTGAATTGCTGACCGCGTTTACCAGTTTGGCGCCGCTCCGGATGATCCCGCTTTGCTCCGCCTCCCGGCCGACCATAAAGCCAGTCACGTCCTGGAAGAAGATGATGGGCAACCCGGTTTGGTTACAATCCATGATAAACCGCGCCGCCTTGTCCGCGCTATCGGCGTAGATCACGCCGCCCATCTGGATTCCTTCCTTTTTCGTCCGCGATTGGATACGCTGGCTCGAGACGATTCCCACCGGATGGCCGCCGATGCGCGCGTAGGCGGTCAGCAGCGTCTTGCCGTAGTCGGCCTTGTATTCATCGAGCGACCCGGCGTCAATTACCGAAGCGAGAAGATCGCGCGCGTCGTACGGCTTGTTGCCATCGAGGCTGATCAAATCATAAAGGGCTTGCGGTTTTTTCGCCGGGGCGGGCGGCTTTTCCTTCGGGGCGGGTTTGGCCATTTGCGCCTCCGGCAAAAGACCGACAAGGGAGCGTAGGCGTTTCAGACATGCCGGATCGTCCTTCTCGTGAAAATCGACGGTGCCGCTGACTTCCGCATGCATCTTCGCGCCGCCAAGCTCCTCCGCTTCGACGACCTGGCCGATCGCAGCCTTGACCAGCGAGGGACCGGCCAGATAAAGGCCACTGCCTTCGGTCATCAGGATTTTGTCGCACAAAACCGGCAGGTAGGCGCCGCCCGCCACGCAGTTCCCCATTATCGCGGCGAACTGCGGCAATCCCGCGGCCGAAATCACGGAGTTGTTCCTGAAGATCCTTCCGAAATCGTCTTCATCAGGAAAAATCTCGTCCTGCATTGGGAGAAAGACGCCGGCTGAATCAACCAGGTAGATAATCGGCAACGCGCATTCAAAGGCGATGCGCTGAGCGCGAATCAGCTTTTTGGCGGTCGCCGGAAAGAAAGCGCCTGCTTTTACGGTGGCGTCGTTCGCGATGACCATGCAGGGGATGCCGGCCACGTTGCCGATCCCTGCCACGGCACCGGCCGCCGGAATTTTGCCCCACTGTTCGTACATTTTGTAGGCGGCCCAGAGCCCGATTTCGAAAAATGCCGAATCTTTGTCGAGCAATTGGGTGATTCTCTCGCGAGCGAGGAGCCGCCCCATTTTGTGTTGTCGCTCCTGGCCAGCCTTTCCTCCCCCCTGGCGTAGCATGTCTTCCTCGCGGGCAATGGCAGCGCTGCGTTCGAAGACACTCTCGGGGAGCGGAGCAACAGGAGTTCGAGAAGACATGGGCGCGAAAGGCTTACGCTGTCGCAGCCGCGGAATCAAGCGAGGAGCCGTCGCGGGCTCCTGCCATTAAAAGGCGTCGGTGTCGGAGCGATAGCCGGAGTCATCGCGAATGGAACGCAGACGGTTGCGACTCCCGCGCTCCGATTCAGGTCGATTGATTCGCTCCATCGCTACCTTTACCAGAAGCGGGACGGCAGCGAGCGCGCCGACAGAAACAAGTGCAATCGCGGTCGCCTGACGCAATGGACGCCGGATCTTGTCGGCCACAAGCATTCCTATTCCAAGCCCAAACGCGGTCCGCGCGAGAGTCAGGAGACCATCCAGAGGAAGTTGCTCGGCGGTTTTTGGAATGGATATCGAGAGAGACATCGCATACCCTTATACGTCTCGTTTTGGAAAAGGAAACGGGAAAATCTTGCCGTCCGCGCACATGACTGGTCGGCTCTTTTTGCACCTGATCACATGCCTAATTCGCTCTATGCGCTGATTCTTGCCGGTGGCAGCGGCGAGCGCTTTTGGCCGTTAAGCCGGAGGGCACGCCCGAAGCAATTACTTCGCCTGGTGACCAAGCAGACGCTGCTGGAACAAACCGTCAATCGGCTCGACGGCCTTGTCCCGCCGGAACGTTTGCTCATTTTGACCAACGTCGACCAGGAAGCCGCGGTCAGAGAATTGCTGCCTGATTTGCCTGCGGAAAACATCGTCGCCGAGCCGGCGAAGCGCGATACGGCGGCCGCGGTTGCGCTTGGCGCCGGATGGGTCGCGGCCCGGGATCATGCCGCAACAATGATTGTCCTCCCGGCTGATCACGTGATCGAAGACGTGGCCGCATTCCGTAAGACCTTGACGGCGGCAGCCACGGCCGCGGAGGAAACCGGGGCGCTGGTGACGATCGGAATCAAGCCGACTTGGGCATGTCCGGGTTACGGCTACATCGAGCAGGGTGAACCCGTTCGCCTCCGGGGAGTCGGAGCGCAGGACGCTGTGCATCGTGTCGTTAGGTTTCGGGAAAAGCCGAACGCGGACCTGGCCGAGGCGTTTCTGCGAAAAGGAAACTTCCGGTGGAACGCCGGAATGTTCGTCTGGTCGGTCCCGTCCGTCCTGAGTGAGTTCAATCGGCACACTCCCGAGCTGGCGAGCTTCATTTCGCAGCTGCGGGCACCGGAGAAGTTCGAGGCCACTTTGCGAAACCGGTTCAGCCAGCTGCCTCGAATTTCGTTCGATTACGCGATCATGGAGAAGGCCGACCGCGTTCTGGTCGTCGAAGCTACGTTCGACTGGGATGACGTTGGGAGCTGGCGGGCGGTAGCGAAATATTTCCCCAGCGATGCGGACAACAACGCGGCCAATTGCGAGATCACCGCGCTCGATTCGACCCACAACATCGTTTTCAACCCGGATGGCACCCGCATCGCACTCCTCGGCGTCCACAACCTGATTGTGGTTCGTACCCCGGACGCCATCCTCATTTGTCACCGCCACCAAGCCGAGAAAATCAAAAACCTGATGGGCAAGGTTCCGGAAGAGCTGCAATGAGCGAACTGCGTCTTCGGCGGCGAATCCTCGGAATCGACCTCGGTAAGGCGAGGGTCGGCGTCGCGGTGTCCGACGAGCTGGGAATGCTCGCGCATCCGCTCGAAACAATTCCTGGTGGCGCGGACGTCGTTGGACGAATTGCTGCAATCGTCGCGGAAAAAAATGTGGAGCGGGTCGTAGTAGGCCTTCCGCGCCACATGAATGGGAGCGTCGGGACGGGTGGGTCTGAGGCGCTCGCGTTCGCGGGGAAACTTCAGGCCCGCGCCGGGTGCGTCGTCACAACGTGGGATGAACGAATGACGACGATTGCGGCGACCCGAGCGCTTCGCGAGAGCGGCCGAAAAGCGCGAAATTCGCGGGGGGTGGTTGATCAGGTCGCGGCGCAAATGATTCTGCAAAGCTACCTCGACGCTTTGAGCGACGGAGGCGGGCCGGGAAGCGACCCCGTCGGTTGATCGCCCGGATGCCAGTGCGGCTAAAGCTGATTCTGGCTTACGATGGGGCGCCGTTCGCCGGATGGCAAAGCCAGCCAAATCGGAACGGCGTGCAGGATCACGTCGAAGCCGCGCTCGCTCGCATTGCCGGCGAGCCCGTTCGCGTCCACGGCGCGGGCCGGACGGATGCGGGTGTCCACGCCCTCGCGCAATGCGCGCACGCCGAGGTCGCCCCGCGCCGTCACACCGCGGGGAAGTGGGCCGCTGCACTCAACGGCGTTCTACCGCCTACGATCCGAGTCCTGCGGGCATCATTCGCAGGCTCTTCTTTTCACGCGCGCTTTTCCGCGAAGGGAAAACGGTACCGCTACCGCATCTGGAACGCTGAGGTGTTGCCGCCGTCCGAGCTCGGCCGCGCCTGGCACGTTCGCCGTCCTTTGGACCTAACCGCGATGCAGGCAGCGGCAAAACACTTGGTCGGCCGGCACGATTTCGCTCCATTCGCGGCCAATCGCGGGAGCCCCGTGGAAGATACTGTTCGCCTGCTTTCACACGCGCGTGTCGCGCGGGCCGGACGCCTCATTACCATCGAGCTCGAAGCTGACGGTTTTCTATACAAGATGGTGCGCCTGATCGTGGGCAGTTTGGCGCAGGTCGGCGCCGGAACGGTCGGTCCGCAGGAAATTCGCGACCGGTTGCGCGATCCCCAGCTCTCTTTTGGGAGCAATCGGAACGCGGCGCCTGCGTCCGGATTATTTCTGATTCGGGTCCGGTACTAAGCCTGCTTTTGAGGTCGCTGCGCAAGCGTTCGCCGGTGCGCAATCGAAGTCGTGGCAGACTAATTGCTTTTGTGGAATTTATAATGACGGACACCGACGCACCCCAGCCCATAAAGGTTCGTCGGGGCGTGTTCGGCCGCAGTGCCGCCTGGCTTTTCAGTCCGAAACATTTTCACTTCAAACTCCTGTCCGGGACCGCTGTTGGGATCGTAGTCATTACTTTCCTGGCCGGCTTGTTCCTGTTCGTAACCATCCGGAATCATCAGCAGGAAACACTGCGCGCTCATACCCTCGAAGTGATGCGCCTGAGCAGCGTGCTGGAAAATGATATCGCCGCGCTCGAGACGGGACATCGTGGCTATCTCTTGACCGGCAGTTCCCTCTACATGGAGCCGTTTGAACGGCGGCGGGAGCTGATCAAACGCCGGGTTGAAGAACTCATGGTCCTGATTTTGGACAGTCCGCGCCAACGGAAGCGGATAATGAAAATACAGGAAATCGTCCAGAAGTGGTTGGATGATGTAGCCTTACCGCAAATTGCACTCCGGCAATCCAAACCGAACGCTACCTTCGTTGAAATGTCAGCCGATTCGTTCGGGCCCCTTGGAAAAGGTCTGCTTAACCAAGCCCGCGAACTCCTCCAGACTCTCCAAGCCGAAGAGCAAATCGTCCTGAACCAGCGAATGCGGGAACAGGAATGGGCGGCACAATCGACCCAAATCCTCGACTTCCTGACCAAGCTCGAGCGGTCGGTCATCGAAATGCAGAAAGAAAAGCGTGGCTATCTTCTGACCGGCGACAACGCTTTCTCAGACGCCTACCGGAAAGCCACAGCAGATTTCTACACGTATCACGGCTACCTCTCCATCCTGGTCGCGAACGCGCCCGAACAGTCCGAAGCGCTTTCCGAGATCCGCAAGGCAGTAGTGCGCTGGACCGAGGCAGCGGCTATCCCGGAGATGGAAGCAAAGCGCGCCGGAAAAGAGGTCGCGGCCCTGGTGGCGAAGAATAACGGCGAAGCATTGATGAGCGACATCCGCGACATGCTCAAGAAATTCCAAACGGACGAAGTCAATCTTTACGAGTCGCGCTCAAATACTGCGAGCCGCGAACGAATCGTCAAGACAACTGGTCTCGCCCTGCTGTGCGTTTTTGCGGTCGGGCTGCTGATTGTTTCGAACAGCTATTCATTTGTGCTCGTTCGGCGCCAGCTCGCCAAGCTCGAGGGCATCGAGACCCGCATCCGCTCGATCATTGAAAACATCCTCGATGGAATGATCACCGTCGATGAGGAGGGCATCATCTGTTCGATGAATCCCTCCGCGGAGAAAATGTTCGGCTGCATTAACAATGAGATGGTCGGCCACAAATTCACCAAACTCGTTCCGAAAACTTACGGAAATGAGCCGGAACCGGTGGTCTGCGCATGGGGCGATCTCCTCAAACGCACCGGCAGCACAACGATGGCCGTGGGTCGAACCCGCCGGCACGTCACCTTCCCGGTGGAAATTTCGCTCAGCCAAATGGTGGTCGATAAGCAGACGCTTTTCGTCGCGATGGTCCGGGATGTCACCGAGCGCCGTCGCTTCGAACAGGAGATTGCCTCCGATAAGGAAAGCCTCGCGGTGACCCTGCGTTCGATCGAAGACGGCGTGATCACAACGGACGTCCAGGGCAAGATCATCATGATCAATAATGCCGGCGAGAACCTGACCGGCTGGACTTCAAAAGAGGCGATTGGGCGTTCCCTCAAATCGGTCTACAACATCGCGATTGATCTGCAGGCCCAGGCGCGCGCGCAGAAGACCGGCTCGCGGAATGAAGCGCAATCGATTCTTCTGAGCATGCCCGAGAATGCAACCCTGCGATCGCGCACTGGCCGAGAGCACGTGATCGAGCAGGTCGCTTCCCCGATCCGCGACAGCAAGAACGAAGTCGCGGGCGTAGTCCTTGTTTTCCGAGACATTACCGAACGTCAACGCAACGAAGCCGAGCGACGCAAAGCCGAGACCCTGGAACAGCTCGGCTTGCTCGCCGGCGGGATTGCCCACGACTTCAACAACCTTCTCACAGCGATCATCGGCAACATTTCGCTGGCGTCGCTCATCCTCCCGCCAAACGACGAGATGGGAACACGTTTGAATGACGCCAAGAATGCCTCGATGCGCGCACGCGACCTCGCTCAGCAGCTTCTGACTTTTGCCCGCGGTGGCGCCCCGATCAAGAAGACCGCGTCCATGGGCAAACTGATCCAGGACACCGTCAGTTTCTCCCTCCGGGGCACCCACAGCCGCAGCGAATTCGTTTTCGGCGCGGATCTCTGGCCCGCCGAGATCGATTCCGGGCAGATCAGCCAGGTCATCGCGAACCTGGTGGTCAATGCCGACCAAGCCATGCCGAATGGCGGAACCTTGCACGTTAATTGCGACAACTTCTGTTACGATTCCGACACAGCGCCCGCTATTCCGGACCTAATGCCCGGCGACTATATCCGCATCGCCATCCGCGACGAAGGCGTCGGAATTTCGGAAGATTGCATCAAGCGCATCTTCGATCCCTACTTCACAACCAAGGCGAAGGGCAACGGGCTGGGTCTCGCGACGACCTACTCAATCATAAAGAATCACAACGGGCTGATCACCGTTGAGTCGAAGGTCCATTACGGTTCTACCTTCACGATCTACCTTCCCGCACTCCGTCATCAGGAAATTCCGGTGGAAGCTCCCCGCCAGCTCAAGGAAGTCACGTCGGGAACCGGTCGTGTTTTGATTGTCGACGACGAAGAAGCGATCCGCGATCTGGTCGAATTCACGCTCGAACGGCTCGGCTACACCGTCACCCAGGCGGCGAGCGCGCTCGAGGGCGTGGAGATTTATCGACAGAAGCTGCTGGCTGGCGAACGGTTCGATCTCGTCATCCTCGACCTCACCCTGCCCGGCGGAATGGGCGGCAAGGAAGCGCTCAAGAAACTCATCGAAATCGATCCGACGGTGAATGCGATCGTATCCAGCGGCTATGCAATGGACGCGACCATGAGCCGCTACCAGGATTTCGGGTTCCGCGGCGTAATCGCGAAGCCATACGAAGCAGCAGAGCTGGGCAGAACCGTCCACGAAGTCATTGCATCGAGTCACGTGAGCATCGTTCCGGATTATCCGATGCAGGCGGCTGGCTGACGGCCGCTCTTCCGGTTTCCCCTTGCGGCGGAGGGCCGCGACTCTAGTGTTGCGCCATGCCCGATATCCGGCCCGCAGCCTACGATTCAAAGATCGAAGGCAACGTCATCTTCACCCGGCTCGATGCGGCCATGAATTGGATGCGCAAGAATTCGCTCTGGCCGATGCCGATGGGTTTGGCTTGCTGCGCGATTGAGCTGATGGCGACTGCAGCATCGCGCTTCGATATTTCGCGCTTCGGCGCGGAAGTGATGCGCTTCTCGCCGCGCCAATGCGACGTGATGATCGTCGCCGGCACCGTTACTTACAAAATGGCGCTGGCGGTGAAGCGAATCTACGAGCAGATGCCGGAGCCGAAATGGGTCATCGCGATGGGCGCATGCGCGTCAACCGGCGGAATGTATCGCTCTTATGCTGTGCTCCAGGGAATCGATCAGCTCTTGCCGGTCGATGTTTACGTTTCCGGATGTCCGCCGCGTCCCGAAGCTTTGCTCGAAGGTTTGATGAAGCTTCAGGAGAAGATTTCAGGTGAAAGTTCGTTCAGGCAACAGAAGCCCGCTCTCGCGGGTCACCTCGACGCCGTAAGCTCATGAGCGAATCGGACGTTCTGACGACGTTCAGCCGGCTTCTTGGAAAGAAATTAAAGGAAAGAACCGATTTCCGGGGCGAATCCACGTTTCTACTGGAGCGGGCCGACCTGCTCGAAGCAGCCCAGGTTTGCCGTGACGAGTTCTCGTTCGATTACCTGGTCGATATCACGAGCATCGATAATTTCGGCGAAGAGCCGCGTTTCGAGATTGTTTACGAACTTTACTCGCTGAAGCTTGGGATCCATCTCCGCCTCAAGATCCGTGTTTCCGAAGATGATCAGGAGGTGCCGACGCTCTCGGGCATCTGGCCCACGGCCAACTGGCACGAACGAGAGATTTACGACATGATGGGCCTGCGCTTCGCCGGTCATCCCGATTTGCGCCGCATCCTGATGTGGGAAGGCTATCCTTACTTTCCGCTCCGGAAGGAATTTCCGCTCGAAGGTCTGCCGAGTAACATGCCTGACGTTGCATTTTCCGAGAGTGCACCGATGGAAGGCGGCCCGTTCGTGACCGTTCCGAGCACAGCGACAACGAAGGACCGGGAGCCGCGGGCCCGGCGTCCAGTCGAGCAGCCCTAGGGTCTGGGCCGCTTGTTTAAGCTACTTCTCTTTGCGGGGATATTCGTCCTCTGTGCGGCAGTGGCTGTTTACGCAGCCGCATACGTCAACTTCAATCCCCTCCCCCGGGACGCCGTGGCCGATCGCATTCTGGTCAAAAAGGCTGACCGAGAGCTCGCCCTGTTTCGGAACGGACAATTGCTGAAGCGCTACCGGGTCGCTCTAGGTCGCGCTCCGGTTGGAGCAAAGGAATACGAAGGGGATCAGCGCACGCCTGAAGGCATCTACACGATCGATTTCCACAAAGCTGACAGTGATTTTCACCTCGCTCTCCACATTTCCTATCCCGAGCAGCACGACATCGATCGGGCTGCCACCGAAGGACTGTCTGCTGGAAGCGACATCATGATTCACGGCCTGCCGAACGGCGGCGGCTGGATCGGCAGATTTCATCGCCGCCGAGATTGGACGGCAGGCTGCATTGCCGTGACGGATTTCGAGATCGAGGAAATTTACCGCGCCGTACCGGACGGCACGCCGATTGAGATCCGGCCCTGAGGATTCATTAGGTAGAACTGAAAGCAGCCTTGAGGAGGCGGATGAACTGGTCAGCCGCGCCGCGCCCCGTTTCGAGCACCTCAGAATGGCTTAAAGGCGACGTGCTCAGGCCTGCCGCCCAGTTTGTCAGACACGAGAATCCCGCAACCTCCAGACCGAGCGCCCGTGCCTGAATAGCCTCCAGCACCGTCGACATACCGACCGCATCGGCCCCGAATTGCCGAAGCATCCGGACTTCGGCGGCCGTCTCGTACTGCGGCCCGAGCAATCCGGCATAGATCCCTTCGTGCAGCACGATGTTTTCGGCGTCTGCGGCGTGCCGAAACAAGGCTCGGAAATTTTCAGAATACGGCTCAGTCAGATCGAGAAACGTGGCCGTCCCGAGCAAGGGGGTTGTGCCGGTCAGATTAAGGTGATCGGCGATCATCATCCATGAACCGGGCGAAAACCTTTCATTGGCGAGCCCGGCAGCGTTGGTCAGAATGAGTCGCTTCACGCCGGACGCTGCGAGCGCTCTGATTCCCGCGGTGACCTGGCCTGCGGTGTGGCCTTCATAAAGATGAACGCGGCCCTGCGCGAAGATCACCTTTGTCTGGCCGACGTTTCCGAGAACGAACCGCCCGGCGTGGCCCGGTACTGAGGGGCGCGGCAACTCGGCGAACTCCGAATACCCAACGAACTCGGCCGTGTCGCTGTCCGGCACCAGCGCATTGAGGCCCGAGCCGAGCACAATCGCGACCTCCGCCCCCCAACCTTGGAGCCGTTCAAGCGCGGCTTCGCTCACAATCAGGCCGCGGAGATCGGAGGCGCCGAATCCGGTTTGCGCGTTGCCGCCATTACGTCGGGTCGCAAGCTGTCGTCCCGGATCGGCGTGATTTTAGTGTCGTGTTTCGGATAGGCGATCCGGGTGTGAAGCATGGTCATCAGGGTAAAACGGAAACGTTCCGCGATCAGGTTTAAGTCAGCCAGCGTCAGATCACATTCGACCAGTTGGCCGTCCGCGATTCGTTGGCTGATCAAATCGTTGACGAGCTGCTCGATCTTTTGCGGCGTCGGTTTCTCCAGGCTTCGGGAAGCGCTCTCCACCATGTCGGCGAGGCTGATGATTGCGCTCTCCTTGGTTTGTGGTTTCGGCCCGGGATAACGGAATGTTTCTTCGCTCACGTCGGGCACGTCTTCTTCCCGCAGGTTCATGATCTTGCCGCCGGTGCGGGCATCTTCCTGCTGCTGGAGAGCGCGCTTGAAGAAGTAATAGACCAGAGAGGTCCCATGGTGCTCCTGGATGATATCGATGATCTGCCGGTTCAGCTTGTGTTTGAGGGCGAGGTCAACGCCTTCTTTCACGTGCGCAATAATGATCAGGGCGCTCATCGTCGGCGCAAGGTCGTCGTGCGGGTTGCGCTCGAAGTTCATGTTCTCCGTGAAATATTCCGGCTTCACCAGTTTGCCGACGTCATGGAAATACGAGCAGACGCGGCACAGCGTCGCGTTCGCGCCGATCGATTCCGCCGCAGCCTCAGCCAAGTTCGCGACGACCAGGCTGTGGTGATAGGTCCCGGGCGCTTCAATTGTCATCCGGCGAAGGAGCGGGTGATTAAGGTCGGACGCTTCCAGCCAGGAAATGTCGGTCGTGACTTGGAACAGGTGCTCGAAGATCGGCAGGACACCTCCGACGATCGTCGCCGTTACGATCCCGTTCCCGATTGCGAGCGCGCTCTGGATGCCGAGTAATTTCCAATCGATCGTGTTGGGCGACAGGAAATCGATCGGGCCGATGATGCCGAACGTCATCGACAACAGCCAAATCGCGATTCCGACTCCGAATCCCGCCCGAACGAGCCGGCTCCGTTTCCGAACCTGAAGGGTCAGATAAACAGCGGTGAACCCGCTGATGAGGCCGCAGACCAGGAGCGGCGCATCCACTTTGCCGAACAAAATGCTGCTCCAGAGGCTGACGAACGCCGAGGCGTAGAGGCCATGATTGCGACCCAGCAATACACTCAACAGAAGGGGCGCGAAGGCATACGGCGCGATGAGACCAACCGTCTCGGGACGAAGAAACGAGAACGAGCCGCTGTTGCAGAGGACAAGCAGGAACTTCGTCGCAGCGAGCTGGACGAAGATAACGCCGAAAACCAGGAGCAGGCGCGAGCTGCGAAGAAACGTGGTCGGCTGGTTGATCCAGAGCTGGGTTAAGGCGGTCGCGAAAAAGAGGAGGGAAATGACGAAGTTTTTCGTCGGCTCGGGTTGTTGCCCGCTGAAAATCAGGGCGGCCAGCCCGGCAACGAACGCCGCAAAAATAAGATACTTCGTAGCAGGCGCGTACTCGAGGCTGTGGAGCAGCTCGTTTTTCGTGCGGCGGCGGCGCGTCTTGCGGGAGGCGAGACCGCGTTTGATCAGCTGGCTGCGTTTGAGGAAATCGAACATCTTATTTACGGGGGTTGGGGGCGCCGCCGCCTGCGTTCGCGGGAGAACGGTGTTGCTGGTAAGCATTAATCACCGCCCGGACCAGTTCGTGCCGGACTACATCGCGCTCATTGAAGTAGACGAATGAAATTCCCTGCACGTTCTTCAGGGCTTGGAGCGCCTCAACCAGGCCGGAACGTTTGTTCACCGGCAAGTCTATCTGGGTCACGTCCCCGGTCACGACGCACTTCGAGTTCGGTCCCATCCGGGTAAGTAACATGAACATTTGTTCGGTCGTCGTGTTCTGCGCTTCGTCGAGGATAACAAAGGCATTGCTCAAAGTGCGACCACGCATGTAGGCCAGGGGCGCTACCTCGATCGTCTGGCGCGCAACCGAGCGCTCGATTTCCTCGGCGTCCATCATGTCGCGCAGCGAATCGTAGAGGGGTCGCAGATACGGCGTGATCTTCTCCTGCAAATCGCCCGGGAGGAATCCCAGCGCCTCGCCCGCTTCGACCGCGGGCCGCGTCAGGATAATCCGGCTGACCTGTTCCTTTTTCAGAGCGGCCACGGCCATCGCGACGGCCAGGTAAGTCTTGCCTGTCCCGGCCGGGCCAATGCCAAAGACTATGTCGTTTTTCTGGATGGCCTCGACGTAATTACGCTGGCCGAGGGTGCGGGCCACAATCGGCGCCTTACGCGCCGAGGTCGTGATCCTCACATCCACTACGTCGTTTAAATTGTCCGGCCGTGACTCGGTCACCGAGTTCAGAGCGTAGCTGAATTCATGTTTATGAATGTCCACGCCCTTTTGCCGGGCCTGCTCGAGTTGCTCGAAAACGCGCTGGGCTCGATCTACCTGGCCGGTCTCGCCCTCCAGTTTCACCCAGCCTTCCCTGGTCGTGACTTTCACCCCGAGAGAATCCTCGAGCGTTTTCAAAAGCTTCAGGTCATTCGCGTAGAGCGACTGGACCGATCGGGCGCTATCGAACTGCAGCGTGCGCGTTTCTGTCATTGCAGGGCCTAGCCAAGGGGCCGGGATGATAGCGCCCTCGCCGGAAGAGTCAATCCGGCCCTCCGTCTTCGTTTATGAGCTGCGGTTCGACTAGCGGAATCCGTAAACAAGCGCCCAGTGGGTCCGTTCTTCCGGGGACTGCTCGATCTCGACGATAATGAAATAGCTGCCCGTATTCTTTGGCGTGATGTGGGCCGCCGCGAAGTGACCTTTCTGCCAGCTATCCGCCGTCTCGGCCAGCTTGCCTTCCGAATCGTAAATGTGGACGGAGACTTTTGCCGCCTCCACTTCCGTGCCGAGCCAGAACCAGTATTCGTTTCCCTTGAACAACTGCTGGCGGACGGCCTTTTTCTCGCCGGCGCCGAGGTCCCCACCCCAATAATCTTCGCGCACCTGGAACCCTTCCTTCACGTACGGCTCAGCCGCTTGAAGAGCGAACGATTGGGCATCGTCGACCGAGGCGCGGCCCGCAGGCACAGCCACAAACGCAAGGGCGAGCATCAAGCTCGTCCGGCACGCAGTTTTGAGGAAGGCAGTCATGAAAGGATCAGGGCGTTTTTTTCGTAATCGCATCGCCCAGCCGCGTGGTGATGTCGTTGATCTTTTTTACTGAAGCCGGCGGGATGTGAGCTTCCCCGACGTCAATCAGCGGACGGACCTCAATCAGGGCGGAGTGGATATCCTGGAGCAACTTGAGATTAAACTCGGGCATCGCCTGCAACCGTGACTCAAAATAATTCAGCAGGTCCGGCTGATGCAGAAGCTCGGAACCCTCCGGGGAATACCGTTTCGTGACCACGGCCGTCAGCACTTCGGTGCCGCGGAGCCAGCCGCCAAGGCTGACCAGCTGGGACAGCTTCTCGTCGTGCACCTCGTTCATCGCCTGTTGGACGCTGCTCTGCGTTTTGTCCAGCTCGCGGCGAACGCCCACCCAGTTCCGTTTATCCGCCGCATCCGTGATCGCTTTCGCGTGAGCGGTGATCGAGCTGCTGACGCCGATGGCCTTCGACAAGGTCAGGACGCGCTGCCCGATATCCTTTACTGCCGAGGCATCCTCGGCCTGGACAGCGATGAACCCGTCGGCAATGACCGCGCCGAGGAGGAGCGCGATCCGGGGACGCTCCGTGAAGTTCGCGCCCTTATCGTTCCGAACGTATTCGCGCCAGTTGACGCCCCCCAATTTGTTTAGGGCGCCAAAGACCTCGTTGGGCAATGGAACGACCACGTCCTCCACTTTCTTGGAGAGGTTCTTTACGTCCACCTGCTTCGGCGCTTCCACGGCCCCCGCGGAAAGCGAGAGGGCCGCAAGGACAGCAGTGATCTGGAAAGTTTTAGCGAATGGTATCATCGGGCTCTTCGACTGTTGATTTCGCCTTCGTATTCAGGATTAATGGCTAACAGTAAGCAGAAGTCTTTGCCGCACAAATCCACCCGCTCAAGATTTTGACTTTGAATCGCAACAAATCCTTCGGCTGGAGGCATTCACCTGATTTTCTTTTTGTCGCGCCTCCGGTTGGATGAACACCCGAAGGCTGAAAGACATCCTGGCACGGGCGAAAACGAGGCGCATTCTCGTTATCGGCGACCTGATGCTCGATGAGTTCGTCTGGGGCAAGGTCGGGCGCATATCGCCCGAGGCCCCGGTCCCGGTGGTGGAGGTGACGGGCGAGAGCTTTTACCCGGGCGGGGCGGCCAACGTCGCCCGGAATCTCCGCGCGTTCATTAAGGACGTCGCAGTCATCGGCCTGCTCGGGACCGATCGCGGCGGGAGGCAGCTGCGGGAACTCATGGCCCAAACAAAGATCGACACGCGGGGCGCCATTGAAGACCCAAAGTTTCCAACCATCGTGAAAACCCGGATTATTGCCCGCAATCAACAGGTCGTGCGGGTGGATCGAGAACAGCCCCGGTCCCCTGCCCCGGCCCAGATTTCACGGATCGTCGCCTCTGTCCGCCGCCGCCTGCCGCGAACAGATGCCGTTATTTTCGAAGATTACGGGAAGGGATTCCTGACAGCGGACCTGGTGGCGCAAATTTCTGCGGCGGCGCTCGCCGCGGGCAAGACCGTTACCGGCGATCCGAATCCCCATCATTCGATCGACTGGGAAAAAGTAACGGCGGTGAAGCCCAACCGAAATGAGGCGTTTCTGGCGGCTGGGATTGCCTGGAGCGAACCGGTCGAACCGGCGAGCAATGACCGCGCTCTTTTGCGGGTGGGCGAAGCGTTGTTGAAAAAATGGCAGACCAAACTCCTCCTGGTCACTCTGGGCGAACACGGAATGATGCTCTTCGAGCGAGGGACGAAGCCTCACCACATTCCGACAAGGGCGCGCCAGGTTTTCGATGTGTCCGGCGCCGGGGACACGGCAATTGCCTTGTTCACGCTCGCCCTCTCCTGTGGCGCGTCGGCCGTCGAAGCGGCCGAAATTGCGAACCACGCGAGCGCGGTCGTCGTCGGCAAACTTGGCACAGCAACGGTGACGCCTGAGGAATTGATCGCCAGTTTTCAACATGACCGGCTCCTCTAACGAGAGCTGGCCCGCCGTCTTCCTCGATCGCGATGGTACACTGATGAGGGATGTCGATTACTGCGGCGACCCGGCCAGGGTGGAAGTTTTCCCGCAAGCCAGCGAGGCTCTGCGCCGCCTGAAAGAGAACGGCTACAAGCTGGTCGTCATCACAAACCAAAGCGGGATCGGGCGAGGGTACTTCGGCGAAAAGGAGTATCGTGCCGTCGAAGCCGAGTTTTGCCGCCAGCTTGGCGAGGGACTGATCGATGCCAGCTACTATTGCCCCGCCCTGCCCGGGAGCGGTTCGGTCCGGCGCAAACCGGGCCCGGGAATGATTTTCGAAGCACAACGCGATCTCTGGCTCGACCTGCGACGGTCTTTTATGGTCGGCGACAAGGCGAGCGACATCGGTTGCGGTCAGAACGCTGGGGTCCGGACCATCCTCGTGCAGACCGGATATGGCGCCCGACAAAAAGGCACCCGGGCGGACTGGGTCGCGCGCGATATCGCACACGCGGCCGACATCATTCTTGAGCAGCAATGAGTCGGACCGTTGGCATTATCCCCGCGCGCTGGGGTTCAACCCGCTTCCCTGGCAAGCCGCTCCACGAAATCGCCGGTAAGCCGCTGCTCCGGCATGTCTGGGAACGCTGCCGGCGGGCGAAAAACCTGGATCAGCTCGTTATAGCTACTGACGACTTACGGATCGCGGAAGCAGCTTTCAACTGGGGCGCGGAAGTGGCGATGACTTCGCCGAATCACGCCACCGGAACGGATCGCGCCGCCGAAGTCGCGAAAAAGCTCAAAGGCATCGCACACGTGATCAACATCCAGGGCGACGAACCGCTGATCGATCCGAAATTGATCGATCGCCTGGCCCGGGAGCTCGAGCGGAATAAATCGCTTGAGATGATCACCGCGGCGCATCCATTCGACGATCCCGCCGACGCCCAATCGCCGCATCAAGTCAAAGTCGTGGTCAGTCAAACCGGCGAGGCGCTCTACTTTTCCCGCGCGGCGATTCCCGCTTTTACGGCAAGGAGCGGCGGTTTAGAAACAGCCGCCCGAAAACCAGGCCAACGAAAGAGCGCCCCCCCCTTATATCTCCGTCACCAGGGTATCTACGGTTACACTCGCGACCTTCTGCTTCGCTTTGTTCGGTGGAAAACTTCGCCCCTCGAGATCACAGAATCGCTCGAGCAATTGCGCGCGCTGGAGAATGGAGTAAGAATTCGGGTGGTCATGACCGGCAGCGGATCCCCCGGCGTTGACACGCCGGAAGACGCTAGAACGATTGAGCGCTTGATGAAGAGAGCCGGCCGCGACGTTCCTGCCTGAAAGCGATCGAGATGAAGTATATTTTTATTACCGGAGGAGTTGTGAGCTCGTTAGGCAAGGGCCTGGCGGCGGCATCCCTCGGGACTCTTCTCGAGCTGCGCGGGCTGCGGGTCGTGTTTCAGAAATTCGATCCCTACCTGAACGTCGATCCGGGAACGATGAATCCGTTCCAGCACGGCGAAGTCTATGTGTTGAACGATGGCGCCGAAACCGACCTCGACCTCGGTCATTACGAGCGTTTCACCAATTGCGTCCTCTCCCGGCATAACAATCTCACCAGCGGCCAGGTTTACGAAACCGTGATCAATAAGGAGCGGCGCGGCGATTACCTCGGTAAAACCGTCCAGGTGATTCCGCATGTCACTGATGTGATTAAGAACCGCATCCGGGAGCTTTCCGACGAGACGAAATACGACGTTGTCATTACGGAAATCGGCGGCACGACCGGGGACATCGAGGGGTTGCCGTTTCTCGAGGCAATCCGCCAGTTCATCCTCGAGGTGGGCACCGAAAACGTGGTGAACATTCACGTGACACTCGTCCCTTACATTCGGGCCGCGCGGGAACTGAAAACGAAGCCGACCCAACAGAGCATCGCCAAACTGCGCGAAATCGGGTTACAGGCCCAGGTACTTCTCTGCCGGACCGAGCATCCGCTCGACAAGGAATTGCGGC
Source organism: Chthoniobacterales bacterium (assembly GCA_035536995.1). Taxonomy (GTDB): domain Bacteria; phylum Verrucomicrobiota; class Verrucomicrobiia; order Chthoniobacterales; family UBA10450; genus AV80. The sequence continues at coordinate 59,095 of DATLNB010000030.1, read as the reverse complement.
AGAAGCTCTCGATGTTTTGTAACGTTTCGCCGCGCGGAGTGATCGAGGCGCGCGATGTCGAGCATACCATCTACGAGATGCCGCTCATGTTGAACGCCGAAGGATTGGACGATCTCATTTGCGAGCTGCTCCATGTCACCGTCCCGGCGCCGAATCTGGCTAACTGGCGAAAATTCGTCGAGCGCGTGGTCAGCCCGCGAAAGCACATCAAAATCGCGGTCGTCGGCAAATACATCGATCTGCAGGACGCCTACAAGAGTATCTATGAATCGCTCACTCACGCCGCCGCGAGCCAGGATTGTGGCATCCAGCTGGAGTTGATCGACGCGGAAAAGCTGGAGGGCGGAATTGACGGTCATCTCAAGGATGTCGCCGGTGTCCTGATCCCCGGTGGATTCGGCGAACGCGGAGTCGAGGGCAAAATTAGCGCGGCGCGGTTCGCGCGGGAAAACAACATTCCTTACCTCGGCCTCTGCCTCGGAATGCAGGTAGCGACGATCGAATTCGCCCGGAACGTTTGTGGTTTGGAACGGGCCAATAGCACCGAGTTCGACGAGAACGCGCCGGACCCGGTCATTTGTCTTCTCGATGAGCAGCGCGACGTGAAGAACAAAGGCGCCAGCATGCGCCTCGGGACCTGGCCTACGAAAATTGCAAAAGGCACTGTCGCGGAAAAAATTTATGGAGACGCCGAAGTGCTGGAGCGCCACCGGCACCGCTACGAGTTCAACATGAAGTATCGCGAAAAGATGGGTGAAAAAGGGTTCACCATCTCAGGCACTTCTCCGGACGGGACCCTGGCTGAGTTGATTGAGCTCAAGGGCCACCCCTATTTCCTGGCCTGCCAATACCATCCGGAATTCCAGAGCAAACCGAATAAACCGCACCCCTTGTTCAAAGGGTTCATCGAAGCGGCGCTCGCTCACAAGGCCTAGACGCGCGGGCCGCTGCTCTTCGCAGCCGGTCGTTGATCGCCGCTCCCAGGCCCTGTTCCGGCACCCTCTCCGCGACGATCAAATCGAGGCCCGCGCCGTCGAGCTCGCGCAGATACCGAAACAGGTTCCGGGCGGCTTCCGCCAAGTCCTCCCGCTCGCTCAACCGCCGGACCGTCGAGAAGTGCTGCAGCAGACTGCCTTTCCACGCAAGCAACCCACAACGCTTATTTGCCGGCGGAGAGAAACTTGAGCCATCGGCGATAAGCTGTAGCGGCGTTTCCGGGGCATAGTGTGTTGGAAGTTGACCCGGCGCTTCCGGATGCGAACTCGCGGCGACCACGACCACATCGCCGAACTCGGCCAGTTCCTCTTCAGTAACGGGTCCACGCCGCAGCACCTCAATTCGGCCATTCCGGAGCGCGACGATCGTCGACTCAATCCCGTGGTTGGTCGGGCCTCCATCGATCACCAAGGGGATCAGGCCCGCCAACTCATCCACGACGTGTGCCGCGGTCGTTGGGCTGATCCTCCCAAACCGGTTGGCACTCGGCGCGGCGACCGGTCCTCCGAACTTGCGTAGGATCGCGGTCAACACCGGGTGGGCACTCACCCGGACAGCCACCGTTTCGAGGCCGGCAGTGACAACATCCGGCACTACGGTTTTCCGCGGAAAAACGAATGTAAGCGGTCCGGGCCAAAAGTGCTTATGCAACTCGCCGAACTGCGGGACAACCCCGTCATCCATCTTTGCCAATCGATCGACCCAGTCGACCCCCGGCAGGTGGACGATCAGCGGATCGAATCGCGGTCGCGACTTTGCTTGGAAGATTTTCAACACGGCTTCCTCGCGCAATCCATCCGCGGCAAGCCCATAAACAGTCTCTGTCGGTACTGCCACTAGGTCGCCGCGACGAAGAGCCTCCGTCGCCCGGTCGAGGGTCTCGCTCGCACGCCCGGATAGGACTTCGGTTTTCACCGCCCCTGGCCCCGCAGTGCGTCTCGCGCCTGGATAACCGCGGCCATCGCCTTTTCCGCGGTCGAACCCAGAGCGGTGAGGTGGCCCATCTTGCGCCGCGATCGCGGTTCATGTTTGCCATACAAATGCAGGTGAACGCCCTCGACCTCGAGCGCAGCCGCCCAATCCGGGGAGCCGGCCTCCCACAGGTCGCCGAGAAGATTCGCCATTGCGCAGGGCTGCAGGATCGCCGCCGTGCCGAGGGGCAGGCCGCAGACGGCTCGGACGTGCTGCTCAAACTGGCTGGTGACGCAGCCTTCAATCGTCCAATGGCCGGAATTGTGGGGACGCGGGGCCAGCTCGTTCACGAGTAGCTGTCCGTCCCGCTGAAGGAACATTTCGACAGCAAGCAGGCCAACCAATTCCATTTTCTCGGCTATCGTCCGGGCCAGTTCTGCACCAGACCTTTCGACGGCCTCGGGGACGCGCGCCGGGACGACCGTGATGTCCAGGATGTGCTCGCGATGAATGTTCTCGCAGACTGGGAACGTGGCGACCGTGCCGTCCGGGCCACGGGCAACTATTACCGATACCTCCTTTTCGAAATCGATTGCGCCTTCCAGGATCAACTCCGCCCCCGGGCGTTCGCGCCAAAGATCGTCCGGGTTGGTCGTTCCGGCGATAAATTGCTGACCCTTGCCGTCGTAGCCGAACGCGGCGCTCTTGAGGATGGCCGGGGTGCCGAGCTCCCGCAAAGCGGTGGCCAGCTCAGCCGCACTGCGGACAGCGCGGTACGGCGCGACCGGGACGCCTTCCGCCGCGAGAAAATTCTTTTCCCGGAGCCGATTTTGCGCGGTGTGAAGCACCGAAGCGTCGGGGCGCACCTCACATTCCTCCGCGCACCATTCAATCGTCTGCCGCGGGATGTTTTCGAATTCGAACGTCAAAAGGTCCACTTGGCGTGCGAAGGCGCGGACCGCTTCTTCATCGTCGTAGGCGCCCGTCTCCTCGCGGTCGCAGAATTGTCCGGCCGGGGAATCCTTATCCGGGCTGAAGACCGCCACCCGATAACCCATTCTTCGCGCTGCAATCGCAAACATCCGGCCGAGCTGTCCGCTCCCCATCAGCCCGATGGTTGCCCCGGGCAGAAACGGACGCGTCATGGCGCGCGCTGCGCCAGGACCGCCTCAGTTTGCCGCTTCCGGAAGACTTCGACTTTCTTCCGAATCTTTTCGTCGCTCACGGCTAGAATGCTGGCGGCAAGGAGGGCCGCGTTTGTCGCGCCGGCGGTCCCTATCGCGAGGGTTCCGACGGGAACGCCTGTCGGCATTTGCGCGATCGATAGCAGAGAATCCATCCCATGAAGGGCGTGCGATTGAATGGGCACACCTAAAACCGGGAGCCAGGTATAGGCCGCGACCATCCCAGGCAAATGGGCCGCACCGCCAGCTCCGGCGATGATGACGCGAAGGCCGCGCCCGGCGGCGTGGCGCGCGAAGTCCGCCATCATGTCGGGGGTGCGATGCGCGGAAACAATTCTGTGCTCGTTAGGCAAACCGAGCTCGTCCAGGAGCTCCACCGCGTGGCGCATCGTTTCCCAATCCGACGTGCTTCCCATGACTACGGCCACGAGCGGCGCGGGAGTTTTTGGCTGCGACATGATAGACTTTCATCACTTCCCTAGAACTGGTCTGCTTGCAAAGGGCTTTTTCGAATGAACGAACGTGGCAACTCTATCGTTTTGATCGGTTTCATGGGCGCCGGGAAATCGTCCGCCGGGCGTGCCCTGGCCCGGATGACCGGCCTGCCGCGCTTCGACACAGACGAGCTCATCACGAAACGGTTCGGGCTGAGTATCCCCGAGATCTTTGCCGAACACGGGGAGCACGCCTTTCGCGAAAGCGAATCCCAGACGCTCCGGCAGCTTGCCGACCAGGGACCTGCCATCATCGTAACCGGAGGCGGTGCCATCCTCTCATCGGCTAATCGCAAACTTCTCCGGCGGCTCGGCCGGGTTGTCCTACTCTCGGCCGATGACGAAACGCTGTTCGCGCGCATTTCCAAGCGATCGATGCGACCGCTCCTCCAAACGGAAAACCCCCGTGCAACCGCCGCGGAGCTGATGCGCGATCGACTTCCTCTCTACCGGGAGGCGGCCGACGCGGAAGTGGACACTACGCTCCTGAAGCACGACGAAGTGGCGAGGAAGATTCTGGATCTTGTGCAGTCATGAACGTGCCTGGGGAGCGGCTAAAGCAGACATTGATAAGCCGGGCCCTGGCGCTCGGCTTCGATTCGTGCCGGATCGCAAGGCTCGGCTCTCCGCCGCATGCTGAAGCATTTCGCGGCTGGCTCGAACAGGGGCACGCCGGAGAAATGCACTGGATGGAGCGCGGCGCGGAGAAGCGGATCGACCCGCAACAGGTTTTACCGGGAGCGTGTTCGATCGTCGTCGTGGCGCTGAATTACTGGCTGGGGCCCGGCGATCGGCAGTTTGCAAAGCGCGGAGATGAGGGCGGCGTCCGCGGAAAGATCGCGCGCTATGCCTGGGGAGACGACTACCACGACGTCATGCTGCGAAAGCTTGAGCAGTTAAGCGATCTTCTTACTCAGCTGGGCGGCAAGCAGAAGTGCTACGTCGATACAGGACCCGTTCTGGAGCGCGATCATGCGGCCGAAGCCGGCGTCGGCTGGCACGGCAAAAGTACGATGCTCGTCGACCCGAAACTCGGGACGTGGTTCTTCCTCGGCGAGATTTTGACGACTCTCAATCTTCCCGCGGACCCGCCGCAGGCGAACCGGTGCGGCACGTGTCAACGATGTATCACCGCGTGCCCAACCGGCGCGATAACCGAGCCGTATAGCTTGGATGCTCGACGCTGCATCTCCTATTTAACGATCGAGTCCAAAGGCCCGATCCCCCTCGAACTGCGACCCCTGATCGGCGACAGGATTTACGGCTGCGACGATTGCCTCGAAGTCTGCCCATGGAATCGCTTTGCCGCGGCCTCCCGGGAATCGGCTTTTGCCCCCCGACCCGCCATCGGAATGCACCTGCGAGATTATCTCGCCTTCGACGACGCACAGTTCCGCGAGACCTTCCGCGGCTCGCCCATCAAACGAGTGAAACGTCGCGGTTTCCTCAGGAACGTCTGTGTGGCGCTGGGCAATATCGGGGACGCTGCTGATCTCGCAGCTTTGGAAGCCGCAGCACGCGATGCGGAGCCTCTTATAGCGGAGCACGCCCAGTGGGCCATCGGCCAAATCCAGTGCCGGATCGGGGAGACCAACGGGATTGCTTTTCCGGGCCCAAACAGGTTGAATCTGGCTGATGTGGCAGTTGCATCTAGTTAGAGATGAGCGTCTTTTATCGGCCACCGCGAAAAACCGTGATCTTGGAGTGAACGAGATTTGCTTTCGAAAGCGCTAAAGCCGCCAATCCCCATAGGCGACACCAATCCCCCTACTGAAATGCATCAAGTCGCAACCCCCGCTTTACCACCTCGCAAACGCCGCTCGCGCCGCCGGCGCTACATTATCTTTGGTTCGATCGGTTTGCTGGTGCTCTGGATCGTCATCTCCACGATCATGGGGAAACGGGAGAAACCGATTCCGGTGACGACCGAAAAGGCAGTCCGGCGCACAATTGTTCAGACCGTATCCGCGACCGGAAAAATTCAGCCGGAAGTCGAGGTCAAGATCTCGCCGGAAGTAGCCGGCGAAATTATTGAGTTGCCAGTGGACGACGGGAAGGCGGTGAAGAAGGGCGATCTCTTGGTGAAGATCAAACCCGATTCCTACAAGGCCTTGGTCGAACAGCAGCAGGCCGCGATCAGCGCTGCGAAAGCCATGCATCTTCAGGCGAAGGCTACCCTGCTGAAGGCTGAACAGGATTTGAAACGCGCTCAGGACCTCTATTCCAAAAAGATGATCGCGGAATCCGAATACACTTCCGCCCAGGCAGCGCGCGACGTCGCGTCCTCAACCTTCGAAAGCAGCCAGCACGAAATCGAGCGGGCGGAAGCTGGTTCGAGCCAGGCCCGCGATCAGCTTTCCAAGACGACGATCTATTCTCCGATCAACGGAACCGTCACCATGCTCAACAGCAAGCTCGGTGAGCGCGTCGTGGCCACTAATCAATTCGCCGGCACCGAAGTCATGCGGGTGGCGGACCTCAGCAGCATGGAAGCCCGGGTGGACGTAAACGAAAACGACGTCGTTAACGTCAAAGTGGGCGACAAGGCGATCGTGACCATCGACGCCTACGGAGAGCGAAAGTTCCACGGGACCGTGGTCCAGATTGCGAACACTGGCAAGACAACGGGGACCGGGACGCAGGAGGAGGTCACCAACTTTGAAGTGAAAACCCACATCGAGGACAACGATGTTCAGTTGCGCCCCGGCCTCAGCTGCACCGCGGAGATCCAGACAAACAAGGTTGAGCAGGTCGTCGCGGTGCCCATGCAAAGCGTCACGATCCGGACGGGCGACAGCAATCTCAGCCCGGAGGAAATAGAAAAGCGTAAACAAAAGCAGGCCGAGACGGACAAAGGAGACAACGCCGCCGAGTTTACCAACCAGAAGCTCGAGAAGCAGACCGAGAAAGCCGAACGCGACAAAATCAGCAAGGGTGTGTTTACGATGGGCAAGGACGGCAAGGCGCATTGGGTGAAAGTCACAACCGGGATTGCCGACGACACCTACATGGAGATCACGAACGGCGTGCAGCCGGGCGATGAAGTTATTTCCGGCAGTTACAGCGCGATCAGTCGCAAGCTAAAGGATGGCGCCAAAGTGGAGATCGAGAAAGAGGCGAAGAAGTAACCAATCTCCTCCGCTTCTTCCGCTTAATCTCTCCCACGGAAGCAACTCCTGACGAAGAGGAAGTTTAGAATGTCCCTGGTCGTCATCGATATCGAAAACATCACGAAGCATTACGTGATGGGTGAAGAGACGGTTCACGCCTTGCGCGGCGTTTCCCTTCAAATTCGCCGGAACGAATACCTCGCGATCATGGGACCGAGCGGGAGCGGAAAATCGACCCTCATGAACATGCTCGGCTGCCTGGATACTCCCAGCTCCGGCCGCTATTCCTTTAACGGAAAAGATGTCTCAATCATGAACGATGACGAGCTGGCCGCGATTCGGAATCATGAGATCGGGTTCGTTTTTCAGACATTCAATCTGCTCCCCCGCTCGACGAGTTTGCGGAACGTTGAGCTGCCGCTGATCTACGCCGGGATTGAGCCGGAGTTGAGAGAGGAGCGGGCGGCCGACGCTCTCCGCGCTGTCGGTCTCGGAGACCGTCTGCATCATAAACCTAACGAGTTATCGGGCGGGCAACGGCAGCGGGTCGCGATCGCGCGCGCGCTGGTCAATGAACCTTCGATCATCCTGGCGGACGAACCGACCGGGAACCTGGATTCCAAGACCGGCGAAGAGATCATGCAACTGCTCGAGAACCTGTATCAGCACGGACACACGATCATTCTGGTTACCCACGAGCCCGATATCGCCCGGCACGCGCGGCGCACGGTCTTCCTGCGGGACGGCCTGATCGAGAGCGACGAGCCTTCCGCATTGGCGAACGAGGAATCGCTCGCCTATACCGAATGAAGCGGTTCATCTACGAGCTGACCGAGAGCTGGAAAATTGCTTTCGCGCAGATGCATTCCAATAAGACCCGCTCCATGCTCACCGCACTGGGCGTGATTATTGGAATCGTCGCGGTGACGTTGATGGGCACCGCGATTACCGGAATTCAAAAGGGATTCGACAAAAGCATGTCGATCCTCGGCGACGACGTGCTCTACGTCAGCCAGTTTCCCTGGGCGCGGGTGAATGACTGGTGGAACTACCGGGACCGCCGCGAGATTAAGACCGAATACGCAGAGACGTTGAATCGGATGATCGCTGCGACGCCGAATACGAACCTGATCCTGGCGGTGCCGACGTCGAACGTAGTGAAGAGCGTCAAGCGCGACGACAACCAGGTGACCAGCATTTTCATCCAGGGCACTACCTCCGATTACCCTGTGATTTCAGTGGTCGACTTTAGTGAAGGCCGCTTCTTTAACGAGATCGAGACCCGAACCGCGGCGAATGTTTGTCTGCTCGGTTACGACGTCGCCGACGCGCTTTTCCCATCGGAAAGCCCGATTGGAAAAGATGTGCAAATCAGCGGTCAGCAATTTCGCGTGCTCGGCGTTGGCGCCCGGCAGGGATCGTTTCTCGGGCTGTTCAGTCTTGATTCGATCGTCATCGTCCCTTTGCCTGCTTTCAAAAAGTTCTTCAGTGCGAAAAGCGAGTCGGACATTCGAGTGAAAGTCCGCGACAAACAGAAGCTGGCCGAGGCCAAGGACGAGCTGACCGGTCTGATGCGCCGCGTCCGCGCGCTTCCTGCCGAAAAGAAAAACGACTTCAACATTAACGAGCAGCAGGCATTTAAAAGCACGCTCGATCCGGTGAAGAATTCGATTGCCCTTGCCGGTCTTTTTATAACCGGGCTCTCTCTTTTCGTGGGCGCCATCGGGATCATGAACATCACCTTCGTCAGCGTAAAGGAGCGGACGAAAGAGATCGGCACCCGAAAGGCGTTGGGCGCCCGGCGTCGAACGATTCTCCTTCAATTCCTGATTGAATCGACCGCGCTCTGCATTTTGGGAGGACTGATCGGGCTGACTTTCGCCTACGCGATGTGTTTCGCTATCGCTACGGCGTTTCCGTCATTCCCCGTGCAGTTTTCCATCGGGCTCGTCTTGATCGGCATGTTTGTCTCGATCTTCACCGGGCTGGTTTCAGGGTTCGCGCCAGCGTGGTCGGCCTCACGCCTGGATCCGGTCACAGCGCTGCGCTACGAATAGAGCCGGGATAGGACACATGGGACGTATGCGATTTCGAGAAATCCTGGCCATGGCCATGCAGTCGTTAGGCGCAAACAAGCTGCGCTCCGGGCTGACCATGATCGGGATCACCATCGGCGTTTTCTCCGTGATCTCCGTCATGACCGCGATCGGCGCCCTGCAAAGCTCGATCGAAAGCGGAATCAGTTTTCTCGGCTCGAACATTTTCCAGTTCGCCAAGTATCCCGTCAGCGGCGGGCAAGGCGGGCGGAATGCCGAAAAATATGAGAACCGGAGAAACATCACCTACGCCCAGGCGCTGCGTTACCAGCACTTGATGGAGGGTGTAGCTCGAGACGTTTGCCTGAAGTGCTTTGATTTCAGAGGCCAATGCACCTACAACGGTTTGAAGACCCCGCCCGCCCTGACCGTAGCTGGCTCGAACAAAAGCTTCCTCGCCGCCAATTCGTATTCGCTCTCCTACGGCCGCAACATCACCGACGAAGACGTCGATCTCGCGCGGAATGTCCTCCTCATCGGCAAAACGATTGAGAAGAGTCTTTTCCCGCACGAATCGCCTATCGGAAAGATCATCAAGATAAATGGACACCCGATGTCGGTGATCGGCGTGCTCGGGGAAAAAGGATCCGCTTTCGGACAGAGCCAGGACGACATCTGCGTCATGCCTATCACCCGGTTTTTCGAGAATTTCGGCTCAGCCAAGCGCACGGTGAACATTGCCACCCAATCCTTCTCCCAGGAAAGTTACAATCGCACCCTCGACAAAGGCATCGGCGCCATGCGCCTGGCCCGCGGTTTGAAACCGAATCAACCGGACGACTTCGAGATTTACTCGAACGATTCCTTGAAGAGCGCGTTCGCGTCGATTGCCGGAGTCGTGCGAATCGGAGCTTTTGTCATCAGCCTCATTGCATTGATCGCGGCCGGTGTCGGAATCATGAACATCATGCTGGTGAGTGTCACGGAGCGGACGAAGGAGATTGGCATCCGCAAATCAATCGGAGCGCGCAGCCGCGACATCCTGCGGCAATTCCTGACTGAAGCGGTCTTTATCTCCGAGGCTGGGGGGATCGTCGGGATCATTCTTGGCGTCGTCGGCGGTAATTTGCTGGCGGCGTGGCTCCAGGCCGAGCTCGTTTTTCCCTACGGGTGGGCGATCGCAGGCCTGGTCGTCTGCTCCGCGATCGGGATCGGGTTCGGCTTTTATCCGGCCTACCGCGCGGCGTCACTTGATCCCATCGAGGCCTTACGCTTCGAATAGGGTCGGCCCAGGGGCCGGGCTCCCTGGGGGCATGCAACTTGCGCTGGCTTTGCTTTGACATGCCCAGCGCTCTTTCTATTCTCGGCCTTTTCGTTCGCTCCTGCCGTGCCTGCTTCCCAAGAATTCCCTGCCGGGACAGCGCCTAGCGTTCTTCTCGTCGAAGAATACGATGCGCTAGCGGCGGCCCTGACCTCGGCGCTCAAGAAGTTCGCACCCCACCACAAGGTCCACGTCGCCGAATCCCTCGCGGACGCAGAGGCCGCCGCCGGTGAGATTTCGCCGCAACTTTTCATCGTCGATTTCGATCCGCCCCGCGCGGACGCCGTCGAGTTTCTCGGCCGGCTCAATGCTGCTCACCCTTCCGCGCGCTTCCTCGCGATCGGGTCCGGAGTTCCCGTTGAGATGAACGCGAATCGTTCGGGCTCCAACGCGCTTCAATTCATTGATAAGCCTTTCGAGCTCGCGGAATTCGGTGCTGCCGTCCAGGCGCTCCTCGGGCCCTGGACGAATGCGGCCTCCGGCGATTCGCGCGGAACACTGCGCGACCTCGGCGTGCGCGACCTCATCCCGCTCCAGGGGTTGAATCTGGCCACCGCGGTGCTTCATCTGCGCTCGAGTGACGATCGATTAGGAGAAATTCATTTTCTCGATGGCCACATCACTCACGCAATCACCGGCAACTTTACCGGCCCCGGCGCTGTCTGTCAGATGCTGCGGTGGACGAACCCTCAAGCCCGCGAGACGGAAAGGGTCGTCGAGGCACCGCGGACCGTTCACGGGACCTGGGCGCATGTTTTTTTCGAGTGCCTGCGGCAGATGCGTGAGTCGCCAGTCGAACCTCCGAGCGCTCCCCCGCCCGCCGCCATCAAGCCGCCCAAACCGGTCAAAGCTGCGACGAAAACAGGGAAGAAGATCGTGGTCATCGACGACACGGAAATGCTCCTGATTTTCGTCGAGGACACCCTGGCCACGGCGGATCCTTCGCTCCAAATTGTGACTGCGTTCACGGGCAGTGAGGGCGTGAGACGGGCTGAGGTCATCGTCCCCGATATCATCCTGCTCGATTATAGCCTGCCCGATTTGCGTGGCGACCAGGTATGCGAGCGTCTGCTCCAGAACGAGGCAACGGCCCGCGTCCCGGTTCTAATGATGTCCGGTCATGTTTCGGAAATGGCCGCCACAGCGCGCAAGTACCCTAACGTCGTAGCCACGATTGCGAAGCCCTTTCTCTCTGAAGCGCTCCTCGCTCTCGTGAAGGAGAACCTGGCCAAGGGTCCGTTGCCGGAGACCCCACGCGAACCGCTTCCAGCTACCCCTACTCCGCATGGCAACGGGAAAAAGCCCGCGAAAAAGAATGGCGCCCAAGCCCTGAAAGAGGCGCCGGAGAAAATTCTGCCCCCGACCGCGGCCGTGCCGTCGTCTCCGCCTCCGCCGGTCGCCCCTGCGCAACCGGTCATACCGCCCCCTTCGGCCATTCCTGCGCCCGCGCCCATCGCGCAAACAGTGGTTCCCCCTCCCGCAGTCGAAATCACCACAGCGCCGATTTCGCGACCACCAATTCCGCAAGCGCCCGTTGTCCCGCCGCCTTTGCCGTTTCCGCCGCCGGCCAGCCCGAAACCGGCCATTTCCGCTCCCGCTGCGTCACCCCTCGCAGCGGCCAACGGAAGCACTGTCGTCCTGGGGTTGGGAATGGAAGTGGTGGCGGTCCAGTTTACGCCCGGCTTGCGCGTTGGAGTTATTCGGGCTCGGCCGACCGCGTCAACCTTGTCGCTTTCGCACTCATCCAAGCCCACAGAGAACCTGCTGGCCGGTTTTCAGATTGGGTCGGTCGAGCTGGATCAAAATGGGCGCATTCATCTCATGCGGGTGTTGCCGACCCGCCAGCCGGCCAACACGATCCAAATGAGGAACCAACTCCAGATCACCCAGATTGCCCTGCTCAACCAGAGCGCGCCGATCGAGCTGAGCGCCGGCCAAAGCGCGCCCATGACAATGCAGTTGGTCGCCCTTTTCAAGGTAGCCGGCGTCGAGCTCTCCGACCGGTTTGAGGTTGAACAGCTGGTCTTGCGGCCTGCTCACGACCGGGTTCGGGTTAGCTTCGACGCGCACAACGCAGTAGCAGCCGGGACCGAATTCGAAACCACTCAGGTCCTTTTGGATTCCTCGCGTCGCATCGAGGAATTGCTCCTCAGCCCGGCGCTTCGTTAGAAGCTACGAATCCAAGCCGACGGCCCGGAAAGTCTCCTCGACATGCCGCAGATGAATGTCGAGTGAGCAAAGGCCATCGATGTCCGATTCCGACAGCCGCGCCGTGATCTCCGGCTCTCGTTTTGCATTCGCCGCAAATGGCTCGCCCTCCTTCCATGTTTTCATCGCGGCGCGCTGGACTGCTTCGTAGGCGGCTTTGCGATCCGCGCCTTTTCGGGTCAAGGCCAGCAAGACCGACTGGCTGCAATACAGGCCTTTCGTGAGCTCCATGTTTTGCTCCATCCGTTGGGGATAAACCTGGAGCCCTTCCACGAGCTCGGTCAGTTTACCCAGCATGTAGTCGAGGAGAATCGACGAATCAGGCAAAACGATCCTCTCCGCGCTGGAGTGGCTGATGTCCCGTTCATGCCATAAGGCGACGTTCTCCAAACCAACGATCGCGTTGCCGCGCAGGACACGCGCGAGTCCGCTGAGGCGTTCACCGGTGATCGGGTTCCGCTTATGCGGCATAGCTGAGCTGCCCTTTTGGCCTTCCGCGAAATATTCCTCTACCTCGAGCACCTCAGTTCGCTGGAGATGCCGAAATTCGGTCGCCCAGCGATCGATACTCGAAGCGATGAGCGCCAGGGTGGTGCCAAACTCGGCGTGCCGATCGCGTTGAATGATCTGAGTTGAGATCTTCGCAGCCTTCAATCCAAGGCGCTCGCACACTTTTGCTTCAATAGCGGGATCCAGATGGGCGTGGGTTCCGACAGCCCCGCTTAATTTGCCCACCCGGACCCTCTCCTTCGTCTGGGCGAGGCGTTCTTCGGCCCGGCCGAACTCGTCGAACATCAAAGCCAGCTTCAACCCGAACGTGATCGGCTCGGCATGGATGCCGTGGCTCCGGCCGATCATCGGCGTCATCTTGTAACGACGAGCCTGGACGGCGACTGCGGCTCTCAGCTCAGCCAGACCTTCGGCGAGAATGGTGCACGCCTCGGTGAGTTGAACGCCCAGCGTCGTATCCAGAATATCGGAGGACGTCAGACCCTGGTGCATCCACCGCGCGGCCGGGCCGACCGAGTCTGCCACGTTCTCTAAAAACGCGATAACGTCGTGATTCGTCCTCCTCTCGATCTCGGCGATCTCCGCGATAGAGAAACGGGCTTTTTTGCGGATCTCAGCGGCATCTTCCGCCGGAATCTGGCCGAGCTCGGCCATCGCTTCACACGCCAGGGTCTCAATCTCCAGCCAGATCTGGAATTTGCGTTCCTCCGACCAGAGCTGGCGCATCCGAGGCCGGGAATAACGATCGATCACCCGGTCACGATAAAAGCCGGCACGGAAACGGAAAGTGTTTTGTACGCAAAAAGCGCCGCTTCCACGGGTCCACCGCAGGAGCGACGCTTTTCGGAAAGCTTTGTTATGACGCGATTAGCAAACGCGGGCGCGAGTGAATCGGCCGTTGTTTTCAACCCGGACCTGGCCGCTGCCAAGCAAATCGGCAACTGCAGCAACGGTTTCCTTCGTGTTTTTCGTGCAGGAGCTGACCGCGAGGATCAGGTCGCCGAGAGAAAGTTTACGAGGCTTCAGGATTTGAGTGTTTTTTTTCATGAGGTTGTGCCGGGAAAGATAGCAAATCGAGTGCCAATTAGGCGCGCTTCCCGGCCTCCTCGTGGACGCTGATGTCTCGCGTCGAAGGCGATTGCTCCCCGAATCCGGACGCAGACACAAGTGTCAGCTTTCGCGACACTCTCTGTGTCAGCGCGCTGCTTCCTGTCGTCCGGCCGTCAACCGCATCACGAGGAAGTAGAGGATGGTCAGAACAACGATGGCGATCAGGATGTAATGGAAGTTTTGGCTCGTTTTGACCGCGGTTACCAGCGCGCCGACGTCTCTCGACTCAATCATCTCCCGGGTGATGACGGTCTGCCCGAACCAGGCGAGGACCGAGCACCAGATGGCCGAGCCGATTACCGTCATCAGGCTGAACTTCCAAAAGTTCATCCGAATCAGGCCCGCCGGAATTGATATCAAATGGCGGATTACGGGCAGCAACCGAGCGAAGAAGATGCCTCCCTGTTCATAACGGTGCAGCCAGCGTTCAGCGCGGTCGAGCTTCGCTTCATTAACAAAGAAGTAGCGACCCCAGCGGGCGATCACCGCGCGTCCGAGCCAAAGTGCCACCCAATATGTGGCGGCGGCGCCCAACCATGAGCCAAATGTTCCCGCCGCGATCACTCCATAAACATTCATTTTGCCTTCCGCAGCCAGGAACGCTGCCGGCGGAATGACCAGCTCGCTGGGCACCGGAAAGATCGAGCTTTCCATTGCCATGAGAATGATGACGCCGAGATAGCCCCATTCCTGAACCCAGCCGAACCAAATTTCGAGAAGATGATGCATGAAAAAATTGCGGATTTCAGATTGATGATATCGGATTTAGCGTGGGAGACGGCTAAACGTCGGCGTTAGATCAATCTGAAATCGGCAATCTGCAATCTGCAATTTAAACCATGTCGATTTATCGCCGCGTCCTGAAGTACTACCGGCCTTTCGCGGCCGAGACCGTCCTTGGCCTCGCGCTCTCCCTTGGGGCGATCGCTCTGAGCCTCCTCCGGCCGTGGCCATTCAAGATCATCGTCGACGACATCCTGCCCGCGAATCCCAACGCGCCCTTTGGAAGTTCCCCCCGCCTCATTCCCCTGCTCTGCCTTGCCGTCGTCGGCATCCAGCTTTGCTGGGGTCTGGTGAACCTGGCGACGAATTACCTCTTCGTGAAGATCGGCCTCCAGGCTCTTCTGAAGTTGCGCACCGACCTGTATGCCTATCTCCAGTCACTTTCGCTCAAGTACCACGACAGCCGGCGATCCGCCGATTCGAGCTTCCGAGTGGCCTACGATTCGCAATCGATTCAGACGATTTACAACAAGGGGTTCACCAACATTTTCAGCTCCGGGATGATGTTGATCGGGATGTTCGTTATCATGCTGCGCCTGGATTGGAAACTGGCGTTTCTATCGCTCAGCATCATCCCGCTCATCGTCGTGGCGATTTACTTTTTCGCCCATCGCATCCGCACCGAATCGACCTCGATCCAGGAGCGGGACAGCGCTGTGCTCGTCCAAGCGCAGGAGGGTCTGAGTGCGATACGAATGGTCCACGCGTTCGGCCGTGAGGATTACGAAGTCTCTCAATTCCGGCAGCGCGCGAACGAAAGCCTGGAAGCGAATCTGCGCCTGACGCTGACCAATGTTAAGAGCGCCCTTGTCATCGGCACTTTGATGGCCCTGGGAACGGCCGCCATGTATTACCTCGGCACCCTCCATGTTCTGGCGGGAACGCTAAGCCTCGGATCGCTTATCCTGTTCAGCATTTATCTCGGCATGCTTTACCAGCCGCTCCAGGAGCTTACCTACACGACCTGGGCGATGGAAGGAGCCACCGCCGGCGCGAAGCGTTGTTTTGAGGTGCTGGACCGCGCGGATGATGTGGTGGATGCGGCGGACGCCACGGAGATCAGTGCAACGGCCGGCGCAATCGCGTTTGAGGACGTCAGTTTCGGCTACGCGGCCAGCCAGCCGGTGTTGAAAGAGATCGATCTCTCCATTTCGCCGAACCGAATCGCCGCGATCGTTGGGGGAACCGGAGCCGGCAAGAGCACGCTCCTGAGCCTGGTCCCGCGATTCTACGATCCGAATTCCGGCCGTGTAACGCTTGACGGGGCCGACCTCCGGACAATCACCAAGAAATCACTGCGAGATAAAATCGCGATCGTTTTGCAGGATACGATTCTTTTTTCCACCACGATCCGCGAGAATATCGCTTACGGCCGGCCGGGGGCGACCCACGACGAGATCCGCGATGCAGCACGACGTGCGCAGGCGGACGAATTCATCAGCCGATTGCCGGGCGGTTACGACAGCCCGGTTGGGGAACGGGGCGGCCATCTAAGCGTCGGCCAACGACAGCGTATCGGAATCGCCCGTGCTTTTCTAAAGGACGCTCCAATTCTTCTTCTGGACGAACCGACCTCCGCTCTGGACCCGACCACGGAAGCCGCCATCATGGAAACGATTAAAGAGCTCATGCACGGCCGCACTACTCTGATCGTCACGCATCGCCTCGCGACCATTCATCGGGTCGATTCCATCGTCGTCCTCGAACACGGCCGGATTGTCGAGCAGGGTCCGGGACCGGAGTTGATCGCAAAAGGAGGCGTCTACGCGAAACTGTACGCGTCGGGCAATTATCCGTCATGAGCAACGTCAACAGCGAGCGGCGAGTCGAAGGCGACTGGTGGAAAGAGCCGATTCCCCCCAACGTAATTTTTGGCGAGGGCTACTATTGCGAGACCGCCCAAATCTTTCGCCATCTCAAGAGCAAAGCGCCGCGGGCGGTCGTTCTTGGCGATCATGTCTCGTGTTACGCGGGTTGTTCTTTCGCGATCGGGGTTAACGGCACCTGCAAAGTGGGCGATTTCACCCTGTTGAACGGCGCCCTCCTCATGGCCGAGGAGCGCATCGAGATCGGTTCCCACTGTCTCATCTCCTGGAACGTCGGCATCGCCGATTCCGATTTTCATCCCCTCGCCCCAGCGCAGCGTATAATCGATGCCCATGCCCTCGCGCCGTTCTTCAAGGACCGCCCGCCCCGGCCAAAATTGCGCACCGTGCCGGTCATCATTTCCGACAATGTCTGGATTGGGATGAACGCTGTCATTCTCAAGGGTGTAACGATCGGCGAGAACTCCGTCGTAGCCGCCGGCGCAGTGGTGACCAAAAGCGTTCCGGCCAACGTGGTCGTGGCCGGCAATCCCGCGGTCGTCACGAAACAACTCGAGGCGTGAAGGGCAGTGCGCACGACTCGGAAGCCTCGGTTGCCACTGTTCTGGCTTGGCTTAAGAAGCGCAGCTCCGTCGCGAACCGCAAAGGCATGGCACGTTACGGCCTCCCTTCGGACAACGCACTCGGTGTCTCCGTCGCGGATATCCGCATCCTGGCCAAACAGGTCGGCCGCAATCACGAGCTTGCCCTCGCCCTTTGGGAGACCGGCGTCTACGAGGCCCGCATGCTCACCTCCTTCATCGCCGAGCCTGACCGTGTCACCCCGGCGCAAATGGATCGGTGGTGCCGTGACTTCGATAGCTGGGGCATTTGCGACGCACTTTGTTTTCATCTCTTCGACCGGACTCCACACGCCTGGAAAAAAATCGAGAAATGGTCCGGTGCCCGCGCCGAGTTCGTGAAGCGCGCCGCCTTTGCGCTCCTGGCCAGCGTTGCCCTGCACGACAAGAAAGCTTCCGACGCTCCATTCCTTGAAAGCTTTCGACTTATTGAACGAGCGGCCACCGACAACCGCAACTTCGTCAAAAAAGCGGTGAGCTGGGCGGTTCGCGGCATCGGCAAACGCAATCCCAAACTCAACGCGGCCGCGGTTAAGCTGGCCCGTAGCCTGAGCCAGTCCCCGGACTCCTCCAGTCGCTGGATCGGTCGCGACGCCCTTCGTGATCTCGGCACGCCGGCGACGAATCGACGTTTGGAAAGGCACAGCGCAGGCGCCACCGCGAAGGCAAAATGAAGAAAAAGCGTTTAATAGTGATGGGCTTCATGGGGTCGTGCCCGATCGCGGGCGTGATCTGGCAGCACCTCCATTACATCATCGGCCTTCAGCAACTCGGCCACGATGTCTTTTACGTCGAAGACTCGGCCCGGTTGCCCTACAACCCCGAGACCTTTGAGGTTAACAACGATTTCTCGTACGCCGCGCGCCTGCTCGATCTTCTCGCCGGAGAATTCGGGTTCCGCCGTCGCTGGAGCTTTTGCGCCCGTTTTTTGCCAGACACGCCTACAGCCGGCCTTCCCCTCGCCCGCATCCGTCAACTTTATCGCGAGGCAGATGCCATTCTCAACGTCTGCGGGACCCAGGAATTCAATCCTGACCTGCTCACGAGCGAGCGAATCCTCTACATCGAAAGCGACCCTGGCGTGGAACAGATCAAGGTGGACCAGGGAGACAAAGCGACCATCAAATATCTGAAACGGCACCACGCCCTCTTTACCTTCGGCGAAAATGTCGGCACCGACGCCTGCCCGGTTCCCACTCACAAATTGAAGTGGCTCCCCACCCGCCAGCCCATCGTCACCGATCTGTGGAAAACCAATCGCGCGCCCCGCGCTTCCGCCGTTTTCACCTCAGTCGCGAACTGGTCCACCAGCGGCTTGAAAGACATCGAGTGGCGCGGCGAAAAATATCTGTGGAGCAAGTCGCGCGAATTCCTCCGATTCGTAACGGCGCCCAAACGCGCCGGGGAAACCTTCGAGCTCGCGACGGACATCAAGGACGACAACACCCGGAACAAGTTTTTAGCCAACGGCTGGCGTTTTCGTCTGCCTCACGATCTCAGCGCCGACTACCGCGCCTACCGCGATTACATCCGGCGATCGAAAGGCGAGTTCACCGTCGCCAAGGACCAGTATGTTCGCCTCAACACCGGATGGTTCAGCGACCGGAGCGGTTGTTACCTGGCCGCCGGCCGTCCAGTGATTATCCAGGAAACTGGTTTCACCCGGCATTACGGTGGCGGCCGCCACGGCCTCATCGCCTTCAAGTCGTTAGGCGAAATCGTTGAAGCCGTAAAAGAGATTAACGCCGATTACACCCGCCATTCGCTCGCCGCGCGGGAGATTGCCCGCCAGTTCTTCGAGGCAGAAAAAGTGTTGCGCTCGCTTCTTGAACGGGCTGGCGTTTAGTCGGTCGGGAGCACGGACAGTCCGCCAAAGCCCGGTTGCTTTCTCGATCATCTGTTTCATCTTTGCGGCTTTGTCATGAGGGGCTGGGCCATTTTTTCGATTTCGGTGCTGCTCGCCGTCGAGGTGCGTGCGCAACAGCAGAAGCCGCCAGAACCCCCGGGTGACGCCACGCCCACCCCGTCGGCGCAAGCAGTGGCTCCGCCGGCGCCGGTGATTATCGCCCAACCCGCCCGGCCCAACGGTCCGGTTCAAAAAAGTCTCGTGCGGATCACGGCCACGGAGGTTGAGCCCGACTATCGCGCGCCGTGGAACTCCGGCGGAGTGCAGCGAGGAATTGGAGCGGGATTCGTCATCGAGGGGAATCGCATTATGACGAACGCGCACGTCGTCAGCAACGCGCGTTACCTGACCGTGGAGCGCGACGGCGATCCGAATAAATATCCGGCCACAGTTCTGTTCGTCGCACACGACTGCGACCTCGCGCTCCTGAAAGTTGGCTCGGCCGATTTCTTCAAGAACATGGTGCCCCTCACCTTCGGTGGGATTCCCGCGCTCGAATCTACTGTCTCAGCCTATGGGTATCCGCTCGGCGGTGATCGGATGTCGGTCACTACCGGGATCGTCTCGCGGATTGATTTTCAGCTCTACACGCACTCCTCGATCGACTCTCACCTTGCCATCCAGATTAGCGCCCAGATCAATCCGGGAAATAGCGGCGGTCCCGTCATGCAGGATGCCAAAGTGGTCGGGGTCGCATTCCAGGGATACAGCGGCGATATCGCGCAGGGCGTCGCCTATATGATTCCGACTCCGGTCGTTCGCCGCTTTCTCAAGGACGTCGAGGACGGACACTACGACCGCTACGTGGATTTGGGACTGACCCCGATCAAACTCCAGAACCCCGCTCAGCGGCATTTTCTTGGGTTAAAAGATGACGATCGCGGGGTTCTCGTCGGCACGGTTATCGCCGCGGGTCCTTCAGCTAACAGCCTGCAAGCGGGCGACGTCCTGCTCGCGATCGACGATCATCCGATCGCCAGTGACGGCACAGTCGAATTGGACGGCGCGCGCGTCGATATGCCCGAGGTGGTTGAACGGAAATTCAAGGGCGACAAGGTGAAATTGGACATCTGGCGCGACAAAAAACCAATGACCGTGACGATAGAACTCGGCACGGTCTGGCCCTACTTGTATCTGGCGCACGGATACGACGTGAAGCCGCGCTACATCGTTTACGGCGGACTCGTTTTCCAGCCTCTCAGCCTGGATCTTATCGAGGCCTACCAGCCGACGGACGTTCGCATCCGCCATTACTTTGATTACTTCGTGATCGAGCAACTTTATCTCGATCATCCGGAAATCATCATCCTGACCAATATCCTCCCGGACCCAACAAACACTTATCTCGCGCCGTATCGCGCCAGCATCGTGGATGAGGTGAACGGGAAAAAAATTCGGAAGCTCAACGATCTGGCGGCGGCGTTCGCGGAACCGGCCGAGCGTTTTGTCGTGCGAATGATCGGGGACGGCCCGCCCCTGGTCCTTGATCCGAAGGAAGTCGAATCCGCGCGGGAACGAATCAAGACGCGTTACAACGTCGGCGTCGAACAAAACCTCGAGGAACAGCCAAGCAAACCGACGCCAGCTGACCAGACGAAAAGCTGATGAAGATCCTGCGTCGTCATATTATCGGTCTCGCGGTCTTTGTTCTGCCGGTCTGCGCGTTCGCGGCCCCGAAAGCGACGGAGACAGTTGTAAAGCCGAAGGACTTGTCACTCGTCCGGGTGAACGTCACGGGCCAGCCCTACGATTACGTGCGGCCATGGCAGAAGAAAGCGCCGTTCTCGAAGCGGGCCCTCGGCGCAGTCCTTGCCCAAGGGCGCGTCCTGGTCACCGCGGACCTTGTTGCCAACCAAAACTACGTGGAGCTGGAGCGGGCCGAATCTGGTGAGAAGATCGCGGCGAACGTCGTCGTGGTGGATTACGAGGCGAACCTCGCGCTGCTCGAGCCGGCCGACAAAAAATTCCTCGACGGTCTCGCCCCTCTCCAGCTCGCTCTCGATACCGTGGTAGGCGATCGCCTTGCCGCGCTGCAATTGGAATCGACCGGCGCACTGGTGCTCACCGAGGGGCTGGTCACCACGATCCAGATGACCCGTTACCCGGCTGACATGGGACAATTCCTTACCTACCGCATCAGCATGTCGCTCCAGTACCGCGACAACAGCTACACGGTGCCGCTGGTGAAGAACAACAAGCTCGCTGCTCTCCTTCTCCGCTTTGATCAGCGGACCCAGGTTGTTGATGCCATCCCGGCTCCGATTATCGCGCACTTCCTGAAAGACGCGGAGAGCCAGAAATACCGCGGTTTCGCCTCCGCCGGTTTCGGATTTTTTCCGACGCGCGATCCGCAACTGCGCAAATTCGCTCAGCAAAGCGGAAAACCGGCGGGCGTCTACGTCAGCAGCGTCGATCCGAGTTCGCCGGCGGCGAAGGCGGGGCTTCAGGTGGGCGACATCGTGGTTGGGATTGGGACGAACGAAATCGATCAAAACGGTAATTACGTGGATCCCCTCTACGGCAAAATCGAGTTCACGAACCTGATCACAGCGAAGGCTTACGCCGGCGACACGTTGCCCATCCACATCCAGCGCGCCGGCAAACCGTCGCAACTCAATGTTGTCCTCGAACACCGGAACGTAGACGACTATGTGATCCCGCCCTACACCCTCGATCGCGCGCCGCCGTATTACATTCTCGGCGGAATTATTTTTCAGGAGCTCTCGCGGCAGTACCTCCGGGAGTGGGGCGCCAATTGGATCAAGGATGCTCCTCAGCGTTTCGTCTACAAGGACCGGTTTCAGTCCGAGCTCTATCCGGAAGGCAATCGCCGCGTCGTAGTGCTGACCCAGGTCCTGCCCGCCAACACCACGATCGGTTACGACGAAGTCGGTTATCTCACCGTCCGTAAGGTTAACGGCAAGGAAGTAAAGTCGCTCGCTGATGTCGCGAACGCAGTCAAAGAGCCGGTGGACGGCTTCATTACGATCGAGACCGAGGAGGATCCCAAGCAGGTTGCGCTCGACGCCAAGCAAGTGGAAGCGGAAGCCGAAGCGCTCAAGGCAAATTACGGCCTGCCTGCCTTGCAGCGGCTTGAATGACCGCTGCGAGAATGGAGAATTGAGGATCGAAGATAGCCGCAGCTCAGCGGTTCTGAGACTTGCAGAAGTCGTGCGCGCGTGCCGTCATTTTGTGGAGCATTCCGCCGATCTGTTGCCATTTCGCGTCCATCTCTTTGAACTGGGCCGAAGTGATGTATCCACAATCCAGTGCGTGGTCTAACCACGATTGCGTTTCCGTCGCCTCGCCGAGAGCGTCGTTCACTTTGCTGATGAAAGCCGCCTCATAACGCCGTTTCGCCCAAGCCTCGGCAATCATCGCATTGACCGCCCTCGACGAGCGCCGGATCTGATCGGTTAATGAAAACCGTTCTTCGCGCGGGAACGTGATCGAAATTTGGAAGACTTTTCGCGCGGCATCCCTCGCCTTCTGGTAAACGTTGAGATCTCGAAAACTGCGGATTTCCGCCATCCTCTACCCTCTATCCTCTATCTTCCGCCTGCGCGCCGCGCCCCCGCGGTTGCGAAAGAAACTGCGCCACCTCTTCCGTGTAAACCTCAAACGGATTTCCCATCACCAGGAAATCACGGTTGTCGCAGGCGATTGAATCCCAATTGATCACGTAAGGCTGATCGCTGTTCCGGAACCATTCGACGGCTTGAGCGCGCCCGCGGGCGCGGGTGTTTCCGGGCGGCTGAAAACTAGCGTTGGAATGGCGGACGCTGTCGTTCCATTCGCCGATCCGCTTCGCGCAATTCACCCCGAAGAAGAGGCCCTTCATGGGATCGATGTTGTGATACTCGAGATCCAGACTTTGCAGCCACGGATCGTTCCAGCCGATGCCTTCCGCCTCCATGAACTCCTCGAGCAGCCACTTCTTGGTGATCCAGTCCACCCCGCCTATCAGCGTTGCCGGCTTATTGCTGAGCGCGTCCAGAGTAAAATTCCAGCTTTCCAGAAGCCAGTCCGTCTCTTCATCCGTCCCACCGAGGTGGGCCTTGGCCAGCTGGTAGAATTGCCACTGGATATCGAGGGCGCCGATCGTCTTTCCGTTTTCAAGCCGGACGATCCAGGTTCCCGTCGCGTCGCGCGAGATATCGCGGGTACTCTGCACGGCATCGGCCAAAATCAGGTTCTTCGGGAGCCTCCCGTCTTCCAAAAGGGAAAGGACGCAGGCTGTCGTTCCGATCTTCAAGGCGGTCGCGAACGGGCTCATGTTCGAGTCACCGATCAGCAAATGGAGCCGGCGATACTTCCGATAGTCGGCCAGCGGCTCGTCGCGTGCGTTAATGATGGCGCGGTTAAATTGAACCCATTGGTAGATATCGTTAACGATATGGTCCGCTCGCTGGCTAAGCTGGAAATCCACGTGGACTTCGGGCTGCGGAAGCTGGAAATCGAATGCGAGCGGGTTCGCCTGGCCGACCCGGCCTGCGCCGGTAAAGATCTGCCGGGTGGCGAGGAAGGCGAGTAGCGTGCCGAGCACCGGTGGCGTGAACTGCGCCTCGCGTTTCATCAGATAATTCTCGTGGCAGCCGAAAGTCGCGCCGGTGTTGTGGTCCACATTGTTCTTGATGAACGAGACGCGGGCGGCCGCGCCTAATTCGTGGAGGGCCAGCTGGAGCAACTCGTCGCCGGCAATGTCGTAGGTCACGACATCGCGCAAATGAAGGCACTCGGGCGACGCATATTCAATGTGGCCCATGTCGAGATAAAGCCGGCCACCGTTGCGAAGGAACCCACCGTTCCCCGGCGGCTCTTCATAGTCGCGATAATGCAGGTCGATGGCGCCGGCCTGCGCTTTTCGAAACAGGTAATTCTTTACCCGGACCGGCCAGGCGTCCGTGTGGGCCCGCCCTTCATCGCTGCTCACCAGGCACCCGTATTCGGTCTCGATTCCGGCGACCCGATCCATCCTGCAACGGTGCGCGCGCGCTTGAAAAAGCGCAAGGCAATCAGAGACTCGAAGCCATGACGAACGATTTTCCCGTCCGGAGTCCGAAGGAGAAACTAGGCGGCCTTGTCTATTTTGGCCGGATGCTCGACAAGATTCGGGTCCACGCGAAAGGCGAGCTGCCGGGGGATTACCAGCCGAACCTGGGCAAAGGGTTCGACGCCAAATGTTGCGCGTTCCTGCACATTGAGTACTCCGAATTGGCTGAGCGCGTAAACCAGGGCGCCGGCGACGATCAGATAGTCGAGTGGGCTTTCACAGCCGGACGGCGCCCGACCGACGACGAGATCACAATGTGGAACGAGTTCATGCGCAAGTTCGGTTGGCGCGACCACGCGACCGAGATCCTGGAACGGAGGAAACGGGAAGCGGGAATGTCCGATCGCAACGAGATCGAGACGATGTTCGAATTTATCGACGCGGACGAAGGACGATAGGCCCTGGGCGGCCTAGATGACCCATAGGACGCATGGAATCGCATCCGGCGGCCGGTTCCGATAATCCACGAACTTCCAGACCGCGAGCACGGTGAGGACGACAACGATCCACGCCAAAATGATCCGCCCGCGGGTCGGGGGCGCCATATCGACGTTACTCGGAAAGGGTGTCGATCCGCTCAGCCAGGCCGAAATCGAGTTCGGTCAGGCCGCCCTTGCTATGCGTGGTAAGGACCAGGCGCACCTTGTTGTAGCGAATATCGATGTCCGGATGATGTTCTTCATCCTCTGCCACTTCAGCGACGCCGTTAATGAAATCGATGGAATCCGAGAAGTCGTCGAATTCGAAAGTGCGCTCGATGTGCTTCTTCTCCAGCTCCCACTCAGGGACCTTTTTCAACCGCGCTTTTGCCTCATCGGGCTTCAGCAAGTCTGCCATAACGGGGAACGAGTAACACCCTCAAACCTTTTTGCAATGGAGAATCCGCGCAGTTTTTATGGGCCGTTCAGACCGTTAAAGCGTGAGGATTTTCCCTATCATTTTCGCGGAATCGAAGTGCTCGACCGCGGTTTCGCGCGCCTGAAGGCAAAGCCGTTCCCAATCGTGAGTGACTCTTTTCACCGCCGCCGTGGCTTCTTCAAGGTTGCTGACAAATTCGAATCCACTCTCGGGCGGCAGGTAACGGCCCGCACCCGTGTCTTCCGTCACGACCGGCCGGCCTAGAGCGAGAAACGCAGCCGCGCGGTCGCTGAGCCAACCCGTTCGCCAGGCGACATCCACTCCCTTGATCGCGGTGAACTCCGCCGTCGCGCTGGCCAGATAACGCCGGTAGCCGGCCGGTGTTCCAGCCACCCGGTGCGGCGAGACAACCCGCCAGCCTCGCTCTTGGAGCCGTACGATCTCCGGGTCGTCCGGGTTCATGTTCATGGCCATCTCAAACCGGACTTCCGGAACGCGCCGGGCCAGGTCCAGATAAGGTTCAAAGGCGAATTTCTTCGAAAGATCTGGGAAAGCGCCATCCACCTCCACTCCCCCGCCCCAGTACCATTGGCCGACCGTGCAGAACTTCGGTTTCTTCGGGGCTGGTTGCGGGAGGAGCAACTCGGTATCGACCAGCGGATAGAACGTTTTCCAGTTAAGGGGGGAAGCCGGGAGGCGGCAATCGGCAGCATTGGCGTTCAAGCCGATGGTCCAGAATTCGTGATGGTGCGTCTGGCCCATCTCGAGTTTCGTCATCCAATAAAAGATTTCGCTCGGGTCGAGGTCGCAGAAAATTCTCCGCTCGAATTGCAGGAGCAGCGGCGGGTGGATCGAATAGCTCAGGTTAAGAAGAGTGTTCGGGCCTGCGAGGCGCGCGGCCAGCTCGGCTCGCGTGAGGCCGAAGCACTGTATTTGCGCCAGATCGTGAGCGTCGCTGGCCGGTTGCTGAAGAAGGAGGCAGTAGCAGTCCCCGAGGCCATGCGTGACGAGGCGGCGCTGAAAAGTTCTAATTCGTGATGCGTCCGCGGGCGCCTCCCCCGTCCCGGCCAACACCTCTAGCCAGACGGCGTCCAACCCGAGGCGGCGTAAGCCTAGCATCCATTGCAACGGGACAGAAAAATTGCCGCCGCCTTCCGGGTATTTGGCGGCAAAACCGCAGCCGAGGAAGACCGTCACAGAGCAGAGACTCGCTCGATTGAGCTGGCGCTCAAGCGCAGTCCTGCCTCATTTGACGCCCCACCCTTCCTCCGCTAATTAAGCTGCTCTCGGCACCCGTAGCTCAACTGGATAGAGCATCTGACTACGGATCAGAAGGTTTGAAGTTCGAATCTTCACGGGTGCGCCATCCTCCCCCAACCCTGGTTTCCCAAAGGAAAAACGCGGATTTCGCCCAGATTCCCGCGCCAGTCCAGACGAAAGCCGGGTCGCCCGTTTCTCGAAAATGCCCAGGGTCTGCTAAAAAATCGTGTTCGACCCTAAAAAACACGTTGTCGGGATCTTCGGAGCGAAACAGAGAACGCTATGTGCGAAATGCTGGTCATCGAAATTTCTACCGCCGTGGCCGGGTGTATTACCGGGTCAAATTCGGCGTCTGGACCTCGTTGCGCACGACCGATCGGCGCGAGGCTCTAAAGCGTGTCCGGGAGCTTGAAACCCTGGAAATCACAGCGAAGGCCTTAGAAAAGCTGGGACTGATCGCGAGACTGCACGCCCTCGAGGAGCGAATCGCTGAAATCCGCCCCGCTGCCGTTACGGAGAACTCTTTAGCACCGTGGAATGCTAAAACGGAACGGAGCGACTTCGCGACGGAACTTCAGGAATTTCTATCCCGAATGCCCACGGTGGCAAAGGGCACAAAGACGATGTGGGGGACCGCGAAAAACAATTTGGTGCGTCTGCTCTCAAATCTTACCACCTTCGAAGGGACGGCCGTGACCGGTACCAACTGGGAAAAATTTGAGACCTTAACTCCAACCGGGGTGTGGAATGCGTTCCGCGCGCAAGCGAAACCTCCAAGGGGGAAAAATCCGCACTACGCAGCCCCCCAAGAAAAAACCGGAAATTCGAGCGCCAATCACATGGCCTCTTTCTTACGCCAGTTCGTACCGGATTTTGCCGAACGGGGATTTCTCCCCCCTTCCTTCATTTCCAATGCTCAAAGCATTCCGACGCTTAAGGTCCATCCCCGCGATCCCAGAATCCCCTCACCTCTCCAAATGGACGAATTTCTGAGGAAGTGTGAGGAACGCGATTGGGACATCGGACAATTGCTGCGTTTTCTAGCTTATTCCGGGGCGAGGAAGGCAACCGTGTTCGAACGCGAAAGAGCGGTAAGATGGGATCAAGTCGACTTTGAAGCGGGGGACATTATTCTCCAGCAAAAGGGAGATGTGCGCCGCCGCGTTCCGATGGGACCGCAATTGCACGAGGTGCTCCGACAATGGAAAATCTGTCGACCTCCGGACGAGGTCGATCCGCGGGTTTTCCCTTTCGGCTCGGGACGCGAGGATCGGGCGTTGGAAATTTTGAAAGATGTCGCTCGACATTTAGGGGGATCGGTATCCGACATGACGATCCTGCATTCGCTAAAACACTATTTTAAAACCCAGCATCAACGCCAGGGAACCCCCGACGAGGTGTCGGATTTTTTAACGTTCAACTCCCCTTCAGCACGAAGGGGCTCCGGAAATACGTATCGACACGACTCCTATTCGCAGGCTCGGCACTGGGTACAGCGAGTGCGACTATAAGTCGGTGTATCCATTCCTTTAATTTCCAGAGCGACAAAAGGCAACAATTCGATTTTTTGGGCGGCACTCGCTTGCACAGGGTCAGCGATGTGTTACTCATCAACTGTTAACAGAAATTTATACTGCGCTGTCCGCCTGTCGCGGATCATCGCGGGACACGGTAATGCGTGGTAGGCCACGCTAATCTGGAAGGAAGAAAGCCGGAGAGGCTCCTTTCAGCGACCTGAGCTCGGTCGATCCGCGACCGAGCTATCTCTTTCACCATCGAGAGCGTTCTCCGCGTTCGGCCGCGGTTATAACCTGCGAGAACCGCGATGAAATGAAATGAAAGCAAAATGCAAAAGACGCACCACAACGAAAAAGAAAAACTACACGATTGAGCCCGATGGCGATGCCTTGGGCGCCGATCCGATCGAGTCGTCGCGAGCTCTGACGAAGAGGCGGAGAACATGGCCGAACAAGAGGTCAAGAACAGCTTCACGAACGATGAACGCCCTCGGTGGTTCAATGCGAAACCTGCGCGCAGTGCTGCTCTAGAAACTACGGGCCATGGATAGCGACCAAAAACAAGCTGTAGACGAGCAGATCACCGTGCTGAGCGAAGTCATCTACCAAATCGACGTCATTCACACGGACGAGATCAGGGATTACAACCAACTTTCAAGCTTCGGCCAAGCGGGTCCGACAGGAAAATCGATAGAACATGCCATCGCTACGCTGGAGGCGGTTATGGAATCGTTGAAGAGCATCCAGAAGACACTGCAGGAACTCACATGAGCGCGGCAATCGACAGCAATGCGTCTGCGAACTCGTAGTGCCCCACCCGCAGCACGGAAAGCTAAAACAGCATCAAGTCACCAACCGTAATAATCCCAAACAGGATATATTTTGAAAGAGTCGTTACGGTCGGCGGCTCGCACCGCACACGCGTGTTCTAACACTCGCGAGAGTCCCGCAGATGATCGTTGCAACAAATGGTGGGCGTCGGGAAGGAACTCAATGCTTTTCCAACCGCTCGGGTCCGCGCGCCATTCCATCATCGTCAGGTATCTGGTGATCCCCTCCCGGCATTCCCGGTCCAGTCCGCTACTCTCGTCAATTGACCGCAGCATGCGCATTGCTCGAATATGCCAGCCAGGCGGCCGGCTCCCGATTAACTCTGTTAGGACAAATCGCCAGATCCTCATCGTTGGCCCAGCCTGAATGGAGATGTCATCGCGACCGCCGAGCCAATCACGTCGCGACGCGACCGCAGCAAGGCGTGGATCGGCAATTATCTGGAGAGTCCCATCCCAACGGACATGATGAAGCTTTTGGACAATATACGCGACCACCCGTTCGCATCCCGCCACATCCCAATCGTTATCAGATACGGTTGCGAATAGTTCGGCGTAGGTCGCGCGCAAGTGTCCTCGCCTCTGGAGAGATTCGGGCCGTGGAGCAAATCCTGCGACAAGTAGGTAATGCCGAGGGTTAACGTAACCTCCGCCGATACCGATAACGCGCGCAATCTCAGCGGCCTTCACGACAAGCCGATGGGTAGCGCTCTTGCTCGCCTGCACTTCGCGCGCAAGCCCACGGACAGCCAAGCGAGGCGAAGAGGCAACGGCACGATCTTGTTGTCGCTGAGATAACGATGACCTTCTGCCAGCCCATCCCCAGCGGCCTTCGAGCAAGCCAATGGGTCCATAAGTTGCATAACGTTGCTGGAGCGTACGCACGACCGGCTGGGAAAGACGTGATGCTCTCGCGATTTGCGTTTGCGGTAGGCCGTCCATGGTGTCGAGAATTACTCGAAGTCGAGTCGCGATTTTGCCGGTGGCGGTGTGGCAGAATTCCCCTAATTTCTCGCGCTCAGCGGGGCAGGCTCGGCGCAGGCGATCCACAATTGGAAGGCCCAAGAAATTATCGCATGTCCATGTCATCCGTGTTTGTTCCTGTTCCATCTATTGACCTCGCTTGTTATTTATCCGTGGCCTCGGTCGTTGAGGCCGCGGAAAGTACTCTCTAGGGCAAGAACCTTGGAAAGCAGGAGAAATCTTCAGCCCAGGTTGAAATATTACGGCCGGCGGGCAGCAGCGAGTGATACCAGGGCCGACTATTCCCTGGCACCGGGGTCGGCTCTTTCAGGGAGATCGGATCAATTCCCGATAGACCTTTCGCGGTCATTGCTGGGACGTGCCGTAGAAGCAGTAGCCGAGTAGTCAGATACGGCTTCTGCAGCTGAAAACCGAATTTCGGGACAGTCGACCTCGCCAGGCAATCGAAAGCAAATTGCGGGACGTCAGTGGCCAGTATGAAGGTGAAAGCGCAATTCGGGACTATTGTCGCCAAGCGCGCCAACACGCAAACCAAGCTGGAAACCCGATTTCGGGACGGCGACCCCACTAACCTGAAGTCTCGTCGTTGAAAGCAAATTGCGGGACATCACTTGCCAATATGAAGGTGGAAAGCGCAATTCGGGACTGTGCGGCCAAGCGCACCCAAACCTGAGCCAAGCTGGAAACCGGATTTCGGACAACCACCCGCCAAGCCGGGAAAACACATTTAGGAGCCTTCAATCCAAGACCAGCAAATTGCAAGCTCCGCAGCGGAAACTCAATTTCGGGACAACTGCTCCAGACTGGCCACGTCATGACTTGCCCTCCCATTTCCATCGCCTCGCGTCCCCTATGCAAAACTCCGAAATTCCACGCCGTTGAAGCTCAGGACGCGGCGATTTGGGAATGATTTGCTTACGTCGCCGCAACTTGGGGATAAGCAACGCAGACCATTGGTCCGGCGTTGTATTTGTTTTCAAAACCAGACTCGGACCAAAAAAGTCTCTGATTTGTTGAACCAAAGGACACAGATAAGGAGGGATGAAATCTAAAACATTATCCCGACGGCCCAGGGCTGCTCTCGGTCACCATATCCGCTGGAGGCACAAAGGCTGCGCGCACTATTGCTTGTCAAACACTTCCCACCCGCGGGAGGACAGATGAGTAAACGCAAGGTTGGTTCTTTCGCCCTCACCCACGAGGGATACGCCGCCCTAAAAATTCTTGAAGCCCGCGACAAAGACGCATCGCGAAAAGCAGTTGTGTCCGACGCGCTGGTTCGCGCCGCCGAAGACCGCGCTGGCCAGGCAAAGGTGAAATTCAACCTGCCTAACCCAACCGAAATCCTTCTCCTTCGAGCCGATATAACCGCGGAAGCGGCCATTTACGACAAGCAACGAAAGGATTTGCTATCCATCCGACCTGGATCCCCAGAAGCCGCTAAGGAGATGGCCGCCGTCGTCAGAAAGATCGACGCGCAAGTCGCGCGATTGACCAATGTTGATCTCCGTCTGGCGGGCCGCGCTCATCTCATAAAGGATTTAACTCCGGCAGACCACGAGGTTGCCCGCCAGGCCATTCTCTGGATGAAGCACAGCATCGATTTCCTTAATTCCGAAAACGGAAAGAAAACCAGAGATCGGGATGTGCTCCTGACCATGCACATCATCATTCAAAAAATCTTGTTACTCGTCGTAGGTTGAGGGTTTGCGGCCATGGACGCGAGCGCATCGGTACTGGCTTATTTCCGCGGCTGACCGGCACCCTGCGATCTCGAACGACCGCGTTGAATGCGCCAAATGGAGGGGAGATCGCGCGACACGCAGGCCATGGAGGAAAATAACGATGAGCGTAACTCTCCTTGACCACCTCCCTTCAGAGGCGGCGCGAACCAAGACGCTTCGAGAGCGCGTCGAATATATCGAAGATGAGAGCGCGCCGACGCACATCCGAAAAAGGGTGTTGCAGGCTCGAAATCATAATTGCCCGGGTCCTGGAGCAGATGATTTCATCGCAGAGGTTAACCGTCTCCACGTTGCTTATTTAAAATGGCGCGCCCGAAAAAGAGGGAAACGAAGTGCAACCCTCTTCGGAGAGCTTGTTTATTCCACGCAGTATAGCGCACTTCTAACCGGCCTAGAGCGGGCTCTGGTAGAACGCAAAATGTTGGATCTCATCGGGAAGAAAACGGCCTGCCGTTTGGGGTGGCACCATGATCCGGAAACAGGCCGCGATGATCTTCATGTGCTATTCGCGGCCAAGACGAATCACTTCCCTCCGGAGGTAACGCTTTGGGCTGAGTTTGGGGGTGGGAAACGCCACATCTATGGCGCTCTAGATCGCCTTGACGCAGAAATTGCCGCTGCACTAAATGCAGGCCGTCCGCCTGATCAGGTGCTAAAAAGCGCGCCTGAAGTTTACAAAGAGATAGTCTTCGGGATTATCGGCAAAAAACCCGATCTCGCCGCGGAGCTTGCGAAAGTCCAATTTGCGCCGGCTAACCTGGACGACGCCATCGAACAGCTCGGTCACAAAGTCACCAAAGTGACCGCCACCCATATCTCTGTTTTGTTTCCGGGCCGAAAACGGCCCAACCGATACAACATCGCCGATCTCCTCCAAAGAATTGTAGCGATCGATAACTCTAGCGGCGGGAAAAAACCCGCCCAGCGAAAAACGCAGGACCAGCATCCGGACTAAGCATCACGGCTCTTTGGGCGACCTAACCGGCGCGAATGTTTGCTGGCATCCGCAGCCATGTAGTGCGGCTATGGCGCCTTCCGATTTAGGCAAGACGGGGATATTGACTACATCTCCACTACGCCGGCACTACGGCCGAGCTACGTTTCGACTAGCAATATCCCACGCTTGCAAAGGGGGTGCCCTTTGAACCCCTGACGGCAACGCCTCCGGCGGTCGTGCTAAGTGCGGCCGCTCATCAGCTCCGAAGCGATGCCCCGTTCGCCGTGCCGATCGCCGTAACAAAGTGTCGCGCATCAGTTGCCTATCGGCCTTCTGCGCTGTCGGGATCCCCGTTGTGCGCTTTACGACATTCGCCCGGACGGGCAGAAGACCAATTTGTAATCAGGAGCCTTCGATCTTTTGGAGATTGCGCCAAACTTGCTTCTGGACGTCTACGGCCGGCAGCTTTTTCACGCGCGCAATAAGACGCAGGGCGGATATCACGTCTCCGGGCGATCGCGGGGTCTCCGGAGAGCTCATTGTGAACGGGCCGTCTGTTTCGGTTAAAAGCCGATCGATCGGGATTTCCTCAAGGAGACGCATCCCTGTGCGACTGGACTCTGTTGCCGCGTTTACCGAGAAGTAGCAGCCGCGATCAAGCGCTCTTCTCGCGTCGGGGAGGCTGCCCGAGAACCAGTGCAAAACGAGGGTCCCTGCGCTGTCGTGCCAATGACGGTCGATAAGTTCAAAAAGCTGTTTATGGGCTCGCACACAGTGAAGCGAGACCACCTTCGGAGCCGTCGCTGCGCACAATCGCAGGATTTGTGAAAACGCACTTTTTTGATCTTCGAGGGACTTGTAGTAGAGCGGTCCGGCGTCCAGTCCGATCTCGCCAATGAACGGCGCATCTTTGACGAGTGTGTTGAATACGTCCAAATCCGCCAAGGGCTTTCCAACCAACTGCGGATGGAGGCCCAAGCCGATCCGTAGATTTGGAGCACCCCGACTGAGCTCGTTATTTTGCGCCCACGCCCGGGGCGTGGTTGTCACCGCGAATATTTCTGCACCGCTTGCTTTCGCCGCGTTGAAAGCGGCTTTGTGATCGCTGTACAGATCTAGGTGGCAGTGGTAATCGACGAGTGGGACGGCCATCAAGCTGCTTGGACCGGGATGCCGCGCACCACGTTCCCGACCTCGGCCAAACCCCTGGAATAGACAGCGCTCAACGCGTGCCATTCCGTCGGCACGTCGCTTAGCGGCCCCGGGGAATGGATCACCCAATCGGCTGATGCTGGATTTAGATGAACGCGTTGGATTGCGTATTGAAATGACCGGACGTGTTCGCCCTTGGCCGACTTCGCCCTCAGATTTGCTGCTGCGAGGTCAGGAATTTGGTATCCGCTGTCGTCCGCCGAGAATCCGCGAATCATCGCCGCGCGCCTGATTAGGCACGGCACACAGTGTCCGCAATGACCCCGAGGGTGCTTCTCAAATCGCCCCTTTGCTGGCGAGGAGCACGACATGCTGTCTTTAGCACTTCGCCGAAGCAAACGCTGATTCTTGACGGCGGCGATCATCTCGCCTTTGGTCATATGCCGGTATGGGTTTTCGAGAGTGACGGGGATGCCGATGTTGCCCAGTAACTCATTCACGCGCGCCATATAAAACGGGTGTGTTGTTCGGGTGCTGAGTGCACCGACTCGCAGTGGATCAAGCGGCACGTTGAGCGCGATTAAACCATTCTCGGGAACGTAAAGCCTCCTGGATTGCCCCATGCCGCTCGCCGCGAGGACGCCAAGCGCGAAAAAAAGAAAAGAGCGCGAGCGCTGCGTGGACTCTCCCGCGGTGCCAGGCATCATGCCCGCCTTGAAGCTGACGTACGCTCGCGCGATGTCGAAGTCTGTATTCGGGTACTCGCGCTGTAGGTTAGCAAAGCACTTCTTCTGATACTCGCTCGCGCCGTCCATGTAGTGACTGACCAGCAATGGCGTCTCACCCGCGTCGAGCCGATCAATCGCTCCGATGTAGCTATCGAGGCCGCCTGAGAATAGAGCAGCACACGAGAAACGAGGGAGGGCCGGCGCTGCCTGCGGCACGATGCTATCGAATCCGTCCGGTCGGCGTCGGAAAAAGATTCGCCACTCATCGCCGGTCAAGAACCGCAGAGTTCGCGACAGACGCGCACTCTCCGACGCCCAGGGCGCCACATCGTGTACGGGAACGTAGAGGTCTATCTCACGTGTCCACCCGTCCTGAGAATCACCTTCTCGATTGATACGAAGGTCGGCGCAGAAGACCAAGGCGGCGAGCAGAGTCAGGTCAAACGCTGCTTCAGAAGGCTGTAATCCGAGTTCCTCCAGTCGGCCGAGCAGTCCGCCCAAGCCGTAGCCGAAATTGCCGTCGTCGGAAACGAACGATATCTCCGTGACGGTCGATCCGTGTTCAAACACGGAAATTGGCTGCTCATCATCTGCTGTGAAACGACAGATAAGGCTGTGACGCTTCATTGACCGTCTCCGACAAAATCCTCAAACGCACCCCAAGCACGATCGTACGCATCGTCTGTGATCTCGCGTAATCTGTCGGCCGGAATCGACGCGGTACGTTCCAGCACGCTACCAATCTGTTCACTCACGGTCGCATAGATGACGCTCTTCATGAGAGTCTCGGCGGCAAGCGCCTGGCTGATATCGGCCGGTACATCGAGCGAGCTCTCACCAATGTCCGCAATCACCCGAAGCTGTATCGAAAGCGCGAGAAAGTTGATGAGCAATTCGCCCCATTGTTCTACCGAGAGGTCTTCAATTGCAATTTCCTCGCGAATACATTCAGCGATTGATCTTTCGAAAGCCTCTCTCGCTATACCTTCGTCGATTCGCCCGCCATCCGGACAAATGATCTCAAGGATTTCTACAAAGACATCGCCAGCCTTGCGGCCAACGCAGTGGCCCAGCCCGACGGAACGCAGCGCGGCCGCAGTGCCGCCCGCCTGAACAGCTTGAACCAAGCCGGCGAACGACGCCGCGGTGCGTCGCGCTGATCCCATGCGACCGGTCGCGCCCCCGCGTCCGCCGGAGCCCTTCGAAACATAATCAGCCAGTGCGCGTCGAAGCGCCGATGTATCGCGTGTCTTCGCGAACCGGGTGTACGCTCGCCGTGCGGACTGAAACCGCTTCGGTTCTGTCGATTGAGGCGGAAGCGGCGAGCGCGGAGGCGGGGCAGGCGATTCGTTCGGAGGCTGATTCGATGGCGGAGGACCAGCAGGAATTCCAGCAGGGTCGTCCGTCAGAAAAGAGGGCACGAGGGGTGTGCTGCTTCCCGGTCCCTTCGACCTATTCGACGTTCCCATCTAACCTCTCTGCCTCAGTGGGCGTTTCATGCTTGATAGACCCTTCGCGGCAGCAGCCAGTGCCGGATTTTCCGTCTGCTCAGACCATCTCGCCACCAGCTCGTCCCATTTCTTGTGCAGCATTGCGTCGCGAATCGAACTGCCCCATTTCGCTTCCCCTAGAACCCAGGGCCCAATCTTCTCCGTCGGCAATCCTTCAGCGAACGCGAGGAGTGGCTCCTCCAATTCCGGGTGCCCCGCAGTCAATGAAGCCAAACCGACCGCGCCGGCAGGAAGCTGGTCATACTGTTCATACATTCGGATCCGCGCGCAAATTTCATCAAAGACGGCACGAGCTGCAGGAGCGGAAAGGCCTTGGATTTCCTTACTCGCTCCAGCGATGGCCAAGCCGCTCCCACTCATTAACTTCTCCAGAAGCGCCTCGTTGTCTGCGCCCGTCGCGGTGAAGCTGCGTCTGCGATCGCGCGTGATCAGAATGTACGGTCGAAGATCCTCGTTCGCGATCGGCGGGGCCTGTTTGGCCCAGACGCGAATCTCGTCACTAACCGCCGATTCCCACGTGCTAGCATCTTTTTTGTCGCGGCGCCGCGCGTCAGCAGCGCCTTCTCCCTTTTCGAGAGGCTCCAGCAATGCGACCATGCCGTCGGTGGATGACATTACCTTGGCCGAAAGCGCCTCGTAGAACGCTTCGAAAAAGCGCTCTACCAACATGATCTTCGCAAGCACGGGAGTCTTGATCGTCGATCCAAGACCGCGCGCATCCGCGATCGTTTGACGCAAAAACATCGCATTCAGGAACCGTTTCACTTGTCGCGGGTTTCCTTTCGTCTGCTCAGTCAATAGTGGAGCAAGCTGGTTGCTCAGCGTGATCGCGCTTTCGACCACATCCGGTAGCTTTGCGGCGGCCATCTTCTCTCTTAAGACCGCACGGTCGAACAACTCACCTTTCCACGGCTGGCGAAGCACCTCCTGGGCTACCTCCCGCAACGCCGTGAAATGCGGATTCTCGGCTGATGATGTCGCCTCCAGATAAAGCAAAGCGATGTAAACGCGTGTCTCAACGAGCCCCAGTGCGGGAATCCGAAAAGGCACCTGAATTAGCTTCTCGAGGTAATTTCGCGCATACGTCTGCGTACCCTGCCCGAGCGGCATGTCGGGAAAGTGTTTGCGGACCGAGTACTCGATCATCGCCTCGTCCGCTCCGATCACGAAGACTGCCCGTGGAACGAAGAGAAAGAGTTTGATCGCTTCTAGCGTCTCAATCGCTGGCGTGGGCAAACAGCGGTCGAGATCGTCGAGTAAAACAACCATCCGTTTGATGTCCGCCTTGTTTAGCAGAGCCTCGAATTCTTTTTGAAAAGCGTCGATTTCCTTCGGCATCGACTTCGCTTTTTTAGGATCCAGAAACCCGCCGAACGTGCCGGATTCAGGGTCCTTGTCGCCTGCCTTCGCGGGCGACATAAGGACGGGCGCAAGCATCGCGAGCCACCCACCTTGCGCGGCGGTAGCGACCGTCCCCGCTAGTCGCGCGACTTTAAACCAACGGACTCTCTCAAGAAGGCTTCCAAGCTCGGTCCCCGCTTTGGTTAGTACCCGCTGGTTTTTTTCGAGCTCTCCCAGGATGCGCTCGATGAGAACTGTTTTAGCATCGTCGAAGCCCTGAAATTGCCAACCATTGAACCAAATGCAGATCACATCGTCACTCGCAACTGCCGCCTCGGTCATTTTCAGAATGCTTGATTTGCCAGCACCCCAATCGCCATGCACGCCAATTGAGATCGGTTGGTCGCCAGTTTTGTTGATCAGACGGACGACCGCTTTTGAAATAATCTCGTAGTATAGAAGATCGGTCGCTGTTTCGTGATCGCTGAGGAACATATGCTGTAATGATCGCAGGCCGGAAGGCTTTCTATCGCGAAGTTCTCGTGGTGGGATACTGAGCTTGGATCCGAGCGACGAACTCGTCCTCGTCGATTAGACGGGGATTCGTGTTCAAAGGCGAACATTTTTTTGGCCTGCGGCGGCCGGCACAACTGTCATCCTCCGGCGGGGAACCCGACTGCCGGACCGGATGTAAGCCTGCACGAGCTGGCTTCAGTGCGGGGGGTGCGGCGCGGTTGCGCCGTCCTTCTTGGCAAGGGCAGTTTGGATCGGTGTTGTTCGGCGACCTGTTCCTGGTTTCGCTGCCTTTGCTGGGGTGTTTCTAGGTCTGGTTGAACCAACGCGGCGCCCGCGACGGACACAACGAAACCTATGCAAGTAACTACTGAAAAACCGACATCAAAGTTTAGATCGAAAGACGGTCTCGTCGAAATCTTGACGACCAGAACTCCACGCCGATGGCCGCCGCATCGATATCCGGTGGTGGTGGTTCGGCTGCGGCCACGGCGAGGCACCCGCGTACTTTCACTTCCGGACGGCTCACAGGAATGGATGCCCAGGTGGTCGGAGCTACTAAGCCTCATTTCTCAAATGGGACTTAAAGTTTCCGTTCTTCCGTCGGACAAACCTGAAGAGCGGCGTCAGTTCTTTGAAAAACTCAATGCTCGCCGACACCAAAGAAGTTACCGATGAACAGTACGGCCCGACCCACCCAATACCAAATGTCAGTCTTCAACGAACTGCGCCAGTTGGCGGCTGATTACTACGACTTCGATTGGCGCTCGCTACCGGTGACGCCGCGGATGAACGTCCTGATCTGCTCGTCGACGGGCGCTGGGAAAACCTTCATATCCGCGCTACTTGCGCGCGAGCTCAAGTTGCCCTTCCTTCGATTGGAGTACGGGGGCTGGATTGTTACGGGCGCACGCGCACGAGGCGGACTTCAAACTCTGTCACTTCTGTACAGCTTTCTCGATCGGCACGAAAAAGGGATCATTGTACTGGACGAACTCGACAAGCTGGCGACTCAGGACTCAGCCGGCGAATGGACACGTGCGGTTCATCTCGAAGTTTTTTCTGTCCTCGATCGGCGCGTTTTACCAGGGATTGTCGAAGGCGCACAGGGAAACGAAGACAGCCCGCTGTTTTCGCTCAGGCCTGAGGATATTCAGCGCCGGCTCGAGCGCGGCTATTTCATTGTTGGTAGCGGCGCGTGGCAACATCTCTGGCACCCACAGCGGGCAGCGGGTTTTGGATTGCCTTCCAATCGCGTCGACCGGCCGACCTATGACCAGCTATTACAGACGGTCCCGCCTGAGATTCTCAACCGATTTCGCGCGGACATCTTATACTTGGGGCCTCTAACCAAAGCAGACTACGAATCTCTCGTTAAAGAAACCTTACTTCGTCTTCCCCCCGAATTTGGCCCTTTTATTCGAGAAGCTGCGGCACGATCACTGGAAGAAGCGGTCCGCACACAAAAGGGATATAGGTGGATCGAAGAATTGGTCGCTTCCGCGATCCGCATTCTCCGGATCTCCAAATCGAACAAGTTTTCGCTCGAACCAGCGCGCGAATGGGTTGATCCGAGCTGAGCCTAAGGGCAGCCTCCGCAAACTCCATTCGCGAAGTTTGCCCTCTTAAAATAAACCAGTCGTTAGAATCGTAGCTAGTTGTGATCGGGACGAATTTCGCCTGTCGGGCAAATCCGTTCGCAGCTCTTCACTCTCCGAGCGGTGATGATCAAGCGATATGAAAAGTGAACTACCAGAACAAAAGCAGATCGACATCCTCTTGCGGGAAAGCGCGGACCCCTTTCGACCTTACGGGGCTTGTATCATCCGCACGCAGGCACTTCCCAATTCCCGTGTTGTGGCGACAGATCCGCGCGCCCTGCGAGTCGCCTTCGTTGCTTCGGAGATCCGGGTTTTTGCCGCTGCCATGAATCGCGCGCACCCCCGTCTAAGGACTGACCTGAAGACGCCAATCCACGATGCGAATCGCGGTTACGTTCCCGGCGGACCAGGCGTTCCGTTCCTCGTCGCGCTCGCGGCGCCTGATGGAACGGTGAAGATAGGAGTTGAGGTTGTCGATGCGGTTCGACACCCAGTCGTTGAACTCCGATGGGGGCCAGGGTCGGCGGTTCGAAAAGCCGGCACTCAGGTACGATGGATGCCGACGTGGAGCCAATTTAGGATTTTATATGCGGAGTTCTCGATTCCGCCGAAATGCGTGGAACTAGAGGCACCCTTCTCGAAAACTGCTCGCACGGCCTGCTGCAAAGGAACCCGATGATCACGTTAACAGTGGCCCCCCTGCATCCCGTAACCGTTGTTGCCGCCGGTCCCGGCCGCTATCACTTCGCGCGTCTCATCGCGTCGTCTCAGCGCGTCATGATAGTCGAATTGCGCAAGAGCCCAATCCGTCGATTGGATGTGACTCACGTTGTTATTGAGATGTTCGGTCTCCTTGGCACTGTGCGCGTTGGGGCCCTGGGCATCGAAATTGACTGTCGAAACACGACAATGGCCGCAGCGCGGGTTTTGCGCCTGCAACCGGTCGATGCGCGTGCACTCAAGATCCGGGTTAAACATTCCCGAAGGTAGAGATGATTGCCGATTTGGACATGCCAAGCTGTTGCCCGGCGGCAACGTTTGCAGAGCAGCAATACGTCGGACTTCTAAAGCCATCCCGAAAACAGATCGGCAAGATGCTCGACGATACCTTCAATCGAACTTGGTACGCTCGACACGTGCATCTCGGCAGGCCCGAGGCCGGTGAGAAATCTGCCAAAGCGATCGAATTCAAATATCCGAAAGAGTCCTTAACCATGTGCGAAGATTGCATGATCCGCGCTGAGGGCAGACTTGGCGCGTTGCGCTGGGTACTCTACGGCGCCTTCATAGAAAATTACGACACGTAAACGGCCCATGAATAACAGACCGACAAATGCCCAGGCGATTATCGCTGCGAACGACATTTTGAAAATAATCGGATCGTACTTCCCGCTTGTGTACGACGGATCCCGGCACCGGGCGCGCTGCCCATTTCACGATGAGCAGCGCGCAACATTTACAGTGGACGTTGATCGACAGACCTTTCAGTGCTTCGGCTGCGGTGCCGGTGGCGATGTTGTCCGATTCGTAATGGCATACGAACACGATGACGAAGATCGAGCACTGCGAAAACTCGCCAGTCGTGTCGGCATGCCCGTCTTGTACGCCCCCCCGGTCGACGGATGACAAGCCGCGACGAAAGCATCAGCAAAATTATAATTTCCACGGCTGAACGTTTGGGCGACAGAACTCCCCAAAAATTCCGGCAGATTATTTGAGCGCGCGCAACAGCGTGCCCCAGTGCACATCAAGCGCACGGCGCAATCGAATCAAGACCGCGAGAGAGCAACCCTTACCGCCGCTTTCGAGAGTCTGCAGGTAGCGGGATGCTATCCCCGCCCGTTCTGCCAAACGCTCCTGCGTTAATCCCCTTCTTTCTCGAAGCCGCCTCAAGGTCCCACCAAACGTCTTGAGTTGCGCCTGCGGCGTACGATCCATCGCCATGGCGCGAAGTTGACATTTCGCGCCGATGGGCGAACACGATCATGGTGATCGTGTCAGCCTCCGCGAGGGCGAACGCAGTGCGATGGCGACGCGAATGATTGAACCCGAAGAATGATCGCCTCGAAAGCAAAGATCGCGGTTGGTTGCACAATTGCGCTCGCGATTGCGCTGCTCCCGGTATTAGCGGTCTTCGTCTACGCTGCCACGGGCGCTCTGATGGCGGTGAACGAAAGTCGCGTTGAAAGGCATATGTCTTGGCTACAGGTCGCGCGAGAATGGCGGAAGCAGTCAGCAGACGAGGAGGCTCGGTTGACGCCACAGGAACGCGATCGTCGCGATATGAACTCTTCCGCGAAAATGATGGCGTGCCCGTTCGCTATTTTCATGATCGGCGGTTACTTCGTGCCGCTCATCGTAGCCATCCGGCGTCGGCATCCCCAAGTTGCCGCCATCGGAGCGGTAAACATTTTTCTGGGGTGGAGCTTTCTGGGCTGGGTGATTGCTTTGGCCTGGTCCCTCACGAACGAAAATGGGCCCGCACCTGCGATGCCTTCAAAGCCGCCCCTGCCCCAAGACCCAGCTCGATCGCACCTGGGAGGGGAAGGCGCTCCCGTTCTAAAATCATCCCAGCGCCGAATTGCCGCCGATCCGTGAACTGCCACTTGACCTTTTCGGAACCCGAGTCAACTCTCTCCTCACCCCAGAAATGACGACGACGATTCCGCCCCTCCAACTGTCCAGCGAATCGTCTGA
This sequence comes from Chthoniobacterales bacterium, assembly GCA_035536995.1. GTDB lineage: Bacteria > Verrucomicrobiota > Verrucomicrobiia > Chthoniobacterales > UBA10450 > AV80. The sequence goes on along the minus strand of DATLNB010000030.1, from coordinate 17,352 downwards.
CCTCACTACAGTCGCCACAGGCTCCACAGGTGCCGCTCTGTTTCAAGCCGTCGCTCTAATGCAGAGCTGCGCTTACCGCGACCATATTCGCATGCTTCTCCTGCTCGGCCTCGAAGATATCGGGGAGGAGTAAACCGCCTGAGGTGCCCCCAAAACTGTGAATGACAAAACGTTTCAACGACAACACCCGATTACTCAGGCGACCCTCCACCGGTTGCAAAAAAGTGGATGGTCCCTCTACCAGGTCGAGCTCAAAGATACGGCTCCCCCAAAAGTTTACCTGTTAGACTTCGATGATCCAAGAGAACAAGAAACGTCTTTGCAGGCCCTTAATGATGGGCCTAGCGCGCGATCGCACTTTGGGAAGCGAACACGACAATCATACAGATACGGACGGGTTGCCGGTCGCTGAACGCATCATGATGAGCTGCGCATCGCAGGTGACCTCTCCAGTGGTGAAATCGTAGCCAAAAGCTGGAGCGGCGTGCCGTGCGCCTAACAACCGTTCGCGTTCGCGCAACCAATCCTGGAAGCCCTCGAACGAAATTCCACTCCGGAGCAGAATGCTCAAGGCGGTCGTACTTCGGGTGGCAGAACGAGGATACGCGATTTCCTCAAAAATCCATTTCGCAGCCTCCTCGTCCCAAGCAGTGCGCTGGACGAGAACATCGGCAGCATCCCGGAAAGCCCGGGCAAAATCGTGCGCCGCGGGCGCATCCAGATCGGCCCAACGATCCGCCAATCCAACGTTTCTTCCGACGGCGAAAGCGACCGGCCAGAACGCTTCCCATTGGATTCTCAGTTCCTTCTGCTTTGCGTGCTCAAACCACTTTTCAAGTTGCGTCGAGTTCGCCCACCCGTGAGCCAGCGCGATCGCCGTGGCTTCGGTCCACTCTTCAACAGGGGCCATTGTAAGCGCGGCGAGCACTGACTCGTTACCGGCAAAATGCGTCCCGAGGAGGCGCGCGGCCTTGGCTCGCTCGTGCCAGTCGTGCCTGCTTTCTGGGGCACCGACGCGATGAATAAAATCCAACACCGCCTTTTTCAGCATCTCTGATTGCGGATATGCGCACGCGAGCATTGCGAGTCTCGTGGATTCACTAGTCCGATCAGAATCGCCACGCTGTCGTTCGGTGATCAGCCATTTCGCCAACCTGCTGCCCGCGGGGGCTTGGTTTGGGATATAGAAATCAGCGTTGCTGCGTTCCAAAAATCGGGCAAGCGGTCTCCTCGCATTGTCGTCCAACGATCCCAGGAATGGATCCCACTCTTCTTCAAGTAAGCCGACAAAGTTTGGCGCATCGTACAAGGCGAGTGCGCCGCTCTCCATCAGGTCTTTAACGTCGATATCGGGGAGGGTGGCAATTGGGAGCCACTCGGCGCGATGACTGGCGATTAAGCCAGCCAACCCCGCCAGGCGCCTTTGTTCGTGGAAGGAACCAGTCGATCTGAGCCTATCGCGAAAATCGGCAACCATTTCTTCGCTGAGGTGATGCTGTCGTCGAAGACGTCGAGCGCACGCGATCGCCAGTTCGACCTTCGGTGCGGATTCCCTTTCCCGGTCGTACCCTGCAAGCAATTCATCCACCCATTTTTCTTCCGCAGGAAAGTTGGTGAGAGTCCGGGCAATCAGTTGGCGCAGCTCACGAGGTAGCGGTGTCGCTAGCGGGATCACCGCTGCTTCTAGCTCGGGATCGTTCGCGGCTGCGGTAGCAACAGCGGTCAACGGACCGTCCCGCTCCTCAAGGGCGCCGAAGGCGAGCGCACGCACCTCGGGATGACGCGCGCCGTAGGCAATCAAACGCGGTTTCACCCAGTCCGGCCAAGCATCGTCGTGTTTGTCCCGAAGGCGCAGACAGGCTTCAACTACGTCGGGTGCCGCAAGATCGCCGTCGAGCTTGCGAACGGAGTCGAGTAGGTTCACCAGGGCAATCCCGGATTCGGGGACCAGACCCGCCAGTAATTTGGCGCGCACCGAGGCGCGGTCCTCTACGAAGTCCAGCAATAGTTCTTGTGCTTCAGCGTAACCAAGGGGCGCTGTCCGCACGTAAGCTCTTGTTACGGCGTTTACCTCTGGATCTTCAAGGCCCCAGACCCGAATCAAAACGTGGAGTTCAAGTCCAAAGAAGCTCTTCCCGTCGCGGAGTCTCGCCATGAGCCGCTCCTTCATTCGCGCCGTCTTCGCAGCGTGATAAAACTCAAGAACCGCATAGCCGCGGAACGTGCCGTTCTTTTCGAACCACTCCTCGAAAGTCGCAGTCAAACCCGCATGGCCCTGCCACGCTTTGGCGGCGCGGACAAGCGCCATGCGAGAAGGATAATCCCCGTCACGGTTGAAATAGAAATGCTCGTGCGCGAGGTAGCGCGCAATCGCATCGGCTGCGGCGTTGCTTCCCGCAAATCCACCGAACAGGACGGCGAACGCAAGCGGACTCTCGAATTCACCATCTCGTCGGAGGGGGTCCTGCACCGCGCGAGTCATGCTCTCTAGCACAGTCGCATCTCCTGGCCATCCTTGAATGACGGCAGCGACGAGGTCGGTTCGCCACGCTCGATCTACTTCCGCTCCCGCGGCCCACTTCCCAGCGCGAAGCATTCTCTCTCGGTCATCCTTGCTTTGCTCCCCAATGGCAATCAGGCACCGAATTGCTGCGAGCGCCACTTCGGGTGCACCCGAGCCGCGCATCTGTCTAGCTAGTTCCAGCACGCGCGGTTCGGCGGACCACCCAAGTCGTAACGCTTCAATGGCTGCGGCACTCGTTGCAACGCTCACCGCGTCGTGCGCCAACGCGATGAGTTCCCCGCAAACCGCAGGATCGCCGCCCGCCACCTTCGCAAGCGCTCCGGCAGCGGCCTTTGTGTTGTGATGCTCGGGGTCGTGCAAATTCGTCATGAGCACCTCAACCAGCAAAGGCGACCGCGGCCAGGAGCCCATTTCCTCTAGGGTTCCCGCGCGCCATGCTCCCCGACTGGGAAGCCACCGATCCATTCGCGCGCGAACGAGATGGCGCGCTTGAGTGACTCCGCCGCGCAATGCGGAGAGCGCGCTGCTAAGCAATCGCTCGCGCATGTGTGTGAAGCGGCCACGCTCGATCCACTCGAAACTCTTGTGAATCAGTTCGCTGCGTTGGGCGCCGGCCAGCGAATTCGCTTGGAACCCCAAGTCCGTCAGGAGTGTTTGCAAATCCTCTTGCCCGCTCAATAGCGCGTCCGACATCGCGGTCTGCAAGTCGTCCGCCACTGCTGCCAACGTTTCGCTCGGCAAAAGGCGAAACGCGCCGAGCAACACTTCTCGCCACTGAGGTTTCAGCGCATGGGCACACACGATCTTTCGCTGTTCTTCAGGTGTCAGTTCACGGATCCACTCGGCGGCGAGCCACTCCTGACAACTGCGATGGAGAAATCCAACGTGGCCTTGCGCTGGCTCCACGAGCAGACCGAGCTCGCTCTGCGCTTCCTCCAGTAACGCGCGGGCCACTTTATGTGCTTCGCCGTCGGTCAAGCAAACGTTCCATCGCGCCGCGTGGAGAAATTCCGCCAGCCAGCTAACCGCATCTCCGCGCCCGGCATTGCCACCGGGTGCATGCTCCTGCAATGCGAACGCTAAAGCCGCGAAGGCAAGGCGGATTTCGCGCCTTCCAAGCTGTGCACCACGGAGCGTCGCGCCGCTCGCGCTTTGCACGCGATGAGCGGCCTCGCGACGGCGCTGGGGGTGTTCCTCCAAAAGGAGATCGACTAATCGAACGCAGGCATCGAAGCGATCCTCTGGCAAACGCTTGCCCTCCAAAGCGAGCCGTACGAAGGAGCCAAGCAGCAAGGGAACTCCCGCCAGCTCCGACAACCCGGGGGCGCTGCCAACCTCCCGAGTGAAGTCGTTCGCTTTTCGATCCGCTTCGACATCGGCCTCATCGGGCGGAAGATTTTGGGCATTCGCATCCGCGCGGAAGAGAACACGCGCAAAAGCTTCCTGCTGCGAACGCGAGAGCGGAGCTAGCATGCCACGCGACCACGTTCTCACACCGCTCTGCAGCGCCTCGAAGCCGTGAGGCCGACTTGCGAGAAGCGCTGGCACCCCTCGCGCGTCGAGAAACGAGAGCAGTTGCTGGAGAACCACGCCCGCAGATTTTTCGTCCGAGTATTCGTCCACACCATCGACGAGCAGCAGGAGACGGTCATCGTCGAGCGCTCGTTTAATGAGCGGCCAGAGCTCCGCTTGATGCTCTCGCTCAAACCACTCCCGCAGCATCTCTGGCAGTGTGCTTGTGGCACCGTGGTGCGCTGAAACCTGCGCCGTCCAATACGGAAATGGCACCCACACCGGCAGCAGTAATCCCCAGCGGCGCGCCAGGTCTGCGAAGCGCGGCATCTCGGACAGAAGGTCAACTGCAATGACTCGCAAAAGAGTGCTTTTGCCAATTCCGGGCGCTCCGAGAAGCAGTTGCCGCGGTTGTCGGCCAAGCCACCGCTCTGCCGGAATGCGCGTTGAGACCGATTGCTCGCGGTTTCTGCCACGTACATGCAACGGCCGCTCCCTCGCGCTCGACGAAGTACGCCGGTCGATGGGTAGGGACGCGAGGTCGTTTTCGATGACGGGGCGCAATCCGCTTTCCACTGCAGGAAGGAACACATCAGGCGGAACGAATCGCTCTGGGAGTGAAGCGCGAGTCCATTCCGTCCGTCGCGCCAGCACCGCCCCAGAGTCAAGCCGTTCCGTACGTGCCGCGTAAAAGTCGCGGCAGCGCCGAGTAAATTCCGCCACTTCATTTGGCGTCAGTCGTTTGGTGAACGCGACCGGCTCTTCTCCGAAGAATAGTTTGAACCACGCGGAGCCAAAGAAATCGAAGACGAGTTGTCGCTCGTTCCGTAGCAATTCCGTCAGTTCCTCGCTATCCCAACGAATTACCTCGATGCCACGCGCCTTCAACACATCGGCACCCCGTCGCCACGCTTTGTCGAGGGCGGCTGACCGGAGCGATTGATTCGTGCAGAACGTGAAGACTTCAGTCTCGTTAGCGAAATCCCCTGCGAGGAACAAACTAACCGCCGTATCCAGCACTTGGGCGCTGAGCGTCTTCACTTTCTTACATTGATAGACACTCCATTTCGCGCCTGCTTCCCGACGCGAGTAAAGGTCGATTCCCTCTTGTTGATCCCCACGGACACCGAACAATCGGCATTCCGTCACATCGCCTCGTGTTCGCGCGAGCCGAAGACAAAGCCGCTCGAGGTCCTCCCATCTCAACTCGGCGAATGGCAATATTCCGAGTGCGGTCGGCACTGGCGGTGGAACACCGCCGCTTGCATGCGTTTCGAGCCGGCTCGGAATCGCGTCCAGGCTTTCGGACTGAGACATGCTGGTGATTCTAAACCCACATCTCGGCCGTTCCATGAGAACCAGCTATTCAACATGAGGAGACTTCCGCCCACAAAGGCGGAGCATTATTGCCCCGCGGTGGCATCTCAACGCGAGTCCTCCGCCACATGCGAATCGCTCGCATTTTCCTTAGCGGCGCGGCCAGCATTCCGAGTTCGCTGCTGCACTGGAAGTGGCCTCTGCGTGTGGGTTGCCTCAGATAATCGACGTTTCTTCTCGACCTTCGCTCCTCTGCCAGATAATTAACAGTTGTTTTGAGCGATCCGGACTCGCTCGAGCGCTCCGTTGTAAGCCCCCCTCAAGCCCCACATCAGACTCTCCTCCGCGCAGTTTGCTATCACGCAACTAAACACCGTACCAAAGTATGATAACCCGGCGAGAACACCCGAATACCACGTCTCAAAAGCGCGGCCCGAGAAACAGCGTATGAGCAAGAACTTCTGGATCGGCAACCCGAGTTGCGCCTTGGTTCTTGACGCAACGGCGGGGCATCTCGCGCTCTCGGCCATGCAGAACAACACGAGTCAGATGTGGACTCTGGATGACAATGGGGCCTTGGTATCGATCGCCACCAACCAGACGCTTGCGGCGCCCGCCGGAGCGACAACCCCGTCGCTCGCGACGATTGCTCCCGGCGACGCCGCACAGAGTTGGACCCCAGGCGACGATGGCCGGTTCGTTAGCGGAACACACTTCGCGCTCGGTGTACCCGGCGGGGCGATGGCGGGTGCCGCTCCGGTGCTGGTGGCGGACAGCGCGCCAGCGAGCCCCACGACCATATGGCAGGTCATTCCCGTGCCCGCCGTCCCGCCGAAATCCTCGCATAACGAATTCGAGGATCTTCTACCGACCGACAACTTCCGGATCATAAGCGCTGCTTCCGGCCAGGCGCTCACCACTCGGCCTGACTTGAGTCCCCGGGAAGGAGCGTTCACCGCGAGCTTGGCCGACATCGCCGAGGATCCGAACCAGATCTGGACGTTCGAACCCTCCACTCGGCGTCTGTTCAACAGCTCGGGTCTCGTCCTCGCCTATTATCCACTCACGGATCAGGGCGTGTTCGGCTTCGACAGCAGCGTCGGCCCCTATGCGTCCGACGACGCAAATTCGTGGATCCTCACCGGGGGCTATCTGTGGATTGCGGCCGGCTTCTCGACCCCCGATCGGCAGGGCGACCAACTGCTCACGGCTGGGCAGCCTGCGGCGCTCGCCTCATCCAACCCGTTTGACAAGAACCAGCGCTGGTCGATCGAGCTCGTGGAGAAGCCGCAGAATCAGCCACCGGCCCCGGCGGTTGTCGCGGGACTTGGGGACCCAAGCCCGAATACTCTTGTCGTGAATGTGAAGACGGGGATCGGATTCTTTTCCAGCACCGCGTCCGATATCTCGATCAGCGTTCTGGCTACGACTCCCGCAGGCATCAGGACGATCGCAAGCAGCACTTTTACCGGCGCCGGGAATGCGACGATCAAAACCTTTTCGGCGTCGGTGAGCGACACCGACGTGGTCGCGATTACCAGCGTCAAACTTGTTGCTTATGAGAGAAATACGCTCCTCTGGCCTTGGCCAATCGACGATGAATGGGGCATTGATTCGATTGAGTTGATCCTTAATTCGAAGGCTCGACTGTTGATTTCGGACATTAACGACTATGCCGGGGCGACCGGCCTGTACGTTTCCGTGCCGGTAGGTGCGTGGCGATCGGTTGACGGCGATGCGCCCGTCGATCGGGCAATGTGCCGCTTTGCAGTGGGCTGGCCGCAATATCTGATCGACTGCGCTCCCTATGTCGCAAGGTCGTCTGAGTTCCCCTTCATCTATCTGCGAGAGATGAGCAACTTCCCTTGGGGACGCGATTACGACGCCACCAAAATCGCCGGCATCGGCGTGCTTATCGGCGTCGTGCGAGGGCAGATCGTCGGCGAGTTGCTGAAGGATCAAACCTGCGAGGTCTTGGCTCCCGGCGTATATACCTATGCCTATTCGCGCGAACAGGACGCGATCCTCTATAAATTCTACAGTGCCACCGGCTCAGCACCGGCGAATTATGTCCGCCACAGCCAGATTGCGTCCGGTCAGGAAGTGATCATGGCGGGCGAGTTCATCATCGCGAGCGGCCCGTTTGGAAACACCTTCGATTCGGTGATCGCCGAAGTGAACAATGCGTCCGGCCATTATTCGCCAGACGGCGCCGCCTGTCTCTACTGGGTGCAAAAGAAGCTGGCCGATATCGGCATTCCGGTGCAAGACATTAAATGGTGGACGCCGCATTAGGCGCCGGCCGACAAGCGCCGACGAATGGCCGTGCCGGACAATAGGAGGCGGCTGGTTTGTTTCAAAGTTCTCCGTAATATCACGCGCTTCCTTTTCTGACTCGGGGAGCTTCTCCGTTTCCCGGACGCGGCACCGAGGGTAGACACCTCTGGCGACGCAACATCCTTCTCGGAATCGCTTCCAGGCTTTCGAACTGAGACATCCTGGTGATTCTTAAACCCACATCTCGGCCGTTCCATCAGAACCAGCTATTCAAACATGAAGAAGACTTCTCAGCGCAACGCGCAGCAGCGACGGGTATTGGGGCGCCACGGGATCCCACCGCGGCGGCGAATTAGAAGGCGCTCAGAAAGGCGCCGTTTAAAGTTGCGCGTTGGTCACCACTAACTTCATCGCTTTCCCGATAACCTTGAGCCTCGCGCCGAGCACTGCGAAATTGGAAGCAAAGCAGCGCATAGCCAAAAACATTATGACGGTAAGCATCCAACCTGCATACCGAATCGTCATCGGCTTGTTGCAGTTGGGGTCGGAGCCGGAAGGCGCTCTAACGGGCGCTCGCGCGACGGGCCACGTCAACTAGGTCAACGACGAATCGGTCGCTTCTCCAGCAAAAATTGCGAAGTTCGCTAAGCAGGGCGGCGATGGTGCATTGCATCGTTGAGGCGATCCAGGACTGCGCCCGTCGACGGCGGGATATCACCCAATCGAATCAGGCTGAAGATACCGATGGTTGAGTTGATCGGCCCGATTGGACTCGCCAACGCGGTCGCCGTTTGTAGAAACAGCAGTGCGCCGGGAATCGATTTGGTTCCGTTGATTAGAGATTGAATGGCGGGTTCGCCATTTACAGATACGAGCTCCTCATGTCGGAGACTAGCCAACTCCAGCAAAATATCGCGCGGATAATCGAGGCTCTTCCATGCCCCGAAAGTTGGGGTTTCACGGCCTTGCTCATATTCATCGCGATTCGCAGTGGGCCATGTCTCCTCGTGGTTAATCTGATTCTTGAGATTAATGATAGTACAGCCTATCTCAGCAGGCGACCGTTCAATTTGCCGAACGCCATCCTGAAGCCGATCAAACAGCGTAATCGCTGAGGTTCCGTAAAGAACCTTACAGGCGAATCCCCACCGGCGGCTGTCGAGTGTCACCAAAATGTCCGGATTGTCACCGTATGATTCGACGGGCCCATCAAGTTCGATATCATGGCCAACCTCCATGCAAACCAATCCCATTAGGAGTTCGAAAATCTTCGCCGCAACTGCATCCCGGGGCGCCGCGACATTTTGGGCCACGGTGCTGGCATTCAGCAAACGCAAATGAGGCAACAGTTGTAAGAAGTCTGGGCGTTTGTGAAGACGGACTACTCGGCGTAACAGGTCGTGGAGACCCAAAGCAGGCCGCATAAACACGCGGATATCCTCCATCGGGTTGATCAGTTCGGCATTCTTACGCTGTTCCTCCAAGCCGAGCAGCGTTAGGCACATATTTTCCAGAGGTGATCCCGGCTGAATATCAATCCCGAGCGCCGTCAAAATTTTCGAAAATTGTTCCACCTCGCGTTGGATTTGAGCGAATGAGGTGAATCCCCCGGGATCGAATCCAGGGAATGAGCCGAAATCGGTGTCCTCGTTATTCACAGGTTAAGGATGCTAACAGCCAAGAGTGTTCGATATTATCGCGGCTAGTATTCTTACGCTCCAGTTTGTGTCACCGCCGTTCCGACTCAAAAGAGGTTGGCGTAAACGACCGAAAGATGTCCTCAACTTGCCTCCGCAGCCGCGTTCTTCCGCTGCGCTTCCGCGCCGGCCCATTTTGAGTTGTACGTTCGCGTATATTCTGTATCGCTGCAGATGCAATTTCTCTTCCTTGCGACTGGCACCCCAAGGTCGGGCGACAACGGACGAAGCAGATCAATTCGAGTCGTCGTCGGAAGCTCAGAAACTCGTAACCGATTCGCGTGGACTACTACCTCCGCGGCAAGCAAAATGCCGGCAAGCGCGGATTGAAATGCTAGGGGTACCTCTCTACCGCGACCCGGTCCGGCGGCGGATCCAAGCTTTATCATCATCCCGCCGCAGACTGCCTTTGAATAGAAAATCCGCAGTGGTTCGTTTTCGAAGCGCAAGAGTTCCGTTGAATCCACGCCGTTGGCTTGGGCGATACGTAAAATTAGGTCGCGGCCTATCGGTGCGCCGGTGTAGAGCAAATGGCGCACAGCCATGAATTCCCCTGGCAGATTCAGTGAGTTTGCAACAATGCGATCTTCACTGTCCACGGGGCCCTCGGGAAAATATAGGCAGGTCAAACAGGCTGATTCACCGAAGTGCTCGTGGCGCGAAACCCCCAGGTCTCCAGGCTGGGTCCAGGCGTTGGCCAGCCATCGCGGCAATGCGCCTTGGATTTGTCGGCGATCATTAACATTGTCCACCGCCACCAGCACATTTTGCAGATTCCAATCCTGACGCTTTTCGAGAAAACCAGCCCACGTGCCTGCAAATGGCTGAACGGCTAACCCTGCTCCCTTAATTACATCCTCACCTAACGACGCCTTGGAGGCGTTGATACTTTCTTGTGTGGTGAGGACGTACCGTTGCAGGTTACTGAGCTCGATGGTTTCAGGATCGACAATATTCAAACGGCCAACTGCACCGGGCGTGCGCGTCAGTGTCCATATAACCGCATTTCCAATCGCTCCGTTCCCGACAAGCGTGGTATCACCCAGCGAAATACCATTGAGCGGCGGATCGCCGGCTCCGACCTCCTCCGGCTGAAAGTCGATCAGCGAAAAACTACGATATTCATCAAACCGTCCGCTGTTAGGCGGCAATTGCTGGCGAAAGAGAAAACGGAAAATATTCGCGGCACCAATGCACGCGGCTGCGGCGGCACCGAATGGATTGTGGGAATCACCACACCCAACCGGCTGACGTGACGATACGCGTGTGATCCATCCCTGCGACCCAACGTAAACGGCCGGTATACCGGCTGGCGCATTTGTGCTGCCGACGGTCAAAACAGCCGAGACTGCATCTGGTTTCTCAAATATCTCTAGCTGCGGGTTGATTGCCAGGACACGAGACACGAGGGATGCATTAATCCGTCCTGCCTCCGCCCCATGGGCAAGCAAGGCCAGTCGAGGATAAAGACGCGCGAAGAGATCAGTCGCGAGCTCAAGAGCAACTCTACCTTCGGCGGTTTCCGCTGCGCGGCCGTCAAATGCAATGCCGACAGTCTGCGCCTCGAGCGCCGCGGCAAACGCAGTCGCGTCGAATTCTCGAAGGACGTCAGCGGCCGCCAACGAAGCTTTGTCGAAGAAATTCGCGAGCGCCATACGTTAATCGTTGACGAGGATCAACTGCGCGGCTGCCGTAGAGCTTATTGCCGTCCACCCGCTCTTCGGCATGAGTCGATACACGGCGCACTCGTCCAAGTTGAACGGGCGCCGCGCATAATCCGGCAACACCAACGAAAGCGAACCCAGGGTTGTGGCAATCGGGAATGCGTCATCGGTGTCGGAATGGAATGCTTCCTCGGGATGACTATGCAGTTGCGCTATTAGGGTCATCTGATGCTCGTAGAGCCAGACATTGATCCGGTGAAGCTCCTCCGGCCCGACGGTCACACAGACGCCATCCGGCAACCGGTATCCGGTTTGCGCCGGAATGATGGTTTCCTTAACAAAAAACCGTCGTTCTGACCGAACTCCCGCCCACAGCGCGAACGCTTCAAATCCGTTTTCGCCCACATTGCGAAGGTGAGCCTGCGCCTCATCGGCGGCACGACGGGGGACCCTGACCTCTTCGAGATCCAGGAATCCGCTATTCGGGCGGGATCGTTTGCTGAAACGCCACATTGATTCGCATTTCGAACCCGCTGATGGGCTCAAGCCCATAGTGAGCAATCTTTTCTACCAAAAAATACAGGGTCCCCTCCGGACCGCCGCGATGCAGAAGCCAGGGATCTCCGGTATGCCCCGGGTGCTCATGATATTCCCTCACTCCGGGCAGACACAAAAAAGGAATATCATCAACGCTGTGCGCGGTCATCAGATCCTGAATTTGAAAGCCGGCGAGCCCTTCCGGTGCCGGGCCGCCGGCGGCCGGTGCTGCCACACGCCGCGGCAACTTCGTCGGCAGCGTTTTATGAAGGTACGGCTCGCCGGTGAACGGATTAACGAGTCGAACGGAGGGCGCGACCAAATCGTAATCCTGAAAATTGATGATCGCGCCGAAGCAGACGGCCGCAGGCCTCGTTTTCGGCGTCGCGAACGCAATTAGCACTTCCGGGAACTCAGCTTTCAACAACCAGCGACCGCGCTGAATGTTCTCTTGCTGAGTCCGGAGATAATTTTGAACCTCGCGCTCGAATTTCGCGATCGCGACTTGGGGATCGACAAGGGCCACGGATTAGCCCCCAACGCCGGCTTTTAGACTCAGAAACAGCTTCACGTCCGCAGGAAAATGATAATCCCCAATCTTTTTATCGAGGTCCAACAACGTTCCTTGCGCATCCCTCAACTCCCAGTTCTCCGCAGGCTGGCCGACGTTTCCGCTTTGCTCCAGCGCTTTATTTACGACGGTCCGCAAGGGGGCGTTGAGATTCGCGGTCACTTCTGTGGGATTGCCGTTGACGACGATGGTAAGCGTATCCTTGGGTGGTTTTGGCGGTTTCTCTGGCTTGCTTGGTTGACCGGCATCTGTTGGTTTGCTCATAAGCGGGCTCCTTTTTTGATGATTTTCGAAGCGCCTTCGTTGGCGCAAGTTCACTAGATACAGTAAATTCTCACGATATGCAACCAGTAATTTCGCGCCGACCTGAAAATTCTGGCTTGAGTGAGAACGGAAAGATGCCACACTTGAGCGCAGTCATGACAGCCATGCGGGGAGCATCGAGTTAGATGAGCACTGTCGGCGAACGAATCCGCCAAAGACGACAACGCCTCGGGTACACACAGGAAAGACTGGCCCAGGTTGCGCGGCTTAGTAAAGGATTCGTGTCCGAGATCGAGAGCGGAAATCGGAACGTGAGTGCGGAAAACCTTCTGCGGATTGCTTACGCGCTCGGCGTCAGTTTAGATTATTTGATGAAGGGTGGAGCAGAGACCGCTCCCGGAAGCCTCCCAAAGGGGATACAATTCCCTGCTTCGTTCGCGACATTCGCCAAAGAAGAGAATTTGCCGTTCGATGTCGCGTGTGCCGTGCTGGAGGCCAAACTCCAGATTATCGCCAATCGCAAAGACGCGAACGTCGACAATCTCGAGGCTTTCGACTGGAAGGGATTTTACGCGGCCGTGAAGGAGTATCTGTGATGCTTACGCTGCACCAAGAACCGAAAGTCATCGCAATGGCGCACGCGCTTGGCGTCCGCTCGCCCAACGCGGTGGACGGCATTCGAGAGTTCTGCCGATCGAAAGTTCAGAAACTCATTCGAAATGCCAAAAAGATTGTGACCATTGAGGACCTCGAGCGCGTCGTGTGTGAGCAGCTGCGTTTGAAGATTATCGAAATATGGAGTGATGGAGATCTGGACGCGATCGTGGAAGAATATGCTCGCGGCCGGAAAGACGCTGCGTTCGCTTACCTTCGGAAGGATCTGGATCTCGAAACATTCGCCACGCTTATCCGGTGTCGCCGCCAAAAGGGCGAAAATGAGGATCACTACGTCGCCGTCGTCGATTGTCGCGGTGAGAAAGCAACTAGGCGGTTTTTTACTCGCTGGCACGAGATAGCACATGTTCTCACCTTATTCGAGCAACTCGAGCTGCCATTGCATCGGTCGACGATCAAAAAAGACGCGGTAGAAAGAATGATGGACATTGTCGCTGGCGACATCGGATTTTACCCGCCGTTATTCTCGCCGGTGGTGAACGACGCAGCGGCCCGATCCAGGTTCGATTTCCAAGCCGTCGGGCGGATTAGGCAGCGCTTCTGTCCGTCCGCAAGCATCCAGGCTACGTTGAATGCTGCCGTCGCCCAGCTGGAGCTCCCAATAATTTTTCTTGATGCCGCCCTCGGATTGAAAAAAGCGGAAGAGCGGGCATTGAACTCGGAACAACAAGAGTTTTTCCCGCAGCCGCCGCCCGTCGCGCAACTTCGGGTGCGGACCGCCATTTCCAACGGTCCTGCGCGGCGACTGGGGTTAAAGATCCATTCGAACATGCGTGTGCCGGGAACATCAGTGATCGCGTCGGTTTTTAACCGTGATGACGAGTTCAACCCAGAATTCGCGTTCGAAAATCTAAGCCAGTGGGCGACGTCGGGGGGAGCTCACTTGCCGCCCACCCCTGTGTCGGTCGATGCCATGAGAGTACGGGACCACGTGTGGGCGATCATCGCGCCAACCAATAATTAGTCCTCGCGTGGGATCTTGAGGATTCAGACCCCACTGTTTTCGTGGCGCCGAGTCAAGTGCTTGGCGAATGCACCTCGCCACCACAGTGGGGACAGACGAGTGGTCGTCGACGGGAACGTAACTTGTCCATTAAGCCGGCTCCAAGCACTGCCGTGGGCAAAGCAAAAAATCTGATTCCGCTGAATTGAATCACTGCAGCGAGAAATCTTCCCATCGGGGTGATCGGATAAACGTCTCCGTATCCGACGGTGGTGAGGGTCGATACTGCCCACCACATAGACGACGGAATGTCAGCAAACTTTTCCGGCTGGGCTTTATTCTCTACGAAATGCATGACCGAGGCAGACATCACGATCAAGACGACCATAATCAAGCTGCAAACCAACAATTCCTCTCTTCGCTCTCGGAGTACCCCACCAATCATCCTCCATGAACTGGAGTACCGACCTAGCTTCGCGACGCGAAAGATTCGGAAGAGACGAAACATCCTGACAAAACGAAGGTCCAATCCAGTAAACGGAAGATAAAATGGTACAATCGCGGCCAAATCAATTAAGGCCATCGGACTGACGATATAGCGGAGGCGACCGAAACAGCGGATGTGCAAAGCGGTTCTCGGTCACGCAAGTGTACACACGCGCTAAATATTCGATCGTGAAAACGATGACTGAGAACAGCTCGAAGGCCTCCAACCCAAATCCCCACTGTCTTTCAACGGAGTCGACCGAACCAATGACTACGGCGATCACATTCAAGGCAATGAGCGTCAAGAGGAATACATCGAGAACGCGGCCAACGTGATCACCCGGTTTTGCTACCTGTAAGAGCTCCCAAACTCGGCGCTTTGAGATCATCGCACTGATAATTACGGCTGAATAGAACCGATACCGGTCGAACCGACCGCAGTCGAAATACTCACCGGCGCACACCGACCTAGAGCGATGCTGACCATTGTTTTCAGGGGGCGGAACATCTGCTCACGGAGTGTTAGGGTCTTTCAACGAAACCTTCACTTGGGATGCGGGTCAGCTCGCCGTGCAATCTAACGATTTCAGAAGCCGAAGGCTGGGATTCCGACCGCCGAGGTTCAAGAATATGTTGGTCAATCCCGACTACCCATTGTCATTCATGGCGGCCACCGCCTCTGCACCGGGCAGATGAAGAACCTCCGCGATGAACGCTTTCTGTAAAAGTTCTTCGGGCACGTGCTCGTCGAAACGATCGCGCTCCTGATCACGGACGAGCGGCATTAGCTCGTCTGCCGTGAATTCACCCGCGGCTATTGCGGCGCGGTGCACGGCGAACTCGGTTGCGGTGAGCTTTTGGTAGCGCAAACACAGACTGTTGCGTTCGGTGTTAACGCCTGCGGCTCTCGCGCACAGCTCAAGCGTTAGTAAGACTCGGCTGCCATTCCATGGAAACCATTCGACGCCGGCAAGTGTTGTGACGGTGTCGTTCTCGCGCAGGCCGGCGCGGCGAAAAGTCTCCCGTGCCTCCCCGAGAAATTGCCGAGCGCGCTCGTTCAAGTACGCGTAGCCGCCGTCTTCCATCAGGACGCGCTTCATTCGACTCATCACGACCGGATGGACCCCGCCAATTCCACCGACAAAGCGCGGTTGTTTCCAACTTTTCGCCGGACTCACCGCTACGCGCTTTGATGCGTGATCAATCATGTCGACTTTCCACCGACGACCAGCCAGCAGGAGAAATTCTCCTTCGGCGGGAATGTTGTCTTGCGGCAGCAGACCGATGGCATTCCCATTGTGCTCGACTCGATACTCGATACGGCTTGCGAATGAAGCGTAGAAGTCACGGCTTTCGGCGATGCGTTCCCCAGCGGGCGAGAGAATCAATTCGCCGGTTGGAACCTGTTCGATGAGTTCCTTTGCGGCGAGTCCTCGGACTAAAGTGGCGAAATCAGCTGAATGAATGTGGCGAAAGGCACCACGAGCACAAAGCACGTCGAAGAGACGCGCAGCCGACGCACCGCCAGTCTGCCGGAGAACGCTGAGCACTTGGTGCACACATGTGCTGAAATGAAAGCGGTCTTGCTGGGGCGGTTCGAGCCAGCCTTCCCGATGCAGCTCCACAAGCGCAATCGCACGGACCAGCTCCGGGAACAACCGATCGCTCAGCGATGAATGTTGAGTTAAGGGCTCATCCAATGTGTAAATACGCAGGATTTGCGGCTCACCTTCGCGCCGACCCGAGCGACCGAGCCGCTGTACCAAAGAGGTGACGCTCCACGTCGGACCCACTTGGCCCACCGAGCGCACCGCGCCGATATCAATACCCATTTCCAGAGTGCTCGTGCAGATCGCCGTAACTGGGTGACCGGCCTTGAGTTCGCGTTCAGCGTCTTCACGCAACTCCCGACTAAGGGAGCCGTGATGCAGCAAGAATGGGTCGCGGGGCCACTGCTCAGATTCGCACAACAACCGGAGCTTATCGGCCAACAGCTCCGTCTGGCGGCGACTATTGCAAAATATCAGGTTGCTCTCGGCGCGGAAACGCTGGGCGATATCGACGGCGATGCCCCCAAGTCCGCTTTTTTCTGGGAGCGCCGTAGAGGGATTCGCAACCTCGCTTTCGCCGGCCTTCAGCGGCTCGATATAGGCTTTTAGCCCGAGGCGCAATTCTTTGGCCGATGTTCTGTCTTCCAGAAGCCGGACGTCGCACGGCGCATCCACACAGAGGAACTCCTTGGCGGCAGTGAAATCGCCCAGCGTCGCCGACAACCCGATTCTCCTCGGCGCCACACCCGCAGCGATCGCAAGCCTGGCAAGCAAACTCCGCAAATGAATGCCGCGCACGTTGTCGATGAATGCGTGCAATTCATCGATGACTACAAAGCGTAGGTTTGCGTAGATCCGGGCGAGGTGCCGGTCATGATTAATGAACTGGCTCTCGAGTGATTCCGGCGTGATCAACAATACTCCGCCTGGCGATTTACGAAGGTGCTGCTTGTCGGTTGCACTCACGTCGCCGTGCCAGCGGTGCACCGGGATCTCGGCGTACGAGCAGAGATCCTCCAATCGCCTGAACTGGTCATTAATCAGCGCCTTAAGCGGACTAACGTAGAGAGCTTGGACCGAGTTGAGCGGTTCGGCAGCCAGCTGTGACAGGATCGGAAGGAAAGCCGCTTCTGTTTTTCCGCTCGCCGTTGCAGCGGCAAGGATTACGTGGTCGTCCGAATCCAGTACGGCATGGATCGCCTCGACTTGAAGCGGGCGCAGCTCATCCCATTGCTGCTGCCACACCGCTTCCTGGATTTTGGAATGTAGGCGAGCGAAAGCAGCCGCGCTCATCGGAAAGGATGGCTACACTTTGAATGACGCGAGGTCATCATC
>DATLNB010000029.1:0-28280 GCA_035536995.1 Chthoniobacterales bacterium | reverse complement strand
CAGGTTGAGCATCTCTACATCAAACAGCGAAGCAACGAGCTCAACTTCAACGGCGAATTTGCCTGGCCCGAAAAATCCGCGGACTGGATCAAGCCCGCTTTTCATGGAGATATCCTGGCGTCGATAAACGACCTGGGAGATTTCGCCCGGCTCTTCGGGCAGACGCCGGCCGATTTTGGAGGCAAGCTTTCCGCGAAGGGACATGTCAGCGCAGAGGGAGGAAAGCTCGGCGGTCAGCTTTCGGTAACAGGCAACTCGCTGATCGTCCTCCGCTCGGAGATTGATTCGCTCGAATTAAACCTCGAGCTGAAGGAGTCGCAGCTTGCAGTCACTCGCCTCGATCTGCGGCGGGACGTGGATTTCCTCCGTGCCGAAGGAACATTCGCCCTCAACAATCGGGGACTTTGGACAGGCTCGCTTCAGACTTCGGTCGGTGATCTGGCCAACTACCGCGGTTTTATTCCTCGGGTTTTTGCGCGGCTCGAGCCGGCCGGTGGGTTCGAAGTAACTTGGAAAAGCGCGCCCGATTCAGGAGCGGTTGAAATTCGCAGCCGCAATGCCCGGCTCGGCGCGCCCGCGACAGCCGCGTTCGAGGCTGCGATCGACGTGGAGTATTCCGCCAACACAACGTTCTTTCGCCAGCTCCACGTTTGGAATTCCCGGAGCGATCTCAGGGGCTTTCTGACGCTGGCGAACGATTATATCCACCTGCAGGAGTTGCGTTTCGATTTGAACGGCCGCCGTTGTCTCGAGGGCGACGTCTTTCTGCCCGTCTCGTTTCAACGACTCCGTGGAACAGGGGAATGGCTCGCATCGCTCACGGACGATCCGTTTTTCGACGTGAACCTAAAACTCGAGGAAAGTGACATGGCGGAAATTGCGGCGGCGGTCAGCGCCTTTCCTTCGATGTCCGGCCGCGCGGCTGGCCGTCTCCAACTTTCGGGCACGCCCGGTTCGCTCCAGGGCAATGCGGTCTTCCAATCACGGGATCTCGTGACTGAGGCGTCGCCGGCAATGCGTGCCGCGCTTGAACTCCGCCTCGCGCTCGGCATCGCCAACCTGAAAGCGGACCTCGCGATTGGGGGTTCGGCAGTGGTCGTCGATGCCGCGTTCCCTCTTCAACTAGAGCGCACAAGTAGCGGACACGAGTTCAGGAAGACCGGACCGATTTCGGCTTCGATAAAGTTCCCTGCGCTTTTTTTGGCGAGGCTTCCACGTTATCTCACGCGCGAAATTTTCACGCGTGGAATTCTCACCGGCGGCGTAAACATTGCCGACACTTTGGAGGAGCCGCTGATCACCGGTAATCTCAATTTGATCGCGGCCCAGGTCCTTGGCGGGCCAGAGCTTTCAGGGGCAATGACGTTCAAGGGCCGGGAGGCGACGATCGATTTCGCGCATGTTGAACGGGACGATGCCGACATCCTCCTGCGCGGCCAGATCAATTTCCAAAACCTGGAGGCGATCGGCATTACCCTGTTGCCGAATACTGTCCTGGCGGAAAGCCCCGGGCTGTTTCAGGGCGACTGCGTTTCCAAAATCGAGCTCGCCGCTCAGCCGCTCGAGAGGTCGGCCGCCGCGGCGATCGATCAGATCAAGCTGCGCGGAAATTTGTTCGCCCAAACCTGGACGATCTCCCTCTCCAACGGCCTCGCCCCCGATTTACCGGAAGGCGAGCTCGGGCGGGTGTTTTCTTTTTGCGCAGACGGAAAGACGCTCACCCTCGGTGTGCAGCCATCTTTGTTTCCGTAACTCCCAGCCTAATTTTTCGGCTGGAGCCAGGGCGCGAGCTTGTCGCGCAGCTCTGCTGTCAGTTGAACCTGAAGGCTCGCATCCATTTGAACGAATCCTCCATCCGCGCGGCAGAACATGAGCCGAACCGGCTGAGTCCCAGGCGAGCTGGCCAGGACTGCCTGCACTTGCCGAAGTTCCTCGGAAGTGGCGGCCGGCGAAAAAGAGAGGACCAACGGAGCCTGCTTCGCCGCCGCCCCATTTCCGTGGCCGTTCCCGTTCGAAACCGGAGCCACGCGCGCGGGATTGCCGGTCGTCGTCAGGGCCTTCGCTTTCTGGGCCACGGCGCGGAGCGAATCATCACGCCGATCCAGGGTTCCATGAACACCGATGACGCGCCCCAGCACCAATGCGTCCGCGACCGTCGTGTAAACTTCGTTCCACAAGATCACTTCCAGGGTCGCTGTCAGATCTTCGAGAAAGACCACGGCGAATGGTTTCCCTTCCTTCTTCGTGAATTTCTTGTCCACCTGCACGATCGCGCCGGCTATCCGAAACGAAGCGCGGTCGGCCAGTTCATTGAGCGACGAAATGGTCTGGTAACCGCCGCTGGCCAGGACGCCCGCATAGGCATCGAGCGGGTGCCCGGTCACATAAAAGCCGAGGAGCTCTTTTTCGTAGGACAACGTTTCGTGCTCGGTCCACGGAATGACTTGCCGCGAACCTGACCGCGAACCGGGCGCCGGCATGTCGTCGAAAAGGGAGACCTGCCCGCTGGCCCGGTCACGCTGGGATGAGGCCGCAGCCGCCATTGATTCCTCGATGCAAGCGAAGAGCTCCGCGCGCGAGCGGCCGAGGAAGTCGAACGCGCCGCACTTGATCAGATTCTCGAGGATTTTCCGGTTCGCGACCCGCGAATCCAATCTCCGGCAGAAATCTTCGAGCGACGCGAACCCGCCGCTTGTCTCCCGTTCCTTGATTGCGATCTCCATGGCCCCCTCGCCTACGTTCTTGATCGCCGCGAGTCCGTAGCGAATGGCGTTGACCTCATCCTGTAGCGGCGGTCTATGACCGCCGTCCTCAGTGTCAGATCGGCGGTCATAGACCGCCGCTACAGTTTCCGGGGTGAACTTGAGGCTGCTCTTGTTCACGTCCGGCGGCAGAATCGGAATGCCCATCCGCTTGCATTCGCCGACGAAAGTCGAAATTTTGTCGGTGTTATTGATCTCGTTGCTCAGCAACCCGGCCATGAATTCGACGGGGTAATTCGCCTTCAAATACGCCGTCTGATAACTGATCAATCCATAGGCCGCGCTGTGGCTCTTGTTGAAACCGTAGCCGGCGAACTTCTCCAGCAAATCGAAGATCGCGTTCGCCTTTTTCTCCGGGATCTTGTTTTCCCGCGCGCAACCTTCGATGAAATTCGCGCGCTCTTTCGCCATCTTCTCCTTGTCCTTTTTCCCCATCGCGCGCCGGAGCAGATCGGCCTGGCCTAACGAGTAACCAGCCAGCCGGCTGGCCGCCGCCATGACCTGTTCCTGGTAAATCATGACGCCGTAGGTGTCGGCGCAGACTTCTTCCAGGAGCGGATGTTCGTAGCGAATTTTGGCGAGGCCCTTCTTCCGCTTGATGTAGTCCGGGATCAGGTCCATCGGGCCGGGCCGGTAAAGCGCGCTCAGGGCGATGATGTCGTCGATCGCCTTGAAGTCGAATTGCTTGCAGAAGCCGGTCATGCCGCCTTCCAACTGGAAGATGCCGATGGTTTCCGCGCGGTTGAGCAACGCGAACGTGGCCGGATCATCGAGCGGAACGTCGGCGAGGACGAAGTCCGGAAGGCGGTTCCGAATCAACTCCTCGGCGTCGTGGAGCACCGTCAAGGTGCGCAAGCCGAGGAAGTCCATCTTGAGCAAACCGAGGTCGTTGAGCGGCCCCATCGGATACTGGGTGATGACTTCTTTTTCCTTCGGATCGCGGCGGAGCGGGACGTATTCGGAAAGATCGCGATCTCCGATCACGATGCCTGCGGCGTGGACACCGAAGTTTCGGGAGCGTCCCTCGAGCAGCAAAGCGTGATCCCAAAGCTGTCGCGTTGCCGGCTCGGTTTCGATGGCTCGCCGCAGCTCGGGGTTAGCCAGGGCCGAATCGGTCAGTGAGATATTTTGCTGGCCCGGGCCGTTTGGGATCATTCGGGCGAGCCGATCCGCTTCGCCGTAAGAAAGGCCAATCACGCGGCCGACATCACGGACCGCGCTCTTCGCGTTCATCTTGTTGAAGGTCACGATCTGAGAGACGCGGCGCTCGCCGTATTTCTGCCGGACGTACTCGAGGACTTCGCCGCGGCGATCCTTGCAGAAATCGACGTCGATATCCGGCGGTGAGATTCGTTCCGGGTTGAGGAAGCGCTCGAAGATCAGGCCAAACTGGAGCGGATCGATGTCGGTAATACCAAGGACGTACGCGACCAGCGAACCCGCGGCCGAACCGCGCCCAGGGCCAACCGGGATCCCGCGTTGTTTCGCGAAATGAATGAAGTCCCAGACAATCAGGAAGTAACTGACGAAGCCCGTGCGCTCGAGAATATCGACTTCGTAATCGAGCCGTTTGACCAGCTCGGAGTCGCTTCCGGCGCGCTCGCCGTAACGATCGTGCAGGCCCTTGTAACAAAGCTCCCGCAGATAGGCCTCGCGGGTTTTGCCTTCCGGCGCGGGATATTCCGGATACTTCGAAACGCCGAACTCCAGCTTGAGATTGATTCGCTCGGCGATCTCGAGTGTGTTTGAGATCGCTTCGGGATAATCCGGAAACAGTGCCCGCATTTCATCGGCCGACTTGAAATACAGCTCCGGCGCATACCGCATCCGGCGCTCGTCGTGCACCATCTTCCCGGTGCCGATGCAGACCATTACGTCGTGGGTCTCGTGGTGGCTTCGCTCGAGAAAATGAACATCGTTCGCCGCGACCAGGCCGAGACCGAATTCACGAGCCAGGCCCGGCAAGGCCTGGTTGCACTTCTGTTGCGCCTCGATCCCGTGATCGTGCATTTCGAGAAAGAAATTCTCCGGGCCGAGGATGTCCCGAAATTCCGCGATGCTTTGGCGGGCCTTGGCCAGATTGTCGGACTGGATGGCCATGTTGACCTCGCCCTTGAGGCAACCGCTCAGTCCAATCAAGCCGCCGGAATGTTTGGAAAGGAGGTCCTTGTCGATCCGCGGTTTGTAATGGAACCCGTCGAGGTGGGCCGTGGAAATCATCTTCACCAGGTTGCGATACCCGGTTTCGTCCTTGGCCAGGAGGGTGAAGTGGTAGGCGGCATCGCGCTGGTTCGTCGGGCGATCTTTCATCGCTCCCGGCGCCATGTAGGCTTCGCAGCCGATGATCGGCTTTAATCCAGCGTTCTCCGCCGCCTGATAAAATTCGATCGCGCCGTGAAGGTTCCCGTGATCGGTGATGGCGACCGCAGGCATCCCAAGTTCCTTCGCCTTTTTCATCAGCTCCTTCATCCGGACGGCTCCGTCGAGGAAGGAGTACTCGGTGTGAAGATGAAGGTGGACGAAAGAGTCGGAAAACATCCGACGGCATTATAACCACGCGCTGTCCGAAGCGGTCAAATTCCCGAGGGAAGCCGTAGCCCCGATCTCGGACGGCGCCTATTGATTTAAGTTGTAGGCCTCAAACAAACCGACGCCGTCGGCGCGGGCCGCATCGCGCAGGACCACGGTGTAGCTCCCCGGCAGAAGATCGACGACCAGTGCGGACTCGCTGTCATCCAGGGGTGCCGCTCCAGTTTGCTCGACGGCCTCCGGAGTTCCCTCTCTCCAATTGTCGTTGGCGCCCAGGACAGTCCCGTTGCCGTTGTACAGTTCGAGGAATGGATCGTTCAAGCGCCCCGAAAGCGGAGCCCCATTGTTCGTCATGGACGGCCCGATCCCGCGGAGCAGAACCTTCGTGGGATTGTAACCGCCCAGGATGAATCCCCCGATCATGACGTTGTCTCCGCCCGAAATCCCGCCGCGGGTTGAAATATTGACGAGCTTCGAGGCCGGCCGCGCATCCAGATCGTAAACCTCGACGACCGCGATGCCGGTAGTGTCGTTTTTCCCGCGCACGACTGCGGTATAATTGCCGGGAGCCAGGCTCGCGACGATGGCGGACTCCTTGTCATCGGTCGGAGGAATCGTGCTGTCAGTGACCGCCTCCTGCTGGGTATCGCGCCAGTTATCGTTCGTAGCGATCACGCTCCCCGAACCGTTGTAGAGCTGCAAAACCGGATCAAGGAGCCGGCCCGGGATCGGCGTTTCGTAAATTTTCAAAGAGGGCCCGATGGCGCGGACAATGACCTTTTTCGAGTCCGCGCCTTGGACGATGAAGCCCGCGATCAAAGCGTTGTCCCCCGTTTCCACCCGGAGACGCGTCGAGACGTTTTGAATCAGCGCGGGCCCGTAATCGATCGTCAGGGATGCCGTGTTGCTCACCGCTGAGCCGTAGGAGTTGGTCGCCACTACGGAATAATCACCGCTATCCGCCGCGACCGTGTTCTTGATCGTATAAGTTTGCGCGGTGGCGCCGGGAATCGGTTGCCCCTTGAAATGCCATTGATAGCGCAGTCCCGGCCCATGGCTAATCGCAGTGAAACTGGCCGTCTCGCCTTCCCCAACGACGAGACTCTGCGGTTGCTCAATGAAGGACGGCACAAAGGTGTAACCCTTGATGAAGATGTTATCGAGCCCGGCCGTCGAGCTCTGCAGTTCCGCACGATCATGATTGATCCGTATGGCCGTGAGCTGTTGGGCCGAGAAATCTCCGTCGCCCGCGAAAACGCCGTTGATGAAAAGACGCCATACCCCGGCGATCAAATCGATCTCGGCCCGGAAGTGAGTTTTCTTGTCCAGCTCGAAATGGCCAACGGTCCGCTCAGCGAAGAACGGCACATAAACGCGGACGTCGCCGCTGGGCAGGAAACTTATGCTCCGGACTTCCGGAGTATCGAAGAGAAATGTCAGCCCGCCCTTCTGGGCTTGGGTGGACGAGCGGATGCATAGGTCAGCGTCGAAGACGATGAAATCGTAACGAGTAAGATCGAATTCGATCTGGCTGTAGTTGGCGTAGTCTGCGGTTTTACCGAGGAGTTCGAGCGGTTGATCGATTAGAGGCCCAAAAGCGTTGACCACTGTCGGCTTCCCGAAAACGATGCGCGAAATTCTATCCTTCGAGCTGGTCGTGCTGTTCGTCGCTGGCGTCATCCCGACGGTGTGAGGCGGGGAGCTAAACGTCACTTCATAAAGGGGGAATTCGCTGGCCCGAAGAAGGACGGCGCTTCCCAAAAGAAGAGCGAGAGACAAGTAACGGGAGATGAATAAGGGCCGGAGCGACATCGGGAGCGCGCGACTGTGCACTATTTCCGTAAGTTGTAAAGAAAAGTTTTCCATTCTTTTCAACAGCTCCGGTTATCTCACGCGGACTGCGCCTTTCAGCCGCGCCGCAGATTCACCGTCGGCGAATCGACACCACTTGCGCGCCGCAAAAAATTTCCAAAAGAATTTCGATGTTGCACGTTTTCGGGCGCGTTGCTATGAGAGCACGTGCGGCGATTCCCCGAAACGAAATGGAAAGGGCGCGGACGTTTCGGGATTGTCTTTTCGCGTTTGAAAAACAGTTACGCGCCGCAAGGTTACGCCACATGAAAAAGCTCGAAGCGATCATCAAGCCGTTCAAACTCGAGGAAGTAAAAGAAGCCCTGGCCGAGCTCGGGATCGAGGGCATGACGGTGACCGAGGTGAAGGGGTTCGGGCGGCAAAAGGGCCACACCGAGATTTATCGCGGCAGCGAATACACGGTTGATTTTCTCCCCAAGGTGAAGGTCGAAGTCGTCCTGGCCGATGAGATGGTGGACAAGGCGGTCAGCGTAGTGGTTGGCGCGGCCAAGACCGGCAAGATCGGCGACGGAAAAGTTTTTGTGCTGCCAGTCGAGCACGCGGTGCGGATTCGGACGGAGGAAATCGGCGAAAAGGCGGTGTAACTGGTTGAGAGGTTGAACGGTTGAGGGGTTGAGAGGACGCAGCAATGGCGACTTTCTCGAACCTTCAGCCGTTTAATTTTTTCCACTCAACCTCTCAACTGCTCAACCTCTCATCCTGATTCATGGCCAAAGATAAAACGACCGCCTCTGACGTCTCGAAGATGATCAAGGACCACGAGATCAAGCTCGTGGATTTCAAGTTCACCGATCTGCCGGGATCCTGGCAGCATTTCACGACGACCCTGACCGAATACAACGAGGATATCTTTTCAGAAGGCCTCGGCTTCGACGGGTCGAGCATCCGCGGCTGGCGGGCGATTAATGCCAGCGACATGCTCGTCATTCCCGACCCGAGCACGGCCTGGGTGGACGTTTTCAACGCGGAACCGACCCTGAGCCTCATCTGCACGATCGTCGATCCGATCACGCGCGAACCGTACGATCGCGATCCGCGGGGCGTCGCCGAAAAAGCCGAAGCTTATCTGCAAAGCACCGGCATCGCGGACACCGCCTTCTTCGGGCCGGAAGCGGAGTTTTTTATCTTCGACGAAGTGCGTTTCAGCTACAGCGGCAACTCGTCGTTCCACTTGGTAGACAGTGCGGAAGGCCATTGGAATACCGGCCGCGAGGAGTTCCCGAACCTCGGCTACAAGATCCGCGCGAAGGAAGGTTACTTCCCAGTCGGCCCGGCGGACAGCCTCCAGGACATTCGCAACGAGATGTGCCTGGAATTGGAGAAAGCCGGAATCCCCATTGAGCGCCAACACCACGAAGTCGCGACCGCAGGTCAGGCTGAGATCGATATCCGTTTCGCTCCGATGAAGCAGATGAGCGATTGGATGCAGTACTACAAATACATCGTTCGGAACGTCGCGAAGAAACACAACAAGAGCGTCACTTTCATGCCGAAGCCGCTCTATGGCGACAACGGGTCGGGGATGCACACCCACATGTCGTTGTGGAAGGAGGGTAAACCGCTCTTCGCCGGAAATGGTTACGCCGGGCTGAGTGAGATGGCGCTTTTCTTTATCGGCGGCATTCTCCGCCACGCGCCGGCCTTGACTTGTCTTACCAATCCAACCACCAACAGCTACAAGCGGCTGGTTCCTGGCTTCGAAGCGCCCGTCAACCTCGCTTATTCCGCCCGAAACCGTTCTGCCGCGATTCGGATTCCCACCTACTCGGCCAACCCGAAAGCGAAACGGATTGAATTTCGAACGCCCGATCCGGCGGCGAACCCTTACATTGCCTTCTCCGCGCTTCTCCTGGCCGGTCTCGATGGAATCCAGAACCGGATCGATCCCGGCGATCCGCTCGATAAAAACCTTTACGAGCTCCCGCCGGAAGAATTGGCGAACGTCCCGAGCGTCCCGGATTCACTCAGCGGGGCGATCAAAGCGTTGAGCGACGACCACAATTTCCTCCTCAAAGGGGACGTCTTTAATGCCGACTTTGTCGCGAACTGGATTGAGATGAAACAGAAGGAATACGACGCCCTTCGCCTTCGGCCGCATCCCTACGAGTTCGCCATGTATTACGACGTGTGAGGGGCTGCCGCCGGGATCGATCATCCCGGCCCCTGTCCACGATCGCAGCTCCAACCGTGCAAAAGGTTAACCTCAAGGATATTCCGGAAGAAAGCTGGACGTCGCCTTCCGGGAAATTTGGTGGGTTCGGCAAAGAAATCTCAATCGCCCTCGGCCGAAAACCGTTCTCGACCGATGTGAAGGAGAGACATCCCTTTGACGTGGAGATCAGCCGGATTCCACCCGGTAAGATTCCCTACCCGTATCACTCCCACAGCGCGCAGTGGGAATTCTATTACGTCCTTTCCGGCAAAGGCCTCGTCCGGCACAGCCACGGAACGACAGCGATTGAGCCTGGCGATGCTTTCGTCTTTCAACCAGACGAGCCCCACACCTTTCAGAATGATGGCTCGGAAGACCTGGTTCTTTTTATCGTGGCGGACAATCCGATCGGCGAATCAGCCTATTACCCCGACAGCAAAAAGTGGCTGGTCCGTTCCCCGGAACGGCGGTTGATGCGGGGCGACTCGCTCGATTACTTCGACGGCGAGGAGTGAGGGGCTTCGGGGCGCGAACCCTGAAATGCCTTGCAACTTATGGAGATGGGCAGATGCTTGGCCCTATGAGCTTGTTCGCGTTGCTGCCCAACCTCGGCGGGCCTGACCTGATCATCATCCTCCTGATTATCCTGGTTTTGTTCGGCGCGAAGAAATTGCCAGAGCTGGCCCGCGGCATGGGCTCGGCGATCAAGGAGTTCCAGAAAGCCAAGGACGAGTTTACCGACGAGCTCCACACGGCCGGAAAAACCGACCCGGCGAAAACGGATGTTCGCGCACCCGCCGATACGGTTCCGCGGATCGAGAATCAACCGGCCACGGGGGTGCCAGCTCCCGGTGTGGAACCGACGCGCGTGCCAAACCCCGATCGGACCGATCGGGTTTAATTAGCCCAGGCGGCGACCGCGGCGCTGGAGGGACGCCCGCCGTGGCGTCCCCAACGAATTCAGTTCAGGCGCGTCATCTTAGGGACGGTGCTCGGCATCATTTGACGCGAGCCGAACCTTGCGACACAGTCGCGGCTCGCGTGCCGCAATTTCCGGCTCGCCTTTACCCGACCCAATGTCCGAACCAGACCTCCGCGCCAGCATCAAGGAAATGTTGGTTAAAAACCTGATGCTCCAGACCACTGCTGAGGAGATCGGCGACGATCTCCCGCTGTTCGGTCCCGGCGGGCTCGGGCTCGATTCAATCGATGCCCTCGAGCTGGTCGTAAGCATGGAGAAAACATTCGGGGTCGGCGTGCCTAATTCCGAGATCGCGGCCAAGGCCCTGCGAAGCGTGAACACAATTCACGATTACATTCTCGAAAAGCGCGCGGCGGCGTAAGCCGGAGGGACATGCTTTTGCATGTCCGGACGTGCGGAAGCACGTGCCTCCGAAGCGGCCTCTCAGGCGCCTGGCACAGGCGCCTCTAATTCGGACGCGTTGATCACATCGATCAGTTTGCGAAAACGCCCAAAGCTGCGGCGGTGCGGATTTAAAATGAGGCGAGGCAAATCCAGGATCTCCGGTTCGTTTTTCTCCTGACGCAATGCTGTTCCCTGCACGATCTCACCCGCCCGGATGATGTCGGCGAATTCACGGTTTAATTCGGTCACCGCTTTTGCCGACAACTTCCGGGCGATCCGGATGACGAGGTCTGTGCCGACCCAGCGGGAGGACTGATAGACGCTATAAAACCGGCGAATCTCAGCGACTCCTTCCTCGACGCTATTGACGATCTTGAACAAATCGAAATCTTCCGCGCTGACGTAGCCGAACTTGAACAGGTGCTCGGTTAGGAACTCCATCCAGGTCTGCCAGTACAACCCGCCCGGCCGGTCGAGAAGCACGACGGGGATGATCCGCGCCTTGCCAGTCTGCATCAGGGTCAACACTTCGAACCCTTCGTCCATCGTGCCAAAGCCGCCGGGGAAGAGCGCAAAGGCGTGGGTCTCTTTCACGAAATTTAGTTTCCGGGTGAAAAAATAATTGAAGTTAATCAGCTTCCGGTCGCCCTCGATGGTAATGTTGGCGTGCTGCTCGAAGGGCAGACGAATGTTGAGCCCGAAGCTGTGCTCACGGCCCGCCCCTTTTTGGGCCGCGCCCATGATTCCCTCGCCGCCGCCGGTGATGACCATATAATCGTGCTTCACCATTTCCCGGGCGAATTCTTCGGCCACGTTGTATTGCGCTTCGCTGGGCGGAACGCGCGCGGAACCGAAGACACACACCTTCCGGTATTGCCGATACTCGGAAAACACCTTGGCTGCGTAACGCATCTCCTTGAGCGACCTGTTCATCAGCTTCAGGTCGCCGGTCCCCATTTTGTCCCGCGCCATTTTCAAGGCGGTGATGATCATCTCCTCGATCAGCTCGGGCGATTTTTCAGCGCCCCAATCGGCCACGAGCTCGCGAACCCGGGCGTCGAAAGAGGGGTCGATAGAGGATTGACGGCGCGCCGGCTGGTTATGCGTGGTTCCCGTGGTGAAATCTTCCACTGCGGAGCTTCAGCCGGGCACCCGCGCTCTGCACGCAAAAATGTAGAGGCGCTTGTGCCAAGCGCCTGAGGTTTGAAGGAAGGCGCTTGGCCCAAGCGCCTCTACATCATCAAGTCCGCGAGGATCTCCGGCATGTGGCGAATGGGCAGGGAATAATGCCCGGCGCCCTCTACCAGATGGAATTCGCAGCGCGGCAAACGCTCACCGACGTCTTTCGCCAAACCGGACGCGAAGGTCCGGTCTTTCGTCCCGTGCCAGAGCGTGACCGGCACGCGAACCTCCTCGAGACCGAAGCCCCACGGTGTCGCATAAATTTCCGCGTCGGTCATGACTCCGCGCGCTGAGGACCGCCACGCGTGGCGTGCGCTATCGAAACAGACATCGAAGGACCGGGACTCTCGAAGGACATCCGCGTCGCAGGGCTGGAGAAATTTCAAAAGCAGCGGCCGGATGCGAATCGGCATCCGCAGCGCAACGAAGGGGCGCGCGACATGAAAGAGCGCTCTCAGGAGGGATGGCCGGGAGGCGCGCAGTTCCAGCATTCGCCGATGGATGGGGAGCAAACCATTCAGATCCGCCAGCTCATCCAGCGGCGGCGCTCCACTGACGATAGCCATTTTTTCCACGCGCTCCGGCATTGCCCATCCCGTCGCGTAGGCGTAGGGCGCGCCGCCGGAAATCGCAAGGATCCGAAAACGCTCCACCCCAAGCTTCTGCGTGATCTCCTTAACCAAGGGCGGCCAATCCAGCAGTTTGCGGTCGGGTTGGAATGCCGACGCGCGAATGCCCGGCCGATCAGGAGATATAATTCGCACGCCAAGATCACGCGCCGCCTCGTGGGCCAGCTCAGCCATGCTCCTCGAGCTCGGCCAGCCATGGCAAAACAGAACCGGCGCTCCGCGCGGGTCGCCATATTCGCTGATGGCAATAGTTGCACCGCCGGCAGTGACAAGGTCGACGCGATTGATCATTTCGAAACAAACCGAGGTTTGCCTTTAGCTTCGGCCGGCTGAATAATCATTTCCATGCGAACGAGACCCATGTTTCGTCCGTATTTACTCATATGAACGATAACTCTCATCCGGCAGGCAAAATTTCTGTGCACGGCGACGGTTTTGGCGCCCCTTCGCCGGACGAAGTAGAGAAACGTGCGAGAGAGATCGCGCTCATTGCCGAGCGGGACCCGGATGAGTTTACCGATGCGGATTGGGACCAGGCCAAGCTGGAACTCCTTGGGGGACAGACCTCGAACGCGCCCGAGGAGACGCAGGAGAACGCCGAAGTCGTGGAAGAATGGAATGTCGTGGCGTCCTCGAGCGGACATCGCGCGCCAAGAACCGGTGAGGACGATGACAGCCTCGGAGAACAATTGGTGGCTGACGGAATCGAGGAAGCCGTCCACGACCAGATGGTGGAAGCGCGCAAAGAGGAGCTGGAGCAGGAAGGCTGATTTTCATTGAAAGCCTCAGAGACCCTCGTGGCCGAGCCACCGCCCGGCCACGACGCAGTCCGTGGTTCGGTTGACGAAACGCACGGAAGAGGGGCTCGATTGCTGGAGCGTTATCGGAAGGTTCGCAATTTCAGCGCGCGGCTCTGCCGGGGCCTGCAACCGGAGGATTACGTCGTGCAATCGATGCCGGACGTAAGCCCGACGAAATGGCATCTGGCCCACACCAGCTGGTTTTTCGAGACGTTCGTCGTCAAGGTGTGGATGCCGCGGTATCGGTCGGAGGTCCCGCAGTACGCTTATCTCTTTAATTCCTATTATAACGCCGCGGGCGATATGCACCGGCGCGACCTTCGGGGACTGATCTCGCGGCCGACCGTCGCGGAGACCTATCGTTTTCGCGAATCGATTGATGAGTGTTTGACCAAACTGTTGAGCGAAGCGAGCGAGGACCAGCTCTCCGAAATCGAGCACGTTCTCACCCTTGGGCTGCACCATGAACAGCAACACCAGGAATTGTTGCTTACCGACATCAAGCATGTCTTCGCCCAGAACCCGCTTTACCCGGTGTTCCAAGAGCCTGGAGCCGCGGTCGGTGACGCCAACCGAGTTGACGGGCCGGGATCATCGATCCCGGCTACAGCTCAGCATTTCATCGAATTCGACGAAGCCACCGTTTTCGTCGGGCATGACGGGGCGGGATTTTCCTACGATAACGAGGGCCCGCGTCACCGCGCCCTTGTCCTGCCCTTTTCGCTTTCGAACCGGCTGGTCACCAATGGCGAATATCTCGCGTTCATCGAAGCGGGCGGCTACACGCGCCCGGAATTCTGGTTGTCCCTGGGATGGACAACCGCGAACGAGCAACGTTGGGAGGCGCCTCTCTACTGGATCAAACGCGACAACGAATGGTGGAACTTCACCCTGTCCGGTTTGCGCCGGGTGGATGAGTCGGAGCCCGTCACGCACATCAGTTACTTCGAAGCGGACGCCTACGCGAACTGGACCGGAGCGCGGTTGCCGACAGAATTCGAGTGGGAACGGGCCGCCACCAATTTGCCGATTACCGGAAACTTCGTTGACGACGAGCGGTTTCATCCCGCGCCGGCCAGGCCCAACTCGGCGCCGGGCGAGTTGCAACAAATGTTCGGAGATGTCTGGGAATGGACCCGGAGCGCGTATCTCCCCTACCCTGGTTACCGTGCGGGGCCGGGCGCGCTCGGCGAATACAACGGCAAATTCATGAGCAACCAGATGGTGCTGCGGGGCGGATCCTGCGCGACTTCGCAGAACCACATGCGCGTGACCTATCGAAATTTTTTTCAGCCGGAAAAACGCTGGCAGTTCAACGGCATCCGGCTCGCCCGCGATCCCTCATGAGCGGCGCGCCCGGACGGGTGACCATCCTCGACCTGGAGCCGGTCAACGCCGATTTTCTGGCGGCAGTGATTGCCGGGCTTTCCGCCCGCCCGCGGTCGTTGCCCTGCAAATTTTTCTACGACGAACGGGGCGCCGATTTGTTCCAAAAGATCTGCGAGCTGCCGGAATATTACGTCACCCGGACTGAGACGGAGTTGTTGCGCAACCACGGGAGCGAGATCGCCGAGTCCATCGGGGCAAATGCCGCGCTGATCGGTTTCGGGACCGGGGCCGGAATTAAGACGCGGATGCTGCTCGAGCATCTCGAGAATCCGATCGCTTACATACCGGTCGATATTTCCAAGCAGCGGTTGATCGATTCCGCGATTGAACTGAGCCGGGCAATGCCCGCGCTCGAGATCCTTCCGGTGTGCGCAGATTATCTTCAGGGCCTCCAGTTACCGCAGCCGCTCCGAAAGCCGGACCATGTCGCGGTTTATTTCCCTGGCTCGACGATTGGAAACCTGGAGCCGCCCATTGCGAAAGATTTTCTCCAGCGGGTCTGCCGGCTCTGCGGCCACGACGGGGGTTTGATCATCGGAGTCGATCTGGTAAAGAGCCGCGAAGTTTTGGAGGCCGCTTACAACGATAGCGCGGGCGTTACGGCGGAGTTCAACCTGAATCTGCTCGCCCGCGCGAACCGGGAGCTCGGGGCCGACTTCGACCTTCAGCAATGGAAACACCGCGCGATCTTCAATGAACCGCAGAGCCGGATCGAAATGCATTTGATCAGCGACCGGGCGCAGACCGTCCGGCTTGCCGGGAGGGAATTCGCGTTCGCACCCGGCGAATCGATTATCACCGAATTTTCCTACAAACACACGATCGAAGGGTTCACCCGGCTGGCGGCGTCCGCCGGGTTCCGCGAAGCTTCCCGAGTCTGGACCGACCCGCAGCGCTGGTTTGCCGTGTTCCATTTCGCGGTTGCCGGGTAAGCTCTCGGCGCGGATGCAAGCGCTCGTCGAGCTCCAAAACGTCAGCAAAAAATACCGGGACGCAGTCGCTCTGCACCCGACCGATCTCGAGTTTACCGAAGGGAAAACGACGGTGCTTATCGGTCCGAGCGGGTGCGGTAAATCGACGCTCCTCCGCCTGATCATTCGCCTGTTGGAACCGGACACGGGCACTATCCGGTTCGACGGCGCTGTAGTTACATCCGTCAATATTGCGCAGCTCCGGCAGCGAATCGGTTACGTAATCCAGGACGGTGGATTGTTCCCTCACCTGACTGCACGCGAAAATATCGCGCTCATGGCGCGCTATCTAAAATGGCCGGCGCCAAAAACGGAGGGGCGGATCGCGGAGCTCGCCGGTCTTACCCGGTTCCCGGAGAATGCGCTCGAGCGATATCCACTCGAGCTTTCGGGCGGGCAACGTCAACGGATCAGTTTGATGCGCGCCCTTATGCTCTCCCCCGAGTTACTGCTTCTGGACGAGCCGCTCGGCGCGCTGGATCCGCTGGTTCGAGCAGGTCTGCAGGAGGAGTTGAAAGAGATCTTCGCGCGGCTCAAGCAAACCGCGATCGTCGTTACCCATGATCTCGCGGAAGCAGCCTATCTCGGCCACGAGATTGTTTTGATGAATGAAGGCCGGA
Source organism: Chthoniobacterales bacterium (assembly GCA_035536995.1). Classification (GTDB taxonomy): domain Bacteria; phylum Verrucomicrobiota; class Verrucomicrobiia; order Chthoniobacterales; family UBA10450; genus AV80. The sequence goes on along the minus strand of DATLNB010000029.1, from coordinate 12,008 downwards.
TCGTGCAGTGCGGATCGCTGGACGAGCTGCGAAGCCGCCCGGCGGAGAAGTTCGTGAACGAGTTCATCAACGCGCAACGCGCTTTGACCGCGCTATGAGACGCCAAGGCATATCAAGGTTGCTGATGAGAGGAATCAGGAAAGCAGGAAAACAGGAAGCAGCTGGAAAGCCTCTTCCTGCGTTATTGCCCCGGACCTTCTCGCGGTTGCTCATCTTCTCTTTTTCCTGCGTTCCTGCTTTCCTGATTATTCCCTCTTCGCCCGCGGCGCCCCCCATCCTGATCGGCTCAAAGAAATTCACGGAATCCTACGTCCTGGCTGAAATCGCGAAGCGGACCATCGCGAATGCCGGCGTGGCCGTAGATCACCGCCAGGGAATGGGCGGAACGATCATTCTTTGGCAGGCGCTGCGGAGCGACCAGATTGCGGCCTACCCCGAGTACACCGGCACGATTGCCGAAGAGATCTTGAAGTTGCCGCCATCTGTTACGGCCGAGCAGTTGCGGGAAGAGCTTGCCAAAGCGGGCGTCGGCATGACGAACGAGCTCGGGTTCAACAATACCTATGCCCTCGTGATGCGCCGCGACGTGGCCGAGCAAAAGCAGATTCGCAGGATCGGCGATCTGCGAAATCACCCCGAGCTCAAGATCGGCCTTACCCACGAGTTTATGGATCGACGCGACGGTTGGCGGCCACTCTCGGAGAAATACCAACTAGGAGGACAAAACGTCGTCGGCCTCGATCACGGGCTCGGCTATGAGGCTCTTCGAAACGGTTCCATCGCGGTGAAAGACGCCTATTCGACCGATGCAAAAATTGGCGAGAACGATCTCGTTGTGCTCGAAGACGACAAACAATTCTTTCCGCAATACAAAGCGGTTTTTCTTTATCGTCTCGCGTTGCCGCCCAACGTGGTTGCGAATTTGCGGAGTCTCGAAGGAGCGATCGACGAGCGGCGCATGATCGACCTGAACGGTGCGGCAGAGCGCCTGAAAAATTATGCGGAGGCCGCCGATTTGTTTTTCTCCGGGGCTTCACCGCGCGCCTACGCCCCGGAGCCATTCACTGCGAAGCTCTGGCGCTGGACATCGCGGCATCTTCAGCTTGCAGGCGTTTCCCTTCTCCTTGCCATCGTGGTTGGCGTTCCGCTCGGGATCGCGGCCAGCCGCGGCGGGCCGGTCGGCCACGTCATCCTCGCGGTGGTCGGAGCCATTCAAACTGTGCCGTCACTTGCCCTTCTGGCCCTGCTGGTTCCGATCCCGTTTTTCGGAATCAGCCCACTGACTGCGATCGTCGCGCTTTTTCTTTATGGGTTGTTGCCGATTGTTCGCAACACCGCCACCGGGCTCCAGGATATCGCGCAACCGATCCGCGAATCGGCTGTGGCACTCGGCCTCGAACCGGCGACGCGCCTCTGGAAAATATTTCTGCCAATGGCGTCGCGTTCGATTCTCGCCGGCATTAAAACGAGCGCCGTGATCAACATTGGAACCGCTACGCTGGCCGCACTGATCGGCGCCGGCGGATTAGGCGAACCGATCCTGAGCGGCCTGAACCTGAACGATCACGTCACTATTCTTCAGGGCGCAATCCCTGCGGCGGTGCTCGCACTTCTCGTGCAATGGACGTTCGATTTACTCGATCGCTTTTTGATCCCGAAAGGACTCCGGTTATCCGGAATATAAGCTTATGCCGATAGCGTCCATCAACCCGAGCACCGGTAAGAAGTTAAAGGAATTCAATCGGATCGACTCGCGTGAAATCGAGGCACGCCTGGCGAAAGCTGAGCGTGCGTTCGCGGCGCAACGCCGGACCTCGTTTGCGCAACGCGCGGCCTGGCTGCACGCGGCTGCCTATTTGCTCGAACGAGAAAAGGCGCGCCTGGCCGGCATCATGACGCTCGAAATGGGAAAACTGCTGCGCGCGGCGGAAGATGAAGTCGCGAAGTGCGTGAAAGGCTGCCGGTTCTACGCCGAGAACGCGGAGGCGTTCCTGGCCGAGCAAAAGGTCGAGACGGACGCGGCGCATAATCTCGTTCGCTATGAGCCGATGGGGGCCATCCTCGCGATCATGCCGTGGAACTTTCCATTCTGGCAGGTGTTCCGATTCGCGGCGCCGGCCTTAATGGCCGGGAACGTCGCACTGCTGAAACACGCGGCGAACGTGCCGCAATGCGCCCTGGCCATTGAAGAAATTTTCAACGCCGCCGGCTATCCCGAGGGCGTTTTCCAGACGCTCTTGCTCGAGAACGAACAGGTCCGGGCGGTGATTGAAGATCCACGGGTGAAGGCCATCACTTTGACCGGAAGCGAGCGGGCGGGCGGCGAAGTCGCCAGCATCGCGGCGCGGCAGATCAAGAAGAGTGTGCTCGAGCTGGGCGGAAGCGATCCGTTTATCGTCATGCCCAGCGCTGATCTCGAGGTCGCGATCAAGACCGGCGTCGCGGCCCGGATTCAAAACGCGGGACAATCCTGCATCGCGGCGAAACGTTTCATTTTGTCCGCGCCCGTTTACGAACGCTTTGTTTCTGAGTTCGTCTCGAAGATGAGCGCTCTGAACGTCGGCGATCCATCGGATGCCGAAACGGAGATTGGCCCGCTGGCGAGCGACGCAATCCTCCGCGGAGTTGATGAGCAGGTGCAAAAGTCGATCGCCGCCGGCGCGAAGTTGTTGACCGGCGGGAGACGGATCGCGCGCCCCGGATTTTTCTACAAACCGACTGTGCTGGCGGACATCCCGCCCGATTCGCCCGCTTATCGCGAGGAGATCTTTGGGCCGGTCGCGTGCATCTTTCGCGCGGCGGACGCAAACGAGGCGATCAGGATCGCGAACGATAGCTCATTCGGGCTCGGAGCCAGCGCGTGGACGAACGACCCGGCCGAGAAAGAGCTATTCGCGCGGGAGCTCGAAGCCGGAATGGTTTTCATTAACAGCATGGTCGCGTCCGATCCGCGATTGCCTTTCGGCGGCGCGAAGCGGTCCGGCTTCGGTCGCGAGCTCGGTGCGGAAGGAATCCGCGAGTTCGTCAATATCAAGACGGTGTCGGTGGCGGATTGACCCATGATGAGCGCCGTAGCAGCGGCGCCCAGTCGCCGCTCGGCCGCCACGGCGTGGCGAATTACGAAACGTGTCCCTTCTGGCCAAGGGGCTGCTCAGGTTGACATTAGGAAGGGGTTGTGAATAACATCGCTAACTATGCGCGCCATCTGGAAGGGTAGTATCAGCTTCGGTCTGGTTTATATCCCCATCGCGGTTTACCCGGCGACCCGGGAAGAAAAGCTCAGTTTCCGCCAGCTCCGCGCCACGGACCTGAGCCCGATCCGCTACAAGAAAGTCGCGGAAGTAGACCAGAAAGAGGTCACGGCCGATCAGATTGTGAAGGGCTTCGAATACGAGCGCGGGCGCTACATCGTCTTGAAAGAAGAAGATTTCGCGAAGGTCCGCATCGAATCGACCCATTCGATCGATATCACTGATTTCGTGGATCTGACCCAGGTAGACCCGAAATTTTTCTACAAGCCCTATTTCCTCGAGCCGCAGAAAGGCGGGGAGAAAGCCTACGCCCTTTTGCACAAGGCGCTCGCCGGCACGGGCAAGATCGGGGTTGCGAAAGTGGTCATCAGCAATCGCGAATACCTCGCCTCGGTCAAACCGGATGGATTGTTTCTCGTTCTCGACCTGATGCATTTCGCCTCGGAGATCCTCGCTCCGGAAGAATTGAAAAACGGCACGGCGACCGCCATTACCGATAAGGAGCTCAAGATGGCCCAGTCGCTCATCGAAAGCATGTCGGTGGAATGGCAACCGGACAAATATCGCGACGAGTACCGGAGCGCGGTGATGGAAATGATCGAGGAAAAGGCGCAGCACAAGGAAGTCGCGAAGAAGGCGGCGCCCGTCCAGCGCACCACAAACGTGGTCGATCTGGTGAAGGTGCTTCAGGAAAGCCTGAACCGGAACCAGTCGCTCAAGCCGAAGCGCAACGGGACAAAACCCGCCGCCTCACGCTCGACCGCGACGCTGGTGAAACAGAAACGCCGCGTCGCGGCGTAAGTTTACGCGTCTGAACTCGGAGACGGGACAGCGCCCGTCCCTCCAAGAGCACCGCAACAAAGATCGCGCTGATTGACGCTTGCGCTGGAGGGACAGCCGCCGTGCCGTCCGAACGTATTCAGTTTACGCGTCTGAGCTCGAGGACGGGACGGCGCCCGTCCCTCCGAGAGCACCGCAACACAGAAACGCGCTGATTGACGCTTGCGCTGGAGGGACGGCCGCCGTGCCGTCCGAACGTATTCAGTCTACGCATCCGAACTCAAGGACGGGACGGCAGCCGTTCCTCCAAGGAGATCACCCAATTGCTTCGCCAGGCGGGGACCCATTCCGCTTTCCTCGTGCTTCAGATAAACGAAGGCATCCGGCCAGACCTTGTCGTTTTGCCGGATGACGCCGGCCCAGCGTTCCATGTCCGCATCGCTGTAATCCTCTCGCCGCAACCGCAGATAACCGTAATCTGCCGTCGCCACGACTGGGGTGGTGAGTTCGGCACTGTCCGCTATGCAAAGCGCGATATTCTTCGAGCTGAGGATCGCGAAAACTTCCTCATCGAACCACGACGGGTTGCGGAACTCGAACGCGGCCCGCAAACCGGCCGGCACCTCCGCGAGAAAGTCGGCCAGTAACGCTCCATCTTTTTTCAGGTTCGGCGGCAATTGAAAGAGGACAGGCCCAAGCTTCGTTTCCAGGTCACAAATGACCTGGCAAAAGTAACGCATGGTGTCGCCGCAGTTCTTCAATTTGGCGAAGTGCGTGACCTTTTGAGGCGCTTTCAAGCTGAACTTGAACCGTCCCGGCGTCGCCTCGTACCAACCCTGAATGGTTTTCGCGCTCGGAATCCGGCGGAACGAATAGTTCACCTCCGTTGTTGAAAATCGCTCCGCATAAAACGGCAGCATTTTCGCCGTCGAAAGATCCTCCGGATAAAATGTTCCCTTCCATTCCGCGTACTGAAAGCCCGATGTCCCGATCCAATAGTTCATGGCTGTAGTTTTGGATAATGCCGCGCCCGGCGTCGGATCAAGGCTGCTTCGCGCATAAAATCCGGGTTTCGATAAACGCTTCCTGCCGCCTGCCATTTGGAATCCGCCCGGGCAACGGTCGAAAAACAATCGATCAGCCGCCGGCCACGCCAATTCACAATTTCCTGGCTGACAACCTTCAGGCCGTTGCCCTCGCATATCTCGCGAAACAAATCTGCGCTCATCTCCGGGTTGCGCTGGTGATCTTCCCCAAATGTTTTTCGGCCGCGAAGGAGCGCTCGCGCCCGCCGCGCGGCGCTCGAAGCGATTGCCCCAAGGTTGGAGTGGTGGATGAAGGCAAGACCGTCTCGAGTCAGCTTCGACGCGAACTGCTCGGCGTAACGCTCAAGCGTCGTCCGACGCACGTGCACCAGCGAATCAAAGCTGAAGATCAGATCGATCGACGCATCCGAAACCATGTCCAGATTGTCGCCGCTGTTCAGATGATAACTGATTTTGTTATCCGGCCCGAACCGGCTCCGGGATGCCTCCATGCACCCGGGATCGGGATCAACGAGGTGCAGATGATCCCCGTGCTCCCTCAAATAATAACTCCATCGGCCAAAGCCTGAGCCGATCTCAAGGATACCTTGGGCGGGCAAGGCAAAATGAATGCGCGGCAGGATACTCCCGTACCATTGGGCCGACGAACCGCCCCACGGCTCAGACCATTCCTCCCCGGCGGCAATCCATTCGTAGACCGGTTTGTCCATTCCGCTCCCAAAGTCCCGACGAATCCACAAAGCGCAACGTCCGGCCCCGCCGCGAATCGGCGTGACAATGATTTCAGGCGAGGCACCATCGCGCCATGATAACCAAAAACCTGGGCATGCTTCTGCTTGCCATCTATCTCATCCTCGTCGGTCTGATCGGTATCGCCGGAATCAGCCTTGGCGCGGCCAGCATTGTTCTGCCGATCCTGGCATTAGCCGCAGGTATTCTAATTTTGCTCGGCAAATAAAAGGGGGCGCGACCCTGGCAACCTCGGGTCGGCAACCTGTTCGATCGGAGATGCGAGATCGACGCTTCGTGGCCGTCCACCGCGGTGGCTTGCTCGGGCAGGAGAAACACCGGCTTCTGTCGGCGTGGGCGGCGAAATGTGCGGAACACGTCCTTCCGCTATACCTCGCCGACGGTGGCGACGATGGACCCCAACGCGCCATAGCGACAGCCAAAGCCTGGGCGCGCGGCGAGGTCGGTGTGGGCGACGCGCAGCGCGCCTCGGTTGCCGCGCATGCATCGGCCCGGGCGGCGTCCAATCCGGCAGCGATCGCCGCGGCGCGGGCGGCCGGGCACGCGGTTGCTACCGCCCACATGGCGGATCATTCCCTTGGCGCCGCGCTCTACGGATGCAAGGCGATGGCCGCGAACGGAGGGTCGGCCGCGCGCGAACGGGCATGGCAACTGGCCCGGGCTCCGATCGCGATGCGCGCCCTCATCAGGTCGGGGCTCAAGCGGCTGGCGGAACGGGGGTTAAGAAGAACCGGCCTGCTCCTGGGTCGGTTCAGAAGAAGGTCCACCGGAGTTCTTCCGGCAGAAAATCACGGCCGCGACCGTGACCGTGATCACCAGCCCAATCCCGAATTCGTCGATGATGTATTTCGTCGGGCCGGTCTCGCGGGTCAGCGGGGTGAAGATCGATTGGATGAAAAGATTGTGACTTCCGTGGAAGATCGCCGCCGGCCAGAGACTGTTTGAGCGCAAGGTCAGCCAGGCCAGGATGAAGGAGTCGGCCACGACCATCAGGGTAAAACAGACAAGGCTGTACCAGGCCGGCGCGCCTTTGTTGTAGTCAGCGAAGAGCAGGACTGGGAAATGATAAACGGCCCACATCAGCCCGCTGATCAAACCGACGCCCCAGAAACCGACTACTTTGTTCAACTCCGGGACGAGAAAGCCGCGCCAGCCGATTTCTTCACCGAGGGCTCGCGACGTTTTCCCGACGAGTCCGGTCGTGGCCGTGAGGACAACAAAAAGGAAGAGCGACAGAGCCGGCGGGAAGTTTGCCCATCCAAATTGCGCGGCGGTGCGTTGGAACGTCTCCCGGTCCAAAAAGGCGCCGAGAGGAGTGAACCAGGCGGCGAGATAAACAGGAAGCGCGTAGCCGAGCGGAATCAGGTAAGCCAGCCAGGCATTCCGAGCGCCGCCCCATCTCCAGGGCAGGCTGGCGATCGGCTCATTGAAAATCCGTTTCGTGGCGAGGGCGGCCAATCCGGGGCTCCACATTGCGCCGGTTACGTAAAGGAGATTGCCGGCATCCATCGTCCCGGCAAAAAGCGTGAAGGCATTGAAGACGTTGCTGAAAAGCAGGGTGAGAACGTAGAAGAACGCAATCTTCCGCCACACCCGGCTGGATGGTTCGACCGCCCCTGGCACCATGATTCTTAATGCGCCCGGGCGGCCACCGCGTGTCGAGCAGAATCGTTTTCGACCTCAAATGATCGCCCCACATCGCGCTCCAACAATTCTTCGAACTTGGCAAAACCAACGTCGTATTAGCTGGTGGACAGCAACTGGTATCGACCGGCTGTTCCTCCAGCCCCTGGTTGTTCCCCCCAGAACCCCCCGTTTTATTCCAGGCTGGCCGGTCGGTTTTCGCATTCTCCGAAGCCTGCCGCGCCCAAAACCGGCGGCGGTCGACCGGTTATATTATATCGATTTCTTTGAAGTTGCCCCGGGGAACCCAACCGCTACAATCGCCGCGCTGGACAACATCAACGGAACTACCCACTACTTATGAAACTTCACACTCATTTCAAAAAAGCGGCCCTCATCGGCTGCGCTCTCCTCGTCACCGCTTTCGTTCCGCCCACCGCGCGAGGCGACGATGACGATTATTCTTTCAAGGTAAAGAACACGACCAAGGGATTGATCACCAAAATTCTGGTCTCCGAAGACGGAGAAAAATTCGGCTTCTTCGATATCGGCGCGGGCATCAAACCGGGCGAAACAATGGTCCTGACCTGGGACAAGTCGACCAACGGCGAAAGCTGCCACCAGTATTTCAAGGCGGTCTGGGAAGACGGCAGCGAGGGCAAACCGGTCAAATTCGACTTCTGCGAAAGCGGGCTCGTCCTGGAATTCTAGGCGGACGATTACGTTTAAATAAAACGGCGGAGCGTCTGGCGCTCTGCCGTTTTTTTTGAAGACGATGGTAGGGACGCCGCGCTGCGGCGTCCGGCCCGGCGGGGTGGCTAGTTTGCGGACGCCGCAACGCGGCGTCCCTACCCCGCGGCGTCCGACCACCCCCCGCAAAAAGGAATGGCGCTGGCCGGCCGCTGGGCTACAACGGACGAATGCCATGGAGCCGGCTGCTTTCCCTGTCGTCCGCGTTCATCGGGTTACTCGTCTTCGGCCTTTTCGCAGCCGAGCCTGAATCGGCCGATCTGCGCTATTTTCGGGAGCTGGTTGAGACCCGTAATTACTCGTTAGGCCAGCCCGTTTCTCCCAAACTGACCCCGGACGGCAAGGCGGTGGTCTTTCTCCGAGGCGGGGCGCGCGATCCGGTCCTGCGGCTGTATGAATTCAGCATCGCGGACCGCCAATTGCGGGAGATCCTGACTCCGGAAAAACTACTCCAGGGCGCGGAGGAAAAGCTGACCGCCGAAGAACAGAGCCGGCGCGAGCGCTCGCGTCAGAGCCTGAAAGGTTTTACGAAGTTCGAATTGTCGAAGGACGGAACGAAGATTCTCGTCGCGCTTTCGAGCAAGCTTTACCTCGTCAACCGGGCGGATGGGAGCGTAACGGATTTGCCCGGAGATAACTGGATCGACCCGCGCTTCTCTCCCGATGGCAGGACGGTGGCAGCCGTCGCCGCTGGTGAGCTTCACGTTATTAACCCCCGGACCAAGGACCAGATCGCGGTCACGTCAGGCGCGAGCGAAACCATTCAGCATGGGACAGCGGAGTTTGTCGCCCAGGAAGAAATGGACCGGCATGAGGGGTATTGGTGGGCGCCGGATTCGGAATGGCTGGTTTTTCAGGAGACCGACAATGCCGGCGTCGAAACCCGCTTCATCGCCGATCCCCTCCACCCGGAGAATCCGCCCGCGAAGAATTTTTATCCACGCGCCGGGACTGCAAACGCGAAGGTGCGGCTTGGCCTTGTCAGCGCGAGGGGCGGTGAGACCCGCTGGATCGAATGGGACCGGGACAAGTATCCGTATCTTGCCCGTGTCGTGTGGAAAGAAGCTGCGGCGCCGCTGTGCGTCGTAGTTCAAAACCGTTTGCAACAGGAGGAGGTGCTTTTAGCGGTCGATCCGAAGAGCGGCGCCACCCGGGAGCTGTTAAGGGAACGCGACTCGGCATGGCTGAACCTTGACGCGAAGCCGATGCCGATCTGGCTGAAAGACGGGAAGCAATTTCTCTGGACGACGGAGCGCAATGGGTCGTGGCAGGTGGAGCTTCACGCCTCCGATGGCGCGCTCATCCGCGCCGTCACGCCGGCCAATTTTCAACTCGAGCAAATGATCGACCTGAATGATGGCGACCGATCGATTATCGTGAGCGGTGGGCCCGATCCGAGGGAACGGCATTTGTTTCGTTTCTCGATCGACAAGGAATCCGAGTCACAAAAGCTGACGCGAGAGCCGGGCCGTCACGATGCGGTATTTGGTGAGGCCAGGGAGCAATTTCTCCATCGCTTCGAGCTGCTCGACGGACGAAGCGGCTGGGAGGTAACGCGTAGCGCGAACGGTGAGAAGAGCACCGACCTCCCGTCCGTCGCCGAACGGCCTTCAACTTTGCCGAAGGTTGAGCTGTTGCGGACGAGCGGGGACCGCCCCATGGATGCGGCCATTGTCCGGCCCCGGGATTTCAAGAAAGGAAATCGTTATCCTGTGATCCTGGACGTCTATGCCGGCCCGGGCCGGAAACAGGTCGTTGCGCAACCCGACCGTTACATGATCAATCAATGGATGGCCGATCGCGGTTACATCGTGGTGACAATCGATGGCCGCGGGACGCCGGGCCATGGGCGGGAATGGGAGCGCGCGATTCGCGGAAACCTGATTGAAGCCGCGTTGGCCGATCAGGTGGCGGGGCTGGACGCCTTGGCGAAAAAGGAACCGGCGATGGATTTGAAACGGGTCGGCGTTGTTGGCTGGTCGTTCGGGGGCTTTTTCTCAGCCATGGCAGTCATGCAAAACCCAGAAATGTTTCGGTGCGCTGTGATCGGCGCGCCGGTTGTTGATTGGGAGAATTACGACACGCATTACACGGAGCGCTATCTCGGTTTGCCGTCCGACAACGCCGACGGTTACCGCAAAAGCAACGTCCTGACTTACGCCGGCAAACTGAGCCGGCCGGTCCTTTTGATCCACGGGCTGACGGACGACAACGTTTACGCCCAGCATTCCCTTCAGCTAACCGAAGCGCTTTTCCAGGCCGGTAAGACCTTTAATTTCCTTCCCCTCCTCGGCACCCACATGGTCAGCGAGCCGGTGCAACGCCTCCGCCGCCAGACCCGGATCGTCGAGTTCTTCGACTCCGAATTGAAAACCAAGGAGAAATAAGAGGTTTGTGTTTTCATTTAACGTTGTCACCGGACAACCCACCGCTAGATTTCCCCTACCATGTCCCCCTCCCCAGTCTCCCCGGCCCCGCCTGCAGTCGTGTTAGACGAAAAAATCTTCGCCTTTAAAGACGAACATTCGTCTAAATCTCGTTAGGCCGTAGCCATGTTTCGCCTGTTTCGACGCAAGCCACCTCCAGAGCGACCTGACTTCGAGTCTTTCCTGATGGAGCAGTCGATGCAGACTCCGCGTCGCAGCCTCGAAGACGTGCTCGCCGACTACATTGCTCGTTACTCCCTCGTCGTTCGCAAATCGTTGGATGAGCCACACAGCATCTCCGCAGTGCGAACACGCCTTCAGATACTTGAGGAGACGTCGTTTGCCGATCCGGCTTTATGCCCTGATGAGCAGGTCCAGGGCTATATCGCGGCACTCCGCGCGCAAGTCACGATGGGCGATGAGCTGCATCCAGACATACTGGCCGCGATGAGAGCACGTGAGCGCAAAAAGGCCTAACCAGGCGATGCAGCGAACCGCGAGCAAGCCTGCGACCGACGCTGATCGTGTTTGCCATCCACCCTTTGGCTGCGTCGCGAGTTGCACAGGGTTCGCGGTCGCTGATCTTGTGTCTCGTTAGACCCCAATGCGTAGTGCCTCGAAATCGCTTTTTCTCGTCTCTTCACTTACGGCGGCGGTCGGGCTTGCCACATCCGCGTCCGCTGAGTCGGAGAGTCCACTGCGTTCCGCGCCCAATTTCCTTCAGCCACATGTGGAGCGAGTCCTGGCCGAGGGCGAGTTCGAGCTTCTCTCGCTCGATCCGACCCTTCTCACCGACAAGCAGCGTCGTCGTCTCCGGGCAAAGCTCTTCCACGGGCGGTTGGTTCTGGGCCGTACCAAGATTCGAGAGAGTTCAGCACGCGACCACCTGCTGCAAGCTCTTCGTCGGGCAATCGCAGATTCCAGCGGCGTATTCGTCTACTGCTTCGACCCCAGACACGCAATTCGAGCCTCTCTAAACGGTCAGACGGTCGATCTCGTTATATGTTTCGCGTGTCAGAGGATCGAGGTGTACTCGCCTGAGAATTCCCCAGTCGCTGTCGATCCGAGCGCGGGGCCACCCTTCGATGCAGCGTTGAAACGTGCAGGAATACCGCTTGCGACGCGCTAAGAGTCTAACCATGCGATGGAGCGAACGGCTGGCCGCTTTGGTACCTTACTCCAGATGAAATTCCACCTTCAACCCGCAGCGACGCGCTCTCCCGCCAGTCGTCGCTCATCTTATTCTCGTTAGGTGTCATGAAGTGGATAAAGGATCACGTCGGTCTGCTCCTTGTGCTTCCTCTTGGCGTACTGCTGTATATTTTCCCGCTACGCAGCGAAGCCATGTTGCCGGACCCACTCGAGACGCTGTTTGACTGGGC
>DATLNB010000028.1:0-9857 GCA_035536995.1 Chthoniobacterales bacterium | reverse complement strand
AGACCAGCAAACCCTGTTCGGTCATATCCTGCGGGCTTTCCGGCTGGGTACGCCGCCGCACGGCGGGATCGCGTTTGGCCTGGACCGCATCGTCATGTTGATCGCCGGCGAAGCGACGATCCGGGAAGTCATGGCGTTCCCAAAAAATAATCGCGGGATCGACCTGATGTCGCAATCCCCGAGCGACGTGGACGCACGGCAACTCCGCGAGCTTGGGGTCAGGTTGCAGGAAGAGAAGAAGGAGTAGCGCCGGGCGGCTGGTGGCCGCGCGAGGTCCGGAAGAGGACGGCGATCGAGAAGGTCACGATGGTGCCGAAGCATATCCACCAGGGAAACTCCATGATCGGCAGCCAGCTCGGTTGAGAATAAAGCGGCTGCTGACTGGCGTCCCCAATCCCGAGGACGAGCCGCGCGAGCTGATTCGGTAACCCGCTGAGCACCGCGACAGCGATAAAACCGGCGATCATGGCGATGATGTTGCCCATGTTATCGCCCCGCCGGCGGGTGAACATTCCGCAGAGGAAGACACCAAGGAGCGGTCCATAGGTGTACCCGAAAATTCCGAGCACAATCGGGATGATGCGGACGTTCGGGTGAATCACCACGATGTAGGAGGTCAGCGAGGCAACCACAATCATGAGCACCGAAAACACCACGGTGGCGCTGCGGACAGCGCGCAGGCTTTCTTTCTGGCCCGCGTCACGGTTGATGTAGGTCTGGTACCAATCGCGGGTAAAGCTGGTGGCCAGGGCATTGAGGGCCGTGCTCAGCGAACCCATCGCCGTAGCGAAAATTCCGGCGATCAATAACCCCCGCATCCCAACCGGCATCTCGTAGAGCACGAAGTGGCAAAAGATTTCGTTGGGCGATTTGGGCAACGTCGGATCCGGATGCGCCTGGTAGTAGGTCCAGAGGAGAAGGCCGATGCTGAGAAAGGTCAGGACGATCGGAATATCAGCGAGCCCCGACAACATAAGAGAGCGCCGCGAACGCCGGATGTCCGGGGCGGTCAACATTCGTTGAACCATGTCCTGGTCGGTGCCATGCGTGGCCATCGTGACGAAAGTCGACCCAATGAACCCGGCGAAAATCGTGTACTCGATCTCAAACATGTGTTTCCACTTGTCCCAACCGGTCCTCGCCGGATCGAGCCCGGTATCGATGAAATCCCCGAGGCCGAATCCTCCATGGCGCTGGACGATTTCGTTCCATCCGCCCGGGATCGCAAAATAGAGCAGACCAAGGGCGACCAGCGCGCTGCCCATCATGATCGAAGCCTGAATAACGTCGGTCCAGACGACCGCCTTGATTCCGCCCAGCGTGGTGTAGATCGCGGTCAGGACCACGATCACGACGCAGGCGCTGACATAAATCCAGAGAGTCTGCGTCGGGTTCGGCCGCGCCCCGGTGATCATCTCATAGGCAAGGACGAGCGCGATCGCTGCCACATATAAGCGAGCGCCCGACGCGAGCACACGGGTAAACAGAAAGATCGCGGAAGCGGCGTTTTTCGTCGGGACCCCGAACCGGACGGTCAGGTATTCGTAAATCGAGTAAACCTTGTAGTCGTAATACGGCTTGATGAAAATGTAGCTGACCAGGATCCGGGCGAGGATCGTGCCGATGGCGAGCTGGAGATAAGTGTAGTTACGGAGCGCGAATCCTTCTCCGGGGGTGCCGAAAAACGTTGCGGCGCTGGTCTCGGCCGCGACGATCGAGGCGAGCACTGCCCACCAGGGGATACGCCGGCCACCAAGGGCGAAGTCTTCGAGGTTGTCCTCCTTCCGGCCCATTCGCAGGCCGATGAAGATGATGACGATGAAGTAAAAAAGGAGAACGCCTATGTCGATGGCGAGGCGGCTGTCCATGAGATGGGTTATTTAGCCACGGATGGACACGGAGGAAACACGGATTTTCAAACCGGCGAGTCGACCAGTCTGCCCGATCCCTGTTCCATTCATGTTAATTTGTGGCCGATAAAATGAATCTCCAATCAGTTCGCGCCCCGGTGTTCAATCTCGAGAAGACCTTGAATTGCGGCCAGGTCTTCCATTGGGAAAATTCCGGCGCCGGTTTCATTGGAGCAATCGACACCAAAGCCGCGTATCTGGAACAGCGCGGTAACTGCATCCTTTTTCAGGGCGTTACCCATCAGCAGGTCGCAAGCTATCTCGCCCTCGATCATCCGCTTCGGGAAATTTGCTCTTCGTTTCCGGCCGATCCCGCGATGTCTGCCGCGAGGAAATTCTGCCAGGGCCTCCGGATCATCAGGCAACCAGAATGGGAATGCCTGGCCACCTTCATTTGCTCCTCGATGAAACAGGTCGCGCACATCCGGCAAATCTCCCTGGCTTTGCGCCGATCTTTCGGAGTGCGGAAGACGATCAACGGGACGCACGTCTATGCCTTTCCCAGCCCGATGCGGTTGGGCATGGCGACCGAAGGCGAATTGCGCGGCTGTGCGCTTGGATATCGCGCGAAGAATCTTTTGGCCACAGCACAATTGGTCGCGAGCGGGGAAGCACCCCTGAAAAAGTGGCGACAACTGAAGGATGAAGAACTGCGCGAGAATCTGTGCGGGCTGCCCGGAGTCGGCGCCAAGGTGGCGAATTGCGTCATGTTGTTCGCCTACGAGCGCCTTCGCGCATTTCCGATCGATGTCTGGATCGAACGCGTTCTGCGGCAGCAATATTTCCCTGGGACACGAAAACTAAGCGCCCGTGAACTGCGGGAGTTCTGCGACCAGTATTTTGGCGAGCACGGCGGCTACGCGCAGCAGTACCTTTTCCATCATGCCCGGACCGGGCGCCGGGTGGATCGGGAGAGAGGCCGGCAGGCGAAGGTCACGCAGGTTGTTAGGCCGGCCGATCTGCGATATGATTTGCCCGTGAAAAGGCGGCCCGTCGCTGCCCCGCGGCGCTGACCGGAACGATGGAACAAAAGAAACAGCACCGAAAACTGGGGTTCGCCCTGCTTGTCTCGGTCCTTTTGCATCTGGTTGTCGGTTATTCGCTGGCCGCGTTCGGAAATGTGTCTAGCTCGACTTTTCCAGCGGAAGAAACCGCTCCGCAGCTGACCCTGATGGACCTGACGGAGACGTCGCCCCCTCCAAAAAACCCGCAGTTCCTCCACACGGATAAGTCGCGCGAATCGGAGGAAAAACCGAAGGACCAAACCTTCGAATCAAACGCGAACTCCGTGGCCGCTTCCGAAAAGCCGGCCACGGGCGATTTGCCGTTACCGAGCCAGGACGGGGTCGACCGGCCGGCGAAGGACTTGGAAACTCACGATTACGCGCTTCCGACCGAAGGCGCACAGCCGCAGCCCCTCCAACCGGAGTCGAAACCTACGCCCGCTCCCAAGGTTAAACCGTCGCAGGCGCCAAAGCCCGTCGAGAGCCCGCCCCCAGCCTCGACCCCAGAGCCCGAGCAGCTCGCGATGCTGACCTCAACCCCGCCTCCCGCCATGAAGCCTGACGACGAAGTCGAACCTTCGCCGTCGCCCGAAATCGCCCCTACTCTGGCGCCAGTCGCACCTCGTCCGAAGCCCGAAGCGCCATCTTCGAGTTACCAATCACAAAAGCAGCAGACCAAGATGGCCGGCAGCATCTCCAACCGCGGACCCTCTTCCGTGAATGCGGTTGGAACCCCGCTCGGCCGTTACCAGAAACTGATGTACGACGCCGTTGGCGCAAAGTGGTACCGGCACACGGCCGAGAAACACGACCTGATCAGTATCGGTACGACCCGTCTCTCGTTTTCGATCGATCGCTCGGGAAAAATCTCGAACCTTCGCGTGCTCGAGAACACGGCCAATGAAACGTTCGCGATCGTCTGTTTGCAGTCGGTCCAGGAATTGAAATTACCGCCCATTCCGGAAGACGTGGCCAGCACCCTGCCGCCAGAAGGTTTGCAGCAGGAGTTGACGTTTATCTTGTACGCGAACTAATGGTTTCCCCGTTCGCTTGCTTCGAATGATCGAGACACTCAACACCATGGTGAACTTCCTGAACAAGGGCGGCACATTCATGTGGCCCCTCCTTGTTTGCTCGATCGTCACGGTGACGACTATCGTTCTCGCGGCGCTGACCTTGCGGCAGCGGAAAGTTCTGCCGCTCGTAATTGAAAGCGAAATCGAGCGGCTCACGCCCGGCGGCAGTGCCGAGCGCCTGATGCGGATCGTCAACAACGACAGCTCGTCGCTGGCCGGCGTAGTCCGGACAGCGTTGCAGCATCTCCGCTGGCCGCGCTCGGAAAATATCGAATCGGTCCAGACCCGCGCCCGGCGGGAGCTGGTCCGGCTCGAGCGCGGACTGATTGTGCTCGAGGTCGTCACCGGCATCGCGCCTTTGATCGGGCTGATCGGGACGGTCTCCGGGCTGGTCCATGTCTTCTCGGGACTTGGAGTGAACACCGGAGCTTCCGATACAAAAGCTGTCGCCCTCGGCATTTCGGAGGCGCTCAATTGCACGATCTTTGGCCTGTCGATCGCCGTCCCCGCCCTGATCGCGTTTAGCTACTTCTCGAAAAAGGTCGAGGTCATGTCCGTGGAGATGGAATCCCTCGTTTCAGACCTGATCGCGAAATGCTATTACGGCCGCGTCCCCGGCGAAACCGTCGCGGCCCGCGCGACCTCGCCGGCCCCCGCAGCGGCGCGGGCCCCGATCGGGTGAAGCAGCGGCTGATTTTCCCGTCATGAAAATTGCGGTCCGGAAAAGGCGAGCGCCTTCCATTATCATCGTGTCGCTGGTCGATATTCTGACGATTCTGCTCATCTTCTTCGTCGTCTCGACGACGTTTAAGCGCGACCAACCAGAGGTGCAGATCAACCTGCCCGACTCCAAAACCTCGAGCAAATCGTCCTCCGAGCTGGAGCACGCTGTCGTCAGCGTGAATGCCGAAGACGAAATACGGCTCGATGGGGCCGTGGTCCCGGTCGAGACCCTTGAGGAATCGGTCCGCAATCTGCCGGCGACGCGCCGCGCCAGCCTGGCCTTGCAGGCGGACAAGAAGGCCTCTTTCGGCACGATCATCAAGGTGATGGACGCATTAAAGCTGGCCGGGGTGAAGAATCTGCCGGCCTTCACGCGCGAGGAGAAATGAGACTGCCGATTCGCAAATACGGCGATCCGGTTCTGCGCGCGAAGGGGAAGCGGATCGAGAAGGTGGACGACACAATCCGGGCGCTTGCGCACGACATGTTGGACACAATGGCCGGAGCAAACGGCATCGGCCTCGCCGCCCAGCAAATTGGAGAGCCGCTTCAGCTCACGGTCCTCGACGTGTCGCCGGTGGAGGATCGGCCGAGCAGCCTTAAATTGAACGGCGAAGTGATCGACCAGCTGGAAACGGTAATGCCGTTGGTGTTGTTAAATCCCGCGCTATCGCTTGGAAAAGAAACCGAGCCCGGGAGCGAGGGCTGCCTGAGTTTTCCCGAAATCACCGCTGACATCGATCGTTCCATCACGGTCGAAGTGGAGGCGGAGACTTTGGAGGGAGAGAAGGTGCGGATCGAAGCTTCCGGATTGCTGGCGCGCGCGCTCCAGCATGAAGTGGATCATTTGAATGGGATACTGTTCATCGATCGGATGAGCTCCGCGTCAAAGGTGAGTCTGGCGAGCAAGCTGAAGCGGCTGCAGAGGGAAACTGAAAAGCTGTAGCCGGGATCGGCGATCCCGGCTCTGAAATTCCGCTACTACGCTACGGCCGGGATCACCGATCCCGGCTACAACTAAATCGCCTTATAGCTCACGGTGATACTGCGGAAGACCAGCTGGTCGCGTTGGGCGGAAAAGTAAAAAAGCTCGAGCATCGTCCCGCCCACAATCCATTGATAACCGACCAGAGTCTGGACGACATCTGAATCGGTGTCGCGCGAGCGGGAGACGAGCTTGCCCGTGCCGAATTTCGCGTCGAAGTAGCGCCGAATCTCTCCCATTCGATCGTTGTAACGCTCAATCGTCCAGTCCGGGTACTCGTATTGGAGCTCAACCTCGCGCAGGGCGCCGTCGCGGAAGCTGAAGAGCGTGCGGCGCAATCCCGGCTGGACCAATCCTTCGACCGTCCACACGTCGCGTTTCTCCTTTTTTTCCTTCGATACAATCCTGGCCTTCGCACCCATCAGCACCTGCTCGATTTTGGTCATGGAATCGTTCCAATGAAAACCGAAGGGCGGCGGAATGTCGTCGACGGCGGATGCGGAAAGCGCGGAGCCGAGGAGTAACATTAAGGCGCCGCAGCAAACCAGGGAACGGCGGTTTTTAAACCACCGTTTTTCCTTCGGCGGTTCGTAAACCACCGCTCCTTGACGTCGCCAATCGATCATTGCGCAGAAGCAGCGAAGCTGAATCCGTCGCAACGTTGCGCGTTCAAAAGGATTGGGTCAACGCTGCATCTTTGTCGGCCAGAGGAAGACGCACTCGACAATTCTGAACCCGATTTTTCGTCAAGAATTTTTTCCTCGCGCCGAAAAATAAACTTCAGATTTTTCCTTGTCGCATCCGGAAGCGGTTTCTAATCTCAAGCCCGCTGGCCGGGAGCAAGGAGCGCTGGTGTTAATAAGATGTGAACAGGTTTCGAAGATCAGAAAGAGCTAGAATGAGTATAAGACCCGCCAGAGCAAATGGAACCTCAGCCGCAACTGCGGCGACTCAGCCTCCCAGCGAAAGTTCTCCCGGCAGTTTTCAGCATTTTCCCTCGTATTTTCACACCTTAACCCGGTTTTCCCCGCGTTCGTCGCCGCATCAGTTCAAGAGAAACCCCGCGACGAAATTATCCTTTGCCACGCGTATTTCGCTCTCGGCGAGCATCTCGCGCGGTATTTAACGCTGTTAACAAGTCGGCATGGACGAGACGAATTCCCAGCTCTGGCAGCAATTGTCGGCAGCGCTCAAACCGCAGGTAAGCCCTGATACTTTCAAGCGCTGGTTCTCCGCCGTGAAGCTCGTCCAGGCGACTGACGAAGCCTTCACCTTCCGTGTGCCGAACAACATCTATCAGTTTTGGATCGAGAGTAATCACATGGCCGCACTTCAGGCCGCAATTGTGACTGCTTTCGGCGCTCCGCGAGCTGTTAAATTTACGAGCGCTGCCGACGGCACCGCCAAAAAAGAAGAAGAAGCGCTGCCGGAAATGTTGCCGAAGGAGCTCGCGCGCGAATCGGCCCGGGACGGAAAATTTTCCAACAGCGCGCTTGGTTTAAATCCGCGAAATAATTTCGAGTCGTTCGTGGTCGGGCCGAACAACGAGATCGCGCATGCGGCCAGCCTTGCGGTCGCCAAAACGCCCGCGCGGACGTACAACCCGCTCTTTGTTTATGGCGGAGTCGGGCTCGGCAAGACCCACCTGATGCAGGCCATTGGGCAATATGTGGTGGCGAACAAAAAGGGCGCCAAGGTGATGTACCTTTCGAGCGAGGTTTTCATCAACGAATTCATCGACGCCATCCAGCACAACAACCTGGTCAAGTTCCGGAAACGTTACCGCCAGGCCGACCTGCTCCTGATCGACGACATCCAGTTTCTCGGCGGCAAGGAACGTTCGCAGGAAGAATTCTTCCACACTTTCAACACTCTCTTCGACGGTCATAAACAGATCGTGCTCTCGAGCGATCGGCCTCCATCCGAGATCGCCAACCTCGAGCATCGCCTGGTTTCACGTTTTGAATGGGGCCTGACCGCCGAGCTCCAGCCACCCGACGTGGAAACCCGGATGGCGATCCTGCGGAAAAAGGCGCACACCCTTCAGATCAAATTGCGCGACGACATATTTGAATTCCTGGCCAACCGGATCCGGACCAACGTTCGCCGGCTGGAAGGCGCGCTCATGCGGGTCGCGTCGTTCGCGTCGCTCAGCGGCAAGGAGCTGACGAATGAGGTCGTCGAGCATCTGCTCAAGGACATTCTTCAGGAGGAAGCGCGGAACGCGGTCACGATCGAGCAGATCCAGCGGCGGGTCGCGGAGCATTTCGACGTTCGTCTCGCCGACATGACGAGCAAGCGGCGCCCGGCGAACATCGCGTTTCCGCGCCAGATCGCGATGTACCTGGCCCGCGAACTAACGAAAGCTTCGTTGAACGAGATTGGCGACGCGTTCGGGGGCCGGGACCATGGCACCGTCCTGCACGCCTGCAAGCTGGTGAAGCGACGGATGCAGGAGCAGGACAACATCCGCCAGACCATCTCGTTTATCGACAGCGCGCTCCAGCGCTAGACCGCCGCGGCTCGCGCGCGAAGCAGATTGCGTTTGCCGAATAAAATCGTAAGCCTTAAATCTTAGCTTTCCGTTTCGACATGAAATTCAGCGCCACTAAAGAAAAGCTGCTCGAAGGTTTACAACAGGTCCAGAACGTCGTCAGCACCCGCACCACGCTTCCGATTCTTTCCAACGTACTCCTCCAGGCGAAAGGCGGCGAAGTTCATCTCACCACCACCGACCTCGATGTCGGTGTCCGCGGGGCCTTCGAGGCCAGCGTCGAGAAGGACGGGGCCACCACTTTGCCGGCGCGGCGCCTGTTCACGATCATTCGCGAGCTGCCTTCGAGCGAGGTGTCCATCGAGGTGGATGGCAAGAACGCAGCCTCGATCCGGAGCGGCCAGAGCTTTTTCAAGATCCTCGGCCTTCCCGAAGAAGAGTTTCCGCCTCTGCCGAAGTTCGACAGCGCGAAAGTCGTGACGATTCGGCAGAAAGATTTGCGCGATGGACTTCGCAAAACTTCCTACGCCATTTCGACGGATGAAACTCGTTACGTCCTGAACGGACTCCTGTTCAGCTTCAAGGAGAACAAGCTCACCCTCGTCGCGACCGATGGGCGGCGCCTCGCGATGGTGGATATCGAGCTCGAGTTTCCGCGCAGCCACGAAGCCGACATCATCGTCCCGACCAAGGCGGTGACGGAGCTGCACCGGCTCCTGACCGATGATGGCGAGGTCAAGGTGAGCGTGGGCAGCGGGCAGATCGCGTTCGACCTCAACAACACGCTCCTGGTTTCAAAGCTGATCGAGGGAAATTATCCGAACTACAAGCAGGTCATTCCGACGGAGACCAAGGAGCGGGTCACGCTCGAACGGGAGACTTTCCTGAATTCGCTCCGCCGCGTTTCGCTTTTGGCGAGCGACAAATCGAACTCGATCAAACTGAATTTCAGCAAGAACAACATCGACATCACCGCAAACACGCCGGAAGTCGGCGAGGCGAAAGAGTCGCTTCCGGTGGTTTATAAAGGCCGCGACTTCTCGATCGCGTTCAATCCGGAATTCTTCATGGCGCCGCTGCGAGCCCTGACCGAAGACGAGGTCTTCCTGGACCTGATCGACGAAATGAGCCCGGGCGTGCTGAAGATCCAGACCCCGTTTCTTTACGTCCTGATGCCGATGCGCATCAGCTCGTAGCTGCGAACACCGTTTCGACTTCGAGGCGCGCCAGTTGGCCTTCCGGCGCCTGCAGAACAGTCACGCTCCGATTTGCCGGCGCCCAGACGGCCGGATCGGTCGATCCGAAGAGCAGGATGCAACGCGCCCCGACCGCGGCGGCGATGTGTGAGATGCCGCTATCGTGACCGACAAAGGTTCTCGCTTCTAGTAAGGCAGCCAAATGCGGGAGCGGCAGATTTTCGGCGAAGCGTGCGGGCTGCTCTCTCCAAATTGATTTCAATTTCACCACGCGGGCGGTATCGGCTTCTCCGGCGACAATCAAGAGCTGACGACCGCTGGCCACGAGGTGGTTGCCAAGTTCGATCCAATGCTCGATCGGCCAATTCTTCGTCTCACTGCCGCTACCGGGATGGAGGACGATTGACTCTGTGGGAAACAGGGAGGCCGTAACGCGATCTTCGTCGCTCGGAAAAATTCGCGCGGCGGG
>DATLNB010000027.1:0-41374 GCA_035536995.1 Chthoniobacterales bacterium | reverse complement strand
CCCTCGCCCTTCCAAGACGAGTTCCGGCGATAGCTCGCGCAACCTGCGCATCAGCGCCGCGCCGTGTTCGTCGCCACTCGCCTCTCCTGCGACGAAGTAGAATCGCTTAGCCACGCAGCCCGGATTCAATCCGCCTGGTTATTTCGACGGCGAGCTCGAGGGCGGCGGCGGCCTGAAAGCCGGACACTTTCGGAGCCCGGCCGGTGGCGGCGCATTCGATGAAGGCGGCGAGCTCGCGTTTCAAAGGTTCTTCCCGTTCGATCTCGACCTCTTCGCGCTGGAGGCCTTCGGGAGTGCGCCGATACACCTCGCCGCTCTGGTTTTGATAATCGAGCGAAAGATAAACGTCCTCCTGGAAGACGCGGATCTTGCGCATTTGCTCGGGACTGATTCGGCTCGACGTGATGTTCGCGACGCAGCCGTTTTCGAATCGGAGCCGGGCGTTGGCAATGTCTTCGCCACGGCTCAGGACCGGGACGCCAACTGCATCGATCGACTGAACCGGTGAGCGAACGAGGTGGAGGATGATTTCGAGATCGTGGATCATGAGGTCCAAGACAACGCCGATATCGGTGCTCCGATTTGGATAAGGCGAAAGCCGATGGGCCTCGATGAAACGCGGATTCGTCAGCCGCTGCTCGAGCGCGCCGAGGACCGGGTTGAAGCGCTCGACGTGCCCAACCTGAAGAATGAGCCCGCGCGCGGCGGCCAGCTCCGCCAGCTCGCTGGCCTGCGCGGTATTATCTGTGATCGGTTTTTCAATGAGCAGATGTTTGCCCTGCCCGAGGAGCATCCGGCCAATCTCGAAATGGGTCGCGGTCGGCGTTGCAATCGAGGCCGCATCGACCTGCGCGGCAAACTCTTTCAGAGACGTCGCCGCGACGGCGCCAAACTCCGCCGCCCGTTCCTCGGCAACACTGCGGTCCGTGTCGAAAATTGCCGTGAACTGCGCCCCGGCCAGCTCGGCGAAAAGGCGGGCGTGGTTCTTCCCGATGTGCCCCACGCCGACCACGCCAACGCGCGGTTTGGTCACGCCGCGTTCTCCAGGAACCATTCGTAGGTCCGCAAAATTCCCTCCCGAAATCCGATTCGATGCTGCCATCCCAGAGCGTGAATCTTTGAAACATCGAGCAGCTTCCGAGGCGTGCCATCCGGCTTGGTCGTGTCCCACGCCAGATCGCCTTTGAAACCAACCACCTCGCAAATCAATTCGGCCAGCTCACGGATGGAAATATCCTGCCCGCAACCGACATTGACGATCTCCGGGCTGTCGTAATTCTCGAGGAGGAAAAGGCAGGCCGCGGCCAGATCGTCGACGTGGAGAAATTCACGGCGCGGCATTCCCGAACCCCAGACAACCAGCTCCGAGCGGCCTTCGGTTTTCGCGGTGTGCGCTTTCCGGAGGAGCGCGGGGAGAACGTGAGAGGATTCGAGATCGAAGTTGTCGTTAGGCCCGTAGAGGTTGGTTGGCATGGCCGAGATAAAGTTGGCCCCGTATTCGCGGGCGTAGGCCTGGCAGAGCTTGATCCCGGCGATCTTGGCGATGGCGTAGGCCTCGTTTGTCGGCTCGAGCGGTCCGCTCAGGAGCGCGCTCTCCGCGATCGGCTGGGGCGCGTGCTTCGGGTAAATGCAGGAGCTGCCGAGGAAGAGGAGCTTGCCCACGCCGTTGTCATAAGCAGCGCGGATGACGTTGTTCTGCATCTCGAGGTTCTCGATCAGGAATTCAACGGGCAGATCGTTGTTCGCCTTGATTCCGCCGACTTTCGCGGCCGCCAGAATCACAACCGCCGGTTTCTCTTCCGCGAAAAACTGCGTGACCGCAGCTTCATTGCGCAGGTCGAGCTGGCGGCGGTCCCGCTTCAAAATCTGGGCAAAACCATCAGCCTCCAGTTTGCGAACCAGAGCGCTGCCAACGAGTCCGCGATGGCCCGCGATGAAGATTTTGTCGGTTTTTACCACGGGCGGCGAGAAGTACGGTTTAGCATTTTCTTTTTTAACCTAATGCGCAATCCTGAGTTGGTGCGAAAAAACGGGGCGCGGCTCGGGGTCCAAAAGACCTACAAACTTTATATCGGCGGCAAGTTCGTCCGCAGCGAGAGCGGGCGAATCTCGCCGGCCTCGGGGGATAACGGAGCGCCCCTGGCCAATTACGCCCGTGCCTCGCGGAAAGATTTCCGGGACGCGGTGACCGCGGCGCGGACTGCGTTTGGCGGGTGGTCGAAACAAAGCGCGTATCTGCGGAGCCAGATTCTTTACCGTGCCGCCGAAATGCTCGAGATGCGCGAAGGCGAACTGCAGAGCGAGATTGCGCGCAGCATCGGCGGGCAGCAGGCTCGCACCGAAGTAGCGCGGGCGATCGACCGGCTGGTGTATTACGCCGGCTGGACTGACAAGTTCACCTCGGTCTTCGGCGCGGTGAATCCCGTTGCCAGCTCGCATTTTAATTTCACGAGCCCCGAGCCCACGGGCGTCGTGGCCATTGTTTGTCCCGAGGAGTCGCCCCTGCTCGCGCTCGTTTCCCTCGTCGCCCCCGTGATCCTGACTGGAAACACCGCAATCGTTCTTCCTTCCAGCCGCAGCCCGCTTCCGGCCCTGACTTTTTCGGAAATAATCGCGACGAGCGATCTGCCGGGCGGGGTCGTCAACATTCTGTCGGGTGACCAGGTTGAGCTCGCTCCGCACCTGGCGAGCCACATGGATGTTAACGCGATCGTGGACGGCTCCGGGAACGATGAGGTCAGCCGCGCCTTGCAGCGGGGCGGGGCTCTCAATGTGAAACGGTATTTCCGGAGAGATCTTGGGGAAAACGATTGGGCGAAAGCTCAGGCGGAGAATCCGTACTGGATTCTCGACACGGTCGAGATGAAGACCGCGTGGCATCCCATCGGATTGTAGCGCTGTGCGGGCACTGCTTCTCGTCCTCGACAGCGTCGGGATAGGCGGGGCGCCGGACGCGGCGGAGTACGGGGATCAAGGGGCGAACACGCTCGGGCATATCCTGGAGAGGAATCCCGCGCTAGAGCTGCCAAACCTGACGTCGTTGGGGCTATTGGAAGTTGTAGCCGGGATCGGTGATCCCGGTGATCCGGGAACTGTGCTGCCGGTCCGGGATCAGCGATCCAGGCTACAAGCGAGCTACGGCCGCATGACCGAGCGCTCCGCGGGAAAAGATACCACGACCGGGCATTGGGAAATCGCGGGGGTAATACTGGACGAGCCGTTCGCGACTTTCGACCGATTTCCGGATGACCTGGTTCGGGCGATCGAACGCGATGCGGACGTCCAGTTCATCGGCAACTACGCCCAAAGCGGGACCACGGTACTGGCAGAGCTCGGAGCCGAGCATGTGCGGACGGGGAATCCGATCCTGTACACCTCGGCAGACTCCGTTCTCCAGATTGCGGCGCATGAAGCGGTCATCGGGATTGAACGCCTTTACGAGATCTGTGGAGCGGCGCGCCAGCACGCGGACCGCTATCGGATCGGCCGAGTCATCGCCCGGCCCTTTGACGGTGCGGAAGCGAATTTTTTGCGAACCTCGAGGCGGCACGATTTCTCGATCCGGCCGCCGCGCACGGTTTTGGACGCCCTCACGGAAAACGGCCAGACGGTCACTGGAATCGGAAAGATCAGCGATATTTTCGCGGGCCAGGGCGTGACCGATTCGATTCCGACCGAGAATAATGCCGATGGAATGCGCTGTATAACCGAACAATGGAACGCGACCGCAAACGGTCTGATTTTTGTGAACCTGGTCGACTTCGACATGCTCTACGGGCATCGCCGCGATGTGGGCGGATACACCGAGGCGTTGAAGGAGTTCGATAATTGGCTCGGCACGTTCCTCCCGAGCGTTGAGCCGCCCGACCTCGTCTTTATCACAGCCGACCACGGGAACGACCCGACCTTCCGCGGCACGGATCATACCCGCGAGCAGGTCCCACTCTTCGTCCTTCACCAGGGGGGCACTGGCTCTCTGGGCACTCGCGACACGTTCGCCGACGTCGCCGCTACCCTCAGCGACTACTTCTCGCTCCCCCAACGGTGGCCCGCCGGCCGATCGTTTCTGGCCGAGACCGCGCTAAAATCAGAGGCACCGAAATAGCTTTGCTCACCGCACATGCACGTTCCCAGTCTTATCGAGAAAAAGCGCGAAGGTCAGGAGCTCACCGCGGAAGAAATCGAGTATCTCGTTTCCGGTTTCACTTCTGGTGAAATTCCGGAGTTCCAGATGAGCGCCTGGGCGATGGCCGTTTTCTTCCGCGGGATGACGGCCGAAGAGACCCAGCATCTCACCACTGCGATGATGGAGAGCGGCACCGTTCTCGAATACCCGGCCGGCTCGCCGCCGAAAGTGGACAAACATTCTACCGGCGGGATCGGCGACAAAACTTCGCTAATCCTGGCGGCGCTCCTTGCCTGTGACGACAGCTGGGTCCCGATGATCTCCGGCCGCGGCCTCGGCATTACCGGCGGTACGCTGGACAAACTCGAGAGCATACCCGGGTTCAACATTCACATCGACGAACGCCGCGCCCTGGCCCAGCTGAAAAGCATCGGCGTGTTCATGATCGGCCAGTCTGCGGACATTTGCCCGGCGGACAAAAAACTATATGCCCTCCGCGACGTTACGGGGACTGTGCCGTCCCAGGCATTGATCGTGGCCAGCATCATGAGCAAGAAGCTTGCGGAAAGTCTCGACCGCCTGGTGCTCGACGTGAAATTTGGCAGCGGCGCGTTCATGAAAACGCGGAAGGAAGCGGAAGAGCTGGCGGACGCGATGACGCGGGTGGGCAATCTGATGGGAGTCAAAGTCACGCACCTCCTCAGCGCGATGGACGAACCACTGGGGCGGACGGTCGGTAACGCGCTCGAAGTCACCGAAGCGGTGGAAGTACTGCAAGGCGGCGGGCCGGCGGATCTGGTCACGCTCGTGCTCGATCTGGCCGAACAGGTTTCAACCGCCCCGCGATCCCAGCTGGCTGAATGGCTCAAGGACGGGACCGCCTGGAAGAAATTTATCTCGTTGGTTTACGCGCAGGACGGCGACGCTTCGATGCTCGAGAAGCTCGCGGACGTTCATCGCGCTCCGATTATCCAACCGGTTCTCGCGAAGACTGGGGGGACAGTCAAAAGGATGGACGCCCAGGGGATCGGCCGCGCTTCGCTTCTTCTCGGCGGGGGCAGAGGGACGCCGCAAGACGAAATCGATTTCGCGGTCGGAATTTCCGGAATCAAAAAGATTGGCGAACGAGTCGAAAAGGGCGAACCACTCCTCACCGTTCACGCCCGGTCCGAGCAAAGCCTCCGATTGGTCTTACCGCTTTTCGACACCGCGGCGAACGTCGGGCGCTCATAGATCGCGCCCTGCCGGGAGGCTGTTGCGCGTAAAATCTGCCTAGCCCCTGGCCCGCTTGCCCCTTGAGTTTTGCACAATAAGCGAGGCCCTCTCGATAAGCAGGGAACTCAAGTGGTGGGGCCGGTCCTTCTGATCGATTACGACCACGAAAGATCCGTTGGGTGAAATGGAGATGAAATCGGGATGTGGCACGATGTAGCGCTCTCCGCTGACCGTTTGGATTTCGTAGGGGGTGAAGGGAACAGCGCGATTGAATTCGCGAATGGCGGTTATGACCATGCCGGCAATTTACGCCCCGCGATAAAGGTCCTCAACTTCAGGTCCCGCCATGTCCCCAGTTCGGCGGACTCATTTATTGCAACTTTGGCCATCCGTCCGTTCGGGGTGCGGGCTTACCGAGATTGTCAGACGCACCAACTGTCCGAACAATCAGGCATCCCACACTGACCCCTCCTCGCCCCTTGACTCAAGGAATCCTGCGGTATTGCGGCCCTTCGTCGGAGCCCAAGTATAAGCCGGTAAGGTATTGTTCAGCGGGAAGAGTAACCGTTCCGGTATGAACATGTGTGCGATATTCCGTTGAACTTGGAAGCAATCGAAATGTGACGAGCGATCCTTCCAGAATGATGTCACCACTCTTGAAGTCGTACTTCCAATGTCCAGTCCGAGTACCATCAGGGGTCCCCTCGACGACGCGCTGAAGATAACAAGAGTCGGCAAGTAATTGAAGTTCGATCCTTACGTCTTTGTATGCCAACTGGTAGGTTCCGACGAGTTGATTGCTGTTCCTAGGTCGCACGCAGCCAGACGCTAACGCTGCATAACACGCCACGGCAAGAGCTGCGAAATATGGGCCCTTGAATATCCTGTTACTCAGTGTTTTCGGTCCATTGAAAGTGTCGGATCATTGATTGGAACATGCCACGTGCTACGCCGGTCTTCTACAGCATGGTAGAATAGCGATTTAGCGCCAGCGACATTATCAATTCTGAACGTCGCCGTTCAATCTCCGTTGTGGACGATGGTTGCGCCAATATACCCTGCTACCGGCGCCGCAGTAATCCCAAGGTTTTTAGATGTAGCGAAAAATAGAGGTCCTTCCTAAGGAAAGTCCTTAGCTTGCCTGCTTAGGTAGCTTTGTGCCGCTGCACCGAGGCGGCACTTACTGTTGCTACCGAATCCACAGACCCGTTGTCAATCCTTAGGACTGACCTCTGTCCGGCTTCTTCCGCAATTTCTCTGCGCATCGCGGTGCTCTTAACGCTCGAGTCAGTGAGCCGGTGCGGCTCAACCGGCATCAGGCGAGGCCGACGTTCTTTTTCGTGAGCGCTTTGATCAGATCGATCTTGTGCCCCGCGCGCAGGACCGACCAATAACGCGCGGCACCTCGGTGGGCATTGCCGTTGCTGGTGGCCACGACGCCGTCCCGCTTAAGTAACCGCGCGAAGATCGTGATCGCCCAATCGAGATTCAGGATCGGGTCTTTGAGTTTGTTTTCGTCGTCGATCCGCGGCGCGACCGGATAACCCTCCTGATCCTTCAGGCTGAGCTGGAGGAGTCCAATAGAGTTCACGCCGAGCGGCGGCGGTTCCTTGAAAACGTTTTTCGGATCCCAGTCCGATTCGAACTTGGACATGGCAACGAAGAGCTCGGCCCAGAACTTCACTTTCATCTGCGGGGCCAGACGGTCATACCCGGCGATGAAAGACTCGACATCCGCGGTCTCCAACTGCGCCAGGTTTTGCTGGACCAGGCCGAGCAATCTTGTCGACCAGGCCTCGCGGGCGGCTAGCGTGTCCCAGCTTAACTCGCCCGTTACGCTCGGCGGGGGCGGAACCGTGCCTGTCTCGCGATAAATGACGACCCTCTGTGGACCTGCGAAATCTTCGTAACCAATCAGATTGTTGCCGCGGCCGACGAGCGCGCTGGCTTTCGCGGCCTTTTCCTCCTCGGTAGCGCCGGGGACTTTCGCCACCACCACCGGGTGGGCATCATCGAGCGGCGGGATGTCATAAAGAACGATGTATCCCTGCTTCGGCGGCTGGCTCGAAGTGACCGCGCGGTAAAGGTGGGTCACCCATGAGTTGGTCGGCAAAGTCGAATCGACCGGGTGCTCCTCCGCTTCCGATTCGACGCCTGCGAGGATATCCTTCAACTGGCCGAAGGTGACCGGCGCCGGGAGGAAGAAGTAATTCGGATTAACCGGCAAGGCTGTCTCTGCGTTAGCCGGGACAGCAGGCGGTGGGGTTGCCGATGGAGTTGTCATTGGGGAAGGGCTGGATCGGTCGCGGGTGTCGGTGCCGCTTCCACCGCGGGACGGACTGGAATGATGGCGCGCCAGATCTCGATCTCGTTGTCGCTGGCGCTGTCGATCAGATGGAAAAGATAATTACGCGCCGCGGTATCGTTCTGCGGTGTCCGGTCGAACTGCGCTTTGAGGTCCGCGTGCTGACGGCCGGCATCGATCATCACCTGGGCCGCGGCGTCGGTCAGCTTCCGGACCCGCGCTCGCAACCGGTTACGCGGCGCGCCCTGCGGTCTCGGGGTCGGATCGGGAATCGTGACCGTGGTGGTGTGTATTGGTTTTTCGAAATTGCCGCGCGCAGCGGCGGCCGCATCGGCCGCGTCGGGATCGGCATTGGCCGGGCGATTGTTGAAGGCAGGAGCACCCGCGCTCGTCTCGACGGCCCCTTCGCGGCTCATCCGCTCAGTGGCTTTGTGCATCTCTTCCACCGTCGGCAAATTCCCGGCCAGAGTTTTTTCCACGATGTGGATGCTGGCCGTCACCCGCTGAAGAAGGGTGACCCCGTTCTGGGTGAGCATGGTCGAAGAGGGATTCTGGTTGAGCGACAGATATTCGATCTCGGCTTCTTCGATTAACCGGATGGCGTCCTGATAAGTCTGGGCCCGCTCTTTCGCCCCAAACAAGCGCTGCAACTCCGGTATTCCCGCGCTGCCCAGCCCGAGGACAGCGAGGGTCGACGCGCTGTAACTGAACGCCGCGCCGTAAGCAGCGGCCGAGGCGAGGCCGATTTGCGCCGTGCTGGAGATTTCCCGGGTGATGCGCGCGCCGGTATATTTTGCGCGGAGAAGCGCGGTGACGCTGCTCGCGTAGTTCAAAGCGAGAACATCGTTCAATTTCAGGACGCGTGCGGAATTTGGGACCCCAGTCCGCGGGTCGACCTGCTGGCTGTAATCGATGAAGGAATAGCGATCGCTGGCACAGGCGGCGAGGGTCAGGCAAAGGGCGAGAGCGATGCCCTTCGTTATCAGGGCGGCAACTCGTGAGGGGAGCATGCTCATCGTTCTCAGGCTGGGGCAACGGTTGGCGGTGCTGCGGCCCGTGAAGGCGAAGCGCCCGGTGGTTTCTTGTCGCCCTCTTGCTCGTTTGAAATGTTTTGCGCCACTCGCGACCGCAAATTGGCTAGGCTCTTCAGGGCGTTGAACCAGAAGGGAGCGCCAAGACTCAACAACCCGGCCGAAAAGACCATTCCGACAAAGTGGTCCCAGAAATGATCCCACCGCTGCTTTCCCCAGCGGCCGGCGCCGGGCGGAGGGAAAAGCGAAAACCCGGTGTTGTTCACCAGCCCGCCCACATCCCGGAAATCTTGTTCCAACTTCTGGCGATCTTCCTGAACCTGTCGGGTCAACGCAGCATCGAACGTCCCAAGCAGCGCGTCCGCCTCCTGGATTCCGGCGGCGGCCAGCCTGGCGCGCAGTTTTTCGCGAAACGCATCTCGCGATTCCGTGGGCGCGACGGTCAAGTCTGCGACCGCTGTTTTCGCCGCCTCATTCGTTAGGCCCGCGCGCCACGAGGTCAGGGCTCGGGCGAGTGTCCCCTCCCATTGATTCAGGACTTTGTCGGCTTGTTTGCTAACGACGTCGACCTGGGCGACGAGGGCGTCGCGAACCGCACGGTTCGAGGACACCAGCTTGAAGATTTCGACCGTGTCGAGCTGGAGCCAGAACGCGAAGGCGAAGGCAAGGCCGATCGTAAACCAGCGGGTGTGGGTGGTGAACCACTGCTGGGCGCGTTCCTGGCTGACCTCAAACCAGTACTTGAACTTTTTGAAGGCGTCGTCCATCGCCCTGGCGACGGCCGCGGCATCTTCGGCGACGGTTTGCGCGGCCGTGGCCTCATACGCCTTGATGCGATTTGCCATTCCGTCGAGCGTGGCTTGAATCGCGGCCTGTTGTTTCTGCGGTAATTGCGCGAGAGCATCACGCGCCGCGTCAGTCAGCGCTCCGGCCGTTTCTCGGACGCTGCCGGAGACAGCCGCAGCCTCAGCTTCCGCACGGCTGAGAAACACTTCACTAACCCCGAGCCCCCGGAGTAAATCACGGACGTTCTTGCGCAAGGCCGGGACCGCGTCAGTCCGGCCAGTGGCGACGCGATGCAATGCGTCAAAAACTTCGTCGGGCCGGACTGCGGTCGCGCAGCGGCCAAGTTTTTGCATGCGGCTATCGGAGAGCAACCGGCCGCTCAGGATACGGCAGGCGAGCGTCTCCGCCTTGTCGGCGAGCGCCGGCGAGATGGTTTTGAAGGTGTGAGTCAAACCCTGGGCGAGATATTTCCCGCGCAGATTGAACAGGGCGGAAAGCATCTGGACACAGATGGTGATGAGCATGCTGACCACGAGCATGATCAGGACGAAAGCAATTAGCGTATCGAGGCTGTCGAGCATAACTGCCGGCCGGCCGGGTTGCGCACATCATGGCGAAAGCGTGCGCATTTCGGCTATCGGGGATGACCCCTGAATTATTCGGCAACCTTTGCCGCCAAAAAACGTAAGGAAATGCGGAGGTCGTTTGGTTCACCCCGGATCCAGCATTGCTGTAAAAAACAACCGCTCTACCCGGAAAAATCGCCCTGGCGAGACCCGGAACGGCCAGTTTCCGAACCGCAACGGCGCCGCCCCGAAAAACGGTTCCCTGACAAAACCACTGACAAAGATACTGATCGCGCACGGCTCGCCGGTGCTGCGGCTGGGTCTCGCCACGCTTCTCGATTCGCTTCACGGTTTCCGGATTTGCGGCCAAACCTCGGACGTGCGGCAGGCGCGGGAGCTTTGCGCCCGGCATCGCCCGGAGCTCGTCGTTGCGGGGCTAACCCTGCGTCACGGCGACGGTGTCGGCCTGATCAAGGACTTGAGAAAAGCCTCCCGGAGTATTCGCATCCTGGTCCTGAGCAACCGGACCGACGCGCTCTCTTTGCAGCGGAGTTTCCGGGCGGGGGCTCGCGGCTATCTCGCGGCCCAGGACGATCTGGCCGAGATCCCACGCGCGCTCACTCAAATCGGGGCCGGGGAACTTTATACGAGCCCCAGCGTGTCCAGGCTTCTTCTGCGAGTGGTCGTGGAAGGTGGCTTCAAGGCTTCGGACGCGGAGAGCGATCTAAGCGATCGAGAGCTGCAGATCTTCGCCCTCATCGGGCGCGGGCTGGGAGCGAGCCGGCTGGCGAAGGAGTTGCACCTCAGCGTGAAGACCGTCGAGACCCATCGGATGCGGATCAAGGAAAAGCTCGGGATCAAAGACGGGGCGGAGCTGAACCGGCGCGCCGAGACGTGGCTCATGAACCAGACGCGGCGCCGCGGATGGATTTGCTGATGCGCGCAATCGTCGCCGGTCTCGTCATCGCTTCTCTTTCGACCGCACAGGTCATTGCCGAGCCGGCGCGCGACGCGATCAGCGAGCTTATCCCCTGGCTCCTGCGCGAGAAGGGCGAGCTGCGCGAAATCCCATTCAGCCAGGTCATCTTTGCCGCGACCGGGAAGCGGGTTCTCGCGCTCGATTCAAAGAACGAAGCCGATCAAATTCTGATTCGGCGAATCACCGCGGTCCTCGATGAAGTCCTCGCAGCGATGAATGACCCCGACAGCGCTGTCCAACGGGTTCCGCGGATCAACGAAGCGAGCAGCCATTTCGAGAATTTGCTCCGGGAGAAACTGGGGGCGGCCGAAGGGCTGCAGTGCGACTTTCCCCGGACGACCGCCGGACGGATCCAGCGCTCGGGTTATCCGGACCTTCGGATCGTCGAGGTAACTTCGAACCGGGTTGTGTATCTCGACCCGAAACTTTACGCGGCGGGAAGCCGGGAGAGCGGATTCCGCACTTTTTATTTCGAACCGAAAGTTGCGACGAACAAGGTGACCGACGACGCGGTCCATTTGATCGTCGGTTTCGAGCACGAAAAACAGGACGCGGGACATTGGAACTTTACCAGGTGGGACCTGGTGGACCTGGCCCATTTCAAGGTCCGGTTGAAAGCGGAATTCCAGGCAAGCAACCACGATATTTACAAGCCGGGTGCGGTGGTCGCGACGAGCGGGAATTAAGAGAGAAACAATAAGGAAACCAGGAACGCAGGAAAGGGAATCTGGAAAACGACGAAGCCACGATTCGACTGAGACCTGGCACTCGAGAAACGACTTCTTCTTTTCCTGGATTCCTGGCTTCCAGATTATTCCTTCTTTGAAGGCAGGCCGTCTCACAGAGACGGTCTACAATTGTAGGGCGTCTGTGCCAGACGCCGGAAGCTTGGGTCCCGGCATAAGCCGCTTGCTCCCGGGGAGCACGAAAGTGATGGTAAGCGCGATGATTGCGGAAGCGCCGGAAGCCCTGGAGTTCGACACGATCGACGATGTCCTGAAAGACATTGCGGCCGGCAAACTCGTTATTGTGACCGACGACGCCGATCGCGAGAACGAAGGCGACCTGGTCATGGCGGCGGAGAAGGCCACGCCGAAAACGATCAATTTCATGGCCATGCATGGGCGCGGGTTGATCTGTGTCCCGGTCTCGAATGAGCGAGCGGAGCAGCTTGGGCTGCAACGCATGGTCGCGCAAAATCGGGAGATGTACCGAACGGACTTCACTGTTTCGGTCGATGCGGCCAAGGGCGTTTCCACCGGCATCAGTGCGCACGATCGGGCGGCGACGATCACCACAATCGCCGATCCCAAAACTGCCCCTGAGGATCTGGTCCAGCCCGGCCACGTTTTCCCGCTCCGGGCCAAGGACGGTGGCGTGCTCCGGCGCGCCGGTCACACCGAAGCGGCCGTCGATCTTGCCCGGCTGGCCGGTCTGCAGCCGGCCGGCGTCCTTTGCGAAATTCTCCACGACGACGGGACGATGGCGCGGCTGCCGGAGCTGATGGAGTTCCGGAAGAAGCACGGGCTTCGCATTTGCACGATCCAAAGCCTGATCGCGCACCGGCGCTTGAAAGAGAAGCTGGTCGAAGCCGAGCAGGTGGTGAAGTTGCCGACTGACTACGGCGACTTCGACCTTCACCTTTACCGATCGAAGCTGGACGGCGGACATCATCTCGCCCTGGTAAAAGGCAAAATCTCCAAGACCCGCCCCACGCTGGTGCGCGTCCACAGCGAATGCCTGACCGGCGATGTCTTCGGCTCGCGCCGGTGCGATTGCGGGAACCAGCTGCACGCGGCCTTGCGGCAGATCGCCGACGAAGGCAACGGCGTCCTGCTTTACATGCGCCAGGAAGGCCGCGGGATCGGGTTGGCGGCAAAAATCCACGCTTACAAATTGCAGGAAGAAGGGCTCGATACGGTTGAAGCAAACGCGCGTCTCGGCTTTCCGAGCGACCTGCGCGATTACGGGCTCGGGGCGCAGATCCTCTTCGATCTTGGTGTCCGCAAATTCCGTTTCCTGACCAACAATCCGAAGAAAGTCGTCGGGCTGGAGGGTTACGGAATCCAGATGGTGGAACAGGTGCCGATCCGGAGTGAGGCTAATCCGCACAACGCCCGTTACCTCGAGACGAAGCGGACGAAGATGGGGCATTCGCTGTGAGGACCGGAGAGTAGCCTATGTCGAAGGCCGCACCATCGCGACCCCGTGCTTCCGGACGCAATAGACAGTTCGCGATCGTCGCGAGCCTCTTTAACCGGCCCTACACCCAGGGCCTCGTCGATCACGCAATCGCGGAGCTCCGCGCCCTTTCGCCTTCCGCGGATATTTCGGTTCATCACGTCCCAGGCGCTTTCGAAATTCCGGTGGTGGTCCGTGAAATCGCGCTTAAGAAAAACACCCACGCGATTCTCGCGCTCGGGGTGATTTTGCAGGGGAAAACCAGCCACGCCGAACATCTGGCCCGCTCGGTCACGGATGCGCTCCAGAAGATCGCGATCGACCACGGTATTCCTGTGATCAATGCCGTCCTGAGCCTGGAGACGGAGACACAGGCACGCGAGCGTTGCCTTGGTTCAAAGATCAATCGCGGCACCGAGGCGGCGCGGGCCGCGGTGACGGTGGGCGAACTGCTGGCCGATTTGCGCGGGAAATAAAGTAATGGGCAAACGGCGAGCAGCTCGGCAGGCAGCCGTGCAATTTCATTTCTGGCGCGATCTCCACGGCGGTGGCGCGCCGGAAAAGATGGATGAATTCTGGGAGTTTTGCCCGGCGACTCCGCGGGTCCGGCAGTTCGCGCAGCCCTTGATCGACGGAATGATCGCGCACCTGCCCGAGATCGACGAACGAATCCGCAAATACTGCGCGAACTACGATTTCAACCGCATCTCCGCGGTCGATCGCAATGTGCTTCGGCTCGCGATTTACGAAATGCTCTACCGCGAGGACATCCCGCCGGTCGTTTCAATCAACGAAGCGATTGAGCTGGCGAAGACTTTCGGCGGACCCGATTCCGGCCGATTTGTTAATGGAATCCTGGACCGCGTAAAGGACGACCTCAGTCGTCCGTTGCGCGAGGCGGCACCCGCACGAACAGAGGAGAACAGACAGGATTAACCGGATTTTCGCCAATTAGAGATCCGCTCGGACGGCCCGTCTTCAATCCTGTTATCCTGTAAATCCTGTTGATTTTTCGGCCATGAATTTTCTCAAATCACTCGTCCAAAAATTCACCGGCCGCCCGGTGGATTGGGATGAACTGGAGGCACTGCTGATCCGCGCGGATCTCGGGGTGCCGATGACCTTGCGGATTCTAGAGAAGCTTCGGGCGCGCGCGGAAGGGACCACGATCACTTCGAACGACATTTCGGAAGTCGCGCGCGAAGAGATCGGGCGGATTCTGCCGATGGCGCCGCGCCCGATCACCCCCCTCGCCGATCGTCCAAAAGTTTTGCTGATTGTCGGCGTCAACGGCACCGGGAAAACCACCTCAACCGCGAAGCTGGCGCACTATTTCAAACGCAACCGGCACCAGGTGATGCTGGCGGCGGCAGACACATTCCGGGCGGCGGCGATTGAGCAGCTCGGAATCTGGGCGGAGCGCATTGGGGTTGAAATGATTCGCGGGCAATACAACGCCGATCCGGCGGCGCTTTGCTACGAAGCCTTCGAATCCGCCGACCGGAAAAACGCGGAGTTCCTCATTTGCGACACCGCGGGCCGCCTCCACACGAAGAGCAATCTGATGGCGGAGCTGAGCAAGGTGAAACGCAGCCTGGCGAAACAGCATGAGAAAGCGCCGGACGAAACCTTGCTCGTGGTGGACGCCACGACCGGAAGCAATGCCCTTTCCCAGGCGCGCGAGTTTCATCAAGCCATCGGATTAACCGGATTGATCGTGACGAAGCTCGATGGCAGCGGGAAAGGCGGCATCGTCATCGCGATCCAGGATGAGCTGGGGATTCCGACGCGTTTCGTGGGGACGGGCGAAAAGCTGGAAGACTTCGCACCATTCGACGGTCGCGACTTCATCGCGAAGATGATCTGAGGGATCGTCTGCAGCCGCTTCCCTGCGGGAAGCGCGGAGGCGCACGATGAGACAATCTCGCTCTCGAGCCGCCCGCAGGGCGGCTGCTACAGAAGAGCGCGCCGCTGATGCAGGACGCGGCTAAGGCGCAGCGACCGGAGCGGCTGCCGACAATTGAAAGAAGGCCATGCAGACGAAGATGGCCGCAGCGACGCAGATCAGGTCAACAATAAGCATGGTGCTCAAGGCGTATCGCGTGTGTTTGATCTTCACGCTCCCGAAGTAAACGGCGATGACATAGAAGGTGGTCTCGGCCGCACACTGAAAGACGCAGGCGAGCCGGCCGGTAAAGGAATCGGCGCCGTATGTCCCCATGGCGTCGAGGAGGAATCCGCGGCTGCCGGCTGAGCTGAAGGGCCGCAGAATCGCGATGGGCAACGCATTCACGATCTGTTCGTTCACGTGGAAAGCGCGAAAGATCCAGGCCAGCCCGCCTGCGAACATCTCGAACAATCCGCTATTTCGAAAAAGCGAGATCGCAACCAGCATCCCGAGAATATACGGAAAGATAATGCGCCCGACCGTGAGGCCGTTGTAGGCGCCTTCGACGAACGAATTGAAAATGGTCGTGTCTTTGGCGGCGAACTGTTTCTCGCGCCACAAGCTGTAACCGATAATCGCCAGGATAAGACCGAGCAACACGCTGTTGGAGAGATTGCCGGTGAAATGGCTTTTACTGATGAGATCGAGCCGGGTGATATAGATGAGCAATCCCGCGATAATGCCCACGATGCCGCCAAGGGCGACGACAATGGTGGCGTTCAACAAATTGATCCGCTGGCGAATGCCCACGATGACGAGCGCCGCGACCGTCCCGATGAAGGAGGTAATAATGCAAGGGAGCATCACGTCCGCCGGATTGACCGCGTGTTGCGCCGCGCGATAGCTGATGATCGACGTCGGGATGAGCGTGAGCCCGGCCGCGTGCAAACAAAGGAACATGATCTGCGGATTGCTCGCGCGGTCCTTGTCCTTGTTCAGTTCTTGCAAACTCTCCATCGCCTTTAAGCCGAACGGCGTCGCCGCGCTGTCGAGGCCGAGAAAATTCGCGGCGAAATTCAATGTCATATACGAAATCGAGGGGTGACCGCGGGGCACTTCCGGAAAAACACGCACGAAAATCGGGCTGAGAAGTTTCGCGACACGTTCCGAAGCGCCGCTGTCGATCAGCAATTGCAGGATGCCGCTGAAGAACGACAGATAAGCGATTAGCGGCAGGAGCAGATCGAGGATGGTGCTTTTACACGTCGGCAGAATCCCATCCGCGGCTTGTTTGCCGGAGTAGACCTTCACCACGCCGTTGTCGACTTTGTATTGCTCTCCCTCGATCGTGACCGGGCGGTCGGCTGCGCTCTGCAAGCTGCTTCGCAATTCGGGCGACGCCTGGTCGAGATAAAACTCCCGTCGCAGCAGCGGCTCGTCCTTCTTGCCGTTGACGGCAAATTCGATCGCGTAGAATCGTCCGCTAAAGAGCAGAAAGAGGAGATAGGTGATCGAAGCGAGGAAGAGGACGACCCAGAATCTGCTTAGCGCCATTTTTTAGCGAGCTAGTGGGTTGAAACGCTTCACCGTCCCACTTAAAGCAGCCGCCTCATGCGCAGCAAGCCCGAACTGCGCGCCACCCTGGCCGAGCAAATCGGGCTAAATTATCTTCTTGCCGTGACATTCGCGCTCCGGAGGCGGGGGAGCCGCAGAACGCAAAAATCTGCGCGCGAACGCTGGCGCACCCGCGTTGTTTAATGAATCGTCGGGATTCACATGAGTAGAATCAAACATCCATCCTCGACTTCCTCCCGGCTCGCGATAATCGCCGCGGTCCTGGCCGCCCTTCTTGTGGCAGGGGGGGTTGTTTGGTGGAGCCGGGCGCAGGACAAGAAAGTTGTCGCGAAGACGCAACCGGATGAATTCACGGTGCCGGACGAAAGGGAGTTACGCAGCCGGCTTAGCCCGGAGCAGTATCAGGTGACGCGTCAGGACGGTACGGAAACAGCGTTTCGAAACTTGTATTGGGACAACTTCAAGCCGGGCCTCTACGTCGATATCATCACGAACGAACCGCTTTTCTCGTCGCTCGACAAGTATGACAGCGGCACGGGCTGGCCGAGTTTCACCAAGCCGATTTCCCCGGAGCACATCATGGAGAAAGTCGACAACCGCTACAACATGGTGCGAAGACAAATTCGGGCCCGGAAAAGCAACTCGCATCTGGGGCATATTTTCGATGACGGGCCGCCCCCGGCGAAACTGCGATACTCCGTAAACTCAGCGGCTCTGAAGTTCATTCCCGCGGAGAAATTGAGAGAAGAAGGGTTCCTCGAATTTATTCCGCTGTTCGAGCAGGCGGCGCCATC
This sequence comes from Chthoniobacterales bacterium, assembly GCA_035536995.1. Classification (GTDB taxonomy): domain Bacteria; phylum Verrucomicrobiota; class Verrucomicrobiia; order Chthoniobacterales; family UBA10450; genus AV80. The sequence goes on along the minus strand of DATLNB010000027.1, from coordinate 23,928 downwards.
GCCCGCGACGTCCCCGGCGCCGGCCACGCATTAACGGCGACGAGCTGAAGATACCGCTGGCTGTTGCGAATTATTTCAGCAACGCCTCGAAGCGCGCGTTGCCACGCAAAGGATCCCACTCGCGCTCGACCCGGAGACTCGCTGCGGTCGGTCCGTTGGGCGTTTCAAGGAGCTCGGTGATGAGCTCAATCGCCCGGTCCGGCTCGGCGACCTCGGCATAAATGACAGCCAGCTTGAGCGCGAGAAGCGGTCCATCGTAGGCGTCCCGGGAAGTCGGCAGCAATTCCACCGCGCGGCGGCCGGCGGCGATTGCTTCTTCTTTTCGGCCGCGATGAGCGTGGACCAACCCGAGCATGGCAAACAATTTGGGATCGTCGGGAGCTTTGCCGAGATCGCTCTCCACGATCAACTGCGTGGCTTCAAACGCCCGCTCCGCCTCGGTTTTGTCCCCTCGCCCGCGCGCGATCAACCCTTCGAACCATTTTCCCGGGAAAGTGTAGCCATCAAGGATCGCGGCAGGGCCTCCCACGCCTGTGTCATTGAACCGCTCGTAGCGCGACGACCTCAACCGTCTTTCCGCTTCAGCATAATCCCGATCGATCAAAGCGAGACGCACTGCGATCGTCGTCACTCCGCCGCCCGGATCGAAATCAGGCGGAATTTTGCGCAACATCTTGCGAAGCGGCTCCAGGTCTCCGCTCGTTCTCAGAGGGATGGCAGCCTGGGCAACTGCGAACAGGTGCGCGTCCGGGCTCACCTCCAGAGCCATCGCAAACGCGCGGGCCGCTTCGTCGTTCCGGCAAACGCAGGCGTAGGTTTCCGCGAGGTTCCACAACACCGCCAGGTTTCGTGGGTCAAGCTCGCGCGCTTTTTGAAAATTTCGAATAGCGTCAGCCCAACGTCCCTGGCGCCGGTCGACCCCTCCGCAAGCGTCCCAGACTTCGGCGTCGTTCGGCGCCGCTTGATGCGCGATGGCCAGCTCGGTCCGCGCCAGCTCGTAATCGCGGTAGCCGTAATAATAGTAGAAGGCGAGCGCCAGACGGACATCGCTCAAGTCCGGTTGGAAGCGCATCGCGCTATCGGCCGCAAGTTTTGCGAGAGTCAGGCGTTGCCTGGTCCGGTCGTAGCCAAACCAGTAAAGCTCGCCGTGAAAACGGGACGCGAGGCAATACGCCAGCGCGAATTGCGGGTCGCGCGCGATCGCTTCGTCGAGCAGGCGTAAGGCCCGTTCGCCGTTCTCGCGCGGATCGCCGGAGCCGCTCCAGCGGAAAAGATCGCGCGCCCGCAAAAAGAGATCGTAGGCGTCGAGATCGCTCGTCGGATGAACCTGGAGGCTGGCCCGCTCCCGCGGAGAAAGACTGGCGTGCAAGGCGAAAGCGATCCGCCGGGCCAGCTCGGTCTGGAGCGCGAACAGGTCCGCCATTTCCCGATCGAAGGTGTCGTTCCAGACGTGCAAGTCGGTGCGGGCGTCGATGAGCTGGGCGTTAACCCGCACGCGATTCGCTTCGCGTCGAACCGTTCCTTCAAGGATGTAAGCAACCCCAAGGACCTGCCCGATTTCACGAAGGTTGCGCGTTCCGGACCGGTATTGGCGGACGGAGGTGCGGCTGATGACTTTCAGGTCGGCGACCTTGGCCAGGCTGGAAAGAATGTCGTCCTGGATGCCGTCGGCGAAGTAAGTGTTTTGCTGATCGTCGCTCAGGTTTTCAAACGGCAGGACGGCGATGCTCTTTTCCGGGGGCGGCGGCGGTGGAAATGCCACGAGGTGGGTTTGAATCGGTGTTTTCGTTTCCTCGAGATCGTCGGTCCGGGTGATCCCGCCGGGGGTCAGGTCGAAAATCCAGGAAAGCAGCAGTGCCACCGGGAAACCGAGGACGAGCGCGACTATGACGAGCCGCACGCACCACATCGGAATCTCGAAAAAGGGGAAGACCTGGGTTGCGATTTGAATCAGGAGCCACGCAAGAACTGCATACGCCGCGGCGACGCGGTAAACCTTGCGCCGCTTCAGCTCGGTGAAGAATTTCGTGGCGTTCATGGGATGGCGTCGAGCCTTCATAAAATGTAGAGGCGCTTGTGCCAAGCGCCTTCCGGGTAGGCCTTTGGCCCAACCGCGCCTTCCGGGTAGGCGGTTGGCACAACCGCCTCTACAGTTGGCGCGATGACTGGCGGATCCAGACCGGGCGCGGCGGCGCGCGAAGAGCGTTCCGGCCTCATCGCCGGGCTCGCCGCTTTCGGCACGTGGGGACTCATCCCGGTCTATTGGAAGCTCCTCAGCGCGATCCCGGCCTACGAAATTCTTGCGCACCGTTTCGTTTGGACGACGGCTTTTTTGACCGGCTTGCTGAGCTGGCAACGGCGCTGGCCAGAAGTTCGTGACGCAATTCGATCGCGGCGCGCGGTTCTCTACTGCCTCGGCAGCGGCATCGCGATTTCGGTCAACTGGTTCTTCTTTATCTGGGCGGTCAACATCGGGCACGTCGTGGAAACGAGCCTCGGCTACTTCATGACTCCGCTGATCAATGTGCTCTTCGGCGCGGTGTTTCTGCGGGAACGGCTCACCCGGTGGCAGTTCGTTTCCGTCATGCTCGCCCTCATCGGTGTGCTCAACCTCACCTTCGGCTACGGCCGTTTCCCATGGCTCGCCATCACGCTGTGCGTTTCGTTTGGTCTTTACGGATTGCTCCGCAAAAAATCCGGCGTTCGCCCGATCCCCGGCCTTCTCCTCGAGACCTGTCTGCTAACGCCGGTAGCGATCGCCTATCTGGGCTGGCTCCAAAGCACCGGCGGCGGAGCTTCGACGATCGGGACCGCTTCGTGGACTTTGCTGTTGCTACTCGTCAGCACGGGCGTGGTAACTGGTTTGCCGCTGGTCTGGTTCGGCCATGCGGCCCGGCAGTTACGCATGACGACAGTTGGGTTCCTCCAATATATCGCGCCCAGCTGCAGTTTTTTCCTCGGCGTCTTTCTTTATCACGAGCCATTCACCCGCGCCCATCTGATCACGTTTACTTTCATCTGGGTCGCGCTCGTCATCTTCACGGTCGAAGCCATCTGGCGCTGGCGCTCCGGACGAGAACGAGAAACGCTTCCCGAGCCGATCGCACGCGCCGCGCATTAGCCGGTCAAGCCGGCAAACCCCAAATCCCCAGCTCCAAATCCCAGGTAATTTTCAAAAAAGACCAATTCCCAGAAAGCCAGGACTCACGGTGTGTTTGTAGTTTTAGGATTTACTTGGGATTTGGAGCTTGGGATTTGGGATTTCCGCCGCAGTCGGCTCGGGATTTCCCCGAACGGCCTCTCGCCCTATCAATCTCATCCGACGGCTCTATCGTAGCGGCGGCATGACTGAGGACAATTTCCAATACGCGATTGAAAACACCCGGGTGATCCTGGCTCCGCAACAGCAGATCGCGACCTTCGGCAGCACCAGTTTCCGATTTTACCTGATCTCGGAGCTGATGGACCAGGTGAACGAGATCCGGGTCCGCGATGGGCGTATTCACGCCGAGCGGCCGCAGATTTTCACTCCTGAACATTATTGCCGCCTTCTTCTTGAGGGGTTCGGCGAAAAGGCGGCGCAGTACGTCGACCAGTTGCGCGAGCGAACCCGTGACATGGCGGTGCTCCGTTACGGATTTCAATTCCGGAAAACAGACGTGGTGGAAAACCTGGTACGTGACTCGATGGACGCCGTCGTCGATCGGACCCGGCGACAGGTGGAGAATTCGAACGAGCCTCTCAGCGCGGTGATCCAGGGCGTGGATGACGCCTGGGAAGTTTGCCTGCTAAAATTCACGATCGACCTGATTGAACGCTCGAGCGGCGGAAACCTCGGAGATTTCCGAAAGCGGGGATTGCTTTAGGTAGGGACGCCGCGCTGAGGCGTCCTCCCGCGGCCTCTCCCCGCTGGTGCGATGCTAATCAGCGGACGGCGCAGCGCGCCGTCCCTACCTGGTCTTCGGTCTGCGATAGCGGCCCATCAGCTTGAAGAAGCGCAGCGTGTCGCGCACCGGGTGAATGCTGCTAACTTCATCGGAATAAACCGTCGTGATCGGGACCGACGCAATCCGGCAGCCGGCCCAGCTTGCCAGGATGAGCATCTCAGTTTCGTAGTCGAAGCGTTCGGTGCCGCCTAACAAATCGGGGATGATGCTCCGGTGGACCATCCGGAAGCCGCATTGGGTATCCGGGATGTCCTGGCCGCAAACGCGGCTGATCCGGCGGCTCATGTAACGGTTCACGGCCCGCCGAACCAGCGGCATATCGCGGACGTCGTTCATCCGCGTGCCGACCACAAGCTGTGCGGTGGTTGGCGAACCGGCGGCGAGGAAGCGATCGATTTCCTCCGGCAAATGCTGGCCGTCTCCATCAAGAATTATGACGTAGTCAAAGCCACGTTCGAGCCACTGGCGAAAACCGGTCTTGATCGATTCGCCCTTGCCCCGGTTCTGTTCGTGAACGATCACCTGCGCGCCAGAGGCCCGGGCGTTCTCGGCCGTAGCGTCGCTCGACCCATCATCAACCACGAGCACGTTCTCGAGCTGCTGAAGCGTCCGCCGGACGACGTCGCCAATATGTTTTTCTTCGAGGTAAGCCGGGATGATTGCGGCGACAGTGGCGCGATCTACAGGCGCGGCGTCGGAATCCGCCGCCATGATCAGCGGACGACCGGATGAAAGTCGGCCGCGTGATACGAGCTGCGGACGAGCGGGCCGGACGCGACGTGCTCAAAACCCTTGGCCCGCGCGATCTCGCCATAAGCTTCGAAACGCTCCGGTGAAACGAACTCCACAACCGGCAGATGTTGCGGCGTCGGTCGGAGGTACTGCCCCAGGGTCAGGACCTGGCAGCCCACGTCGCGCAAATCGTCCATCGCCTGAAAAAGCTCCGGCTCCGTCTCCCCGAGCCCAAGCATCACGCCGCTCTTCGTCACAATATCGGGAGCGAGCGCCTTCGACTGCCGAAGCACATCGAGCGACGTCCGGTATTTCGCCCGGGAGCGGACCAGGGGCGTCAGGCGTTCAACTGTCTCGAGGTTGTGATTGAAAATGTCGGGACCGGCATCCAGCACGATTTGAATGCACCAGGTCTGGGCGTGGAAATCAGGAACGAGCACTTCCACGATGATCGAAGGGTCCATTTGCCGGATCGCCTCAATCGTCCGCGCGAAATGATTCGCCCCGCCGTCCTTGAGATCGTCGCGAGCGACCGCGGTCACGACTACGTGTTTCAACCCCATCCGGCGAACGGCTTCCGCGACTCGCTGCGGCTCGTCTTCCTCGAGCGGAAATGGCTTTGCCGTGCTGACCGCGCAAAAACCGCAGGCCCGGGTGCAGCGTTCTCCCGCGATCATCATGGTGGCGGTGCCCTGGCTCCAACATTCCCAGCGATTCGGGCACTGGGCGCTCTCGCAGACCGTGTGGAGCCGAAGATCGGAGATCAGCGCCTTGGTTGAAAAGAAGACCGGGTTCGACGGGAGCCGCACCTTGATCCACGGCGGCTTCTGGGCCTGGTGGAGGGCGGGGTCGATCTTCGCGCAACTCATCGGAGCGAACGTAAAACCTGAAGTTTGAAAAGCAAACCAGCCAAGGAGTAATGGAGTGCTGGAGTAGTGGAGTAATGAATTTGGTACTCCATCACTCCATCACTCCATCACTCCATCACTCCATCACTCCATCACTCCATTACTCCATTCAAAGCTTCGTCCGACCTGACAACGCCTGATACAACGTCAGCTCATCCGCCGATTCCAGTCCTCCACCCGCCGGCAGGCCATGCGCAATGCGGGTCAACGAGACCGGGAAGGGCTTGAGCAACTCAACGAGATAATTCGTAGTCGCTTCGCCTTCGACGTCGGCGGCGAGTGCGAGAATGATTTCGCTGAACTTCTCCTGCTCGACCCGCGCGACCAGCTCCTTAATTCGCAAATCGTCGGGGCCAACATGGTCGAGCGGCGAAATCCGCCCGCCTAACGAGTGGTAGCGCCCGCGGAAGGCGCTCGTCTTTTCGAGGGGCAGGATATCGGTCGGCTGTTCGACCACGCAAAGAAGATCGGCCGCGCGAGATGTGTCGGAGCAAATCGCACAGAGAGAATCCACAGTGAAGAATCCGCAGCTGGTGCAGGGTCGCACGGTCTCCCGTGTAGTAGCGATCGAACGCGCGATCGTCTCCGGCTGATCGGCCCGGGCCTGGACGATCCAGAGCGCAATCCGCTCGGCCGAGCGCGGCCCAATCCCAGGCATCTGGCGCAGTTGCGCGACCAGCTCCCTGATCGCGGCAGGATATTCCGTCTTCCTCAAAACCGGCTACTGGTCGAGAGGCGTGTTCGTCAATTGCAGGGCCAGCGGTTCGAGCCGGCGCAGATACAATTGCAGGGGCCGGTCCTCTTCCCCTTCCGGCCCGCGCGCATTCTGGAATTGCGAATACGCTTCGGCCCAGCGCTTCTCCCGGTAAAGGACGACGCCGTTCCAAAACGCATCGCGCCGGGTAATGATCTCGCGGGTCGCATTCAAGGCGAGCGCGACCGGCTCATAAATCTCATGGCGCTCGCGGACATCGACGCCGCTCAGGAAATCGATGGGGCGCGCGACAAGAATTTTGCTGGCCAGCTCGAACGTGCGCGGCCCGAGGAGGACGCGCGATCCATAAAATCGATTGGCGATGCAGAAACGCCGGGCCAGTTCGACCGGTTCGCCCGCGGCCAGCATGCTGCGTTGCCCGTTGTTTTTCAGAGGCGCCATGATCATGGTGCCGGAACTGACTCCCGCGTGGACTCCCGCGCTTCGAAGCGCATCGGACTTACTGGCTTTGTTCGTTTCCGCGAACGACTGGGTCAACGCCATTGCCTTGCGGGTCGCCTTTTCTGCGTGCTGCTTGTCGGCTTCGGGAAATCCAAAAATCGCCACGACACCTTCACCGCCGGCGGACTCGATATAAGCGCCCTCCGCCCGAAAAACCTGGACGGCATGGGCGATAAATCGCTCGGTGATCTCGGCGAACACCGCAGGGTCGCAATCCTCGGCGAGGTCGTGCTTGTTCGCGAGATCGCAAACCACCGCAGTGACTTCGCAAACACGCGCGCCGGATTCCCCCGGGCCATCGCCGCGCCGGGCGCGGGCTCGCGGTTTTTCGACAACCGGCGGCGGCGCAATCGGCTGTGGCGCTGGGACCGGAGCTACCGCTGCTACGGCAGCAGCCATCGGGGCCTCGGCTCCGCCCAAAATCGGAGCGGGTCGCGGCGTCGGTCCGGCTTCGATCATTGGCGCGCGAGCGCGGCGCTCCGCCAGGTAATCAACAATCCAGCTGAAGGCGAGCGCGCCCACGAAAGCGAGGACCGCCGCGGCAATACCTGGAAGCGGCTGGAAGGCCGTCTTGTAAAGCGCGCATATCCACGCAGCGACGAGAAGTTCGACCACGAGGATGCCCACGATGCCGCTCACCCGCCCGGCGCGCGACGAGGAGAGGCTGAGCCATGCGACCCCCATCGCAACGATGAAGACGATTCCGTATTGGTATTTATCCGGAACGAGCTTTGTCGTGTCGTGGGAGAAAATGTCTTCGGTAAACGCCTCGGGGCGCGCGAGCCAGCCGGTCAGGTGCAGACCCGCGACGAGGCCGGCGACGATCAGGCCAATGACGAGCGCGGCGATGAGATGACGTTTCATCCAGGGATAGGTTTAGTTCCTTTGCTCGGGCGCAATCGGATAGTGTGATTGAACAACCAGATCACTCAAGAACTTATCGGGGTTATCGATTGCCTCGCGCCCAAGCACAAAACTTTTCTGCCCGGTGTTTTTCTGCACCAGGCTCAGGCCGAATTGGTAGTCTTTGAACAGATGCGCGCAAAGGTCCGGCATCGTCATCCGCTCGGCATGAGCGCGCTCGACCAGCCGAGCGATCGCTTCCGGGTCGAATCGGATTTCGAACCCGTGCGCCTGTCCGAATTTGTGAGCGAACTCGATCGCGCTTTTTTCCAGGGCCGCTTCTTCCTGCCGGTGCCCCTCCGCCATCAGGCGATCGAGCACTTTTTTCGGCTCCCGGACGAGCTCGGCGGAGACCCGGAGCTGGCTCAGTCCTGAACCAGCGAGGTAGTATTTGTAGTCCCGGAACAATTTCTCCCAGACAGTCAGCAGCCCGCGCGCGCCGGTTTTTTCTTTTGCGGCTGCCTCGGCCATGAGGCGAAGCGCTTCGTCTTCAAAACTGATCTCAATTCCGTAGGCGCGAAAAGCCCGTTCGTATTGACGAAGAATGCTCCCCTCCGAAAACTTCATGATCCCGTAGAGATCGTCGGCGGCCAGTTCTTCACAGACAACGCGAACCGGGAGGCGGCCGATGAACTCCGGCTCGAAGCCGTATTCGATGAAGTCCTGGGTCGCGACGTATTGAAACAGCTCGTTGTCCATCACCTGGCGCGGCTCGGCGTTGAACCCGATCTGGCCCTGAGCGAGACGCCGGGAGACCTGTTGTTTCAGGCGCTCAAAGGCGCCGCTCACCACGAAAAGGATGTGCCGGGTGCTGATCGTTTCCCGTTTCGCCTTTCCCCCGCGCCGCTGAAATTCGAAGGCGGCCTGGAGCTGGGCCTGCAAATCGTTCGCGCTCCGAAGCGGCACATCGGTTTCCTCCATCAGTTTGAGGAGCGTCGTTTGGACCCCGCGGCCGCTGACATCGCGCCCGGCCAGGTTCGGCGCCGCGGCCAGCTTGTCGATTTCGTCGATGTAGATAATTCCGAATTGAGCGAGCTGGACGTCCCCATCCGCCTTATCAACGAGCTCGCGGACCAGGTCTTCGACATCTCCTCCGACGTAACCCGTTTCGCTGAACTTCGTCGCGTCCGCCTTCACGAACGGCACCTTGATCAGGTCGGCGATGTGTTTGATCAAATACGTCTTACCGACGCCGGTGGGCCCGACCAGGATCACGTTTTGTTTCGCGTATTCGGTTTCGCCGGCCCGGACGGCATCCTCTTTTTCGAGGCGGCGGAGAAAATTAACGTGGTTGTAATGATCGCAAACGGCGATTGAGAGGACCTTTTTCGCTTCATCCTGCTTGATCACATAACGGTCCAGGTGCGCCTTGATGTCGCGGGGGAGGAAATCAAAGACAAACGGTTCGTCCGTCGTCTCCGGTGGCTTTTCGTCCGTCGGGGCCTCCGCAGTCTGCGGCTCGGTGTAAGTGGTAAATGCGACTTTGTCCCCAAAGTTCGTCTTCATGAACTCGGAAAGCTTCGCCTTGAGTTCTTCAGGCGACGGAAACGGCGGGTTCTGCGTCATCGAGCCGGTAACCTAGCATCGAGGGTAACGGTGTAAACGGGGTGAGCGCCACCTCTCGCTCTTGCTCTTGCTCTTGCTCCTGCTCCACAGCCCGGAAAGCCGATCCCCCGGCCATTTGTTACATTTGATCGGTTGACCGCGTAAAAGGTGGCCGTAGCTTTAAACATGAAACGGTTAATTGTGAGTGCAGCTATCGCGGCGATCGGGTTTACCTCCGCCATGGCGGCGCGCCCGGTGGTTGAAGAGAAGACGCAGGACGATAACGCGGACTACGAATACGTCACCATCACCGGCTCGCACCTGAAGCAGAAGGTCAGGAAACGCAACATCATCTCCACGACGGGGCACGGCAACGTTCTGACCATCGACCAGCGCGAGATGGAGCGGAACGGCAACGGCCGGATCGCTGACCAGCTCAGTCGGTATCCCGGCGTTAGCGTAAGCGGTCGCCGGTAATCAAAGTTCGTCGCGAATTGTAGGGCGTCTCTGCGAGGCGCCTATTGCTTGCTTCGCCCAGCGGCGTCTCACAGAGACGCCCTACAAATTATTGCTTCGCGTCCATCTGCCGGACGAGCCTCGCCTCTTCTTCCTTGAACGCGTCGTTCAGCTTTCCCTTGAGCTGAAGTTTTCCCTGCGCGGTGCGCAAGGCAGTCAACGCCGCAGTGATCTGCTCGCGGCCGCTAAACGCCCCCGCTTGCGCTTTCCAGTCAGCGTAAAGCCGGTAATCCGCCAGATATTTCGCAGCCATTGGTTTGTAATCGTTGATCCATGCGTAAGCGCCCTGGGAGTCCGTCCCCATATAGGCCTCGAGCAATCCGGCGGCGTTCGCGAAATCGCCCTGCTGCCAATTTTTTACCGCGAAAAGGAGCAACGCGAAGCGGTCGGGTGAGCCTGGCCCGAGGGATAACTTCGGCGCACTCGCCGGGATTGCTTCCGCTGTATTCATGGCGCGCGCAGTCTGAACGAAGAACCCCGCGAGCGCCGCATCCTCCGGGTTGGTGGAAAATGGGCCGGCGCTCTCTAATTCCTGAAACGCCTGCCGCGCCTGGGTCGTGAAGTTTCTAAGGAGATTGGCGAAGCCGCGATGCAGCCGGATCCAGTTCAACAACGGCTGCCGGTGTTGCGCTTCCCCGGCCAACCGGGTGAATGTGTTCCGGGCCGACTCGGACTTGCCCGCAATCAATTCCCGGCGCGCATCGTCGTAAAGTCGGCGCAACGTTTCTTCGCTCGATTGCGCGGCGGCTTTTTCGCCCGCCGCGCGTTCGGCTTGAATCCGACGGTAATAATAATTGCCGAAATAAGCGGCGGCCACGGCGAGAACCACAAACAGGACCACGGCAACCATTGCCAGCCGGCGGCGACGCGCTTTTCGGCCGCGCGGGTTCAAGGCGTCGCGCGCCTCTTCCAGTGCTTGGATCACCGAGTCGTACGATTCAAAACGGGCCGCGGGGTGGGGCGCGATCATCCGGTCGATGACTCGAACCGTTTCCCAGCGGAGGCCAGTCACAGCGGCGCCGAGACTCAGCGGTTGTTCCTTCAATTCACGGAGGGCAGCCGCGGAATTGGTCTCGCCTTCAAACGGAGGCCGGCCCGCGATCGCATGATAAAGCGTCGCCCCAAGGCTGTACATGTCGCTCCGAAAATCTTCCGGCTCGTTGTCGAGACGCTCCGGCGCAACGTAATAGGGCGTGCCCCAAATCTCATTTTGAGCGCCGGCGTTCTGACCGGCGGCGACCGCCAGACCAAAATCACCGATTTTCGCGGTCTCGTCGTCCCCAAACAGGATGTTGCCTGGTTTCACATCGCGATGGATCAGCCCTTTTTCATAGGCGGCCCGAAGACCCCGGGCGACCCGAATCCCCGCGTCGAGGACTTCCGCTTCCGGGACCCGGCTCTGTTCCGCCATGCGATCGTCCAGGCTTCCCTGTTCGACCAATTCCATCACAAGATAGAACTGGCCATGGTCCGTCCCGGAAGAAAACACCTGCACGACATTGGGATCGTTCACTGCAGCGGTGGCCCGCGCTTCCTGTTCCAGACGCTCGATCTCAGCCGGGTCCGCGCTGAGCTCCGGCCGGAGAAGCTTGAGGGCAACAAAACGATTTAGCCGGGTGTCCCGCGCTTTATACACTGACCCCATGCCGCCGACGCCGAGAGTCTCGAGCAACGCGAAGTTATCGAAGGCGCGTTCGACCCGGAACTTTTCGCCGCAACCCGGACACGCAACCCGGGTCAACGGTTCTTCCTGCGAAACGTCGATCAACAGGCCGCACGCGGGGCACGCTTGGCTGGCACCTTCAGGCTCCACCTCCGCCATGGCCGCGCATTGTAGCATCCAGTTTCCAGTTCATCCATGACCAAGCTCACGGTTGAACCCGGAGAAGGCGGCCAGCGTCTCGATCGTTATCTCGCCGGCGCCCTGCCGGACTTCTCGCGGTCGCGTCTCCAGACCCTGATCAAGGATGGGTTTGTCACGTTAAATGGAGATGCTGTCCGTCCTCGCGATGCCGTTCGCGCCGGCGACGCCATTGTCCTGCGCCTACCGGACATCGTAAAAGTCGAGGCGCAGCCGGAAGCAATCGCACTCGACGTTCTTTTCGAGGACGACGACCTTCTTGTTCTGAACAAACCAGCAGGGATTGTGATGCATCCCGGCGCGGGCCACGCCCAGCATACCCTGGTCAATGCCTTGCTCGCGCACTGCACCAATCTTTCCGGCATTGGCGGAAAGGAGCGGCCCGGGATCGTCCATCGCCTCGACAAGGAAACCAGCGGCGCGCTCGTCATCGCGAAAAACGATTCGGCCCACCGTGGCCTTTCGAAGCAGTTTGCCGCGCGTACGATGTCGAAGGTGTATCTCGCGCTGGTCGCCGGGAGGCCGCAGAAGCCGAGCGGCGTCATTGATAAAGCGATCGCCCGGCATCCAGTCCACCGGCAACGAATGAGCATCGCGCGGCGGCAGGGACGTTCCGCCAAAACGGAATACCGGGTGTTGCGATCGAACGGTGAGGTCAGCCTTGTCGAGTGCGTCCTCCACAGCGGGCGGACCCACCAGATCCGCGTCCATCTCCATCATCTCGGTCATCCAGTGCTGGGCGATAAGCTTTACGGAGGTAAACGCGCCGGAGATTACCCGCGCCAGATGCTGCACGCCTGGAAGCTGGGCTTTACCCATCCGCGAAGCGAAGAAGCGCTGACCTTTACTGCGCCAATTCCAGCTGACTTCGAAGCAGCCACGCCGAAATAGCGAGCAGACGAAGCGCGCAAAAGTTCACGAGGGATTTTCCGGGAATGTCCTGTAGGACCGTGCCGTAAGATAAAACCAAAGGCCCGCGATCAGCGGCGGCACGGCAATGATAAAGCGCAGCCATGGCTCGGCGCGCCACGGCAGGAAGAAAAGGCGTTCATTCCAAAAGAGGTAATAGGCGAAAAGCGTGATCGAAAGAACGTGCCACGCATGGCTCCGGCGCCAGGTCGCCAGGGGAAGAATCCAGGTGCAATACCATGGATGCAGGACCGGGCTCAGGATGAGCGCGCCGCCCAAGGCCCACTGCATCCCGCGTTTCCAATTCCGGAAGCAGGCAATGGAGATCAGCGCGACCGCGATCACGAGAATCACGTTGTAGCGGTAGTTCTTCTGGTGCGGATTCGGCCAGACGGTTTCCTCGATCACCCACCAAAAAAGATCGTTCAGGCGAGTAACGTGAGCGAAGGCGCGGAGCGAATCCCAGATCGGGATCTCTGGAAATCCGTAAAGGAAACTAAGAAGCAGCGGAATCGCAGCAGAAAGAGCAAGGGCAGCGGCGCGATAGCCAAGAGCAAAAACGCAACACAGAAGCAGGAGCGCGGGGATGAGCTTGATGGAAATCGCGATACCGAACGCGGCGGACACGGCCAGGGCAAGCCACCATTGCCGGCGCGATTCCGTTTCGGCTTCGAATCGCGTGAGGAACAGGATGCCGGCTGTCATCGGCAGGATCATGAGGCTGTCGAAATGGGCGCTGCCGGCGAAGCTGTAGACGACGAGCGGGTTCCAGGCGTACCACGCGGCGGCTGCATAATGCTGTATCGGCGGTCTATGACAGCCGATGCCCCGCTCTCCGCTCCCATCCGGTATCAGCGATCGGCGGTCATAGACCGCCGCTACAGAAAGGAGGTGGAGCAGCACCCCGATCGTCGCTAGATCCGCGGCGGCGAAGACCACTTTGTAGAACAGCGGATGGTCGGAGATGCGGCTCAGGCCGGCGAAGATAAGCTCGGCGCCCGGCGGGTAGATCGCGCGGAAATCGCGGTGATTGATCTTGTGCCAGGCCGGGAATTCGGCGCGGACGGCCGCGAGCTTAGGATTGTCAGGCGCGGTAACGTACGGGTTGAACCCGGCCCGCTGAATTCTCCCTTCCCACTGGTAACGCCAGAAATCGTCGCCTGGCTCGAGCGGCAGGGCGACGAGGCGCAAGCCGAGCGCGACCGACCAGAAGATCGCCTTTTGCACACGTGGAGCGAGGACCTCCGGAAACCGCGTGACCGCCGCGTAGAAAAAAAGTCCGCAGAGCAACGCGCACGTAACAAAACGCACCGGCATTTCTTCGAGCGTCCAGTCATCGAAGAAATTGAGAGACGCGAGCAGCGCCACCTCCAGCGCCGCCGCGATCCCGAAGCCGACAAGGCGAGATCGGACGATCGCTTCCATCCCTTATCGCGGCGGCTCGGCTCTGGGTTCGCTCCCCTTGCCTGTCTTTTCCGGACGGCGAATCCGCTGAAGCCCGGCGCGATACGCAGCCAAATCCACGATCTCCGCCACCCGCAATTTGAGTCGCCACCCGCGGAACACCAGGAAAGCGACGAAGGCGAGATAGAACCCGAGGAGCCAGAAATCGAAACGGCCCGCCTGGAGCTGATGATAACTGATCAGCGCAAGAACGATCAGGTTGATCAGGATGGTCGTCGGGACAAAACGATAACCCAGCCCCGCCCGAGTCAGGCACTTCGGGCCTCCGTGATATTCGGTAACCGTTTGCAGAGTGATGCTCCACCAGAAGTTCCCGTAAATCTGGATGTCCCATTCATTCCAGCCGGTGTCGGGAGAGTAGCGCCAGCCCTCTTCGTCCAGCAGACCGAAGATCGAGCCGAGGAGGTGGTGCCGATCTTTCCCGTCTTCACTCCAATAAGCGCGGTTCCGCAGGCTGCCGCCCGGCTGGGCTTCGGGCGGCAATTGTTCGTGAGCCCGAATCACGGCGCCAGGGGTCCGTTTGAAATGGAGCCAGGTGAAATAACGCGACCAGCCCCGGACGAGCGGTTGAGCGAAGGCCAGGAAGGTCACCAACAAACGGGCCGCGAGCGTATCAAAGCGCGGCTCGATTCGCGCGCGCAGCATGTAGGAGATCGCAACACAAAAGGTCCCGCCCAACATCAGATACGGCAAAATTCGGAGCGCCGGGACGAAAATGCCCAAGCCGAAAAGAAAAGTCGTGAGGGCAAACCATTCGATGCTGCTCAGGTACGCCGCGACTTCCGATTGCGGCGTGGGGTAGATCGACTGGAAAAACCCTTCGCCGAAGATCCCGTGATAAATAATCGGCCGATTGATGAACCAGCTGAACCGCGGCGTTCCATAAATCTGGCCGCGCCATTTCGCCGTCCCAGTGGGGCCAAAAAAGATGAGGTGTTTGAAACGGAGAAGCGACTCGGCTTCCCCGTACCCTTCCTGTTGTTTGCGAAAAGCGCGCAGGGTAAAACGCCGATGATGCCAGACGACGGCCGCAGGGCTGAAGGCGATGGCGTGCCCGGCCTGCTGGACGCGCCAGCAAAAATCGACGTCGTCCCCGGCCTTGTGATATTCCGAATCGAACCCGCCGACGCTTTCGAAAGCCCAGCGATACCAGGCCATGTTACATCCCGGAATGTGCTCGGCGACAGTATCGGTGAGGAGGACGTGGCTCGGCCCGCCGGGAGCGGCGGCCACGCAGGCCTGGACCCAGGTTTGGGCCGGGGGCGGAACATTGGGCCCGCCCACGCCGGCGTAGTTGCCGCCCAGGAGAGTGCTCAGCAAATAGTAGAGCCAATCCGAATCCGCCATGCAATCGGAGTCGGTGTAGGCAAAGATCTCGCCTGTCGCCAGGGCGGCGCCGTGATTCCGGGCGTGGCTCAGGCCGTGGTTTGTCTGATAAACGTAACGCACCTGAGGGAACCGGGCGGCGATCTCGCGGGTATTATCGGTCGAGCCGTCATCCACCAGGATGACTTCGTAATGCGGATAATCGAGCCGACCTAACGACTCGAGGCATTGGGCGAGCGTTTTCGCGCCGTTGTACGAACAGACGATGACGGAGACGAACGGATACGACGGCAAGGGCCGATGAGGCAAAGTGGCGTTGTCCTGGCCGAGCTTGTCGTGAAGAAGAGCGAGCGATTTCTTCGGCTTGCGCTCGCGAGTGACGAGACCGAAGGCCCAGTCCGTGATCTCCTGGCCGCCGGTGAACCATTCGTCGGTCCAGGTGAAGAAGATCGTCCCGGCGAGTCCGCATTTCACGACGCTCTCGATGTGCCAGCCGAGCATCTCCGCCTGTTCGTCCTCGGTGTGGCGGATCGTATCCATGCCGAATTCGCCCAGGATGAGCGGGCGATCTTCCGAGAGATTTTGGAGCCGGAGAAGGTAACGCTCAAAGGCGTCCTGATTGTGGAGATAAACGTTGAAACAGGAGAAGTCGCTGTTCTGCGGAAGGAGAAATTCGGTCGGCGGATAGCTCGCGTAGGAATAGAGAACGTTCGGGTCGCCTTCCCGACCCACACGGATCAGGTGCTCAACGAACTCGGTGACTCTCTGGACGCCCAGCCACCGGATCATGGTGCTGGCGATCTCGTTCCCGACCAGGTAACCGAAGATGGCGGGATGGCCGCGATGCGCAGCGACCGCTTTCCCAACCATGTCGGCGATTTGGTCCCGAGACATTTTCCGGCGGAGAAACTCGACATGTTTCTCCCAGGGCAGGGTGATGAGCACCCGCATGCCGGCCCGGAAGCAAACATCGAGAAACCACGTGGGCGGGACGTGATAAATCCGGACCACGTTCAGCCCGATCTCACGCATCTGAGCGAGGTCGCGCTCAGCCTGTTCGCGGGTCCCGAGGTAATGGCCTTCCGGGTCGGGCCGGAATGGCCCATAGGTGACGCCCTTGACGAAGAACTTGCGCTCGCCTTCGAGGAAAAATTTCGCGGCAGCGCGGATCGGACCCGCGGAAGTCGAAGTCACAGCGGAGGTTGGATAAGCGAATGACAGGGTTAACGCAAAGGCTTCTGTAGCCGCGGCCCTGCCCCGAATCGCCTTTCGTCGCTACAACGAAGCCAACGCTCTGCCCCTCGTTCCCAAGCTCCAGCTTGGGAATGACAATGTCTTCGAAGCTTTGCTTCGGACGGCGTGAATCGCGGTCGCGCGTTGTCGAAGCTGGAGCTTCGAAGACAAGTGCGTTCCCAAGCTGGAGCTTGGGAACGAGGTAAACCGATGCTCCTCGTGTTGTAGCGACGCCGCTCTGTCGGCGTAACACGCGTTTTACGGCGACTGAGCGCCGTCGCTACAACAAAGCCAGGGATTCGCGAACAACGGATGCGGTTCGCGCAATGTCGTCTGGGGTGTGGGCCGCGGAGATAAAGCCCGTCTCAAATTGCGATGGCGCCAGGTAAACGCCACGCTCGCGGCAACCGTGGAAAAACTTCGCGAATTTTCCGGTATCGCTTCGCTTTGCGCTCGCCAGATCGCAAACCGGCTCACTCGTGAAGAAGAGGCAAAACATCGAGCCGACCCGGTGAAATATCCACGGCAAGCCAAGCTCCTTCAATGCGGTCCGGGTCAAGGCCTCGAGCTGCGCGCCGAGCTCCTCCAGGATTTTCCACCCATCGATCCGCTCCAACTCCCGCAGCTGCGCCAGCCCCGCTGCCATCGCAAGCGGGTTCCCGGAAAGCGTTCCGGCCTGATACACCGGACCGAGAGGAGAAAGCTGATCCATGATTTCGGCACGCCCGCCGAACGCTCCTACCGGCAATCCGCCGCCGATTACCTTGCCCAGCGCCGTCAGGTCGGGCCTGATGCCGTACATTTCCTGAGCGCCGCCGCGTCCGACCCGAACACCGGTCATTACTTCGTCGAAAATCAGGACGGCGCCGTGTTTCTCACATTCGCTCCGCAAATCCGCCAGAAAATTTGCCGATGCGAAATAGAGTCCGGCGTTGGCCGGGATTGGTTCCAGGATGATGGCGGCGATTTGATTCGGGTTATGGCGAAACGCGGTTCGGACGGCCTCGATGTTGTTGAATGGAAGGGACAAGGTCAGCGAGGCGAATTCGCCCGGTACCCCGGCGCTGTCCGGTTGACCATGAGTGAGCGCACCGCTTCCGGCCTGGACCAAAAGTGCGTCGGCATGGCCGTGGTAGCAGCCCTCGAATTTGATGATTTTATCGCGGCCGGTGAAGCCACGTGCCAGGCGCAGCGCAGACATCGTCGCCTCCGTTCCGCTGTTGACCATCCGCACTTTCTCGATCGAGGGAACCCATTCGCAGATCAGCTCCGCCATCTCGACTTCGAGTGGATTTGGAATCCCGAAACTGACTCCGCGCGCCGCGGCCCTTTGGACGGCTTCCGTTACGATGGCAGGCGCATGCCCGAGAATAGCCGGCCCCCACGTCCCCACGTAGTCAATGTATTCCTTCCCATCGACGTCCCGGATCTTCGCTCCTTCGGCGCGATCGACGAAAAACGGTTCGCCACCGACCCCGCGAAAGGCGCGGACCGGCGAGTTAACGCCCCCGGGGATGCGGTGAAGGGCACGAGCGAAAAACTCGGATGAGCGAGAAGCCATCGGCAGTGGAGTGATGGAGTATTGGAGCGATGGGATCGAACGAGAGGCGGGGGCGGGAATCGAACCCGCGAATAGAGGTTTTGCAGACCCCGACCTTACCACTTGGCTACCCCGCCGGGTTTCGCGAAGAGCAGGGTAGGAGCAGGCGGACACGGTGTCAACGGGACGGCCGCGAAGTGATCCCGCGCCCACTCTTTAAACCGCCCGTTGCCAAACGTTTTCCCCATCCAAACTCCACCGGTCTAACGAACCATTAACGTAAGCGCGTCTGAATAATTCAGGCGCAGATTCCGTCACTCTTTATTACAACTTATGAAAAAGACTATCATGTTAGCATCAGCCATGGCGTTCCTGGGTCTCGCCGCGGCTCCTTTGTTCGCTCAAACCAGCACCAGCACTTCTACTACGACGAGCACGGGCTACGTTCAAAGTAGCACCATCATCGGTTCCAAGATCAAAGACGCGAAGGGACAGGATGTAGGCGAAGTTAAAGACGTCGTCCTCGATCGCAGCAGCGGCTGTCTCGCTTACGTCGTTCTATCGACGCGCGGCGGTGGCACCACCACCACCACAAAAACCGTCGCCGCTCCCTGGAGCGTCTTCTCGGCCAGCTCCGAACCCCGCGTTTACATGACGCGGATCGAACGCGACCGGATTTACAGCGCGCCGGCCTGGGAAGCCACCCGGATCGAGGAATACAGCCGCCCTGAATACATCAGCAGCGTTTACGGCTACTATGGCGTGACCGCCCCTAGCTTCAGTGTGGGCGTCACCTCAAGCGGACCGACCACCACGGGAACCACCACCGGCGTCACCGCCTCAACGAACGCGAGTGCAACTCCCGCGACCTCAGCGAGCGTTGGAGCCACCTCGACCCCGGCCGCTACTCCGGCCGCGAGTGCTTCGGTCGCGGCGACCATGACCCCGTCGGTCACCGGCACCCCGAAGACCTCGGCCAGCCCGACCGCGGCTGCAACGAAGTCCTCTACCCCGATGAGCACCCGCAGCCCGGCCACGACCGACTCCAGCTCCTCGCCGAAGACCAGCACGAGCACGAGCGCCAGCGAGAAGAAGAGCAGCACCGACGCGACCACCGCGACTACTACGGACACGACCAAGAGCAGTGCTGACAAGAGCACCAAGAAGTCCGAGACCAAGACTGACAAATCGACCAAGACCGATTCGGCCAGCGAATCCGCCAGCCCGAAGTCGAAAAAGTCTGACACGAAGACTTCCGAGCCGGAAGCCGCTCCTACGCCCTAAGGCGCAGACACAGTTCGTATTTGCAAACAGCAGGAGTGCGAAAGCGCTCCTGCTGTTTTTGCTTTCCGTGAATGTCGCCGCGCGACCTCTGGTGTGCGGACTCCGGCATCCGCGCGTCTCCGCCCACCAACCATCCCCGGGCTACGTCGTAAGCCGCGTTTCGGCTGCCACCTCGACCGCCGCGGTATCACCGGGCAGATATTTCATACCGCGAAGCCAGAGCAGGCCCGAGAGCAGAACCGTCGCGGAAACGACTCCGAACGCGACGTTCATATTGGTCCGGCCCGCAACCGCCCCGATAAGCGGCGGCGAAATCGCGTCCCCGAGCGCATGGATGATCAAAATATTCAGGGCAAACCCGGTCGCCCGGATGGAGGGGTGGGTGACGTTGGCGAGAGCCGTGTTTGCCGGTCCGGTATTCAAGAAGAGAAAGAAGACGGCAAAGAAGATCGCGCCCCACGCCAGCGGGAACGGCAGAAAGAGCATCGCCAGGATGAACGGAAATGCGATCACCATGCCCGCGCCGGAAACGAGAAAGTACGAGCCGGCATAACGATCGCGGAGCCGGTCCCCGGCCCATCCGCCGAGGAGGGTCGCCAGGATTCCCGCAACCACGGTGATGGCGCCAAAGATCATGTTGATCCGTCCCAGGTCCGGCTGCTGCCGGTATTCGAAAATGTAAGTCGGCGTCCAGAACGCGATGCCACCGATCGCGAACGTCATGGCCGCGCTGGCCAGAGTGTTTAGGACATAGGAAGGCGTGCTAAAAAGGACTTTGAACTCGGCACGGCGGTTCCGGCGCGTGGCCGAACGTTCCTGGGCGGCGGCCGCGCGGCGCGGGTCACGCATAAAAATGCAAAGGAGCGCGAGGAGTAAGCCTGGCGGTAACACCAGGTAAAAAGCCCAGCGCCAGCCGAACTGCGAGTTGGCCCAGCCGCCAAAGGCATAGCCGAGCGCGCTCCCGACCGGGATGGCCATGAAAAATACCGCCATGATCCGGCCGCGAATCTTGAGCGGATAAAGGTCTGCCAGGATGGTCGGGGCCGCGGGGCCGTAGGCTCCTTCGCCGATCCCGACGAATATCCGGGTCAGAAGCAAAATCCCAAACGAGCCGGCGATACCGGTCGCTCCACTGGCCAGACTCCAGACAGCGACTCCGCCACCTATCAGAATCCAGCGCGAAAAGCGGTCCGCGAGCCGTCCGAAAATCGGCGCACTGACCATGTAGCTGATCAGGAAAGCGGTCGCGAGCGTACCGGTCTTGGCTTTGGCATCGACGTCGTCAGGAGCGAAGAACGCGCGCCGAATCTCCGGCTCGACCGCGGCCAGGATATAACGGTCGATGTAGTTGAACAGATTGATCCCGAGCAAGAGGGAGAGCGCGGCGACCGCGCCCGTTCTCGGTTGGGAATTGTCCGTGCTCATTTCATTCCGATTGCACGGAACAACCTGCTTCTTGTAAATCATAAACAATGGCGAAGGTCTCCGGCTCCGAACGTCTGTTGCGCCTCATCGGGTTGTCTTTCGCGCGATTGGTTTACCGCGTAACCACCACCGGCGCCGACCGGTTGCCGACCGGCGGTTTCCTCCTTTTGCCCAATCACATCACCTGGGTCGATGCGATCGTTTTGTCCCTCGCGTGTCCCCGGCCGATTCGGTTCATCATTGACGAAGGCGTTTACAAGAACCCGGTCTTGAACCCTGTCCTGCGCGCTGTCTCCTGCATTCCAATCACCGGGCGCAAGGCGAAAGAGGGCATGCGCGACGCAATCGCCCGGATCCGGGCCGGTGAAGTAGTTTGCCTATTCCCGGAGGGTGAGCTTTCGCGAACCGGATCGCTCCTCCGTTTGCGCCGCGGCTTCGAAATAATCGCGCGCCAGGCGGAAGCGCCGATTGTGCCGGTCTGGCTGGATCAGCTCTGGGGCTCGATCTTCTCTTACCAGGGCGGCCGCTTTTTTACGAAGGTCCCGAAAACGATTCCGTACCGCGTCACGGTCGCATTCGGCGAACCGCTCAACGCGGACGACGCGGACATCGCCACTGTCCGCGAGCAGCTTCTCAAGCTGGGCGAATTCTGTTTCAGCCAGCGGCCGATGCTCCGCGATCATCTCGGCCGGGCAGCCTTGCGAGGGTTGAAGCGGGACCGTTTCAAGGTGGGCGTGATCGACGGAATGGATGGGAGCAAATTACCCCGCGGCAAAGTCCTCGGCGTGGCTCTGGCGTTTGCCCGGCATTTGCAAAAAACCTGTCCCGATAAACGGATCGGCGTCGTTTTGCCTCCGGGCAAAGGTGGCCTGATAGCGAACCTCGCCGTCATCCTGGCTGGCAAGATCCCGGTGAACCTGAACTTCACCAGCCTGCGGGACGCAATCCAGTCAGCCACCGAGCAAGCCGGCGTGCGCACAACGATCACGGCTCGGGCGATGGCGAAAAGACTCGAGGATTTTCCCTGGACGCCGAACGTGATTCATCTCGAGGAAGCGCTCCCGCCGATGAAGAAAAAGATCCTGCTCTGGTGGATCGCGGCGCTGCTCGTCCCGCGAGGCCTGCTCGCGAGCATGCTGAAATTACCTCGGGTCGGCGACCACGCCGAAGGGATCCTGCTTTTCACCAGCGGCAGCTCGGGAAAACCGAAGGGAGTCGTCCTGAGTCATCGCAACATCCTCGGCAACGTTTCGCAGTTTGCAGTCGCCCTCGACGCGCAAAAGAACGATCTCCTTCTGGCGTGTCTTCCGTTTTTTCACAGTTTCGGATGCACGGTTACGCTCTTCTATCCCCTGATCGAAAGCGTGCCCGCCCTCACCTATCCCAATCCGCTGGAAGCCAAGAAGATTGCCGAACTGATCCAGCGCCATGGGGTGACCATCATGCTCGCGACCCCGACATTTCTCCGCGCCTATCTGCGCAAGGCGGAGCCCGAGCAGCTCAAAAGTTTACGGTTGCTCGTCGCGGGCGCGGAGAAGTTGCCGATTGAATTGGGGAAGGCGATCGAGACGCGGTTCGGGAAGCATGTTTACGAAGGGTACGGGCTGACCGAAACGTCGCCGGTGGTGAGCGTGAATCTACCGGAAGTGCCCGGCCAGACCCAGCCGGCCAACCGGCCGGGGTCGACCGGCAAATTGCTGGCCGGCATCGCGGCGGAAATACGCGACCCGGAAACAGACACGAAACTTCCGCTACACGAGAGCGGAATGCTCTGGCTCAAGGGCGCGAATATTTTTGAGGGGTATCTCGATGCACCGGAACAGAATGCGGCAGTCCTCAAAGACGGGTGGTTCAAGACCGGCGATATCGGGCGCTTCGACGAAGACGGCTTTCTCTTCATCGAGGGCCGGCTCTCGCGCTTCTCGAAGATCGGGGGCGAGATGGTGCCGCACGAAACGATCGAGCAAAAAATTCTGGCGGCCTTGAACATCGAAGAACAGGGCGAGCGGATCGTTGCGATCATGGGCGTGCCGGATCAGGCAAAAGGCGAAGCGCTCGTTTTGCTCAGCACCCTGGAGATCGATCAACCGTCGTTACGCTCCGCTCTGTCTGCGGCTGGTCTTCCGAATCTCTGGATCCCCCGGACGATTGAGCGAGTCGACACCATTCCCGTTCTGGCGTCAGGGAAGATGGACCTGGTCAATTGCAAGAAGCTCGCGGAACAAGCGCTGAGGTAGGGACGGCGCGCTGCGCCGTCCGCATCGGAAATAGCGATTGGCAGCTGCTCTGCGGACGCCGCAGCGCGGCGTCCCTACCAAAGATCATTCGAGGTTGCCTGGCCGTCGGCGGACCATGACGAACGCCATGAAAGTCTGCACGACTTCTCCGCGTTGATTTGTGGTCACGTTGCGGATCCGGATGATGCCGCGGTCTGGTTTTGATTTTGAACTGCGGACATCGAGGATTTCCGTTTCGAGCTTCAAGACGTCGCCGGGCCTGACCGGCTGCGGCCAGCGCAGCTCATCCACCGCGAGTCCAATCGATCCGCCGGCCGGCTGAAACTTGCCGGTCACGTAAAGCCGCATGGTCATCGCCGCGGTGTGCCAGCCGCTCGCCGTGAGTTCTTTGAAGATGCTGTTTGTGGCCGCCTCGCGGTCGAGATGAAACGGCTGCGGATCAAACTGTCGCGCGAAGTCGTAAATGCTTTCCTCGGTGACTTCGATTGTGTCCGAACCGAACCGGTCACCCACCTGCAAGTCTTCAAGATATTTTTCATTCACGTGGCTGATCTTACATTTGTAGGGCGTCTGTGCCAGATACCGGTGGATGCCGTCCGCTTCCGTCGCCCCGGCCGGGGCTCTTTCTTGCAACGCGTAGTTCCGCTGCGCTTCACTCCGGGGGCTCTCACTTCCATTTGTAGGGCGTCTGTGTCAGACGCCGCTGGATTGGCCCCCCGCTTCCGTCGCCCCGGCCGGGGCTCTTTCTTGCAACACGTGTCCCGGAGTTCCGCTGCGCTTCACTCCGGGCTCTAATCCTTCGCGCCTCCGGCGCTCGACGCTCCGCGCTTCTGAGCGCTCCGGCCGACGGCGATCGACGCTGCGGGCTTGCGATCTCTTCGG
>DATLNB010000026.1:0-12520 GCA_035536995.1 Chthoniobacterales bacterium | reverse complement strand
CGAAGTCGCGGCTAGCCGCGGCGATTTGTTTCGTTATCCCGGCACTCATCGCTCTTTCTGGAGTGCTCGCACTCGGCTGGTCGAACGCCCGCTGGTTATATCCTCTCGTTTGGCCTTTCGTCCTGCGCGCCCTTGGTCTGGCGTGCATCGGCATTGTTGGAGCCGGCTTTGCAGTTGCCGCCTTCCGGAAAAAGCAGTTACGCTCGATGCGCGATGGAGTGGCCACGTCCACCATCTAACCATGCGACGGAGCGAACGCCCACCCGTCGTGCGTTCGCATTTTCCATCGTTACAGCCTTTCCGCGTGGGGCCGCGCTCGCTCTCGGTGGGCGTCGCTCATCTTGTTCTCGTTAGACGCTATGATTACCCGTGTCGTTGTGATCTTCAGTCTTGCAGTAGCGCAGCTCGCTGCCGGCGGACAGCCGACACCTGGCCCATCCACGACCCCGGCTAACCACAGCGTCGTCTTTCGTCGCGTCGAGGACACCGGTGGGTACATCGCTGTCGTCGACCATCGCGCTTTCGCGACCGTCGAAGGGTTGAAGCGATACATCGGGAACTTGCCTTCGGGCGATCGCGTATCGTGGTGGTGGTTTGGTGATTCGTCGGCGGCGAACCCGCTGGCCCAGGCAGAAGACGAGATCCGCGCGCTGTGCGAAAAGAAGGGTGTCAAATTCGCCCGGATGCTCGAGTGACTGCGCGAAGGTCTACCAAGCGATGCAGCCAGCGGTCGCTGATCTTGTGTCTTGTTAGACGACAAGGCGACCTCCGATGAAACACTTCTGGCGCGCGGTGAACACGGCTTTCGTCGGGTTCTGCGCTTGGTCAGGCTATTGGGGGGTCGCGGCGGAGCGCGCATACGATCATCGGAGCGTCGTTCCGGTCGGACCGGGCTATCCTGCGGTCGGCTTTTCCTGCGTCGTCATCTTCCTTATGTCTGGCCTTTACAGTTTCATCACATTCCGCAATGGCTGCCTCCAGGGCAGTGCTTTTCGTCTGCCCAGCTGGGACCGCAATCCATTTCGGGCGTTGAGCGATCCGCTTCAAGCGCTCGTCGTACCGTTCATCGCCCTGGTTGCCGCCACGGTTGCAGCCACTGTGCGATTTTTATTCGGATCTACGCTTGGCCTTGGAGCCATCGTCTTTTTATGCTCATGGGACATCGGTATATTTGTTGGAGCACTCATCGCTTATGCTATTTATCGCCCGCGCATCGTTGTCGTCTAACCAGACGATGGGGCGAATCCCGCGGCCGCGGGATCACTCCTCCTGTTCTCGTTGGGCCCCCTCCTAGGAACCTTCCATGGCATCTGACCTCGCGTATGTTCAGTACGTCTGCGATCAGCTTCGCGACGTGGGTGCGGTATCCTTCAAAAAGATGTTTGGTGAGTACGCGCTCTACGTGGGCGGCAAAATCGTCGCTTTGGTCTGCGACAACCAGCTCTTTCTGAAGTCGACGGAGGCGGGGCGCGAACTTCTCGGAGCACCGTCCGAAGGCGCGCCGTTCCCGGGAGCCAAACCTCACTTCGTGCTGGACGAGCATCTCGACAACCGCGAGCTATTGTCGGCGGTCTTCCGCGTCACCGAAGCGGCGCTGCCGGTGCCGAAGCCGACGAAGCGGAAGGGCTCCTGAGTTGGGGGCGCCACCGATATCCGTGGCTGTTCGCCGTGTGTGGGGTAGCGGTCGCTCTGCACCTTGGGACCAGCAGGCGCGGCGATTGCGGCATTGATCTCGCGGGCCGTGCAAAAAGCAATGAAGCCTAACCAGGCGATGCAGCTGACCGCGAGCAAGCCTCACGTTTACGCTTGGAGTGTCTGCCGTCGGCCGCGTATGCTGCGTAGCATGCACAGCGGGCGCGCGGCAGGTGATCTTTTGGCGCGTAGATGTCATACGCCGCTCGATCACGCCAGTTGTCTCCCTACTCTTCGCTGCCGGTCATAGCGCGCTCGCGATTCCCTTTTCCACATCAGGACGATCGAATCTCTTGGTCGTAAGCTTTACGAGAAGTCGCAACCAGGCTTTGGCTCAAGAGAAAGAGCGGGCGCGCTATCCGCCAGTCTGGGTGTGCGGTGCGTCG
This sequence comes from Chthoniobacterales bacterium, assembly GCA_035536995.1. GTDB lineage: Bacteria > Verrucomicrobiota > Verrucomicrobiia > Chthoniobacterales > UBA10450 > AV80. Next base: position 10,442 of record DATLNB010000026.1, on the reverse strand, counting down.
ACTGGCTTGGATTCCGGCGAACCTTTTTGCCGCAGGTAAATGCTGAAGACGACCATGCAGCCGATGGCGAGGAATTCACTTTGCCAGTTCTGGAAGGACTCGAACCAGAAGCGGCTCGAGGTCATGTAACCACCGACCGAGACGGCCGGCTGGCCGTGAAGGGCCTGCTCCTCGTTGTACAGGCTCCGGCCACTCACGCCGTGAAGAACAAAGGAGGTCAGGAACAGAAAGAGAAAAATCAGGGTCAGAGAGTTCTCGTAGATCTTCAAAACCAATCCGCCCCGCCGCACCGGCCAGGGCGCGCCCGACTTGTCGCGGATTCTGCGCGGGTCGCGGTCGACCTCCTCGCGTTTGTCCGGGTCCTTCGATTCGGCGGAGCCTTTCTGGTAGAGGAACACGGTGCACCAGACGAAAATCCCCATCTGGAGAAACTCCGATTCCCAATTCTCCGTGGTCGCTTCGAGGAAGTGGGCCCCCGTCAGGTATTCGCCGATCGATTGGGCGCGCAGGCCGTGATCGGTCCGGTCTTCATTATTCTCGAGCCAGCCGCTGCAGGCCTGGCCAAAGATAAAGAGGATGAAGAACATCCCCAGCATCACAACCGAGAGGCTGTTGTTTCGCCAAAATCGCTTCATGCCTTTGAAGCCCCTTCGCCCGGCGCCGCCGGAGAGCTCACTCCGAAATGCGAACGCGAATGGCTTCCTATTCTCACGCGGCCGACTTTTCGCCGAGGATCGTCCGGAGCTGGTGAAAATCGAAGGGCTTCGTCAGGTAATGGTCGAACCCGGCGCGTTCCGCGAGGACCAGGTCCTTGTCGGTGCCACGGGCGGTCAGGGCAATCGCAATCAGATCAGGGTTTAACGCTTTGGCTCGGCCGACCAGCTCGAGTCCGTCGCCGTCCGGCAAGCCAAGATCGCTGAGGAGGACTTCGACGGGCGATTCGGCGAGGCGCTCGAGCGCCTCCGAGACGCTGTTCGCGCTCACGGTGTTATACCCGCAATGGCTGAGCAGATTCGCGAGTACGGTCCGCGTATCCTGATGATCTTCGACGACAAGAATGTTCACGATGCAATCTTTTGACCTGGAGCCGAATTCTGTTCCGGGCCCGCTCACACGCTATTCGTTTTCTGCGGGAATTTTGGGCGTCTCCGATCGCCCGCGGCCCTCAGGCAGCGTGCCGTTGACCGCAGCGGTCTCGGTGCCACCAGCCGGCGGTCGCGAGCAATGGATGATCGTACGCGCCAGCCGCGGCCAACTGCCGGACCATTTCCGCGAGCAAGGTTGGCCGGGGTCCCCCGCCGCGAAGGTCGAACACGCCCGGTTCGTAATGTCCGTTATCCCGCGTGACGAGGTTGTCCCAATCAAACGATCCCAAAAGCGCCCAGACGGTGACGGCCCGCACATCCGCGCCGTTGGCTCGCGCCGCGCCCGCAGCGTTCCAGATATCCATGAACCAACGGAGCTGCTCGTCTACCGTGCATCCAAGATGCGCTTCGGTGATGGCGATTGGGATGTGGTAACGCTCCCAGGCTTCGATGAGCAGTTTCTCGGGCCCCGCAACTTCGACAGCCGTGGATCGGACCGCGGCGATATCCGCATACGAAACACGGCCATTGCGACCGTGAGATTCGGGCGGATACGCTGAGATGTTTTCGTCGAGAAACCGTTCGCTCGTGACGTAATGATTCAGGCCCAGGATGTCCGGCGGACAAGGTTCCTCCAGGAAAATGTCGAGCTCGGCGGTCGGGATTCCCGCCCATTTAAAATAACTTCGGAGCGGATGAGATCGATCCACTTTGCCTGAAAGCAGGTCCCACGTGATCCAGCGCCGGTCGTTTTCGAAATCCGCCTGATAGGATAACGCCCGAGTGCTGTAGGTTTTTCCAAGGTCATCGGTCTGGATCAGCTCGGCGGTGGGATTGACTTCGCGAATCGCGCGCATGGCAAGGACGGTTGCGCGGCACTGGTTCAGAAGCGCACGGGCAAAACTCTGGTCATCCCGCTGATGCGGATACCAATGCCCGTAGAGAGCGCTGAAGCGCGCGGTGGTCAGGGGCTCGTTGATCGGCGTGTAGGCGTCGATCCACGGATAGCGCCGCGCGACCTCGCCGGCGTACCCGGCAAATTTTCGCGGAAACTCAGGGTCGAGCAGATCGGTGCCCAGGGGCCCGCTCCCGTGATGCAGCAACCCGGCGATAGGCCGAATGCCAAGCTCTCGGGCTTCGGCGAGCCGATCGTCGGGCCACGACCAGTCCAAATCGCCGGAGGCCTCCCGCGCGACCGATTCCCAGAGCAGCGGGAAACGGAGGGTGCTTAGCCCCAGCCTGCGAAAGCGCTCGAGGTCGTCCGGTCGCTGCCAATGCCCATTCCGCTCGAGCTGGTTAAAAAACCGGTCGCGAACGCGATTGATGCTGCACTCAACGCCGCCCCAGAGCTGCAACGATTTCTCCGTTCCGAGGTTCATGTGTAAGAGCACTGAAGGAGCTCTCTTCGGCCACGATGTGCCGGTAAGTGGTCAGGGCCTGCGCCACAACCTGGTCCATATTGTAATAGCGATACGTCGCGAGCCGCCCAACGAAGCGGACCTTGGGCGTGGCCTGGGCCAGCTCGCGGTAATGCTGGTAGATGGCCGCGTTGGCCGGCTTCGGGATTGGATAGTACGGGTCCCCGGTCGCGCGCGGGAATTCGTAAACGACACTGGTCCGCCGGTGTTCCTGCCCCGTCAGGTATTTGAATTCAGTGATTCGAGTGTACTCATGCTCGTTCGGGTAGTTGATCACGGCAGCAGATTGAAAGCGCTCGCGCTCGTGGGTCTCGTGCCGGAATTCGAGCGAGCGGTAAGGCAGCTTTCCGAAGCGGAGATCGAAGAATTCATCGACGGGCCCGCTGTAGATCATTTTTCGATAAGGAATTTCGTCGGCGACTTCCCGGTAGTCGGTGTTGAGGAGGATCGAGATATTGGGATGATCCAGGATGTTCTCGAACATCCGGGTGAACCCGCGGCGCGGCATGGCCTGGTATTCGTCGGTGAAATAACGATCATCGCGATTCGTCCGGACGGGGATACGCGCGGCGACCTGGGCGTCGAGCTCCGAAGGATCCAGGCCCCATTGTTTGCGGGTATAATTCCTGAAGAACTTTTCGTAGAGATCACGGCCCACCTGGCTGACTACGACCTGCTCCGAAGTGCGGATCGTCTCTTGTTTTTCGGCGACGGAAGCGAGGAATTGCTCCACCCCCTTTGAATCAAGGTTCAGGCCGTAAAGGCGGTTGATCGTGTCGAGGTTGATCGGCATCGGAAGGAGCTGGCCATCCACGCTGGCCAGGACGCGATGCTCGTAGCCGCGCCAGTCCGTGAAGCGCGAGAGATAGTTAAAAACATCAGCTGAATTCGTGTGAAAGATGTGAGGTCCGTAACGGTGGACGAGCACTCCGGCCGCATCGTATTCATCGTAGGCGTTTCCGCCGATGTGCGAACGGCGGTCACAAATCAGAACGCGTTTTCCCAACCCACGGGCCAGCCGTTCGGCGAGGACGCTGCCGGCAAAACCGGCCCCAACCACAAGATAATCAAACATGCGTCAGGCGGCGTCGGTCGCGATCGAGCGCTCGCGCGTGGTGATTTCAAGGACGTGGGCCTCGAGGCGTTGGACGATGGATTTCCAGGAATTGCGCTCTGCGAGTTTCAGCCCGCGCTGAATGGCACTCCGGTTGGGCTTGGTCGCCGCCCGGCGGCAGGCCGCCGCAAATTCCTTCGCTGTCCGCGCGACGGAAACCACGTCGCTGAATTGGCGCACCACGTCTTCGATCGGGCTCGATACAATGGGACGCGCGGTCGCCATGTATTCGAGCGCTTTGGTGGGATTGATGAACTCGGTCGCTTCATTGAGCGCGAAAGGCATCAGGCAGACGTCGAAGGCTTTTGCATAAGCCGGGAGCTGACTGTAATCGCGGCCTCCGATCCAGTGAAGGTTGGCTCGCTCCGGCAAAGCGGCGCGCTCCACTTTCGTCCAAGGCCCGACCATCACGACACTGCCCTCCGCGTTGTCCTCAGCCAGTTGGTCGATCAGCTCGTAATCAAGCCGTTCATCGACCACCCCGATGTAGCCGTAAACAGGCTTCGGCAAATGTGCGACGTCCTGCGGGACGACCGTCTCCGCCGCACTGGCTTTCGCGAAATGTTCCCCGTCAACGCCGCACCCGAAACAATAGCAATTCGCGTTGTAACGCCGTTTCTCCTCCCAAATTTTCGGGCCGCCGGCAAAGACAACGTCGGCGATGGCGAGTAGCTCGCGCTCGCGCCTGACTAATTCAACCGGGGCGCCGCGGAACTGCGATAACTGGTCCATGCAATCGTAAACGATCGCGCTCTCATTGAGGTGCCCGGCAAAGGCCGTCACGGCCATTGGATCGTAGAACCATTGTACCGGCTCTGCGAAATCCGCGGCGAGTGGCCCATTCAAGACCGACTGGAGCAGACGGCGCCTCTCCTTGTCCACCCAGGCCCCGTCACTCCAACGTTGCTCGGGCATCTCCATCTGGACGATCACGATGTTCGGGTAATCGGGGACATCACGGAGGGAAACCCGGGCAGCGGTGAGTCCGGCTCGCGGCACCGGACCTTCAACGAACAGAATGCGATGGCGTTCCGAAAGATGAGAGTGGAATTGTTGCGGGCGCTGCCAGACCCAATCCCAGCCCAGGTGGGAATGGACGATAATTGGGAAGGAAGAGGCGGGCAATTGCGGCACGTTAGTGGTCAAGGAACGGAACGAGGGAATTGCAGGATAAAGCTCTGACGTCATGGTTGTGCTCACGAAACGTGTCTGGTGGTCGATCCGACCGTGCGGCTGTGGGCTGACGAGCCGCTACGTCTTTTCCTGAGGGTCCGTGAAAACTCTCCACGGGGATGACAACCACGCGCAATTAGCGGGCTGGCTGTGTCCACTATACGGCCGAGCGACCGAAGTATCCCTTGTTTTTTTCGTCATCCGGGCGAAGGTCCCGGCCATTGGATTAAGTCTGTTCTGTTTCTTTGCTTGGTAGATCGTCAGTTGAGTTTGGCTCTTTGGTGATTTGAAACCCGATTCTCGGGAACGGCTCGTAGCTGGCAGCGATTGCTCCAACACTCAATAGTATGAAACTTTACGTAGGAAATCTTTCCTTCGAGACGACTGAAAACGATCTTCAGGACCTCTTTGAACAACACGGCCAGGTCAGCGACGTGAGCCTTATTACCGATCGCGCGACTGGCCGCTCCCGCGGCTTTGGATTCGTTACCATGCCCGACTCAGTCTCAGCGACTGCGGCCATGAATGCGGTCAACGGCACCGACCTGCAAGGCCGCAGCCTCACCGTGAATGAAGCCCGGGCACGCGAAGAGCGTCCGCGGAATTTTGCCGGTTCCCGCCGCTAAAATATTCTCTTTTGTGACGCCGGCGTCCGGCTAAACGGCCGCCGGCGGACATTACTATGAAGCAACAGGAAGCAATTGAGCTCGAAGGCACGATCAAATCGGTCCTGGCCGGAACGATGTTCCGGGTCGAGCTTCCAAGTAAGCACGTGGTCCTTGCCCATATTTCAGGACGAATGCGGAAACGTTTCATCCGGCTAACAACCGGCGACCGGGTGAAGCTCGAAATGTCCCCCTACGATGTTGATAAAGCCCGGATCGTTTACCGGCTCGGCTAACATGCGCTTTTACTTCGAGCCGCCAGCGCCCCGGAAAACGAAAAGCTCGGTGCGACGATTACTCGTCCGCTGTCCCGTTACATCCAAACTCACCGCCGTCGGCGAAATAATGGACGCGGCATTATGGGAAACGGAAACTCGGAAAAGCGGGCGCTTCACTTGCGCCCATTGCCAGCAGGTCCACACCTGGGTGAAGAAAGACGTACTCCTGGCGCGGTGATGAACGCGCTGTTTACTCGAATCCCCTTCGATCGGATCAACTGGATCACCAGCTCGTTCCTGATCGGGACGTTCCTTCTTTCGATCACCGCCGTCCCGTTATATCTCTGGTTCTTCGGCTTCGACTGGTTTCATTTCGCCGTCTTCGGCGTCCTGGTCTCGGTCACCGCCGTTAGCATTACCCTCGGATACCATCGGCTTTTCTCTCACATCTCCTTTCGGGCAAAGCTGCCGATCCGTCTGTTCGTTTTGATCTTTGGCGCCGGCGCCTTCGAGAACTCCGTCCTGCTGTGGGCGAGCGAGCACCGCCGCCATCACAAGCACGTCGATCACGACGAAGATCCCTACGACATCAGCAAGGGTTTCTTTCACGCCCACATCGGGTGGCTTCTCTTCAAGCTCCTCCCCGAGCCGCCGTTCGACAACGTCAACGATCTCCAGAAAGACAACCTCATCCTCTGGCAGCATCGCCACATTCATCTCCTGGCCGCGTTGGTTAGTTTTGGTTTACCCACCCTTCTCGGTTTTTGGTGGGACGGATGGGTCGGCGCCCTCGGCGGCTTCCTGATCGGCGGGGTTTTGAAGGTCGTCGTGGTCCAGCACTGCACTTTCTTTATCAACTCGGCCTGCCACACCATCGGCCGGCAGCCTTACTCCACCCGTTGCAGCGCACGCGATTCACTTCTCATGGCCGTGCTCACTTTCGGCGAGGGTTATCACAATTATCACCACGAATTTCAGCACGATTATCGTAACGGGGTGAAGCCGTGGCACTGGGATCCGACCAAATGGCTCATCTGGACCCTTTCGAAGTTGGGCCTGGCCGGCGCACTCCGCCGCGTTCCCGCTGAAACAATCGAATCGGCCATGGCCAGCCGCCGCGCCGCCGAGCCGGCCATGCAAGAAGTAGCCGCCGATCAGCTCGTGCGGTCCTGATTGCCGTTGCCGTTTTCCGCGGCCGGCGCATCAATCCGTTCCAGCACGCGTTGCAGGGTCCGGAGATCGACCGGCTTCGCGAAATACATGTCGAACCCGGCTTCGTGCCCGCGGTCCTGGTCGGCCGCCGTGAAGTAAGCGCTCACCGCGATGGTCATGACCCGCGGCCTGACCTGGCGCGCTTCGGCTATGAACTCGTAGCCGTTTCGGTCGGGCAAGCCAATGTCGCTGACGATGACATCCACTTCGTGATCGTCCAGGTACTTTAAGCCGCCGGCGACCGAGTCGCTCGCCCCCACCTTGTGTCCCCAGCTTCTAAGAATCGCCGTGAATGCAAGTTGCGTATCGTGATGATCTTCGACGAGCAAAATGGCACACATGAAAACGACGGGATCGGGGAGGAGGCCTCTTCTTCCCAATCGAAACGACTTCGCCGGGTGGCCGGTTTTATTCGGATAAATCTTTAGGGATTTTTCTTATGGCGCGCGCGAGGGTGTGAATAACCGAACCAATGATATTGATGAGCGAGTCGAGTCCAAACCCCTCTGGCGGCGGCCGAAAAAGCAGCGAGGTGGCCACGGAAACCGCGCACGCCGCGCTCCTCGCCCGGCTCGAGCAGGTTTGTCGGAAGGCGGTGAAGGTACGGGCCCCCCAATCGTTGCAACCAACTCCGGAGGCGGCGAAGAGCCGCGCTGCGCGGCTTCGGAAAAAGCGAATGCTGGTTTTGCGCTCGAAGCGGGGTCTCCCGTCCAGGATTCCGCCAGGCTAAAGGTATAGTTCCTATACGACTTATAGGACCTATGCCGCGACGCCGCCTGACGCCTCTTAGCGTGCGATTTCTCGCACGATTTCCCCAGGCGCCTTGTCGTCACGCAAGCCCTCGAAGGTCGCGTGGCGCAGCAAGCCGTACGTCGTCCACTCGGTAAAGCTCACCTGCGCCACGAGCTTCGGTTTCAGCCAGCAGAGCTCCGCCATTTCGTCCTCCGTGATCCCCTCCCCGAAATGGCTCTTCCGGCTCGTGGGCAAATTGGAGAACGGACATCTCGTCATGGGAAAAGGCTTCATTTCTTTCAGCAACCGCGCTCGTCCCGCTGGATTGAATCCCTGGCGGACCTTGCCAGCAAAGACCAGGTCCTTGCCCTCGTAATACCCTACCAGGATCGACTGAAAACTTCCGGCGTCCGGCTTGTAACCACCGATCACAAACTCCTGCGACTTGTTGAGCTTCAGCTTCAACCAGGTGGTCAACCGGGTTCCAGCGCGGTAAACCGAATCGCGTTTCTTCGCTATAACGCCTTCGAGGCCGGCTCTGGCGACGGTCCGAATCACTGCGGCCGGCGTCCCTGCGAGCTCCGCGTTGTAGCGCAACACCGGCGAAGCAGTCTCCGCGATCAGCTTCTTCAAGCGCGCCTTGCGCTCATGCAAAGGAAGAGCCTGCAGATCTTCGCCTTCGAGGTTCAGCAGATCGAACGCATAATACACCAGCGTCCAATCGCGCCCTGATGTTTTGCGATTCTGCAGAACCTGGAAGGATGGCCGGCCCTGCGCATCGACGGCCACAATTTCACCATCGATGAGCGCCGATTCCGCCCGCAGGTCGCGCATCGCTTCGGCGACAGTCGGAAAATCGGTCGTCAGATTTTTCTCCTTCAACGAAAGCAGCTGGACGTTCTTATCACCATGTTTCAGCCCGAGGGCGCGATAACCGTCCCACTTGATCTCGTAAATCCAGTCGCCTTCTTTCGGGAATTCTGTCACCGCCGTCGCCTTCATCGGCTTGACGAACTTTGGTAGGGACGCAGCGCTGCGGCGTCCCGGCCGGCGCAGCGCGCCGACCCTACCGGAGGGACGTGCTTCCGCACGTCCGCGATCGCTATTCCAGACCGTCGATTTTTCGCCCGCTATCTTTTCCATGGACCGGCCGGTTAGGACGGAGACGGATTCGCGCTTAGTCGGGATCGGCCGCGCATCGCCATTCGTCTTGTTGATGAACCACTTCGGTTTCCCGTCCTCCGCAGCCATTCGCTTCAACGCCCACTCGCCTTTGAGCTTTTTGCCGGACAAGAAAACAGTGAGCGCACCCTTCCAATAATTGCCGTCCACGACTTCATAGGTGCCGATGTCCCAGACCATGACCGTGCCGCCGCCGTACTCTCCTTCCGGGATAATCCCTTCGAACTCCAGATAATCGATCGGATGATCCTCAGTCTCGAAACCGGTCCGGGTCTCGCCTTCTTTGAACGAAAGGTTCTTCGGCACCGCCCACGATTTGAGGACGTCATTCATCTCGAGCCGGAAATCGTAATGCAGATGACTCGCCGCATGTTTCTGGATAACGAACCGGCGCCGGCTTCCCTGCCGGCTGCGGCGGGGAGCCGTTGGTCCCGGTTCCGCCGTGCGATCAAAGTGCCGTTTCGCTTCATATTCGGCGAGCGCTTTGCCGGGGAGCGCACGCGCCCTCGCGTGCTGCGGTGTGCGCCCCCGCGCACCGCTCTTTTTGCCGGAAGCTTCCGGCGAGGCGCCGAAAGCAGCACGCGGGGCGCGTGATCTCCCCGGAGATTTTCCAGCGCGCTGTTCGAATTCGCGAGGAAGCTTCTGCTTGAGCGTCAGGACCGGCGCGAAGAGGTCTCCGACGTTTTTCAGGCGCTTTAAGGCATCGGCCGCTTCGAAATAAAGGGCTTCGGTTCTTGTCTTCCTTGTCAGCTCGCTCCAACGGACCGGCATCGAAACGTAGGGATGATTGCTCTTAGCCCGGAGCGAATAAACGCCGACGGTTGTCTTGTGATCCGCGTTCTGGCTCCAATCGATGAAGACCTTGTTGTGTCGGAGGTTCTTTGACATCTCCGCAACCACCATCCCCGGATGCTCGCGTTCCAGGAGCTCGGCGATCGTTTTGGCGAACAGCTGAGTCGCTCCGTAGGAACTCGGCGTATTCAGCGGCACGTAAATCTGGATCCCTTTCGAGCCTGAAACTTTTGGGAACGACTTCAATTTCAGCTTGGTCAGCACGTCGCGGAGGATCAGGGCCACCTCGATGCATTCCGGGAGCGCCGCACCTTCGCCGGGATCGAGATCGAACACGACGTGGGTTGGCCGGTCCAGCTGCGGGACGCGATGGAGAAATGGATGGAGTTCCAATGCGGCGGCGTTCGCGGCCCAGGCCAGCGTCGCGCGGTCGTTAATGACGATGTAATTGATATCCGGCCCACCTTCACGCCGAGGTACCGGAAAAGTCTTTACCCAGTCCGGCGTATAAGCGGGCGCGTCCTTCTCATAAAAGAGCTCGCCGTGAACCCCATTCGGGTAACGCTTCAAGGTGACCGGCCGATTTTTAAAATGCGGGAGCAGATACGGCGCGACCCGGAGGTAGTAATTAACGACGTCGAGCTGGGTGAATTTCCCGGCGTTATAGAACACCTTGTCCGGGTTCGAGATCGGGACGCGGCGGCCGCCGATCTTCAAAAAAGTCGATTCCGCCATACACCTAAGCTTCGCCGGTGATCGCGCGCCCGCGTGTCATCCCGAGGCAGGCGCAGCGCGCCGAGGGACCTCTCAACTGCCAATATGCATTCACGACCCCCGGGAACGCCGCGCTG